>NZ_LOYC01000030.1:0-689456 GCF_001524725.1 Burkholderia sp. MSMB1072
GGCTCTGGCAGCAATGCTAACCCGCGCTTGATTCCTCACGGCAGGCCAGCCTTTGCCCCGCGGGAGTCATACTGACTAGCGCGGCAGGCCGGCGTGGCGCCGGCCCGGACGGCGCGGCCCGGACAGCGCGGCGCGGATGTCGCCCGGTTGCGGACGAAACCCGGCCGATCGCGCGACTGCCGCCTGCCGCCGTTACCCCGCCGCTACCCACTACTCGGCGGCAGCCGTCGTCTTGCGCGGCCGACGCGCACGCGGCGCCGCCTTGCGGGCCGGCTTCTTCGGCTTGGCGGCGGCCGGTGCTTCGGCAGTCCCTTCGGGCGGTGCTTCGGCCGGCGCCACGTCGTGCGACGGTTGCGCGGCCTCGTCCCTGGCGCCGGAGGCGCGAGACGCCGGCTCGGCGGGCGCCGCCGCCGCGTGCCCCTCGTCATGCGCCGCGTCGCGATGCGGTTCGTCCGCATGCTGGCCGTGCGCGTGCGCATCGCCACCCTGCGTCGCGTCGCCCTGCGTGGCGGCGTCCGGCTTGCCGGCCGCGTGGCGACCGGCGCCCTTCGCGGCCGCGCCCTTCTTCGCGCCGGTCTTCTTTGCCGCGCTCTTGCGCGCACGCTTGCGGCCATCCTTCGCGTCACCCTGAGCGTCGGCCACGTCGGACGTGTCGCGCGTTTCGGCCGGCGCCGCGTCGGCGACCTCGGCAAGCGCCGCGTCTTCCGTGTCGACCTGCACGCTTTCGTGAACGACCGCTTCCGCCCGCTCCTCGCGCCGGCGCGCTCCGCGACCGGCCGGCGCCGGCTCCGCCGCGCGCGTGCCGCGCTGGGCGCCGTGGTACGCCGCGCCGCCCTCACCGCCTGCCGCGACGGGCTCGGCTGCAGCCGACTGGCGAGCCCGCGACACGAACGCACCCGATTTGTCGTCGCGCCCCACTTCGAGCAGGCCGCGCGCCTGCGCCTCGTCGAGCAGGTTGCCGAACGCGCGGAATCCGTAGTACGACTCGTTGAAGTCCGGCTTGCGGCGCTTGATCGCGCTCTTGAGCACCGACGCCCAGATCTTGCCGACGTCGTCGCGCTCCGACGCGAGCGCGTCGAACGTCTCGACCGCCAGCGCGATCGCCTCGGCCTTGCGCGCGTCCATGTCGTGCTTGCGCGACGGCTCGTCGGGTCGCTTCGCGCCGCCGTTGCTCGCGCGCTGCTGCTGTTCGCGCTTCGCGAGCGCACGCTGCTGCTCGCGCACCAGATCGTCGTAGAAGATGAATTCGTCGCAGTTCGCGACCAGCAGATCCGACGTCGATTTCTTCACGCCGACGCCGATCACCTTCTTCGCGTTCTCGCGCAGCTTCGACACGAGCGGCGAAAAATCCGAATCGCCGCTGATGATCACGAACGTATCGACGTGCGACTTCGTGTAGCAGAGATCGAGCGCGTCCACGACGAGCCGGATGTCGGCCGAATTCTTGCCCGACTGGCGCACGTGCGGAATCTCGATCAGCTCGAAGCTGGCTTCGTGCATCGACGCCTTGAAACCCTTGTAGCGATCCCAGTCGCAATAGGCTTTCTTCACGACGATGCTGCCTTTCAGCAGCAGCCGCTCCAGCACGGGCTTGATGTCGAATTTCTCGTACTTCGCGTCGCGCACGCCGAGCGCGACGTTCTCGAAGTCGCAGAATACGGCCATGCTCACGTTGTCCAGGGGTAATGCCATGTGTACTCCAACCGGTGGGCCGACGCGTTATTCACACGTAGCGGCGAAAAATGCATCGCGCACATGATAGCCGGTCGGCGCGTCATTCCCGCATCCGTGTGAACGAATGAACGCCGCCACCCGGGCCGGTACGCCCGCGCCGGTACGCCCGCGCCGGTACGCCCGCGCCGGTATGCCCGCGCCGGTATGCCCGCGCCGGTATGCCCCTTATTACGCGCCCGCCATCGGGCCGATTCGACATTACACTTGAGTTATCGGTCGTCCGTCCCTATCTGGGTGGATGACGCATCGAGCAAGGAGCGGTTTCATGACGACGAAGGTACTGCTGATTGGCGCGACCGGCCGGACGGGCCGGGCCTGCGCGGATCTGCTGCTCGAGCAGCCGGAGTTCGAGCTCACGGCGCTCGTGCGCCGGCACGGCTATGCGCTGCCGGGCGCGCGGGTCGTCGAGGCCGATCTGACGAACGATTTCTCGCACGCGTTCCAGGGCATCACGCACGTGATCTACGCGGCAGGCTCGGCCGAATCGGAGGGCGCGACCGAAGAGGAACAGGTCGACCGCGACGCGGTCGCCCGCGCGGCCGAGTACGCACTCGCCTACAACGCGCAGAAGCTCGTGGTGGTCAGCTCGCTGTCCGCATACCGGCCCGAGCAGGGGCCGGACGCGCTGCACCACTATTCGCAGATGAAGCGCGAAGGCGACGATCGCGTAATCGCGTCGGGCGTCGATTACGTGATCCTGCGCCCGGGCCCGCTCACGGACGACCCGGGCGTCGGCAAGATCGCGCTGACCGACACGTGGCTCGAGCCCGCGCCGCCCGTCTCGCGCCAGGACGTGGCATGGGCCGCGATCGAGGCGATCAAGCTCGGCATCTCGCGCAAGGTCGTCGGCTTCGTCGGCGGCAGCGTGCCGATCGAACAGGCCTTGCGCGCGTAACGGCCCGTTGCGCGCCGCCGGCAGGCGGCGCATGCCCGTGCTCGCGGCCCGCACGACGGGCCGTTTTCACGCGCGGGGCAGCCGCTTACTGCTTCGGATGCGCGTCGGCCCACGCCTTCACGGCGGCGAGCGTGTTCTCGACGTGCTTGTCGGGCGACAGGCTCGTGTATTCGTAGAGAATCTTCCCTTCCGGCGAAATCACATAGGACACGCGGTTCGCGCGGTCGAGCGCCGGCAGCTTCGCGTCGTATTCGCGGATGATCTTCGCATCCGGATCGGCCGCCACCGGGAACTTGCTCCGGCACTCGCTCACCGAGAACTTCGTCAGCGTGTCGATGTTGTCGGCCGATACGCCGATCACCGTCGCGCCGTAAGCCTTGTAACGGTCGACCGCGTCCGCGAACGCATGCGCCTCGATCGTGCAGCCCTTCGTGAACGCCGCCGGATAGAAATACAGCACGACCGGCCCCTGCTTCAGTGCGTCCGCGAGCGAGTACGTGTAAGTCTTGCCGCCCAGCGACGCCTGCGTCGTGAAATCGGGCGCCGCCGCGCCCGGCTTCAGTTCCGCCTGCGCCAGCAGCGCATGGCCGGCCACCAGCGCCGCCACGGCGCCCAGCAACAGTTTTCGCTTCATCTGCGTCCTCATTTCTTATAAAGTCAGCCCGATGTAGGCCACGTGAGCGTTCGCCTGCCGAACACTCGTGTCGATGATCCGGATCCGCGGCAGCGCCGCCCGCGGCCGGCCCGTTAAAGATTCCGCACAGTCTGCCGTTATTCCTTCCGGACAACCGGTTCCAGCCCTTCACGTCAGCGAGAAACATGGAAGCCAACAGGAAACAGACGTCACGCAAGGGCTCCTGGCGCAGCGCCTTGCATACGCTGCGCCGCTTCGCCCGGTCGGGCGGCGCGCTGATGCCCGCGCGCGCCGTCGCGCCGCGGCGCGACGATTCCGTGCGCAACTGGCTGGAACAGACGGTCGGCACGGTGGATTTCCTCGCCCATGTGGACCGCGAACTGCGCTTTCTGTATGTGTCCGACGCCAGCCTGCGCTTCATCGGCTACCACCGCGACTACCTGCATACGCTGACGCTGCGCGACCTGATCGCCGAACAGGATACCCCGGCGCTCGAAGGGCTGCTCGCCCGCGCCGCACGTTCCGGCCAGGTCGAGAAGGCGACGATGTGCATCGTCAAGTCGCTCACCTACCCGCTGGACGTCGAGGTTCGCGCGTTCAAGAGCCGCCACCACGGCGTCGACGGCTTCGCGATCGCGGCCTTCGACGTGTCGTCGTGGCGCGCGCTCGAGGCCCGCCTGACGTACGAAATGCACCACGATCCGATGACGGGGCTCGACAACCTGTCCGCGCTCGTGCCGGCGCTGATGCGCGCGCAACAGACCGCCGACGAGGACGGCACCTGCGCGGCGCTGCTGCTGCTCGACCTCGACGACTACCAGCGGATCAACCGCGCGCTCGGCTACGACGCGGGCGACATGCTGTTGCGCGAGACCGCGCAGCGGCTGCAGGCGCTCGTCACGCCGAACGAGCGGCTCGCGCGCGTCGCGAGCGACAAGTTCGCGGTCGTGCTGAGCGCACCGGACCGCACGCAGGCGAGCCAGACCGCCGATGCGCTCGCGCGCCGGCTGCAGGCCGCGGTGCGCGAGCCCTACGTGTACCAGGGGCAAACCGTGCACCTGTCCGCGAGCATCGGCATCGCGCTCTACCCCGACGAACGTGCCGCGCCGCATCGGGCGCAGCACCACAGCCCGCTGCTGCGCCGCGCCGACCACGCGCTCGCGCAGGCGAAGGCATCGGGCGGCAACGCGCTCGCGTTCCATGCACCCGTCGACGACCCGGCCGACGCCGAACGGCTCAAGCTCGAAGCCGACCTGTACGACGGCGTGCGCAACGGCGAGTTTTCGCTGCATTTCCAGCCGATCACGCGCAGCCAGTCGGGCGCGGTGGTCGGCGTCGAGGCGCTGATCCGCTGGCGCCATCCGGTGCACGGCCTCGTGCCGCCGGCCACCTTCATCCCGCTCGCCGAATCGATCGGCCTGATCAACTACCTCGGCAACTGGGTGCTCAAGGCCGCGTGCATGCAGCTCGTCGCGTGGGACGGCCAGGGGCTCGCGCTGCAATACGTGGCGGTCAACGTGTCGCCGCAGCAGTTCCGCGACCCGCGCTTCACGCAAAGCGTGCGCGAGGCGATCGCGCTGACCGGCATCGACCCGCGCCGTATCGTGCTCGAAATCACCGAGAGCCTGCTGATGCACGATCCCGCGCACGCGAAAATGCTGCTCGAGGAGCTGACCAGCCTCGGCATCCGCTTCGCGATCGACGATTTCGGCACCGGCTATTCGAGCCTCGCCTATCTGCAGCGCTTCCCGCTCGCGAAGCTGAAGATCGACCGCAGTTTCGTCGAGAACCTGCTGACGTCGCGCAACGACCGCGCGATCGTGTCGGCGGTGGTCGGCCTTGCGCAAACACTGGATCTCGAGCTCGTCGCCGAAGGCGTCGAGACCGAGGCGCAGCGCGAGCTGCTGACGGAGATGGGCTGCAATCACATCCAGGGCTGGCTCGTCTGCCAGGCGCTGCCGTCCGAGGAGCTCGCGCGGCGCTTCGAGGCGCAGCAGCTGCACCTGCACGCCGCCGCCTGACGCGCGCGGCGAACCGAACAGATCCGTATGTCAATCACCGAACACCTGCCCCGCACCGCGCTGCTCGACAAGCTGTGGGCCCGGATGAACGAGCGGGGCGATTTCCCGCTGCTGTCGGAATCGCTGCGCGCGACGATGGCCGCGATGAAGAACGACGACCTCGACTTCACCGCGCTCGTGCGCGTCGTGCTGTCGGACTTCGCGCTCACGCAGAAAGTGCTGCGCCTCGCGAACTCCGCGATGTACATGGCGTTCGGCGGCAACATCACCACCGTGACCCGCGCGCTGATGGTGCTCGGCATGGACGCCGTCGGCCATCTCGTCGTCGGGCTCAAGCTCGTCGACCATTTCCATCAGAGCACGCCGCGGCGCATCGACGCGAAGCTGGAGCTGAACCGCGCGCTGCTGTCCGGCTGCGTCGCGCGCAAGCTCACCGAGCGCGTCGAACTGCGCGCGGGCGAGGAAGCCGTCGTCTGCACGCTGATGCGCCAGGTCGGCAAGCTGCTGGTGGTCTGCTATCTCGACAGCGAATGGGACCGCATCCGCCGCCGCGCGGCCGAGCTGAACGGCGACGAATCGGCCGCCTGCGCCGACGTGCTCGGCGTCGGCTTCGACGAGATCGGCCTCGAGGCGGCCGCGCGGTGGCGGCTGCCCGACGTGATCCGCGCGGGGATGGCCAACGACGACGGCCACGCGACCTGTGCCGACGCATTCGACGATGACGGCGTGGGCGGCTGCTGCCCGGCGGTCGCCGCCGACGACGGCCCGGCCGATCGCGGCCCGGCCGACCGTATCCACTGGCTGCGCGCGGTGAGCCGCTGCTCGACCGACGTCGCAAGTGCGCTCGCGCTGCCGGCCGGCCCGCAGCGCGACGCGCGCGTCGCGGCGCTCGCGCAGCACTGCAGCCCGGCACTCGGCATGGAACCCGCAGCGCTCGTCGAGATCGCCGAGCGCCTCGCGCGCGAGGAAGCGAGCGACACCGTGATGCGCGAGATCGTCGAGCTGCGCGCGAACGCCGATGCGATCGCGCGCGCGCAGGCCGAGCCCGAGGCATGCCTCGAAGCCGGCCTCGCGGACCTGCGCGCGCTGCCGTCCGAGCACGTGCTGACGCCGGTGCTCGCGCTCGCGTCGGAAAGCCTGCTGGCCGGCCTCGCCTTCACGCGCACCGTGATGTTCGTGCGTCACGACGACGGCACGTTCGCCGCGCGTCTGGGCTTCGGCCCCGGCGTCGATACGGCGCTCGACCGGCTGCGCTTCGACGAGCGCTTCGAGCCGGACGTGTTTCATCTCGCGATCTCGAACTCGGTCGGGATCTTCATCGAGCAGGCGCGGGAGCCGAAGATGATGAAGCGCCTGCCCGCGTGGTATCTCGACGTGTTCGACGACACGCGCGCGTTCGTGCTGCTGCCCGTGCGCGTCGGCGCAACGAGCGTCGCGCTGCTGTACGGCGACTGGGCCGGCGGGCAGCCCGCGCGCAAGATCTCGCAGCAGGAGATGGCCGTGCTCAACGAACTCGCGCGCGAGCTCGGGCGGTTCTTTCCCGCGCCGCCCGGCTGACGCTCGGCCCCGCCGTTTGCGCTCCACCAAAGCAAACCGGCCGCATCGGCGGCCGGTTTTTTACCATCGTGCGATCGAACGAAACGCTTACTTGAGCGTGACGGGTACGCTGAAGTACTTCTTCGCGAGGTTGTCGATCGTGCCGTCGGCCTTCAATTCCTTCAGCGCCTGATCGAGCGCGGTCTTCAGCGCCGCGTCGTTCTTGCGCAGGCCGAAGCCGACGCCCGAGCCGAGAATCTCGGTGTCGCTGACCGTGCCGCCCGCGAACGCGAAGCCCTGGCCTTGCGGCTTCGTCAGGAAGCCCTTCGAGCCGGCTTCCGAATCCTGGAAGGTCGCATCGAGACGGCCCGACTTCAGGTCGGCATACGCCAGATCCTGCGTCTGGTACGGCACGACTTCAACGCCGGCCGGCGCCCACTTCTTCTTCGCGTACGCTTCCTGGATCGTGCCCTGCAGCACGCCGACGCGCTTGCCCTTCAGCGATTGCGGGGTCGGCAGCAGGCCGCTGCCCTGCTTCGCGATCAGCTGGTTCGGAATCGTGTAGATCGGGTCGGTGAACGCGATCGCGTGCTTGCGCTGGTCGGTGATCGTCATGTCCGAATTGATCGCGTCGAACTTGCGCGCCTGCAGCGCCGGGATCAGGCCGTCGAAGTCGTTCTCGACCCACACGCACTTCGTCTTCAGCTTCGCGCACACCGCGTTGCCGATATCGATGTCGAAGCCGGTCAGCTTGCCGTCGGGCGTCTTGTATTCGAACGGTGCGTACGAGGCCTCGACGCCGAACCGGAGCTCCTTCAGATCCGCGGCAAACGCGCTGCCTGCCGCCACGGCCGATGCCGCCACCACCGCATGCGCGGCCACTTTACGCCAATCCAACTTCATCAGGTGTTCTCCTCGATACTCGAATGTTCCGGAACGACGGGCGCATGCATCATCGCAGGGTCGGATGACACCGGCAATGCCGACGCCGCGTCGTGATGCGGCGCAACAGCCGCAAGGCCGCGATTGTACCAATCCGCGCGGCCCCATATGGCAAAGCGGCCACCGATACGCGATGCTGCGCTGCGTGCGCGGCGGCCGCCACGCGACCTGTCGAACTTGCAAGACGGTGTCGCAAATATGCAAGCGCGGCCCGCTCACCGTGTGCGCGGCGTACGGGCGTCGTCGCAAAAAATGAATGGACCGCAGAACGATGCGCGGGCCGCGAGCGCCGCGGTCCGCCCGATGGCGCATCGATCAGACGAGCGCGGCCAGCGTGTCGCGCGTCGTATCGACGACGAGCAGGCCCGCGCGCAACCCCGGCTTCACGGTCGGGTTCGGGAACACGATGCGTTCCTCGTCGTGCTGCACCGTATAGCGATAGTCGCCGTCCTGCGCGAGCACGGTGCCGCGCGGGAACGCGGTGAAATTCGCGACGTCGGCCGCGACGAACAGCTTGAGCGCGTCGCTCTGCTTCGTGATCTGATCGATCACAGTGAAAACGCGCGGCAGCGACGGATGGCCGCCCCCGGCATCGCCATCCGTCGGCCCCCCCGACACGAGCTTGCGCACCGCGCGATCGGCCGGCGCGAAGCGCGTCAGGTCGTTCTGGCCGAACGGCCGCACCTTGCCGAGTTCCAGCGTGCACGCAAGCGCGCCGCAATGCTCGGCCGTGAAATGCGAATACGTATTGCCTTTCGCCGTATGTAGCAGCACGGCCGCGATGCGGGCGTCGCCGAGCCATTCGACCATTGTGCGCGTGGGCGGCGTGCCCGTGTACGGCAGCAGCGCGAATTGCTCGAACACCGAGGCGCGAATCGCCGTGTGCATGTCGATGTGCCAGCGTGCGCCGGCCGCCGGCGCCGCCGCGAAGAATGCGGACGCCGCCGCTTCGAGTTGCGCGGCGCGCGGCGCTTCGCGGCTCGCGGGCGCCTGTGCGTGACGACCGCTGAACAGCCGGTTCAGGTCGTCGTCGAAATAGCGTTCGCCCGCGCGCATCGCCGGCACGTTGCCGAGCACGACGAGCAGCCGGCACGCGAGCGGCAGCGCGCCCGACGCCAGATCGCGCACCAGCATCGACAGCAACTCGATCGGCGCGGTCTCGTCGCCGTGCACGCCGGCCGACACGAGCACGCTCGCGCGCGCCGCGGCGTCGGCCGCTGCCGGCTCGAACGCGAGCAGCCCGTCGCCGAGCCATTGCCAGCGCACCGCGCCGCCCGCGCAGGCGCCGTCCTTGACGGCCGGCGCATCACCGGCCAGCGTGAACGCGAGAAAATCGTCTAGCAGCGCGACGGCCGGCATCCGTGCCTCAGCGCTGGAAGTCATACAGCGAGCCGACGCGCAGGATCTGCGTGAGCTCGTCGAGCGCCGTGCGCGACTCGTCGAGCAGCGCCGGATCCGCGAGGTCTTCCGGTGCGAGGCGATCGCGATAGTGCTTGTCGATCCACGCGTCGAGCGACGCGAACAGCGTATCGTTGATCCACACGTTCGACGTGACGGCTGCGCGCTCCGCCTCGGTCAGCACGACGCGCAGGCGCAGGCACGCGGGGCCGCCGCCGTTCTTCATGCTTTCGCGCAGGTCGAACACGAGCACGTCGCGAATCGGGCCGTTGCCGGCCGCGAGCTGGTCGAGATAGGCGGCGACCCTCGCGTTCTCGCGGCATTCCTGCGGCACGACGAGCACCTGCGCCCCATCCGCGCGCGACAGCAACTGGCTGTTGAACAGATACGACGTCACCGCGTCGTTGACGCTCACGGCCGCGTCCGGCACTTCGATTACGTTCAGGCGCGCACCGCGTGCGTCGAGCGCGGCGGTCAACGTGTCGTAGATCGCCTGCTTGTTGACGAACGCGCGCTCGTGCGTGAACAGCGTATCGCGGTTGCCGACCGAGATCACGTCGTTGTGGAACACGCCCGCATCGATCACGTCCGGATCCTGCTGCGCGTAGACCGTCGCTTCCTCGGCGAGCCCGTGACGATGCGCGACCGCGCGGCTCGCCTCGAAGGTCTGGCGTGCCGGGAAGCGCTTCGGCTCGGGGCCGCGGCGGTATTCGGCACGGCCGTACACGAAGAACTCGATACCCGGCTTGCCGTATTCGGCGCAGAAGCGCGTGTGGTTCGCCGCGCCTTCGTCGCCGAGCGCCGGCGTGCCCGTCAGCGCTTCATGCACCGCGAAGTGCGCGGGGTCCGCGAACAGCGTCGACAGCGTGCGGCGCGTCGCTTCGTGTTCGATCGCTCGGTGCAGCTTGCTGCACAGGTTCGCCGGCGTGAAGTGCACGCGGCCGTCGCTCGTATCCGCCGACGGGCTGACGGTGGCCGCGTTCGCGGTCCACATCGCCGACGCCGAACTCGCCGCGGCGAGCAGCTCGGGCGCCTGTTTCGCGGCCTTCGCGATCACGTCGGCGTCCTTGCCCGAGAAGCCGAGCTCGCGCAGCAGGCGCAGCGACGGCCGCTCCTGCGGCGGCAGCACGCCTTGCGCGAAGCCGAGATCCGCGAGCTGCTTCATCTTGCGCAGCCCTTGCTTCGCGGCGGCCTTCGGGTTCGCGGCCGACTTCTCGTTGTTCAGCGACGCCACGTTGCCGAACGACAGCCCGGCGTAGTTGTGGGTCGGGCCGACGAGCCCGTCGAAATTGGCTTCTTGTGCGTTCATCGTCGTTCCCTCGATCAGAAATGCAGGCCCGGCGACAGGCTCGCGGGCAAAGTCAGTTGCGTGCTTTCCACCGACGCCATCGGATACGCGCAATAGTCGGCCGCGTAGTACGCGCTCGGGCGATGGTTGCCCGAGCGGCCCGTGCCGCCGAACGGCGCGGCGGACGACGCACCGTTGGTCGGCCGGTTCCAGTTGACGATCCCGGCGCGGATCGTGCGGCGGAAGTGCTCCCACACCTTCGCGTCGTCGGCCAAGAGGCCCGCGGATAAGCCGAATGCCGTGTCGTTCGCACGCTCGATCGCGTCGTCGAACGTCGCATAGCGGACGATCTGCGCGAGCGGGCCGAAGTGTTCTTCGTCGGGCAGGTTCGCGACGCCCGTCACGTCGACGATCGCCGCGTTCACGAAGCCGAGGCGCGGATCGCGCTGCGTCATCGCGACGATCGGCTTCGCGCCCTGCTCGATCAGGCGCGACTGCGCGTCGACCAGCTTCGCGGCCGCACGCGCCGAGATCACCGCGCCCATGAACGGCTGCGGATCGGCGTCGAACACGTCGGCGGTGATCTTCGACGTGACGTCGGCAAAGCGCGCGAGGAAGCGGTCGCCGAACGCGCCCTGCGGCACGAAGATGCGGCGCGCGCACGTGCAGCGCTGGCCGGCCGACAGGAACGCCGACTGGATCGTATGATGCACGGCCGCGTCGATGTCCTCGACTTCGCCGATCACGAGCGGGTTGTTGCCGCCCATCTCGAGCGCGAGCACGATTTCCGGACGGCCGCCGAACTGCTTGTGCAGCAGCGTGCCGGTATCCGAGCTGCCGGTGAAGAACAGCCCGTCGATCTGCCGATGGTTCGCGAGCGCGATGCCGGTGTCCTTCTCGCCCTGCACGAGGTTCAGCACGCCGGCGGGCAGCCCGGCTTCCTTCCATACTTCGACCGTTGCGCGCGCAACGCCTGGCGCGAGTTCGGACGGCTTGAACACGACCGTGTTGCCGGCGATCAGCGCCGGCACGATATGACCGTTCGGCAAGTGGCCGGGGAAGTTGTACGGGCCGAACACCGCGACGACGCCGTGCGGCCGGTGGCGCAGCACCGCGACGCCGTCGGCCATGTCCTGGCGCTTCTCGCCGGTGCGTTCCTGGTAGGCCTGGATCGAGATGCCGACCTTCGCGGCCATCGCCGCGACTTCGGTGCGTGCTTCCCACAGCGGCTTGCCCGTTTCGCGGCCGATCGCGGTCGCGATCGCTTCCTTGCGTTCGGCAAGCAAGGCGGCGAAGCGCTTGACGATCTCGCAGCGTGCTTCGAAGTCGAGCGCCGACCAGCCGGCGAACGCGCGGCGCGCGCTCGCGACCGCACGGTCGACGTCGGCGGCCGACGCGCTTGCGCCCTGCCATGCGATCTCGTCGGTACCGGGGTTGCGCGAAGCGAAGACGGGGCCCGAGCCTGCGACCCAGGCGCCGTCGATGAAGAGTTCCGTCATGATTCGTTTATCCCTGTTTGACTTTGAGCGGCAGCACGCGGACCGGATCGCCGGCCTTCACGTCGAGCGCGGCGGCATCGTCGGCCGACAGCACGAACGAGCCGTTCGCGACCACGCCCGGCGCGACGCCGACGCGGAAATCCCCGAGCGACGTGTTCGACACGAGCGACTTCGGCGCGTCGTCACGTGCATCGGGCACGCCGATCGCGACCGGCACGACGACGCTCTCGCGCACCGTGCGCAGGTCGTTGACGTGGCATTCGAGCACGGGACCCGCATCGAAGATGTCGACGTGGTTCTGGTAACGCAGCCCTTCCGCCTCGAGCATCTTGCGGGCCGGCAGCGTGTCGCGGTGCGTGAGGCCGACCGCGTCCTGCGCGTCCTGCGGCAGCAGGTCGACGTACACGGGATAGCGTGGCATCAGTTCCGCGAGGAACGACTTGCGGCCGTGCGAGCTGAGGTAGTCGGCCGCGTTGAAATCGATCTGGTAGAAGTGCGAACCGACCGCGCGCCAGAACGGCGACGTGCCGTCCTCGTCGAAGTGGCCGCGCAGTTCCGCGCAGATGCGTTCCGGAAAGCGGTCGCGGAACTGCGCGATGAACATGAAGCGCGAGCGCGACAGCAGGCCGCCGACGCCGCCCGTGCGATAGCGCGGGCTCAGGAACAGCGAGCAGACTTCCGCGTAGCCCGTCAGGTCGTGCGAGATGTTCAGCGCGGACATCCGCGTCCACACGCCGAGCTCCTGGCTCGCGTGCACGACCGTGCTGACGCGATAGTTATAGAACGGTTGCTCGAGGCCGACCTGCGTTTCGATTCCGCACACGCCTGCGATGTCGCCCGTCTTCGAGTCTTCCATCACGAAGAAGTAGCCGGCTTCACCCGGTGCGGCCCGGCCTTCGAGCGTGCGGCGCGAGCGTTCGATGCGCGCGGCGAGCGCGTCGCGGTCGGGCTTGAACGTGGTCAGGCCCGGCCCGGTTTCCTGCGCGAGCGACACGAGCGCGTCGACGTCGCCCGTTTGTACGACCCGAACGACGATCATGCTGCGTCTCCCGTCAAATCTTCATCGCTGCGGCGATGCAGCGGCACGCAGCGCACCACATCGCCTTCCTTCACATCGAGCGCCGCGCGCACGTCGCCGGCCAGCGGCGCATCGTGCGCGTCGCCCGGCAGGTCGGCCAGCACGCAGCGGAACGATTCGCCGCTGCCCGTCGACACCATGTACGCGACGTCGCCCTGCTGATGCGCGGCCTCGCGCACGACGCGCTCCGAGCCGTGCTTCACGCACGCGGTGCGGTCGACCTGCGCGGTCAGCACCGGGCCGGCGTCGAAGATGTCGACGAAGCGATCGGGCTCGAAACCTTCCTCGAGATGGATGTCGTACGCGAGCAACGCCGTTTCGTTCGGCTCGCCGAGCACGCGCTGCGCGGCTTCCGGCAGCAGCGGCACGTAGAGCGGATAGGCCGGCATCACTTCCGCGATGAACGTGCGGCTGCGGCCGCCCGATGCGATGTCGACGTCGGTGAAGTCGCGGCCGAAGAACTTGCGGCCCACCGCTTCCCAGAACGGCGACGCGCCCGTGGCGTCGCTCACGCCGAGCAGCAGCGTGAAGACTTCCGGCGTGAAGCGGCGACGGTTAGCGGCGATGTACATCATCCGGGCGCGCGAGATCAGATGCGCGGCCGCGTCGCCGCGCAGCGACGGATCGACGTAAAAGCCCGCGAGCCGGCTCTTGCCGGTCAGCTCGTGCGACATCGTGAGCGCGTGAATCTTGCGATTCACGTGCAGCTCGCGCGACGCGTGGATCAGTGCGTCGTTGCGGAACGCGTAGAACGGTTCCGAGTAGCCGGCCGCGGCCACGATGCTCGCCGTGCCGAGCAGCTTGCCGGTCGACGAATCCTCGAGCACGAAGAGATAGAACTCCTCGCCGGCGAAGTCGACGTCCGCGCGAAACGAATCCTCGGAGAGCGCCACACGCGCTTCGAGCGCCGCGCGGTCGTGCGGCAGCGAGTGCAGGACCGGCTGCGCGGTGCGCGCCATGTGCGCGAGCGCATCGAGATCCGTGAGTTTGCCGGGGCGAACAAATAGCATCGTCGTTCCTGTCTGCGATAGGCGCGCCGATCAGCGCGCGGTGGCTTCCTGTGCGGCGAGCACTTGTTCGACCGCCTTCTCGAAGCGCTTCATGCCTTCGTCGAGCAGGTCGAACGGGATCACCAGCGACGGGACGAAGCGCAGCACGTTCGGGCCGGCGATCAGCATGATCAGGCCGTTCTCGGCGGCGGCGGTGACGAAGTCCTTCGCGCGGCCGTCGAATGCGGCGGTGAGTTCCGCGCCGACCAGCAGGCCCTTGCCGCGGACGTCCTTGAAGATGCCGAAACGCGCGTTGATGCGTTCGAGCGCGCCCTTCAGGC
Organism: Burkholderia sp. MSMB1072; assembly: GCF_001524725.1. Taxonomy (NCBI): domain Bacteria; kingdom Pseudomonadati; phylum Pseudomonadota; class Betaproteobacteria; order Burkholderiales; family Burkholderiaceae; genus Burkholderia; species Burkholderia sp. MSMB1072. Next base: position 14,356 of record NZ_LOYC01000030.1, read on the forward strand.
GCACGCTGCGTTCGCGCACGCCTTCGAGCAGGGCCGGATCGCCGATCAGTTCGACGACCTTGTCCGCGATCGCCGACGCGAGCGGGTTGCCGCCGTACGTCGTGCCGTGCACGCCGACCTTGAAGTGCGCGGCCAGTTCGTTCGTCGTCAGCATCGCGCCGATCGGGAAGCCGTTGCCGAGCGCTTTCGCGGTCGTGAGGATGTCCGGCGTGACGCCCGTGTCCATGTAAGCGTAGAACTGGCCCGTACGGCCCACGCCCGTTTGCACTTCGTCGAAGATCAGCAGTGCGTCGTTGGCGTCGCATGCTTCGCGCAGCGCCTTCAGGAACGCCGGATCGGCCGGGATCACGCCGCCCTCGCCCTGCACCGGCTCGACGATCACGGCACAGGTTTTCGGGCCGATCGCGGCCTTCGCGGCTTCGATGTCGTTGAACGGCAGGTGCTTGATGCCTTCCGGCACGGGGCCGAAGCCTTCCGAGTATTTCGGTTGGCCGCCGACGCTGACCGTGAAGAACGTGCGGCCATGGAACGACTGGACGAACGACACGATTTCGAATTTGTCGGCCCCGTGGCGATCGAATGCGACGCGGCGCGCGAGCTTCAGCGCGGCTTCGTTCGCTTCCGCGCCCGAGTTCGCGAAGAATGCGCGATCGGCGAAGGTCAGCGATTCGAGGCGCTTCGCGAGGCGCAGCACGGGCTCGTTCGTGTAGCCGTTGCCGATGTGCCAGAGCTTGCGGCTTTGCTCGTCGAGTACCTTCAGCAGTTCCGGGTGGCCGTGGCCCAGCGACGTCACCGCGATGCCGCACGCGAAATCGATGTATTCACGGCCGGCCGTGTCCCACACGCGGGAGCCCTCTGCGCGATCCGGCACGAACGGGGCGGGGGAAAATACCGGCACCATCACTTCGTCGAATGTCTGGCGGGTCACGGTCGAGGTCGTCATGGTCGTTCCTTTCGGTTTCGTAAGAGGGTTCAACAGGATCAAGTTTAGGTAAGGGTGACGCAAGCGTCTTGCGGAATTGCGACGGGTTCTATCGGAAGGTTTTGGTTTTTTGCCCTCTCGGGAAGGGGCAGCTGCCGCTTGGCGGTATTTTGGGGCTTTTGCTGGTTGGCGGGTTGCTTGCGGTTTTCGTGAAATGCCCGTGATCGTGTCGGTCCATTAGCGTCGCCCCTGCGCGGGGCAGCGGTCACTTTTCTTTGTCTTGCCAAAGAAAAGTAACCAAAAGAAAGGCGCTCGAAATCGCATGACTTCCCGGTGCCATGGCCAGCAGAGTGGTCCGCACAAAAGTGTCCGCGCCAGTCAGAACAACGGAGTGGTTCGAGCAATGGTTCTGACACCTCTCACTACCCAACAGAGCGGTATACCCTCCGCTAGCTCCATCCTCGCTACGCTCGGCTGCAAGGTACTTCAGGGCGTGCGGTTGCGTTCGCGCTTCTCCACGAACTGTCAGTGCCGGCACTCTTCCCGCTCTCGGCATTTATATGACCAGGTCATTTGACTATCGGTGTCTCCGATAGCACGTGTTTGCGGCCCCCATTTTCTCGCAAGGCTTTCCTGCGTATCGAAAATACAGTGGGTCCCTGCTGAGGACGGGCAATGTCGGCATGGTGGGGATGGACCTGTCGGCCGAGCGAAGCGAGGACGGAGCTAGCGGAGGGTATACCGCTCCGTGGGGTAGTGAGTGGTGTCAGAACCATTGCTCGAACCACTCCGTTGTCCTGACTGGCGCGGACACTTAGATGGTGGCCACTCTGCTGGCCATGGCACCGGGAGGTCATGCGATTTCGAGCGCCTTTCTTTTGGTTACTTTTCTTTGGCAAGACAAAGAAAAGTGACCGCCGCCCCGCGCAGGGGCGACGCTAATGGACCGACACGATCACGGGCATTTCACGAAAACCGCAAGCAACCCCGCGAACATCCCCCCAAAACCAAACCCCAAAAAACCACCCTCAATCCTTCCCCCGCTCAACGAGCGCCCCCCCTCGAGGCTCGCTGCCCCCGCCGGTCTGCTTCTCGAGCCAGGCTCGTCGATCTTCCCGCGGCGTGACGCCGAACCTCTCTCGATAAGCATTGGAAAAATGCGCAGCAGAAGAGAACCCACAGGCGAGCGACACTTGAACGACGGACTTACTGGTCCGCTGCAACTGCGTCCTTGCCTTGAGCAATCGAAGATTGAGGTAATACTTGGAGGGCATCGCCCCGAGATACTGCCGAAAGAGCCGCTCGAGCTGTCGGCGCGACACGCCGACCAACCCGGCGATCTCATCGGTCGTCAACGGATCCTCGACATTGGCCTCCATCAACAGCAACGCGTCGTTCAACCGAGGATGCCGCTCGCCGGGCGCGGTGACAAAAGGAATCCGCTGCCGCTCCTCGCCGCTGCGCAGCGCCCCGACCCCGAGCGCATCGGCAATCCGCTCCGCGAGGTCCGCCCCATGCTCCCGGCCAATCATGGCCAGCATGAAATCGACGGTTGCCTGCCCACCGGCACAAGTCGCCCGGTCGCGATCGATCTCGAAAATCTGCTGCGTGACGATCGACCGCTCGAACTGTTCGGCGAACTGCTGGTACGTCTCCCAGTTCACGCTTACGCGATACCCGGAGAGCTGTCCCGCCATCGCAAGCCACCACACGCCGTGGTGAATGCCGGTCACGACGGGCGTGCGCTGCCCGACCCGGGCGAGACTCGCGAGAAACAGCCGGTAATCGGCAAACTGCTGAAACCGCTCCGACACGACGATCAACCAGTCGCACGCGATCGCATCGTTGAACGCCGCATCGGCATGCCATTGCGCGCCGCCCGCGAGCGGCACCGGCCGCCCATCCCACGAACACACCTGCCAGCGGTACAAAAGCCGCCCGTCGATCTCGTTCGCGAGATTCAGCGCATCGACGATCGGACCCACACCCGACATCGACACGGGCGGCAATGCAACGATCGCCACCTGCGTCGTGCGGGTGGCGCCTGCGGGACGGGACACCGGTACCACGGTTGAAACCTGCCCCGTCGCGTTACTTGAGGCTGCCCGACAGGAACTGCTTGAGCCGCTCGCTCTGCGGGCGCACCAGCACTTCCTTAGGATCGCCCTCTTCCTCGGTCCGCCCCTGGTGCAGGAACATCACGTGGTTCGACACGTTGCGTGCGAAGCCCATCTCGTGCGTGACGACGATCATCGTGCGGCCTTCCTCGGCCAGCTTCTGCATCACCTTCAGCACTTCGCCCACGAGTTCCGGATCGAGCGCGGAGGTCGGCTCGTCGAACAGCATCACGTCCGGATGCATCGCCAGCGCCCGCGCGATCGCCACGCGCTGCTGCTGGCCGCCGGACAGATGCGACGGATACTGCTTCTCGACGCGCGGCGGCAGGCCGACCTTCTCCAGGTACTCGCGCGCACGCTCCTCGGCTTCCTTCTTCGAAATGCCGAGCACGTGCACGGGCGCTTCCATCACGTTCTCGAGCACGTTCATGTGCGCCCACAAGTTGAAGTGCTGGAACACCATCGCGAGCTTCGTGCGGATGCGCTGCAGCTGCTTGTGATCGGCCACCTCCAGCGCGCCGGTCTTGTCGGCCTTCGTGCGCACGGCCTCGCCGTCGACGACGATCTGCCCCGCATTCGGCCGCTCGAGGAAATTGATGCAGCGCAGGAACGTGCTCTTGCCCGAGCCGCTCGCGCCGATGATGCTGATGACGTCGCCCGCCTTCGCGTCCAGCGACACGCCCTTGAGCACCTCGTTGTCGCCGTAGCGCTTGTGAATGTCGACCGCGGCAAGCTTCACGGAAGCGGACGCGCTCGTTTGAGTGATCTCGGCCAACTGGCTCTCCTCGAGTGAATTCAATGACGGGCGGCCGCGAGATACGCGAGCCAGTGGCGCTCCGCGCGGCGAAACGCCGCGACGAGTGCGAACGATACCGCAAGATAGATCAGCGCGGCGATTCCGAACGACTGGAACGCCATGTAGGTCGCGGAATTGGCGTCGCGCGCGACCTTCAGGATGTCCGGCACGGTGGCCGTGAACGCGACGGTCGTCGCGTGCAGCATCAGGATCACTTCGTTGCTGTACAGCGGCAGCGCACGGCGCAGCGCCGACGGCAGGATCACGCGGCGGTACATCGTGAACGGCGTCATCCCGTACGCACGCGCCGCCTCGACCTCGCCGTGCGGGATCGCACGGATCGCGCCGGCGAAGATCTCGGTGGTGTATGCGCAGGTGTTCAGCGCGAACGCGAGGATCGCGCAGTTGAAGCCGCTGCGGAAAAACGCGTCGAGCAGCGAGTGCGAGCGCACGAACTCGAGGCTGTACATGCCCGTGTACATCAGCAGCAACTGCACGTAGAGCGGCGTACCGCGAAACACGTACGTGTAGAACCGCACGGGCATCGACACCCACTTGTTCCTCGACACGCGTGCGACCGCGAGCGGCACCGCGCACACGAAGCCGAGCGAAATCGATGCGACGAGCAGCCACAGCGTCACCGCGAGGCCGGACAGGCGCTGGCCGTCCCAGAAAAGGAACGCCTTGCCGAATTCCTGGAGGATCTCGATCATAGTTCTGCGTGCCGCACGCCCATGGAATAACGCTTCTCGAGCTGGATCAGCACGAGGTTGGAGACGGTCGTGATCGCGAGATAGATCAGCGCCGCGACGAGGATGAAGAAGAACATGTTGAAGGTGCTCTTGCCGGCGTCCTGCGCGGCCTTCACGACGTCCGCAAGACCGATGATCGACACCAGCGCGGTCGCCTTCACGAGCACCTGCCAGTTGTTGCCGATGCCCGGCAGCGCAAAGCGCATCATCTGCGGAAACATGATCCGCGCGAACACGCGCGCGCCGCTCATCCCGTAAGCCGCGCCGGCTTCGAGCTGGCCGCGCGGGACCGACAGGAACGCGCCGCGGAACGTCTCGGTGAAGTACGCGCCGTAGATGAAGCCGAGCGTCAGCACGCCGGCCACGAACGGATCGATGTCGATCTGGTTCCAGCCGACGAGGTCGGTGAACTGGTTCAGCCAGATCTGGATGCTGTAGAACAGCAGCAGCATCAGCACAAGATCGGGCACCGAGCGGATCAGCGTCGTATAGCCGGTCGCGATCGCTCGCAGCACCCGGTTGTGCGACAGCTTCGCCACCGCGCCGATCAGTCCCAATGCCACCGCAGTAGCGAGCGACAGCACCGACAGCTCGATGGTCTGCACGGTGCCGGCCCAGAGGACAGGACCAAAGCCGTAAAGGAACACGCGCGTCTCCAGAATTGAATGAATGCCGACGCGTATGCCTGTCCCGCGCCGGGCTGACGCGGATAGTCGCAAGCGAAATTGATTGCCTCAAATCACCGTGCACGCGTTTGCTGCGTCGCAGCAATTCGTCCCACCATTTGTGCGCATGACTTACGGCGCTGTTTCAAAAGGGAAAAACCCGTTTCCTGACAGTCTCATGACACGTCGGGAAGCGGGTTTTTTGCAATTTTCCGGTCGCTTTTTCGATATAGCGCCGCACTGGCCATCGAGCCGAATGGGCATGTCCGGACACACGCCACACAATCGCTCGCTCATGCCCGCGACGCGATGCAGGCCGATTCGATGTCATCCGCGGCGACGCCTCATTTTTGCATCTACAAAAACTTCTTGCCACCTCATGTTTTCGCATCCACAATTAGTCGGAATTCCGTTCGTTTTCGATGATGCCAAGGATCTGTCGAACCGACTGAAACATGGCATATCGCTGCGAATGGCCGAATTCGCCGAGTGGGACGCAGCGTGCGCGTGGCCGGACGTTCGTCGCGATTACGGCGAGACGCGCTGGGTCTGCCTGGTGCCGATCGGCGCGCGCCTTCACACGGCGATCGTCGTCCCGCGCGGCCGCGCACTGCGTGTCGTCAGCCTGCGAAAAGCCAACAACCGAGAGATGATTCGATATGAAGAAGGCGGTTAAATTCATACGCAACACGCCCGAAGAAGAAGCGGCGATCGCGCGCGGCATCGCCGCCGATCCGGACGCCCATGAACTCAGTGACGAAGAAATCGATGCGATGGAGCCATTCGTCGAGGTCGTCGCGAAGAAATTCGGGCGCCCGAAGCTCGAGCACCCGAAGGAACAAGTCAGCATCCGCTACGACGCCGACATCCTCGCCGCGTTTCGGGCGGACGGCCCCGGCTGGCAGACGCGCATGAACGACGCGCTGCGCGACTGGCTGAAGAAGCGCCGCGCGTAAACGTCACCGCCCTTTCAGGATGTCGGAGCGCGAAGTCGTATAGACGAGCCCGTCCGGGCCGAAATGGACGTTGAAGAACGCATCGGTGTTGACGCCGTCCTCGAGCCAGCGCCAGCTCCAGACCGTCTCGGGCTTCAGCGGGTATTGCGCGATGTCGCCAGGCTTGCCGAGCAGGCGTCGGACCTCGTCCTCGTTCATCCCCGGGCGCACTTTCGCAAAATTCTCGGCGGTCAGCACTTGCGTCGCGCCCGTGTAGCGCCCGTTCGCATCGAGGTCGACGAACCAGGTCTGGTTGCCCATCGGGCCGCGCGGATATTCGAGACGCTTCGAGCCGTCGGTGAACGTGCGCTCGGTCTCGGGCTTGCCCATCGTGCCGCGCACGTCGGCCTCGGTCGATTCGCCGACCTTCAGCCCCTTCAGCAGCAGCGGCGCGGGCTTGATCGCGTTGAAGAAGTCCCTGATACGTTGCACGTCGAGATGGCCTTGGTCGTCACAACCGGTTAGCGCCAGCGCAGCGGCCAGCATCGTCACGGAAAGCAGCCGGAAACGGAAAATCATCGGAAGAGTTGCGCGTGTAGGAAACACGCGGCAAGGATACCCGCGCGACGCCGAAAGCGCGAGACGGGCCGTGCGACCCGTCCCGGATTCAATGCGTCGTTTCCGTTTCGGCCCGGGTTTCGGACGCCCGATTCGCCGGCGGCGCGGTGCGCGGCACGGCCGGCGGCGCGCCCAGACGGCGGCGCGTGCGCAGCAGCTCGACGAGCTGCCACGAGCCGAGCGCGAGGCAACCGAACAGCACCTCGCGGCCGCGCTTGACCACCGCGAGCGACAGCGCCGTCTCGCGGTCGACGCCGAACATCTGCGCGAGCAGCACGACGGTCGCTTCCTGCACGCCGAGCCCGCCCGGCACCATGAAAGCCGCATGCCGCACCGCCTGCGTCATCGCCTCGATCGCGATCGCGCCGCCGATCGACACCGGGTGGCCGAGCAGCGCGAGCGCCCAGTAGATCTCGAGCGCGCCGAGCACGTAGCCGGCCAGTTGCCAGAAGAAGGCGCTGAACAGCAGGCCCGTGCGCGACATCAGCGAATCGATGTCGGCGTCGAGCCGACGGCCGTCGACGCCCTGCAGCAGCCGGTGCGAATCGCCGAGCAGGCGGCCCGCGAAACGCTCGATCGCATGGAAGATGCCACCGCGCCGCATCAGCACCACGCCGAGCACCGGCAACGGCAGCGTCAGCAACAGCGCGAGGCCGATCGTGCCGCCGCCCATGTTGTCGGTTGCCGCGAGCAGCAGCACGAGGCCGAGCGCCGCGAACGCATACTGCACGACGATCGTCACGAGCACCTCGACGATCACCGACGCAGTCACACGGCTCGCGTCGGGCACCTGCCAGCGCGCGAGCCGGATGCCGACGATCTCGCCGCCGATCCCGACCACGGGCAGCAGCCGGTTCACGGCCTCGCGCACGGTCGCGATCCACCACAGGAACGGCAGCGAGCTGCGCCGGTCGAGCAACAGGTGCCACGCGTACGCATCGAGCAGCAGCGGCAGCGCGTGGAACGGCACCAGCCACAGCAGCGCGTAGCCGGCGCGCGCGAGCATCTGCGACACGTCACCGACGCCTTCGTGCAGCCCCAGCGCGAGCAGGATGCCGATGCCGATCGGCCAGCCGAGCCACTTGATCCACTTGCTCATGACGGCTGGGCTCCCGGCGCCCGCGACGCGTGCGCGCCGCGCCGTGCCGCGGGCTCGCCGAATACGGCGGCGAAGCCGCCGGTCGCGACGCCCGCCGCCTTCAGCGCGGCCGCGACGCGCGGCGACAGCAGCGCATCCAGTTCGTCGACCGGACGGTAGCCGGCCATCGTCGGCGTGATCGGGCCGTCGCCGGCTTCGGCCGGATGGCAGTAGATCTCGCCGACACCCGGCGGCAGCTTCGCGAGCGCGTCGAGCAGCACGGCCTCGTCCATCGCGCCCGTCCGCTCGATGCCGACCACGTAGTCGTTATGCGCGAGCCCGGCCCGGTTCAGCCGCGCGCGCACCAGCGCGATCCACGGCTTGAGCCACGCGGGCGCGCCGGTTTCGTACGGCAGCCGCACCGCGCGCAGCCCGTAGTCGCGGCCGATCTCGACGATCATCGACAGCACGGTCGGATGCAGGTGGAAATGCTTGTGCGCGTTCACGTGGTCGAGCGGCAGGCCGCTCGCCGCGAACGCATCGAACTGCGCACGGATTTCGCGGCGCAGTTGCGCGCGAACGTGCGGCAGGAAGAAAAAGCGACAGCCGTCCTTCGCCATCGCGTCGCCGAATCGCCCGTCGGGGCCGACGAGTGCGGGAATGTCATGCGCGGGAAGCGTGGCCGGCCCGTCCGCGAGCACCAGATGCAGGCCGACCGCGAGCGACGGCAGCCGCCGCGCGCGTTCGATCGCATCCTGCGCCGCGGGCGCACCGACCATCAGGCTGGCGGCGTTCAGCACGCCGTCGCGATGCGCGCGCTCGACCGCCGCGTTGACGCGCGGATGCAGCCCGAAGTCGTCCGCGGTGAAAATCAGCGCCTGCGCCGCCCGCTGCGTCGCCACGGATCAGGCCTCGTGCGCGCGCAGGAAGCGGAAGAACTCGACGCCTTCGCGCAGGCGACGCTTCATCATGTCCCAGCTCGTCAGCATCTCGCGCACGATCTCCCAGATCTTCGACGGACGGAAGTAGAACTGGCGATAGAACTGCTCGAGATGGTGATAGATCTCGTCGCGCGACAGGTGCGGATAGCCGATCGCGGCGAGCTGCACGCCTTCCTTGCTCACCAGGTTGATGGTCTTGTTCTCTTCCATCCAGCCGTTTTCCACGGCCTGCTTGTAGAGCGTCGTGCCCGGATACGGCGCGGCGAGCGAGACCTGGATCGTGTGCGGGTTGATTTCCTTCGCGTACTCGATCGTCTTCTTGATGGTCTCCTGTGTCTCGCCCGGCAGGCCGAGGATGAAGGTGCCGTGGATCTTGATGCCGAGCTTCTTGCAGTCTGCGCTGAAGCGGCGCGCGAAATCGGTGCGCACGCCCTTCTTGATGTTCACGAGGATCTGGTCGTCGCCCGATTCGAAGCCGACCAGCAGCAGGCGCAGGCCGTTCTCTTTCATCACCTTCAGCGACTTGTACGGCACGTTCGCCTTCGCGTTGCACGACCAGGTCATGCCGAGCTTGCCCAGACCGATCGCGATCGCTTCGGCGCGCGGCAGGTCGTCGGTGAAGGTGTCGTCGTCGAACATCAGTTCCTTCACTTCCGGCATGTTGTCGCGGATCCACTTCGCTTCCGCGAGCACGTTCTCGACCGAGCGCGTGCGGTAGCGATGGCCGCTGACCGTCTGCGGCCACAGGCAGAACGTGCAGCGGGACTTGCAGCCGCGGCCCGTGTAGATCGACACGTACGGATAGTTCAGATAGCCGATGAAATAGTTGTCGATCTTCAGGTCGCGCTTGTAGACGGGCGCGACGAACGGCAGCTCGTCCATGTTCTCGAGGATCGGACGCGCTTCGTTGTGCTCGATCGAACCGTCCTTCGCGCGCCAGCTCAAGCCCTTGATCTCGGGGAACGGCTTGCCTTCGGCGAGTTCCTTGCAGGTGTAGTCGAACTCCTCGCGGCACACGAAGTCGATGGCGTCGCTCGCCGTGAGCGAGTTGTGCGGATCGACCATCACCTTCGCGCCGACCATGCCGACCAGCATCGACGGCTTCATCTTCTTCAGATCCTGCGCGAACATCGCGTCGGTCGGGAACGACGGCGTGCTCGTGTGGATGATCACGAGATCGTAGTCGTTGGCGATCTTCAGCGTCTCCTCGACCGACAGGCCGTCGGCCGGCGCGTCGACGACGCGGCTGCCCGGCACGAGCGCGGCCGGCTGCGCGAGCCAGGTCGGATACCAGAAGGAACGGATTTCGCGCTTCGCCTGATAGCGCGAGCCGGCTCCGCCGTCGAAGCCGTCATACGAAGGGGCCTGCAAGAACAGCGTTTTCATGAATGCTCCGGTAGCCTGCATAGTTCGTTTCGTTACAACGATTCAGTCAAAAAACCGCGGGCCGCCATGCCGGCGCCCGCCTCTCCGTCATGTCGCGCCGCGCGGCTTCGCCGTGCGACGCGTCTCGGCCCGCGGGCCGGTTCGATCGACAGCCCTAGCGGCCGTCCACTGCTTCCACGGCCGCCGTCGCGCGCTCGCCGCCGACGACCGTCATCCTTGCGCCGCGCCACACGACCTGCGTGCCGAACGCGGCCGCGAGCCACTCGAGCGCGAGCAGCGTGTCGCGCACCGCGACGAGCGGCAGGTCGCGCCAGAACGCGCGCCAGCCGTCCTCGCCGCGCGCATGCAGCACGAGCCGCCCGAATGCGCCGACCGCAGCCGCTCCGCCAGCCAGCCAGCCGGCGAAGGTGCCGTCGAGGCGCAATGCGAGCGCCGCGCCGATCGCGAGCCATGGCACGGTAAACGTAATGAACAGGAACGCGAAGCCGGCCGGGTTCAGCGAACGAATCGTGCGCAGCCAGCGCGTCTCGCGGTGCCATAGCGGCCCGAACGACGGTTCGATCACGTCGGTCGCGACCTCGACCTCCGACAGCACGGTGCGCCGCCCGAGGCGGCGCGGCAGCTCGGCCAGCCAGAAATCGTCGGCCAGCTCGTCCTTCAGCGCGAAGAGACCGCCGATCCGGTCGAGCGTGTCGCGCGTGAGCGCGAGCGTCGCGCCGAAGCCGAAACGGCTCGAGCGGCCGAGGTGCGTGATCCGCACCGACGGCGCGAACCAGGCGTCGACGAACTGCGCGCCGATCCGCGTCCAGAAGCCGCCGACGCTGCGCGCATGATACAGGCACGTGACGACCCCGACCGACGCGTCGGCGAGCGGCGCCGTCACGCGCTCCAGATAGTCGGACTGCACCGCGATGTCGCTGTCCGCGATCACGATGCGGCCGTATTTCGCGCGCTCGGCGAGATTGATCAGGTTGCTGACCTTCAGGTTCTTGCCATGCACGCGCGCGTCGATCACGAGCGTGATGTCGCACTCCGGATGATCGGCGCGCAGCCGCTCGACGATGGCGATCGCCGGATCGGCGGACGATGCGACGCCGAACAGCACCTCATAGCGCGGATGGCGCTGCGCGCAGAAAGTCGCGAGGTTTTCGTACAGGTGCGGCTCGGCGCCGCACAGCGGCTTGAGCACGCTGACCGGCTCGAAGCCGTCGCGCACCGCCGTGCGCGGCGTGCGCGGCCGCGGCGCGAAGGCCGCGACAAGCGCATAACCGGCCGCGGCCAGCGTGAACGCGATCAGGAGCCAGTCGAGCAGCGTGACGGTGGGCGTCATGCGCGACGCCTCCCGGCGGCCTGGGCGCCATGGCAAACGCTTGAGCGCGATTGAGCGTGATGCGGTTTTCCGACAACGACGAACGCGGGCACGACCCGACTCCTTGTTCCAGCAGCGTCTGTAAGGGGGAGGCACGACCCGTTGTTCGGGTTCGGCCATGCCCGGCTTCGCGTGGCGTATCCCCGCGCAGCGCCAGGACGGCATGCGGGAAGACTCGAATGGCTCCATCGGCACAACATGGGCAGGCGCCGGATTTTAGCAGTCCGCGCCCCCCCGCGCTCGGCGCTACGAGAAACGGACTAGTGCAATTCCGGCAAAGCTGAGCGGTCGACGAACCCGATCGGCCCGGCCACGTTCACATTAGCGTAAGCACTTTGCAGGCGTATTGCAGTCTTGAAAATCAAACGTTTCGTGCAAATTTGTATGTCGATGCGGTATCACTTCCAATCGCCGTAAAATTTGGTAATTAATCGACGATTAGATTGATTTTTGCAACGATCGTCGCAAGCAACCCTGCGCCCCTGTAAGGCGCATGGGTATCCGCGCGCCGCCAGCACGTTCCGGAACCCTTTGGCAAAATCCTTGGCGTTTGTTGCGTAATCGCATCACCACGCCACCCCGTTTCGAAGGTCCCCCCGATGACACCCTTTTCCGTACTCGATCTCGCCCCCATTCCGGCCGGCGCCGACGCCTCGCAAGCGTTCCGTAACACCGTCGACCTCGCGCAGCACGCAGAGCGCTGGGGCTACCGGCGCTACTGGCTGGCCGAGCATCACAACATGCCGGGGATCGCGAGTGCGGCCACCGCCGTCGTGATCGGCCACGTCGCGGGTGCCACGCAGACGATCCGGGTCGGTTCGGGCGGCATCATGCTGCCGAACCACGCGCCGCTCGTGATCGCCGAGCAGTTCGGCACGCTCGCGTCGCTGTATCCGGGGCGCATCGATCTCGGCCTCGGCCGCGCGCCGGGCACCGACCAGACCACGTCGCGCGCGCTGCGCCGCGACCTGATCGGCAGCGCGGACTCGTTTCCGGACGACGTCGCGGAGTTGCAGCGCTACTTCGCGGAGCCGGTACCCGGTCAACGCGTGCGGGCGGTGCCGGGCGCCGGGCTCGACGTTCCGGTGTGGCTGCTCGGGTCGAGCCTGTTCAGCGCGCAGCTCGCGGCGATGCTCGGGCTGCCGTTCGCGTTCGCGTCGCATTTCGCGCCGGATTATTTGATGCGGGCGCTCGAGATCTATCGCGCGCAGTACCGGCCGTCGGCCGCATGGCCGAAGCCGCATGCGATGGTCGGCGTCAACGTGTTCGCGGCCGACACCGACGACGAGGCGCGGCGCCTGTTCACGTCGCTGCAGCAGCAGTTCATCAACCTGCGGCGCGGCACGCCGGGCAAGCTGCCGCCGCCCGTCGACGTGCTCGAGGCGAACGAACTCGAACTCGCGACCGTCGCGCATTCGCTGTCGTTCGCGGCAGTCGGTTCGCGCGATACGGTGCGCGACAAGCTGCGCGACCGTATCGCGCAGACGGGCGCCGACGAGCTGATCGTCACCGCGCAGATCTACGATCATGCCGCGCGGCTGCGCTCGTTCGAGCTGACCGCCCAGATCCGCGACGAGCTCGCGAACGAGGCAAGCTGACGGCACGACCGCGCGCGGCCGGCCGCCTGCCCCGCATCACTGCGGGTGCACGGCCTCCAGCCCGTCGAGCAGCGCCTTGTGGAACGCGTCCGGGTCCTGGATCTGCGGCGCGTGTCCGAGCGCCGGGAATTCGACGAGCTGCGCGCCGGGAATCGCGGCCTGCGTGCGCTTCGCGAGCTCCGGATAGCGGCCGAGCTTCGCGTGCACGTCGGGCGGCGCGACGTCCTTGCCGATCGCGGTCGTATCCTTGTCGCCGATCATCAACAGCGTCGGCACGCGGATCGCGCCGAGTTCGTAGACCACCGGCTGCGTGAGAATCATGTCGTAGATCAGCGCGGAGTTCCACGCGACCGCGTCGCGGCCGGCGCCGCGATACATCCCGGCGAGCATCTGCACCCAGCGCTCGTACGACGGCGACCACTTGCCCGCGTAGTACGTGCCCTGCTCGTAGCGGCGGATCCCGTCGGCCGTGGTCTTCTGTTCGCGCGCATACCAGTAGTCGACCGACAGCGGCGGCACGCCGAGCGCTTTCCAGTCCTCGAGGCCGATCGGGTTCACGAGCACGAGCTGCTCGGTCGCCTTCGGATACATCAGCGCGTAGCGGATCGCGAGCATCCCGCCCGTCGAGTGGCCCATGATCGTCGCCGACTTCACGCCGACCGATTCGAGCAGCGCGTGCGTGTTGCGCGCGAGTTGCTGGAAGCTGTACTGGTAGCGCTCGGGCTTCGACGACTTGCAGAAGCCGATCTGGTCCGGCGCGATCACGCGGTAGCCTGCGCGGCTCAGCACGCCGATCGTGTCCTCCCAGGTCGCCGCGCAGAAGTTCTTCCCGTGCAGCAGCACGACGGTGCGGCCGTTCGGGTGCGCAGGCTGCACGTCGAGGTACGCCATCTCGAGGGTTTCGCGCTGCGACACGAACGCGTATTCGTGCACGGGCGCCGGATACGCGAACCCTTCGAGGCGCGGGCCGTACACGGGCCCGTCGTTGGCGGCGGGTGTCGCGGCGACGGTCGCAACGGGTATCGCGCACGCGGCGGCGGCGCTCGCGCCGAGCACGGCGGCGCGCGCGACGGACAACATCTTGCAAATCGAAAGCATGGCGATCACGGTGATTGGAGACGCGCGCGGGCAGTCGGGCTGCACCCGTGCTGCATCGCGCCCCGCGATTTTACGCGGTCGCATGACGACGACGCGCAACACTCCGGGGCCGCGCGACTTCCGTGCGCACGACGAACTCGGGTATCGTGTGACGTGACCCTGAAACGCGTGCAGGCGAATTCCCATGAAAAACGTCCTCAGCATTCAGTCGCACGTCATCTACGGCCATGCCGGCAACAGTGCGGCCGTGTTCCCGATGCAGCGTCTCGGCATCAACGTCTGGCCGCTCAACACCGTCCAGTTGTCGAATCACATGCAGTACGGCCACTGGGCCGGCAGCGCGATCGATGCCGCGAAGATGGAACAGCTCGTCGACGGCGTCGCCGCCATCGGCGCGCTCAAGCGTTGCGACGCGGTGCTGTCCGGCTTTCTCGGCTCGCCGCCGCAGGCGCGCGCGGCGGCCGAGATCGTGCGCTCGGTGAAGGCGATGAATCCGAACGCATGGTACTTCTGCGATCCGGCGATGGGCCAGACGGGCGGCATCCGGCCCGAGCCCGGTGTCGAGGAATTCATCGTCCAGGAGATGCCCGCGCTGGCGGACGGCATGTCGCCGAACCACACCGAGCTGCAGAAGCTCGCCGGGCGGCGCATCGAGACCGTCGCCGAAGCCGTCGACGCCTGCCGCGCGCTGATCCGCCGCGGCCCGAAGATCATCCTCGTCAAGCACCTGCACGACCGCAACAGCCCGGCCGACCGTTTCAACATGCTCGCCGTCACCGAAACCGAAGCGTGGATCGGCCAGCGGCCGCTGTATGCGTTTCCGCGCCATCCGGTCGGCGTCGGCGACCTGACCAGCGCGATCTTCGTCGCGTGCCGGCTGCGCGGCGACTCGGTGCGCGCCGCGTTCGAGCACACGCTCGCAGCCGTGCATGCGGTCGTGAAGGCCACCTACGACGCCCGCCGCTACGAGCTCGAACTCGTCGCCGCGCAGGACGAAATCGCGCGGCCGAGCGAATGGTTCGGCGCGTGGGTGACCGACGCCTGACGCATGCGCATCGCGATCGTCGCCGCTGCCGCCCCTCTGCACCCTCTGCACCTTTGCCGCTCTCTACCGCCCTCCGCCGTCCCTCCGCCGTCCCTCTGCCGTCCCTCTGCCGTCCCTCTGCCGCCCCCGCACCCGTCCCGCCGCTCCCCACTCCTCCGGCGTGCCACGCGCCGCCCGCCTCGACCGTCGCCGCTTCCTCGCGGTTCGTACGGCGGCGTGCCGCCGCCCGCCATCCGATCCGCGCGTGCAAACGTTTCCGGACTTCACATGAATGACACCGATTCCTCGCTATGCTCGCGGCGGCACGAACCGGCGCAGCCGCATCCTGCGACCCGGCACGCGCCGTTCCCGCAGGTCCCGCCAATCGGCTCCCCCTTTTCCGCACGATAACGACCATGACCCGATCGAACCGTCGTGACTTCCTGCGTGTCGCCGCCGGCACTGCCGGCGCCGCCGCGCTGAACCTGTTCCCGCCCGTGATCCGAGATGCGCTCGCGATTCCCGCGAACCGCCGCACCGGCACGATCCGCGATATCGAACACATCGTGATCCTGATGCAGGAGAACCGTTCGTTCGACCACTACTTCGGCACGATGCGCGGTGTCCGCGGCTTCGGCGACCCGCGCCCGCTGCGCCTCGCGAACGGCAAATCGGTGTTTCACCAGCCGGTCGGCCCGGCCGAACTGCTGCCGTTCCACCCGGGTGCCGACAAGCTCGGCCTGCAGTTCCTGCAGGACCTGCCGCACGGCTGGCAGGACATGCACGCCGCCTGGAACAAGGGCCGCTACGACCAGTGGGTGCCGAACAAGGGCACCACGACGATGGCGTACCTGAAGCGCGACGACATCCCGTTCCACTACCAGCTCGCCGACGCGTTCACGATCTGCGACGCGTACCACTGCGCGATCCCGAGCTCGACCGACCCGAACCGCTACTACATGTGGACCGGTTACGTCGGCAACGACGGCACGGGCGGCGGCCCGGTGCTCGGCAACGACGAAAAGGGCTACGGCTGGACGACCTATCCGGAAGTGCTCGAACAGGCCGGCGTGTCGTGGAAGATCTACCAGGACGTCGGCACCGGGCTCGACGCGAACGGCTCGTGGGGCTGGACGCAAAACCCGTACATCGGCAACTACGGCGACAACTCGCTGCTCTACTTCAACCAGTACCGCACCGCGCTGCCCGGCACGCCGCTGTACGACAAGGCGCGCACCGGCACCAACGTCAGCGCCGGCGGCACGCTGTTCGACGTGCTGCAGCAGGACGTGAAGAACGGCACGCTGCCGCAGGTGTCGTGGATCTGCGCGCCGGAAGCGTATTCCGAGCATCCGAACTGGCCCGCCAACTACGGCGCGTGGTACATCGAGCAGGTGCTGAAGGTGCTCGTGTCGAATCCCGACGTGTGGAGCAAGACCGCGCTCTTCATCACGTACGACGAAAACGACGGCTTCTTCGATCACGTGCCGCCGCCGTTCGCGCCGCAGTCGCGCGACAACGGGCTGTCGACGGTCGCGACGACCAACGAGGTATACGCCGGCGACGCATCGCACATGGCCGGCCCGTACGGCCTGGGGCCGCGCGTGCCGATGCTGGTCGTGTCGCCGTGGACCAAGGGCGGCTGGGTCTGCTCGCAGACCTTCGATCACACGTCGCTGCTGCAATTCATCGAGGCGCGGTTCGGCGCGCAGTATCCGGTCACGGCCGCCAACGTGTCGCCGTGGCGTCGCGCGGTGTGCGGCGACCTGACGTCGGCGTTCGACTTCGCGACCGCGGACGCCGCCTGGCCGACGCTGCCCGACACGAGCGGCTACGCGCCGCCCGACCGCGCGCGCCATCCCGACTACATCCCGGTGCCGCCGGTGCTGCAGAAGCTGCCGAAACAGGAGGCCGGGCTGCGTCCGGCGCGTGCGCTGCCGTACGAGCTGTTCGTGCACGGCCGCGTCGAAGCCGCGAACGGCCAGTTCCGGCTGACCTTCGCGAACACGGGCCGGGCAGGCGCGGCGTTCCAGGTCCAGTCGCGCAATCGCGTCGACGGCCCGTGGGCGTACACGGTCGAAGCCGGCAAGCGCGTCGCCGACACGTGGAGCGCCGCCGCGTCGCTCGGCTTGTACGACCTCGACGTGTACGGCCCGAACGGCTTCTACTGCCATTTCCGCGGCCCGTTCGCGACCGGTGTCGGCAGCGCGAACGTGAACCCCGAGGTGATCTACGGCTACGACGTCGCGAACGGCAACATCACGCTGCGCCTGATGAACCGCGGCCACAAGGCCGTGCGCCTGAAGGTCACGAACGCGTACGGCCACGGTCAAGCGCGCACGTTCGACCTCGCGCCGGGCGCGCACGTCGACGATTACTGGGACCTGCGCGGCAGCCACGGCTGGTACGACCTGACCGTCAGCGACGGCCGGCTGCTCGGCTTCCTGCGCCGCTTCGCGGGTCACGTCGAAACGGGCCGCCCAAGCACCAGCGACCCGCTGATCCGCACGACCGCGTCGCACGACGACGCCGAAGCCGCATCGGACGCCTTGTCCGACTGACGTCGACCCAACGCGGCGCGGCCCCGGCGGGCCGCGCCGCTGCGTTGCCCCGCTCCGCCCCCTTCCTCCCCCGCTCATTCCGTTCGCGACGGGAAATTCCCGATACCGGCCGCCTGCGCACGCGCGGAAGCTATGCGCAAATCCGCATCGAATGCGCGACAAATTTCCAAGACCCGTGCATATCGGCGACCTATATATCGAGGCAATCGGGGCTCTTCGCGGAGCCTGACGGGAGATGTTTCCGAGAATCACGATGCCGACCTCCCCGCCCGATTCCGAGAAGCGGTCGAACCGCCCGCCCGTCGCACGCGCCGGCCCGCCGAACGCGTGCGGTACCTACTCGCAGGTGTCGAACAAGAGGAACAACATGAAATTCCGTCATTCCCTGCTGTCGGTGTCGATTGCATCCGCGCTTGCCCTCCTCTCGCAACAGGCCGCCCAGGCCGCCGACGCAACCGACGTGAAAGTCGGCTTCGCCGCGCCGCTCACGGGCGTGAACGCCGGCTACGGCAAGGATCTGCAAAACGGCGTACAACTCGCGCTCGACGATGCGGTCGCGCAGAAGGTGCAGATCGCCGGCAAGCCTGCCCGTTTCAATCTCGTCGTGCAGGACGACCAGGCCGACCCGCGCATCGGCGTGCAGGCCGCGCAGGCGCTGGTCGACCAGAACGTGTCGGTCGTGGTCGGTCACTTCAACTCGGGGACGACGATCCCGGCATCGGTGGTCTACGACAAGGCCGGCATTCCGGTGATCGACCCGGCCGCGACCAATCCGACGCTCACGTCGCGCGGGCTCGCGAACATGTTCATGGTGATCGCGACCGACGGCCAGAATGCCGGCAACGCGGGCAAGTACGCGGTCGACGTGACGAAGGCGAAGCGCATCGCGATCATCGACGACCGCACGGCGTTCGGCCAGGGCGAGGCCGACGAATTCGAGAAGGCGGTGAAAGCCGCCGGCGGCAACCTCATCGGGCGCGAGTTCACCAGCAACCAGGCGGTCGATTTCCGCGCGCAGATCACGAGCCTGAAGGCCAAGAATCCCGACCTGATCTTCTTCGGCGGCCTCGACTCGCTCGCCGCGAACTTCATCAAGCAGATGCGGCAGCTCGGGCTGAATGCGCAGTTCGTCGGCGGCGGCGGCGTGAAGGACAACGAGTTCATCAAGATCGCGGGGCCGGCCGCCGAAGGCGCGATGGCGTGGGAATACGGCCGGCCGCTCGACGAGCTGCCGCAGGGGAAGGATTTCGAGGCGCGCTTCAAGAAGCGCTTCGGCGTCGACGTGCTGTCGTACGCGCAGTTCGGCTACGACGCCGCGTGGGCGGCGATCAAGGCGATGCAGGCGGCCGGTTCGACCGACCCGAAGGCCTATCGCCCGGCGCTCAAGAAAATCGACTTCGAAGGCGTGACCGGCCGTATCTCGTTCTCGAACGACGGCTCGCTGAAGAGCGGGATGTCGACGCTGTACCAGGTGAAGAACGGCGCGTGGAAGACGATCGTGACGAAGGGGGGCTGAGCGGCGAGGGAAGCGGCCGGCGGCGGAAATGCCGCGTGGCCGCCGAGATCGAGGCGGTCATGCCGACCTTATATGACGACTGATGTTGATGCCATGCGGCGGGACACGCATCCATGCGAGTCCCGCGAGACTTGACGGTCAACCTGCCTCGGCCTCGGCTGCCTCGTGCGCGCGGCGCAGCCGCTCGCGGCTGTTCGTGAGGTGCGTGCGCATCGCGGCGCGGGCGGCTTCCGGGTCGTGGCGCGCGATCGCCTCGTAGATGTCCTCGTGCTCGTGGTTCAGCCGGCCGACGTAGCGCTCGAGGTCGTCGCCGGCAAAGCGCGCCGAATTCACGCGCGTGCGCGGGATGATCGACGTGCCGAGCTGCGTCATGATGTCGACGAAATAGCGGTTGCCGGTGGATTGGGCGATCTGCAGGTGGAACTGGAAATCGAGCTGCGCGGTGTCGCGGCCGCTGCCCGCGCCCGTCGCGATCGCGTCGAGCGCGCGCCGCAGTGCGGCGAGGTCGGTATCGTTCGCACGCTGCGCGGCGAGGCTCGCGCACTCGCTTTCGAGGCTGATGCGCAACTCCAGCACCGCGAGCACGTCGCGCAGCGTCGTGATCGTCGCGGGATCGATGCCGAGCGTCTGGCGGCGCGACGGCTCCAGCACGAAGCTGCCGATGCCGTGGCGCGTCTCGACGAGGCCGCTCGCCTGCATCCGCGAGATCGCCTCGCGCACGACCGTGCGGCTCACGCCCTGTGCCGCCATGACTTCGGTTTCGGTCGGCAGCTTGTCGCCGGGACGCAGCGTGCCGTTTTCGATCTGCGCGGTCAGCGCGTCGACGACATCTTGTGCGAGGCTGCGTGCGCGACGGCGCGGCGCTGCGGGAAGCGTAGGCACGGACATGTGGCCGGTTCCTTTTTGAATGATCGTAATGTGAGCCGAGGGTTTACGCGGGGTTTGAGCGAAAGCCGATGATTCATTATACTGCGTCACAAGTCATCCGACGACTGATGATCGGCGCATGGATCTCCTGTCGACTCAGATCGGCTGTTCAGCACATCTGGTCCCATGCGCGACGATCGACCCGCGTTCGCGTTCTGCGCTCCGCTGGCCCGGCTGTCGCTCCCACCCCGTTTCGGGTTGCGTCGGCATGCGGGCTTGCGCGCCGCGCACGTCGGTTGTCGAATGATCGCACCTCCCGCCGCGCGCGGCAAAGCTTTTGCCGCACGGCATCGCCCACTCTTTCGCCATCGCCGCCCATGAACGCCGTCACTGCCTCGCCCTCCCACGACACGCCGCGCATCGTCGACCTGCAAGCGATTCCGGTCGCCGGCCACGACAGCATGCTGCTCAACCTGAGCGGCGCGCATGGCCCGTTCTTCACCCGCAACCTCGTGATCCTGAAGGACAGCGCGGGCCGCACGGGCGTCGGCGAAGTGCCCGGTGGCGAAAGCATCCGCCGTACGCTCGACGACGCGCGCGCACTGGTCGTCGGCCAGCCGGTCGGCAACCATCAAGCGGTGCTCAACGACGTGCGGCGCACCTTCGCCGACCGCGACGCGAGCGGCCGCGGACTGCAGACCTTCGACCTGCGCACGACGATCCACGCGGTCACCGCGCTCGAAGCCGCACTGCTCGACCTGCTCGGCCAGCATCTGGGCGTGCCGGTCGCCGCGCTGCTCGGCGAGGGCCAGCAGCGCGAGCGCGTCGAAATGCTCGGCTACCTGTTCTACATCGGCGATCGCACGAAGACCGCACTGCCCTACCGCGACGGCCGCGGCGCGACCGACGACTGGACACGCGTGCGCGACGAAGCCGCGCTGACGCCCGAAGCCGTCGTGCGGCTCGCCGAAGCCGCGCATGCGCGCTACGGCTTCAACGACTTCAAGCTGAAGGGTGGCGTATTCGAGGGGGCACGCGAGATCGAAGCCGTGACGGCGCTCGCCGAGCGCTTCCCCGACGCGCGCGTGACGCTCGATCCGAACGGCGCATGGTCGCTCGACGAGGCCGTGCGGCTGTGCCGCGACCAGCATCACGTGCTCGCGTATGCGGAAGATCCTTGCGGCGCGGAGAACGGTTACTCGGGTCGCGAGGTGATGGCCGAATTCCGCCGCGCGACGGGGCTGCCGACGGCGACCAACATGATCGCGACCGACTGGCGGCAGATGGGCCATGCGGTGCAGTTGCACGCCGTCGACATCCCGCTCGCCGATCCGCACTTCTGGACGATGCAGGGGTCGGTGCGGGTCGCGCAGATGTGCCGCGACTGGGGCCTCACGTGGGGTTCGCATTCGAACAACCACTTCGACGTGTCGCTCGCGATGTTCACGCACGTCGCGGCCGCGGCGCCGGGCCAGGTCACCGCGATCGATACGCACTGGATCTGGCAGGACGG
Source organism: Burkholderia sp. MSMB1072 (assembly GCF_001524725.1). Classification (NCBI taxonomy): domain Bacteria; kingdom Pseudomonadati; phylum Pseudomonadota; class Betaproteobacteria; order Burkholderiales; family Burkholderiaceae; genus Burkholderia; species Burkholderia sp. MSMB1072. Next base: position 36,112 of record NZ_LOYC01000030.1, read on the forward strand.
TGAACGGCTGACGCGCGAGCCGCTGAAGATCGAGAACGGGCTGGTGGAAGTGCCGAAGCGGCCGGGGCTCGGCATCGACGTCGACATGGACGCGGTCGCACGCGCACACGAGCTGTACAAGCAGCACGGCCTCGGCGCCCGCGACGACGCGGCGGCGATGCAGTATCTGATCCCGGGCTGGACGTTCGACAACAAGCGCCCCTGCCTCGTGCGCTGAGCATGGGGCAAGCCGGGCGGCGGAACCGCCCGGTCGGACGGGGATCGGCAGGCACGACGCCGTGCGTGGCCGGTCCGGCTGGCGTCGGGCTCGAAACGCCTCGCGAGTGGGACGAGATCCGGATGGCTGCCGCCGTGCCGGACAGGCGGGCCGCGCCTAGCCGGTCAGTCCTAGCCGGGTGTCCGGCCGGACGCCCCTAACCGGGCGTCCCTATCCCCCGCGCCATCCCCGACGCGGCGAAGACGATGACGATCACCAGCACCGCCTGCCAGTGGCCGATCCGCACATAAGTGCGCGCACGGCCGATATCGGGCATCTGCTGCCGCCGCGCGGCGACACGCCAGCGGATCAGCCCCAGCATCGGCGCGATCTCGAGCAGCAGGATCAGTGCGAGCGCGGTCATCTTCAGGTGAAAGAGCGGTTCGTGCAGGTAGTACGCGGTCCCTTTCTCGAAACCGCCGAACGCTCGTACAAGCCCCGTCGCGATCAGCACGAGCGCGGACAGCCCCCAGACCGCATCGGCCTTGAACACACCGGGCAAATCGGCCGCCTGCGCCGAAGCGACGAGCCGGCGCAACGCGCGGTTGCGCCCCGCGATCGCGGCGAACGCGACGCCGAACGCACTCAGGTGAATGGCGGCCAGCAACCAATGGACGATCATCGCGCCTCCTTGTCGCCCGCACCCGATGCGCGGGCCCTGTCAGACGATCTGCTTGAGCGCCGCGTCGAGCGCGAGCACCGCGACGCGGTCGCCTTCGGTCGCGAGCGGCGTGCGCATCACGGTCTGCCGGTTGTGACCGACAGCCGCCGGCGAATCCCACAGCAGCTCGACCTTCGGTCGATTGAACAGGCTGCCGCGGCGCGGTGGCACGACCGCCGGCTGCGCGCCCTGCTCGCCCGCGGCGGGCGCCGCGTGGCCGGGCCAGCGCACCGACAGTTCGCGCGCGTCGTACTGGCCGACCTTGCGACTTTCCATCCAGACGATCGCGGTACGCGTCAGCACGTCGAGCGAAATCGCATACCGGCCGACCGCGAAGCGGCGCGCGGCCACGTTGGTCCGCCACAGCGGCCGCGGCCGGCAGATCCATACGATCGCCGCGTACAGCGCCGGCGCGGCGACGAGCCAGCCGTTGGTCGCCGTCACCGCATGCAGCGCGCGGCGCCAGCCGGCCGCCCACGTGAATGCACCGATCGACCACACGGCGAACAGAAGACCGATCAGCGCGAACACGCGCAGCGCCTGGCGCAACCACTGCGGCAGCGGATGGAACGGCCGCTCGGCCCGTGCGGCGGCGCCCGGCAGCGCGAGCAGCAGGAAGATCAGGATGAGGTAGATGAATGCCCACGGCGACGACACCATCGCCGACAGCGACGAGCGATAGCCCATCTGGGACATCGAGAACAGCCAGCGCGCGAGCAGCACGAGACCGATCGCGCGCAACGCGAAGATCACGCCGGCGCCGGGGGCCGGCGCTGCGCGCGTGGTTTTCGTTCTCGCCAAGACTGCTCTCCTCTGGATATTCGTACCGGCCGGATTTCACGGCACGGCCATTATAGGGACATTACCGTCTGGACAGATGGCCGGATGGCGTGGCGGGCCGCTTCGGGGGCCGTTCGCGGCGCCGGGCGCGGCGAGAATACAACAAATCCGCGCCGCAGATGTGACAACGCCCCGCCGGCAAACCCGGACGGGGCGTCGCGACGGCCGCGCGGCGACGGCTCGCAATCAGCTCGCGTTGACTTCGCGGAGCACCGTGCGGCGCTTCTGGCGCAGCAGTTCCTCGTAGCCTTTCACGTAATTCTGCGCCATCACCTTCGACGAGAAACGGGCTTCGAACGCGGCGCGAACCTTCTCGCGCGGCAGCGTATCGAGGCGCTTGAGCGCGGCGACGGCCGACAGCTCGTCTTCGACGACGAAGCCCGACACGCCGTTGTCGATCACTTCCGGCACCGAGCCGCGCTTGAACGCGATCACCGGCGTGCCGCAGGCCATCGCCTCGATCATCACCAGGCCGAAGGGCTCCGGCCAGTCGATCGGGAACAGCAGCGCATGCGCGTTACCGAGGAATTCGGTCTTCTCGGCCTCGCTGATTTCGCCGATGTACTCGACGTGCGGCAGCGCGAACAGCGGCTTGATCTTCTCTTCGTAGTACGCGCGGTCGGCCTTGTCGAGCTTCGCGGCGATCTTGATCGGCAGGCCGGCCTGCTCGGCAATGCGGATCGCCGTGTCGACGCGCTTCTCCGGCGAGATACGGCCGAGGAACGCGAGGTAGCTCGGCTTCACGTTCGGGATCGGCGTCAGCAGGTTTTCCGGCAGGCCGTGGTAGACGGTCGACAGCCAGTTCGCCTGCGGCAGCGGGATGCGCTGGTTGTCGGAGATCGACACGACCGGCACGTCGCTGAATGCATTGAAGATCGGCTGCAATTCCGGCAGGTCGAGACGGCCGTGCATCGTCGTCAGATGCGGGACCGGCTGGCGCGAGAACAGCGAGAACGGGTAGTAGTCGATGTGGCAGTGCAGGACATCGAACTCTTCCGCGCGGCGGCGCACCTGCTCGAGGAGCAGCATGTGCGGGGCCATCACGTCGCGGATCGTCGGGTCGAGGCGCAGCGCCTGCGGCCAGCACGCTTCGAGCTTCGCGGACGTTTGCGAATCGCCGCTCGCGAAGAGCGTGACGTCGTGCCCCATCTCGACAAGTGCTTCGGTGAGGTAGGACACCACTCGCTCGGTACCACCGTACAGTTTCGGGGGCACCGCTTCATGCAACGGAGCGATTTGGGCGATTCGCATGCGTAACTCCTAAAAAATCGGCAAAAAACCAGGTATGGGTCGGCAACCTGCCGGCGGTCCGGGCTGGCTGCGCGTCGCCCGAATATCGGACGAATCGGCCTGCCGGGAGCGTCGAAACCCGCGCTGCTCAAGGAGCGTCGGCGACGCGACAGGCATAGAACGTTTGAAACGAAGACCCGTTGACAGGGGTTCGTAAAAAAACCTGGAATCGAACCCGGAGCCGATTATCTAGGGTTAATCCCGATACGGCGCACGACATTTCAAACACTTTACTTTGTTACAAAGGCGCAACACTTTGCAACCCGCGGACTCGGGCGTCCGTTCTAGAGTGGAAGGCCGTTTTGGCGATCCTTGTTAACCCGCAGCTGCCGGCAGCGCGATTCCGGCATACGACGCAGGACGGGATGCCGGATTTTATCTCAAAATCGAGCGCGAGCCCCTGGCCAAGGCAAGATTCGCGCAGCGCGAAGCGCGGCGTTGTTTACAATGCCGGATTATTCAGTCCGGGCGAACGCCGGCCTGCGACCCAGCCGCCTCGCTCACTCACCGAATCACCGCACGCATATTTTGGAATCTCTCACCCCCGCCCAGCGCAACGCCCACAACGCGAAGCTGTCGAGCTACGCGCATCGGCCGATCGCGTTCCTGTTCCGCTACATCCGCCTCCACCCCGTCGCACACCTGGTCGTGCTCTGCAGCGTGTTGGCCGCCGTGGGCTGCGCGCTCGGCTCGCAATATGCGATCAAGCACCTGATCGACGTGCTGGCGACCGGACGCCATCATCCGGGCCCGCTGTGGAGCGCGTTCGCGCTGCTCGTCGGGCTGATCGCGGCCGACAACCTGCTGTGGCGCGTCGGCGGCTGGGTCGCCGCGCACACGTTCGTCGCGGTCACGGGCGACCTGCGGCGCGACCTGTTCCAGTACCTGATCGGCCATTCGCCGACGTATTACTCGGAGAAGCAGCCGGGCACGCTCGCCAGCCGCATCACGGCCACGTCGAACGCGGTCTACACGTCGGAGAACACGATGGCGTGGAACGTGCTGCCGCCGTGCATCGCGGTGATGGGCGCGATCCTGATGATCATCGTCGTCAATCCGCTGATGGCGGCCGGCCTGCTCGGCTGCTCGGCCGTGCTGTCCGTCATCCTGTTCAAGCTCGCCGGCCGCGGCTCCGCGCGCCACCATGCGTTCGCGGCGAAGGCTGCGGCGGTCGACGGCGAGCTCGTCGACGTGATCGGCAACATGGGCCTCGTGCGCGCGTTCGGGATGACGCTGCGCGAACAGAAGCGCTTCAGCGCGACGGTGAAGGCCGAGATGGATGCGCGCCAGCAGAGCCTGCTCTATCTCGAAAAGCTGCGCCTGCTGCACGCGGTGATCACCGCGATGCTGTCCGCCGGCCTGCTCGGCTGGGCGCTGTGGCTGTGGGATCAAGGCCGCGCGACGTCGGGCGACATCGTGCTCGTCAGCTCGCTCGGCTTCACGATCCTGCACGGCACGCGCGATCTCGCGGTCGCGCTCGTCGACGTCACTCAGCACGTCGCACGCCTGTCCGAAGCCGTGAAGACGCTGCTCGAACCGCACGGCATGCCGGACCGCTCGGACGCGCAGCCGCTGTCGGCCAAGGGCGGCCGCGTCGACTTCGAGCGCGTGACGTTCGCGTACCCGCACCGCCGCGCGATCCTCGACCACTTCGACCTTCATATCGAGCCGGGCCAGCGCGTCGGCCTGATCGGCAAGTCGGGCGCCGGCAAGTCGACCGTGCTCGCGCTGCTGCAGCGCTTCTACGACACGCAGGACGGCGCGGTGAAGGTCGACGGCCAGGACGTGAAGGGCATCACGCAGGACAGCCTGCGCCACGCGATCGCGCTGGTGCCGCAGGACATCTCGCTGCTGCACCGGACGATCTACGACAACATCGCGTACGGCCGCCCCGACGCGACCCGCGACGAAGTGCTCGCCGCCGCGCGCGACGCGCGCTGCGCGGAGTTCATCGAAGCGATGCCGGAAGGCTATGACACGATCGTCGGCGACCGCGGCGTGAAGCTGTCGGGCGGCCAGCGCCAGCGCATCGCGATCGCGCGCGCGATCCTGAAGGATGCGCCGATCCTGCTGCTCGACGAAGCGACGTCGGCGCTCGACAGCGCGTCCGAGGAAGCGATCCAGAGCGCGCTCGACCGCCTGATGGTGGGCCGCACGGTGATCGCGATCGCGCACCGCCTGTCGACGCTGCGCAACTTCGACCGCATCATCGTGATGAACAACGGCAAGGTGATCGACGACGGCCCGCCCGACGTGCTGCGCAGCCGCCCCGGCCTGTATCGCGACCTGCTCGCGAAGCAGCACGGCCGCCATCATGCGGCCCCCGACGGCAACACGCCGACCGGCGAACGCGTGGCCTGACGCGCCGGCATCGCGCCGACGAAAAAGCCGCCGTGCTTCCCGCACGGCAGCTTTTTCATTTGCGCCGACAGCAACGAATCGGATCAGACCTGCTGCAGATCGCGCAGGAAATTGTCCCGCCACACCGACACGTTGTTCTCGCGAAGCTGCGCGATCATGTCCGCATAGCGCGCACGCCGCTCGGCGAGCGGCATCGTCAGCGCCTGCGACAGCGCATCGGCCATTCCGTCGATATCGATCGGATTGACGATCAGCGCGCCCGTGAGCTCACGCGCGGCGCCCGCGAAGCGCGACAGCACCAGCACGCCCGGATCGTCCGGATTCTGCGCGGACACGTATTCCTTCGCGACGAGGTTCATCCCGTCGCGCAGCGGCGTCACGAAACCCACGCGCGCGAGCCGGTACAGCGCGGCCAGCACCTGACGGTCGTACTGACGGTGAATGTAGAGGATCGGCGCCCAGTCGAGCTCCGCGTAGCGCCCGTTGATACGCCCCGACTCCGCTTCAAGCTGCAGGCGGATGTCCTGGTACGCACGCAGGTCCGCACGCGTCGACGGCGCGATCTGCAGGAACGACACGCGGTTGCGGATCGACGCCTGATGCTCGAGCAGCTTCTCGAACGCACGGAATCGTTCGACGAGCCCCTTCGAATAATCGAGCCGGTCGACGCTCATGATCAGTTGCCGCCCGCGCAGCGACGTCGCGAGCGTGCGCACCGCCTTGCCGTGCTCGCCCGCCTGCGCGAGCGACGCGATCTCGTCCGGGTACACGCCGATCGGATAGGCGGCCGCGCGCAGCGTCTGGCCGAACGCGCGTACGCGCACCGTGTGCCCGTCGTGCTCGACCTCGCCGTCCGCCTCGAATTCGACGTAATCGCAGAACGCGCGCAGATCGGGCCCGGTCTGGAAGCCCAGCAGATCGAATGCGCACAGCGACTCGACGAGCTCGCGGTGCGGCGGCACGTTGACGAGCACCTGCGCGGCCGGAAACGGGATGTGCAGGAAGAAGCCGATGCGGTTCTTCACGCCGGCGTCGCGCAACGCGCGCGCGAACGGAATCAGGTGATAGTCGTGCACCCAGATCACGTCGTCGTCCTGCAGCAGCGGCACGAGCTGCTGCGCGAGCCAGACGTTGACGCGGCGATAGCCGTCGAATTCGTGGCGATCGTACTGGATCAGGTCCGCGCGGTAATGGAACGCGGGCCATAGCGTCGCGTTGGAGAACCCGCGGTAATACTGGTCGTAATCGCGGCGCGACAGCCCGACCGTCGCGAACGTCACGGGCCCGCGCTCCTCGATGCGGATCTGCGGCTGCGGTGCGCCGGACGCGACCACTTCGCCGCTCCAGCCGAACCACATGCCGCCGGTTTCCTTCAGCGCGTCATAGACGCCGATCGCGAGGCCGCCCGCCGCCGGTTCGCCTTCCGAAATCGGCGCGACGCGGTTTGAAACGATGATGAGCCGGCTCATGCGTGCGGCTGCCCCGCGCCGAGCCAGCAGGCGATCTGCTCATGCAATGCGTCGACCGAATCGAGCCGCATGCGCGCGGACGTCTCGCCCGCACCGACCTTGATCGACAGGCCGCCGCGCGCGTTGACCACCGCGAAGCCCTTCTCGTCGGTCAGATCGTCGCCCGCGAACAGCGGCACGCGGCCCGCAAAGGGCGGCTCGTCGAGGAACGCGGCCAGCGCGCGGCCCTTGTCGACGCCCTTCGGCTTGATCTCGAACACCATCTTGCCGGGTTGCAGCACGTACGCATCCGCATAGTCGGCGACGAGGCGCTCGGCCGCTTCGCGCGCCACCGCCTCGCGCTCGGGCGCATTGCGAAAGTGCAGCGCGACGGCCGCGCCCTTGATCTCGAGCAGCATGCCCGGATGGCGGTCGACGACGTCCGCGAGCTCGCGCTCGATGCGCAGCAGGCGTTCGTCGTTGAAGCCGATGCGCTGCGTGTCGCCGTTCGCATCGCGGCGCTCCGCGCCGTGCAGGCCGGCGATCGGCAGGCCGGGCATCTTCAGGAACGTGTCGAGGTTGTCGATGCCGCGCCCGGACACGATCGCGACCGCGCCGTGCGAGCGGCGCGACAACTCGTCGAGCAGCGTCAGCAACGACGGCGGAACGCGAATGCTGTCGGGCGTCGGCGCCAGTTCGACGAGCGTGCCGTCGAAGTCGAAGAAGAACGCGGTATCGGTCAGGGACAGGGAAGCCGGAACGGATTGCATCGATTCGATAGTCTGAGGGGCAGCCGGCACATGCCGGCCGCCGCTGCGCGAATGGAGTTGTGCGCATCTTACCGCGCCTGCGCCTTCAGATGGGCGAAACCGCGGGCAGCACGGACATCGCGCCGCCCGCTGCGTCAACTGCGACATATTGCCCCGCTCGCCCGCGCCGTACGGAATTCGAAAGGACGCAGGCGCGCGAATTGCGCTACAGTCGCAACCGCCTGCCGCGCGACGCCGCCATACGGGCAATTTCGGACATTCCCGTAGAATGTTTTTTAATTTGGGGTTGCCACGACAACGTCCGCTCGCCGCGTTGCGCCCCTTGCGGATACGGTCAGCGTCACGCGCCTCGCGAGCGGCCGTTCTCGTGGCAGCGCATGCGCGTTCCATATGGAAACAGTCCCTGAGATGCCGTCTGCCTGTCCCGCGCCGCGCCGGCGCTTCTCCCGCCTCATCCACACGGCCGCGGCCCTCGCCGCCGCCCTGGCGCTCGCCGCGTGCACGCACGACGAGCCACGCTGGAACCTGACCAACGTCACCGGCCACCTGCCCGACCTGTCGTTCGAGCTGACGGGCGGCGACGGCCATCCCGTCGATGCCGATGCGTTCCGCGGCCGCGTCGCGCTCGTCTACTTCGGCTACACGCACTGCCCCGACGTCTGCCCCGAAACCCTGGCGCGGCTGATGGAAGTGCTGGCGAAGCTCGGCCCGCAGGCGGACCACGTGCGCATCCTGTTCGTCTCGGTCGATCCCGCGCGCGACACGCCGCAGGCGATGCAGTCCTATGTCGCCGCGTTCGACGCCGCGCACGCGCGCGGCCTGACCGGCACCGACGGCCAGATCGAATCGCTCGCGAAGCGCTATCGCGTCGCGTACCAGATGGAAAAACGCGATCCGTCCGGCGGCTACGAAGTGACGCACAGCTCGGCCGTCTACATCTTCGACGCGACCGGCCGCGCGCGCCTGCTCGCGACCGATCGCGATTCGCCCGACGCCATCGCCGCCGATGTGCGCCGGATCATCGACCCTGCCTCCACGACCTGAATTCCGCGATGAACACGAAAACGACCCTCAAGACGTTCGCCCTCCTCGCCGCGCTGTGCGCCGGCGCCCACGCCTATGCCGCCGGCGCGATCAGCGCGCAGAACGCCTGGGTGCGCTGGCTGCCGAACAAGCTGCCCGCGGGCGGCTACGTGACGCTCGTGAACACCGGCGACAAGCCGATCGACCTCGTCGACGTCGACAGCCCCGACTACGGAATGGCCATGCTGCACCAGACGGTATCGAACGGCTCGACGCAGAAGATGGAGATGGTCGACAAGCTGACGATCCCCGCGCGCGGCAAGGTCGACATCGCGCCGGGCGGCTATCACTTCATGCTCGAGGAGCCGAAGCACGCGATCAAGCCGGGCGACACCGTGCATCTGCGCCTGAAGTTCTCCGACGGCGAAACGGTCGATGCGCCGTTCGCCGTGAAATCGCCGGCCCGGGCGAAGTGATGCACGCACGATGAACCTCCTGTACTGGCTCGATCCGTGGGAACCGTCGCCGACCGTGGTCATCGCGGTGCTGGCGGCCGCCGTGCTGTTCGCACGCGGTGCGAAGAAGGCGAAGGTGTCGCCGCTGCGGCAGTTCTCGTTCTGGTTCGGGCTGACGGCGCTCTATATCGCGCTGCATACGCGGCTCGACTACTTCTTCGAGCACGAATTCTTCATGCACCGCGCGCAGCACCTCGTGCTGCATCACCTCGGGCCGTTCTTCATCGCGCTGTCCTATCCGGGCGCGGCGATCCGCGCAGGCATTCCGTTCCGCTGGCGGCAGCGCTTCGTGCGCCCCGCGCTCACGTGGGCGCCGGTGCGCGCGACGCTCGACGTGGTATTCCATCCGGTCGTCGCGGTCGTGCTGTTCGTCGGGCTGATCTATTTCTGGCTGCTGTCGCCGATCCACTTCATCGCGATGCTCGACTGGCGTCTCTATCGCGTGATGAACTGGAGCATGGTGATCGACGGGCTGCTGTTCTGGTGGCTCGTCGTCGATCCGCGTCCCGCGCCGCCCGCGCGGCTGTCGCCGGGCCGCCGGATCCTGATCGTCGTCGCGGCGATCCCGCCGCAGATCGCGCTCGGCGCGCTGATCTTCTTCACGCCGCACGAGCTGTATCCGATCTATTCGATCTGCGGCCGCGCGTTCACGTGGCTGAGCCCGCTGCGCGACCAGCAGATCGGCGGCCTGCTGCTGTGGATTCCCGGTTCGATGATGAGCGTGATCGGCGCACTGATCGCGCTGCGGCACTGGCTACGGCTGTCCGCGCGCGGGCGCCTGATCGGCGAACGGGCCGCGCGGCGCACGGACGAACCGCGCGTCGCACGCGGCGCGCACTGACTGCCGCGCAGCGCGGCGCGCGTCATCACGCGCGCGCGCTGCTCATCCAGACGTGCGGGATGCCGTCCTCGTCATGCACGTCCGAACTCGGCGTGAAGCCGAATGCTCCGTAGAAACGTTGCAAGTGAGCCTGTGCATGCAGGCTCACCGGCGTATCCGGCCACTGCGCGCGGATATGCTCGAGCGCGCGCGACAGCAGCCCGTTGCCGAGCCCCGCGCCGCGAAACGCGGCGGTCGTCAGCACGCGGCCGATGCGCACGTCGGTGTGCTGCGCGTCCGGCAGCAGCACGCGCAGATAGCCGGCCAGACGGCCGGCCGGATCGAAGGCCGCCAGGTGCCACGCGGCCTGGTCCGCATCGTCGATGTCGCGATACACGCAGTTCTGTTCGACGACGAATACGGCGCTGCGCGCTTCGAGGATCGAATAGATTTCGCGCGCCGTCAGCGCGTCGAAGGATTTCCAGCGCCAGTCGAGATCGGCGGTGCTCGGGGATGCGGCGGGTGCGGATGCGTTCATGTGCGGTCCTGAGTCGGGCGCGCCGACCGGCGCGCGGCAACCGTCGATTATGCCTCGAAGCGCGCCTCGCGCGCGACCGCCTGCCCGCGCCCGAAAAAAAGGCCCCGCATCGCGCGGGGCCTGCTCGTCATGCCGTCATGCCGTCATGCCGGCATCTGGCCGAAGCGGCCGCTGTTGAAGTCCTCGATCGCGGTACGAATCTCCGCTTGCGAGTTCATCACGAACGGACCGTAGCCGACAACCGGCTCGTCGATCGGCTCGCCGCTCAGGATCAGCAGCTTCGCGTCGCCGTTCGCTTCGATCTCGACGTCGCTGCCGTCGCGGCCCAGTTGCACGAACTGCGCTTCGCGGGCCACCGTCTCGCCGTTCACCTGCACGGTGCCGCTCAGCACGACCACCGCGAGCGTACGCCCTTCGGCGACCGGGAACCGCGCATGACCGCCTGCGACGAGCCGCATGTCCCACACGTCGATCGGCGTGTGCGTGCGGGCCGGGCCGCGCCGCCCGTCGAGCTCACCGGCGATGATCCGCGCCCGCCCCGCGCCGTCCGGCAGCTCGACCACCGGGATATCGGCGTTCAGCAGCGTCTGATAGCCGGGCGCGCCCATCTTGTCCGCGGCGGGCAGGTTCACCCACAGCTGCACCATCTCGAGCGGGCCGCCCCGTTTCGTGAACGCCTCCGAGTGGAATTCCTCGTGCAGGATCCCGCTCGCGGCCGTCATCCACTGCACGTCGCCCGGGCCGATCGTGCCGCCCGCGCCGGTCGAGTCGCGGTGCGCGACTTCGCCGTCATAGACGATCGTCACCGTTTCGAACCCGCGGTGCGGATGCTGGCCGACACCGCGCGGCGTGCTCGTCGGTTCGAACGTCGCCGGGCCCGCGTAATCGAGCAGCAGGAACGGGCTCAGGTGCGTGCCGTGAGACTGATAGCTGAACATCGAACGCACCGGGAAACCGTCGCCGACCCAATGACCGCGCGGCGCACTGTACACACCCTGGATCTTCTTCATTGCCTTCTCCGTATTGCGGCGAAACCCGTGTTTCGCATCCATGGATGACAAATATAGAGATGGAACGATCGATCCGGTAGACTGCCAAAATCGCACTCAGCGTTCCATTTCATGAACGATAAAGCGCGGGATCTGAACGATCTCTACTACTTCGTGCAGGTCGTCGAACACGGCGGCTTCGCGCCGGCCGGGCGCGCGCTGGACATGCCGAAATCGAAGCTGAGCCGCCGCATCGCGCTGCTCGAGGCGCGGCTCGGGATGCGGCTGATCCAGCGTTCGACGCGCCGCTTCACGGTCACCGACGTCGGCCAGACCTATTACGCGCATTGCCGCGCGATGCTCGTCGAGGCCGATGCCGCCGACGAGGCGATTGCGCTGCTGCATGAGGAGCCGCGCGGCATCGTGCGCGTCAGTTGCCCGATCGTGCTGCTCGATTCGCTGGTCGGCACGATGATCGCCGCGTTCATGGCCGCGTGCCCGCGCGTCGAGATCCACCTGGAAGCCACGAATCGGCGCGTCGACGTGGTCGGCGAAGGAATCGACGTCGCGATCCGCGTGCGCCCGCCGCCGCTCGAGGACAGCGATCTCGCGCTGCGCGTGCTCGCCGAGCGCGGCCAGTGTCTCGTCGCGAGCCCCGCGCTGCTGCGCGAGCACGGCGTACCGGTCGTTCCCGCCGACCTTGCGCTCCTGCCGAGCCTCGATCACGGCGTGCCGCAGTCCACGCACGTGTGGCGGCTGCGCGGCCCCGACGGCGCGCACGCGGAAATCCATCACCAGCCGCGCTTCGTGACGGGCGGCATGCTCGCGCTGCGCGCGGCGGCCGCCGCAGGCGTCGGCGTCGTGCAATTGCCGACGATGATGGTGCGCGACGAGGTGTCGCGCGGTGAACTGGTCACGGTGCTGCCCGACTGGGCGCCCCGCCGCGAAATCGTGCACGCGGTGTTCGCGTCGCGCCGCGGGCTGCTGCCCGCGGTACGGGCGCTGCTCGACTTTCTGGCCGAACGGTTCGCCGAACTCGAACCCGACTGAGCACGCCGCATCGCGCACGACCCAGCGCTGCAGACCGCGCGCGGGTGCCGTAGACTGCGGTACGCGCAATGCGCATTTCACAACCCTTATCGCTTTCCCGCCATGTTGACGCTGTCCAACGACCCTACCGCCTCCAAGGCCGATCAATACGCGACGCTCGTCGAGCAGGCACGCGCGCTCGTCGAATCCGAACGCGACCTGACCGCGAACGCGGCGAATTTCTCCGCGCTCGTCTATCACTCGCTCGATCGCCTGAACTGGGCGGGCTTCTACTTCTTCGACGGCGCCGAGCTCGTGGTCGGCCCGTTCCAGGGCAAGCCCGCGTGCGTACGGATCGCGCTCGGCAAGGGTGTGTGCGGCACCGCCGCGCAGACGCGCGAAACGCAGGTCGTGCGCGACGTGCACGACTTCCCCGGCCATATCGCTTGCGATGCGGCGTCGGAATCGGAAATCGTCGTGCCGCTGGTGGCCGGCGACGGCACGCTGATCGGCGTATGGGACGTCGACAGCCCGGTCGCCGCGCGCTTCGACGACGAAGACCGCCGTGGCATGGAAGCGCTGTGCCGCGTGTTCGTCGAACACGCGTGGCAGAAGGCGCGCGGTTAAGCTCGGCGGCGCCGCGGCGCTGGCCGCGGCAAGCGAAACGGGCTCCGCGAAGGAGCCCGTTTCATTGCAACGCCGCGCCGCCGTATGCGGCGCACGGTCGCCGTCAGGCCGCGTGCGTGCCGGAAAGCGCCGCGAACGCCTGCGGCTTCGCATCCTCGGTCAGCACCTCGACGCCCGTGTCCGTCACCACGACCATGTGCTCCCATTGCGCGGACAGCGAATGGTCCTTCGTGACGACCGTCCAGCCGTCGGCCAGCACCTGCGTATCGCGCTTGCCCGCATTCAGCATCGGCTCGATCGTGAAGATCATCCCCGGCCGCAGCGGCAGGCCGGTGCCCGGGCGACCGTAGTGCAGCACCTGCGGTTCGTCGTGATAGACGTCGCCGATGCCATGCCCGCAATATTCGCGCACCACGCTGAACCCCTCGCGATGGGCGACCTGCTGAATCGCATAGCCGACGTCGCCGAGCGTCGCGCCGGGGCGCACCGCGCGGATGCCGGCGTGCATCGCCTCGTAGGTCGCCGCGACGAGCCGCCGCGCGAGCGCGTTCGGTTCGCCGACGAAATACATGCGGCTCGTATCGCCGAACCAGCCGTCCTTGATCACCGCGATGTCGAGGTTCACGATGTCGCCGTCGCGCATCGGCCGCGACGTCGGAATGCCGTGACAGACCACATGGTTGACCGACGTGCACAGCGTCTTCGGATAGCCGTGGTAGCCGATGTTCGCGGGAATCGCGCCCAATTCGTCGACGATGTATTCGCGGCAGCGCGCGTCCAGCTCGTCGGTGGTGACGCCCGGCTTCACGTGCTCGGTGATCATCGTCAGCACCTGCGACGCGAGCTTCGCGGCTTCGCGCGACTTGGCGATTTCTGCGGCACCGCGGATCGGGATTTCGCGTTTCGCCATTACGCCACCTGCTCGATGTGCTGCGCGACCGGTTCCGCCGGCCCCATGTCGCGGCCACGCGCCTCTGCCTCGATCAGCATCTTGCAGATGTCGCCATAGGACAGCGCCGGATTGAGTTCCGCCAGCATTCCGACGCGCAGCCAGTGTTCGGCCTGCGCGTTGATCGAACGGCTCAGCGCCGTGCTCGTCGAGCGCAGCCGTTCATGCATGTGCTCGGAAATCTTGATGATGCCCATATATCCCCAATTAAACGAAACGTAACTGTTTCGTATATTACGCCGCGCATGATGACCGGGCAAGCCGTTTGGCTTCCGCCCCTCTTCAACCCGCCTCGGGGAATGCCGTTGACATCGAATTCCATCTTGCTGGAAAATAAATCCACCATGAAAGAATCAGCGATTCCCACGGCCGACGACGCCGGTATCAACGAGCGCATTGCCCGACGCGTGCGCGACCTGCGCGCCGTTCGAGGCTACACGCTCGATGCGCTGGCCGCGCGTTCCGGCGTCAGCCGTTCGATGATCTCGCTCATCGAACGCGCGTCGGCCAGCCCGACGGCCGTCGTGCTCGACAAGCTCGCCGCCGGCCTCGGCGTGTCGCTCGCCGGGCTGTTCGGCGGCGACCGGGACGACGCGCCCGCGCAGCCGCTGGCCCGCCGCGCGCAGCAGGCCGAATGGCGCGACCCGGCGTCCGGCTATGTGCGACGCAACCTGTCGCCGGCCGGCTGGCCGTCGCCGCTCCAGCTCGTCGAGGTCGATTTCCCGCCCGGCGCGCGCGTCGCGTACGACAGCGGCGGGCGCGAAAACGCGCTGCATCAGCAGGTGTGGATCATCAGCGGCCGCGTCGACGTCACGCTGGGCGATGCGCTTCACGAGCTTCGCGAAGGCGACTGCCTGGCCATGCGGCTCGACCGGCCGCTCATCTTCAGCAATCCGTCGTCGCATGCCGCGCGCTATGTCGTCGCGATCTGCGACGCATCCGCCGCCGTGCGGAGCGCGTGATGCGCACGGCGTGTGCGCAACCGATTTAGAGCCACCAGGAAGGAATCCATATGAACTCTCCGACACAGCGCGACGACGTGCGCCTGATCGATTGCAGCGAGGCCGAACACGCAGCGGCGATTCTCGAGATCCTGAACGACGCGATCGTGAACTCGACCGCACTGTACGACTACCGGCCGCGGCCGCCGGAAGCAATGGTCGCGTGGTTCGCGACGAAGCGCGCGGGCGGCTTTCCGGTCTTCGGCGCCGTCGACGCAGCGGGCACGCTGCTCGGCTTCGCGAGCTGGGGGACGTTTCGCGCGTTCCCGGCGTTCAAGTACACGGTCGAACACAGTGTGTACGTGCGCAACGATCAGCGCGGTCGCGGGCTCGGCGAATTGCTGCTGCGCGAAGTCGTGCGCCGTGCGCGCGAAGCGCAGGTGCACGTGCTGGTCGGCTGCATCGACACGACCAATGCCGGAAGCATCGCGCTGCATACGAAACTGGGATTCGTGCACGCGGGCACGATCGCCGAGGCGGGATTCAAGTTCGGCCGCTGGCTCGATGCGGCGTTCTATCAGTTGAAGCTCGAGACGCCGGTGCAGCCGGTGGATGGGTGATTGGTTGGCGGCCGGTGCGCGCATCGTGTAGATGATCTTGCGCACACCCGGTGGAAACGCAAAGAACGGGATCGCGCGATCCCAGGCGTTGCGCCACGCGCTACTGACGGTCGGGAATTTCTGAGGCTGGCCCAATTTCCGCCGACATCGTCACTATCAAGCCGGTGGCGGGCACGTTGCACCTTGATACACCATGATATGGGTGTAATGTCTGTCCCATGACAGCGGAGCGGCTCCTATCACGCTCCACTCCGCATAGTCGCCGGAAACCGTTGTAGCAGTTGTCAATTGCCCGATTCCGACCGTCGCTAATTGCTGCGACGCACTCATTACAACGTTGCCATACCATTGGACCTGTGTTCCATTTTGGAACCAGTCGCCACTCCATGCGTGCTGCGTCGTTGAATACCAGGTGTTATTGGGTTGGATGCAGACCCCCTGCGAGGTATAGATCGCACCGGTGGAAATTTGATAGAAGGTGGCTTGCCAGTAACCAGTGGTCAATGGAGCAGCATGAACAGCTCCCGCCAAACAACAACCGAGCACCGCACTAGCCACAAATTTGGTGATTTTTTTCATTTCAACAGTCGTAGTAGGTGGATGGAAGTATAACAGCCATGCCAAACCGCCGAATTATTATCGCGGCGAGCTTTGTTCGTTATACATTAGCGCATGACAATACTCGACGATTCATCAAATTGACCAGTAAAGAGCTGCCTATTTGTGCAAATGGCATTTCAGCGATTTTGCTACATGTATCTGGCATCAATTTATAGCTCGCAACTTTCTTGGTTGATGTGATGTTGATGACGCTAGCAACGCCCGCTTTCCCGGATACCATGCACGTCGGTGCGAGAAAGCGGTCAATTCCCGAACATTCCGGCGGTCGCCCCTGTTTCTTCAGCGATGTGCACCGGTCTGGACGCGACCGGAACCGGGCCGCCCGTAACCGTGATATCCGGCGGCACGGCGAACTGCGTGAGGCGGTCCGCTTGCTTGGCAACCCATGACGACGCCCCGGAGAAGTACGCCTTCGAGCCAATCACCATCGTGATCAGCACGCCGAGCAGCGTGTCGACCGTGCTCTTCCGATGTCGAGCATCTTAATCTCGCCGATCGCCAGATAGAACTCCAGCCAGATCACGACGAACAATGCCAGCGTCTACATATGGGCAAGGTTCCGCGCTGTGTGGTCGTGTTCGGTCACAGCGTATTGGCGAGCGCTCGCGCGATCATCAGCCGCGACCTTGTCGGCCTGCACCTGCTCTCCGCGTGCACGAAGCCGGCCTGCCACATCTTCAGTTCGAAATCCGCATCGGCCCACGTCAACGCGAGCAGTTGTTCGGCGTCACCGACTGGCCGGCCACGCCGCCTTCACGGCGTCCATCGAACCGTCACCGAAGCAAGCTTGTCGCGATCATTAACGTGGCCATCGCCACGATACCGGGCACACCATCGGTCAGCGCCGTCATCGGCCACGGCGCAACAGTCTGCAGAATGTCTAGCATTCCCCCAACGCGCAGTTGAGCTGCGTCCGCCCCGCGTTGCCGCAGGAACGCAGTCAACGCCGTAATCGTCATCGGGCCGACGCCGCAGTCGACCGAAATGCCTGGGAACGTCTTTTAACGCCTGCGCATGTTCGGCGGCCAAACATTCGATCTGGAGCGTGCCGCGCTCAACATCCAACAGATCGAGGAACTGCAACCGGCCGAGAACCCGGCCAAGTCCTCCGACTCGAGATTCAGTGCCTAGTCGAGCCGGGACTCGACGCTCGCCGGCAAATCCAGCAAGCGTCATGGTACGTCGCCGCAGGTTGCCCTGATTATGAAGATCCCGAGCAAAGAGCACGACCATGACCGCCGACGAAAAAGGTCACTCGGATGAGCTGAAGAATAAACTGGCCCGGCTTGCCGAGCGCTGGACAGAATCGACGAACGCGGGGAGCAGGTCATGTATTCCCACGTTCTGGAGGGTCGTCGCTTGGTCGCCATCCGCTGGGCGAACTTGCTATACGGCTAAAAAGCCGGCTGAAGCGTGGTTACGCGTATTTCTTGAGTAGTTAGAAGCGACTTTGTACCACTCTAGACGACAAGGATGGAAATGGCGTCGAAAAAAGAGAAAAAGCCCTATTTCTCAGGGCTTTTTTCTCTTCTTACTTGGAGGCGCGAGCCGGAGTCAAACCGACCTAAACGGTTTGCAGGCCGCGACGAGTTTCTTTACTTCAATTACTTATACGGTTTAACCGCCAAGGCAGCCGCTTCCTGAATGCGAGTCTTTGCATGGCGGCTCCACCATCTTCTACGCTACCTCCGATTGCGCTCAATCCTCGGCAACTTCTGCGCCCGAAATGACTCGGTGATGAAATCCACGAACGCGCGTGTTTTGGCCGGCAAGAGCTTTTGGTTCGAAAAATACAACGACAATGGCCCAGCATCGACATGCCAATCTTCCAGCACTCGCACCAGGGCGCCGCTGGCGAGGTATGGCGCTGCATGTAGTAGCGAAACCACACCGACGCCAATACCCAGTAGAGCCGACCGACATACCGCATCGGGGTCGTTGACCAGCATCACTGGCTTTTCTGCTACGGCCATCTCGGTGCCGACCGAGTCGCGCATGACCCACGCGCGCTGACGACTGCTTAGAGGCGAACGCATCGTCACGCTTCCCAGTCTCGCGAGATCAGCGGGATCTTTCGGGGGACGTTTACCGACCATGAATGCCGGTGATGCCACCGCAATCAAATGAATCCGGCCCAACTCGCGAGCCACCATACCGGCAGGTAGCTCGAAACCGCCCCCAATTGCCACATCGAATCCTTCTCCGATGAGATCCACCGGCCGGTTATCGAAAAACCAATCCGGCCTCACCTCAGGATAGCGCTCCAGGAAAGCAGGCATCAGCGGTAACAGGTAGTCCATTCCGAAACCCGCTGGAACGCTCAGTTTCAGAACGCCCGAGGGTTTGGCGGCATTGACCATGAGATCCGCAATCGCACCCTGGATACTGTCGAGACCGCTCCGCACCGACAGCAGAAAACGGTCGCCCGCTTCGGTGGGGGTCAGGCCGCGCGTGCTACGTTGAAACAGTTGGACGCCCAGGTTGCGCTCAAGGTGCGCAACGTTGCGGCTGACCGCTGCAGGCGTAAGCGCGAGCCTGCGTGCAGCCGCCGAAAAGCTTCCTGACTCTGCGCTCCGGACGAAGCATTCCAGGTTGGCAAGGCTTTCCATGATGGGCTTCAAATATTGATTGAAACTGATTCTACTTGCATTCAACTACCTGTAAAGGCTCGACGAGCATAAAGTCCTTCTACGAAATCACTTTCAACCAGAGGGAACCAGTATGAGTATCGCAATCATTGGGGCCGGCGCCATCGGCTCGGCCATCGCGCGCAATCTCGCCCGTAGTGGCATCTCGGCTTCCATTGCCAACAGCCGTGGACCGCAATCACTACAGGCACTGTCCAATGAACTTGGCCCCTATATCAGAGCCGTGAGCGTAAAAGAGGCCGCACGCGCCGACATCGTGTTTCTCGCGGTGCCTTGGGATCAAGTGGCCACTGTCTTGAAGGATCTCGGCCCGTGGAACGCCCGCGTTCTGGTCGACGCGAACAACGCGGTCGAAGTACGAATCGGTGCCGACAACGTACCGTCGTTCCACGCTATCGATTTTGGCGGTCGCGCTTCCAGCGAGCTAGTCGCGCAGTGGGCGCCTGGAGCAAGGGTTGTGAAGGCGTTCAACCATTTGAGTGCCGGGCCGCTGGCCTCTGGCCCCAAGGTTGACGGTGGTCGACGCGTGCTGTTCTTGGCCGGACAAGATGCTGATGCAAAGAAATCCGTCAGCGACCTGATCGTTCGCCTCGGTTTCGCGCCGGTCGATCTCGGTGGTGTGGACGAAGGTCGGCTTATCCAGTTTCCGGGTGGGCCGCTCGCGGTGATTAACCTCACCCAGCTGGATCAGTAACGACGAAGCGACGCAGAAAAAAGAAAAGCCCCGCCGAAGCGGGGCTTTTTCTGGAGGCGCGAGCCGGAGTCGAACCGGCCTAAACGGCTTTGCAGGCCGCTGCATAACCGCTTTGCTATCGCGCCAAAAGCGGACTGTCCGGATGCCGTGAGGCAAGCGACAGATTTTTATTCGAGGACCGGAAGTCCATCAAATAAAAAGGGAAGCGTGGCTTCCCCGTTACCTGGAGCGGGAGACGAGTCTCGAACTCGCGACCTCAACCTTGGCAAGGTTGCGCTCTACCAACTGAGCTACTCCCGCATTGTCCTGCATCTGCAGCGCTTCGCCGTACTACACGCTGCCAGAAAAATCTGGAGCGGGAGACGAGTCTCGAACTCGCGACCTCAACCTTGGCAAGGTTGCGCTCTACCAACTGAGCTACTCCCGCATGTGTCCTGCATCCGCAGCGCTTTGCCGTACTACACGCTGCCAGAGAAAATCTGGAGCGGGAGACGAGTCTCGAACTCGCGACCTCAACCTTGGCAAGGTTGCGCTCTACCAACTGAGCTACTCCCGCGTATCGCTACGCTACTGCTTCCCCGTCACACACTTACTTCGTCGTGCAGCGGAGAAGCGAGATTATGTCGAAGGCACATTCGTGTGTCAAGGGCTTTTCCAGCCCTTTTTACAAAAACCGCCGCCCATGCGGCGCGGATCACGCACCGCCGCGCTCGCGGATCTGCGGCCATGCGAGCTTCATGTAGTACAGCATCGACCAGATGGTCAGCACCGCGGCGAGATACATCAGCCACTCGCCCCACACGCGCGTATCGATCGTCACGACGCCGAGCGGCAGCGGCCCGTAGAACAGCAGCATCGGAATCGCGACCATCTGGCATGCGGTCTTGAACTTGCCGAGTTGATTCACCGCGACGCTCTTCGACGCGCCGATCTGCGCCATCCATTCGCGCAGCGCCGAAATCGCGATCTCGCGACCGACGATCACGAGCGCGATCGCCGCGTCGACCCGCGAAATCTGCACGAGGATCAGCAGCGCGGCCGTCACCATCAGCTTGTCCGCCACCGGGTCGAGAAACGCGCCGAACGACGACGTCTGGTTCCACTTGCGAGCGAGGAAACCGTCGAACCAGTCGGTCAGCGCGGCGAGGATGAAGATCGCCGCCGCCGCGAGATTGCGGTGCGCGCCGTCCATCACCGTGTCCGGCAGATAGAACACGCCGACGACGAGCGGAATCAGCACGATCCGTACCCACGTCAGGAAAATCGGGAAATTGAACGGCATGGCATGCGGGACAGTAAAGGATTCGCAATTGTGCCGTGTCGACCGGCCTGCCACAAGAATGCTGGCAAATGCCGCCGGCCGCACGGCCGCGTCAGTGAAGCTGCTTGTAGATCTGCTCGGCGAGCGCGTGCGAAATGCCCTCGACGCTCGCCAGCTCCTCGACACTCGCGGCCACCACGCCGCGCAATCCGCCAAAACGCGCGAGCAGCCGCTGCCGGCGCTTCGCGCCGACGCCCTCGAGCTCCTCGAGCCGCGACGTCTGCCGCGCCTTCGCCCGCTTCGCCCGCATGCCGGTGATCGCGAAACGGTGCGCCTCGTCGCGGATCTGCGCGACGAGCATCAGCGCGGCGCTCTCCTTGCCGAGTTCGAGCGGCGCGCGACCGTCCGCGAACACCAGCGTCTCGAGGCCGACCTTGCGCCCCTCGCCTTTCGCGACGCCAACCAGCATCGACGTGTCGAGGCCGAGCTCGGTGAACACCTGCCGTGCGATCTCGACCTGACCCTTGCCGCCGTCGATCAGCACGATGTTCGGCAGCAGGCTCGACGCCTCGGCCTGGCGCGTCGACTCGCCGTCGATGCCGGCCGCTTCGTCGGCGGCCGCCGCCTGCGCGGCCTGTTCCACCATCTTCTCGTAGCGGCGCGTGAGCACCTGCCGCATCGCCGCGTAATCGTCGCCCGGCGTGATGCCCGTGATGTTGTAGCGGCGATATTCGCTCGATTGCATCTTGTGATGGTGATAGACGACGCACGACGCCTGCGTCGCCTCGCCCATCGTATGGCTGATGTCGAAGCATTCGATCCGCAGCGTCGCGAGATCGTCGCTGTCGTAGCTGAGCGTGTCCGCCAGCGCACGCGTGCGCGCCTGCTGCGAGCCCTGCTCGGACAGCAGCCGCGCGAGCGCGAGCCGCGCGTTCTGCTCGGCCATCGACAGCCACGCGCGCCGCTGCCCCTGTGGCTGCCGCACCAGCGACACCTTGTGGCCAGCCTGCTCGGACAGCAGCTCCAGCAGGTCGCGGCTCGCGGGCGCATGACTGACGACGAGCACGGGTGGCACGCGATTGCCGAGATAGTGCTGCGCGATGAACGCATCGAGTACCTCGGCCTCGACCGACGCCGCCGCCGTGCCGCGCGCGCTGCCGGCCTCTTCCACAGGCTGGTCAGGCACCGTGTCGAGCGGCGCATCGACCGCTTCCGCCGGCTCGGCCTCGTCACCGAGACCGCCTTCGGCGAGCGTCAGCGCACTTTCGACGTGTGTCGGAAAATACGCCTTGTCCCCGAGGTGCCGGCCACCGCGGACCATCGCGAGGTTCACGCACACGCGTCCGCCCTGCGCGACGACGGCCAGGACGTCGACGTCGCGGTCGCTGCCGACCTCGATCGCCTGCTGGTGCAGCACCGTCGCGAGCGAACTCATCTGATTACGCACGGCTGCCGCCTGCTCGAATTTCAGCTCGGCCGCGAACGCGTGCATCTTCTGCTCGAGCTCCTTCATCACTTCGGACTGCCTGCCAAGCAGGAACCGCGCGGCGTTCGACACGTCGACCGCGTAATCCTCGTCGGAGATCGCGCCGACGCACGGCGCCGTGCAGCGCCCGATCTGGTGCAGCAGGCACGGCCGCGTGCGGTTGTTGAAGACCGAATCCTCGCAGGTGCGCAACTGAAACACACGCTGCAGGATCTGGATGCTCTCGCGCACCGCCCACGCGCTCGGGAACGGCCCGAAATACTGGTTCTGCTTGTCGACCGAGCCGCGGTAGTAGGCCATCCGCGGAAAGCGGTGCGCGGTGAGCTTGAGGTACGGATACGACTTGTCGTCGCGAAACAGGATGTTGTAACGCGGCGCGAGCGCCTTGATCAGGTTGTTCTCGAGCAGCAGCGCTTCGGCTTCCGAGCGCGTGACGGTGGTTTCGATGCGCGCGATGCGCGTGACCATCATCGCGATGCGCGGCGACAGTTGCGTCTTCGTGAAATAGCTCGACACGCGCTTTTTCAGGTCGCGCGCCTTGCCGACGTAGAGGACGGCGCCCGCCGTGTCGTAATAGCGATAGACACCCGGCATGTGCGGCAACTGCGCAAGGATCTTCTTCGGTTCGAACGGGGTATCGGAGGCTTCTGGGGATGTCATGCGTGATCCGGGCGCCTTGTAACGCGGAACGGGTCTATTAGAATCGCCAGTTTAGAGCATTCACCGGCTTGCTTCGATGCCACGCTCCTCCGCTGCCCCCCTCTCCGCCGTGCCGCTCGCGCCGGGCGAACCGATCGCCTGCGACCTCTTCTGCACGGTGATCGACAATTTCGGCGACATCGGCGTGTGCTGGCGCGTCGCGCGCCAGCTCGCGCACGAGCACGGCTGGCAGGTTCGCCTGTTCGTCGACGACCTGCACACGTTCGCACGCCTGCTGCCGCAGGTCGATCCCGGCGCGACGCGGCAGACGGTCGACACGATCGTGATCGAGCACTGGCATGCGGAAGTCGGCGATGCGCTGGAAATCGCCGACGTCGTGATCGAGGCGTTCGCGTGCGAGCTGCCCGGCGCGTATCTCGCGGCGATGGCGCGGCGCGCGCGGCGCCCCGTGTGGATCAACCTCGAATACCTGAGCGCCGAGGACTGGGTCGCCGATTTCCATTTGCGGCCATCGCCGCATCCACGCTACCCGCTGCTGAAGACGTTCTTCTTCCCGGGCCTGTCGGCCGGCACGGGCGGCGTGCCGAAAGAGCGCGACCTCGACGCGCGCCGCATGGCCTTCGACACCGATCCGGCAGCACGCGCCGCGTGGTGGCAGCGCGCGACCGGCGGCGCGCCGCCGGCGCCCGGCACGACGGTCGTCAGCCTGTTCGCCTACGAAAACCCGGCCGTCGACGTGCTGCTTGCGCAATGGCGCGACGGCCCGTCGCCGGTCGTCGCGCTCGTGCCGGCCGGACGTCTGTCACCCGCCGTCGCCCATTTTTTCGGGGTCGAATCGTTCGCGGCGGGCACATGGGCGCGCAGCGGCAACCTGACCGCCCATGGTCTCGCGTTCGTTCCGCAGGCCGACTACGACCCGCTGCTGTGGGTCGCCGATTTCAATTTCGTCCGCGGCGAGGATTCGTTCGTTCGCGCACAGTGGGCGCGCAAGCCGTTTGCGTGGCACATCTACCCGCAAGCCGACGACGCGCACCTGCCGAAGCTCGACGCCGCGCTCGCGCACCTGTCGGCCGGTCTCGCCGATGCGCCGCGCGCAGCGCTCGAGCGGTTCTGGCATGCCTGGAACGGCGCCGGCATACCCGACTGGGCCGATTTATGGCAGCACCGCGCCGCACTCGACGCCAATGCAGCCCGCTGGGCCGACGCGCTCGCGACCGTCGGCGATCTCGCCGGAAAGCTGGCGGAATACGCAAAATCTCAGTTAAAATAAGCGGTTATCCGACGGCTGACCATGCAAGCGCTCGCGTTTGAGCTTTGGGGGCCCACCGGAACGCATCTGCTTGGCGCCTCACCCGTTGTGCAACGCTCAGGCACCTATTTATTCGATTGGATCAGGACAGTTTTTTATGAAGACCGCACAGGAACTCCGCGTAGGCAACGTCGTGCAGATCGGCAGCGACGCATGGGTCATCGCCAAGACGGAATACAACAAGTCGGGCCGTAACGCCGCCGTCGTCAAGATGAAGATGAAGAACCTGCTGACGAACGCAGGCCAGGAATCGGTCTACAAGGCCGACGACAAGTTCGACGTCGTCGTGCTCGATCGCAAGGAAGTGACGTACTCGTACTTCGCCGACCCGATGTACGTGTTCATGGACGCCGACTACAACCAGTACGAAGTCGAAGCCGAAATGATGGGCGAAGCGCTGAACTACCTCGAAGACGGCATGGCTTGCGAAGTCGTGTTCTACAACGAGAAGGCGATCTCGGTCGAACTGCCGACGATCCTCGTTCGCGAAATCACCTACACGGAACCGGCCGTCAAGGGCGACACGTCGTCGGGCAAGGTGCTGAAGAACGCGAAGCTGGCGACCGGCTTCGAACTGCAAGTGCCGCTGTTCTGCAACACCGGCGACAAGATCGAAATCGATACGCGCACGAACGAATACCGCAGCCGCGCGTAATCGTCAGCGATACCCGCATCGAACAAAGCGCCCTTCGGGGCGCTTTTTGTTTGTCTGGCGCCAACAGCTACCACGAGCCAGAGCCATAAGCAGCACAAAAGCCACCGGTAAAGATATTCAATTTGTATCATCGGTAACTGTTTTATAGCGCCGGAGAAATAATGCGCGTGATGCGTTCGGCGGGGCATAAAATCAATCTTTAATCCGACATGCGGCTGCGGCCCGCTGGCCGACAGCCCGCCTCTCTTGACTCGACTCGCGTCCACCATGCCACACGCCCTGATTGTCGAAGACGATCCCAACAGCCTGTCAGGCCTCACCGCACTGCTCGCCGCAGACGGCTTCTCGGTCGACACGGCCACGTCGCTCGCCGAAGCGCGCACGGCGCTCGGCCGCTCGATTCCCGACGTCGTGCTCGTCGACCTGAACCTGCCGGACGGCAGCGGGTTCGACCTGCTCCAGCACCTGCCGCAGCAACAGCCGAACGGCTCGCTGCCGGTGATCGTGCTGACGGGCAACGCGACGGTCGAGAGCGCCATCGAGGGCCTGCGCCACGGCATCTGGGACTACCTGCTGAAGCCGATCAACATTCCGCGCCTGCGCAGCCTGCTCGCGCGGATCCCCCGCCCGTACGAACTGATCGACGAAGTGCAGTCGCTGCGTGCGTCGCTGCGCCATCTCGGCCGCTTCGGCGCGCTGGTGGGCCGCAGCGATGCGATGCAGCACGTGTACGACATGATCGAGCACAACGCCCGCACCGAAACGGCCGTGCTGTTCTCGGGCGAAGCCGGCACCGGCAAGAAGCTGGCGGCGCGCACGCTGCACGAACTGAGCCGGCGCCGCAAGGGGCCGTTCGTCTCGTTCGACTGCCGCATGCTCGCGCAGGCCGGCCGGCACGGCGCGTCGCTCGACAGCGTGCTGTTCGGCCATGAACGCGGCGCGTTCGACGGCGCCGAGCGCCGCGAATCGGGCCTGTTCGAGCAGGCCGGCGGCGGCACGCTGTTCCTCGACGAAATCACCGCGCTGCCGCTCGTGCTGCAGGAAGCGCTGCTGCACGCGCTCGATTCGCAGAACTTCATGCGGATCGGCGGCACGAGCCCGATCACCAGCGATTTCCGGCTGATCGCGGCCACGCGCCGCCCGGCGCGCGAAGCGGTGGCGAACGGCACGCTGCGTGAGGATCTGTGGCTGCGCCTCGACGCGGCGTCGATCACGATGCCGCCGCTGCGCGAGCGCGACGGCGACGCGCTCACGATCGCGGACGCGCAGATCGACGAACTGAACCGCGAAGCGCGCGCAACCGGCCGCAGCACGACCGACAAGCGGGCGGCGCCGGGCTTCGTGCGCGAATGCCTGTCCTACGAATGGCCGGGCAACGTGCGCGAGTTGCAGGAACGCGTGCGCTTCGCGTACGACGCGTCGGGCGACTTCATCGAGACGCTGCGCGCGGGCGAAGCCAGCTTCTCCGCCGGCGCCGCGCTGAACGGCAGCAGCGTGCAGATCAAGGTCGGCACGCCGCTGTCCGACGTCGAGGATCTGCTGATCCGCGCGACGCTCGACGCGGTCGGCGGTACGCGCCACCGCGCGGCTACGCTGCTCGGCATCAGCCCGAAGACGCTGTACAACAAGCTGCAGCGGATGAAGGTGAACTGAGCGGGCGGCCCTGAACGCGGGCGCTGACGGGATCTGACCGTTAGTTGCTTATACGCCCGAGCTCGTCCCGGCGACTGCCCTGATCGGGCGGTCGCGACCCGCAAAAAAAGCCGCGCTATTGCGCGGCTTTCTGTTGAGGCGACCCAAACGGCGCGATGCGCCCCGTCCGTGGCCGCTTACGCCAGCGCGCTGCTCAACAGCGCCTGCGCCCGCAGATACTCGGGCTGCGCGACCAGCTTCTCCCACTTGAGCGCCTTGCCGCGCGCACGCATCCGCTTGATGCGCCGCACCGACTCGGCCGAGGCCCGCGCCTTCAATCCGTTCAGCACGACTTCGGCCGCGTCCGGCTGGTTGCAGACGAGCACCATGTCGCAACCGGCGGCGAGCGCGGCGTCGGCTGCCTGCGTGAGCGTGCCGCCTTCGCGCGCCGCCTCCATCGACAGGTCGTCGCTGAAGATCGCGCCCGTGAAGCCGAGCTTCCCGCGCAGGATGTCCTGCAACCACACGCGCGAAAACCCGGCCGGCCGCTTGTCGACCTGCGTGTAGATCACGTGCGCCGGAATCACCGCGGACAGCGACAGCCCGAGCCAGTCGTACGGCGCGACGTCCTGCTCGACGATCGCATCGAGCGTGCGATCGTCGGTCGGCAGCGCGACGTGCGAATCGGCCTCCGCGAAGCCGTGCCCGGGGAAATGCTTGCCGCAGTTCGCCATGCCGGCGAGCGACAGCCCGTGGTTCAGGCTCTTCGCGAGCAGCGTGACGACGCGCGGGTCGCGATGGAACGCACGATCGCCGATCACCTTCGAGTGCCCATAGTCGAGATCGAGCACCGGCGTGAAGCTCATGTCGATCCCGCACGCGCGCAATTCGGCAGCCAGGATGTAGCCGACAGCGGTCGCGACCTTCGTCGCGAGCAGCACGTCGCGATCCCACAGTTCGCCGAGGCGGCGCATCGCGGGCAGCACCGTGAAGCCGTCGGTGCGGAACCGCTGCACGCGCCCGCCTTCGTGATCGACCGCGATCAGGATGTCTTCGCGCACCGCGCGGATCGAATCGGTCAGCGCGGTCAGTTGCGCACGATTCTGGAAGTGCCGCGCGAACAGGATCACGCCGCCGGTATTCGGATGCGCGAGGCGCCGCGCATCGTCGCGCGACAGGGTCGTGCCGACGACGTCGAGCATGACCGGGCCGGGAGTCGTTTTCATCGAATCGGGAATTCCGTCAGGAGGGGGTTCGGGAAACAGGTCCGGGAGCAGGCGCGGCGCCCGTTTCGGCGATCACGAACGACACCGCGTAGTCGCGTTCGTCACTGACCGTCACGCGCGCCGTGATGCCGCGAGCGGCCAGCCAGTCGGCCAGCTCGCCCGAAGCGACCACGTACGGCTCGCCGCTCGGATGGTTGAGCGTCTGCAGTGCGCGCCACGTCATCGGCCAGTGCATGCCGAGTCCGATTGCCTTCGAAAACGCTTCCTTCGCGGAGAAGCGCGTCGCGAGAAACGCGATGCCGCGCGCCTCGGAGCGGGCGCGCCGCGCGTGGAACACGCGCAGCTCGTCGGGGCCGAGCACCTTCTCGGCAAACCGGCCGCCCGTGCGTTCGAGCACGGCCGCGACGCGGCTCACCTGCGCGATGTCGGTACCGATGCCGTAGATCGCCATGTCAGTCTCCGCCGGGGTGGCCCGGCGAGGCCGGGTCAAGTGCGTCGCAAACGGCGTGCGGGGCGCGGCGGCCTCGCATCTCAGCGCGCGCCACCGTGCAGCGCGGCGACGCGTGCGGCAACCATGATCGCCTTCATCTCGCGCACCGCGTTGTCCCAGCCCGCGAAGATCGCGTGCGCGACGATCGCGTGACCGATGTTCAACTCGACGATACCGTCGATCGCGGCAATCTGCTGCACGTTCGTGTAGTGCAGCCCGTGGCCCGCATTGACCTTCAGGCCGAGCTGCGCGCCGGCCTGCACGCCCGCGACGATACGCTCGTATTCGCGCTGCTGCTCGGCCTGGTCGTGCGCTTCGGCGTAGCGGCCCGTATGCAGCTCGATCACCGGCGCGCCCGCTTCGTGCGCGGCGCGGATCTGCGTGTCGTCAGGGTCGATGAACAGCGACACGCGCACGCCCACGTCGGCGAGCTGCTTGCACGCCGCGCGCACGGCCTCGAAATGGCCGGCGACATCGAGACCGCCTTCGGTCGTCAGTTCCGCGCGCTTCTCCGGTACGAGGCACGCACCGTGGGGACGCACTTCGCACGCGATGTCGAGCATCTCCGCCGTCACCGCGCATTCGAGGTTCATGCGCGTCTTCAGCAGCGGGCGCAGTTCGCGCACGTCGGCGTCGACGATGTGACGACGATCCTCGCGCAGGTGCAGCGTGATCGCGTCCGCGCCCGCCTCTTCGGCGGCGAGCGCCGCGCGGACCGGATCGGGATAGCGCGTGCCGCGCGCATTGCGCAGCGTCGCGACGTGGTCGATGTTCACGCCGAGGTCGATGGCGGTGGGCGTTGTCAGGAAGAAGCTCATAGGTTTTGCAGGTCGATCAGGATCTGACGCGTGGCGAGCGGCGTGCCGCCGAGATAGGTGTTCAGCAGGAAGCGCATCAGCGTCTTGCTTTGCGCAACCGTCTGGGCTCGATGGTAATCGTCCTGCTCCATGTCGAGCAACGTCTGTCCGGTAATGACCGGCCAGTGCGACGGCACGTCGTCGTCCGCATTGCGCACGCCGCGCTCGGGATCGAACACGTAGCGGCGCTCGGGCTCGACGGCGCGGCGCGCGACCGTGCGGTTCAGCGCCATCGCATACCCGGTCTCGCGCAGCAGCACACGCTCGAACGAGCGCAGCACCTGCACCGCGGGCTCGCCGTGCGCGAGGCGCGTGAGGGTCAGCACGTAATGATTGAACAGCGGCGGCTGGGGATCCTCGCGCGCGCAGAATTTCACGAGCAGCTCGTTCGCGTAGAAACCGCACAACAGCCCGTCGCCGCTTAGCGGCAGCATCCCGCCGACCCACTCGGCGCCCGTCAGCGTGCGCACCTCGGATTTGCCGGACCACGACAGCAGCAACGGCTGGAAGGTCTGCAATACGCCGCGCAACGCCGAGTGCGGGCGCTTCGCGCCCTTTGCGACGAGCGCGAGCCGGCCGTGGTCGCGCGTCAGCACGTCGACGATCAGGCTCGTTTCCCGATACGGATAGCTGTGCAGCACGAACGCCGGCTGCTCGGCGACGCGGAAATCGGACGTGCGAGACGCCGCGCGCCGCACCTTGCGCGGCGGTTCGGGCGGTGCCGGCAACGGCGCGTCATTCGCGCCGGCGCTCACCGCGTCTTCGGTCGACGTCAGCGCGTCATTCGTACCCATAGGCACGCAGCCCCGCCTCGTTGTCGGCCCAACCGCTCTTCACCTTCACGAAGGTTTCGAGGTAGACGGGGCCGTCGAACAGCTTCTCCATGTCCATCCGCGCCTCGGTGCTGATCTGCTTGAGCTTCTCGCCCTTCTTGCCGATCACCATCGCCTTGTGCGAATCGCGCTCGACGAGGATCGTCGCGAAGATGCGCTTCAGGCGGCCCTCTTCCTCGAACTTGTCGATCAGCACGGTGCTCGTGTACGGCAGTTCGTCGCCGGTCCAGCGGAATACCTTCTCGCGCAGGATTTCGGCCGCGAGAAAACGCGAGCTGCGGTCGGTCAGTTCGTCCTCGCCGTAGATCGGCTCGCCTTCCGGCAGGTACGGCTTGATCGTATCCAGCAGGCGCTTGATGTCTTCCGGCCGCTGCGCCGACAGCGGCACGAGCTCGGTGAATTCGCGCAGTTCGCTCACCTTCTGCATGAACGGGAACAGCGACGCCTTGTCGTTCACGCGGTCGATCTTGTTCGCGATCAACAGCGTCGGCATGCCGGGCGGGATCAGGTCGAGCACCTTCTGGTCGTCGGGCCCGAAGCGGCCGGCCTCGATCACGAACAGGATCACGTCGACCGACGTCAGCGTCGACGTGACCGCGCGGTTCAGCGAACGGTTCAGCGCGGTGCTGTGACGCGTCTGGAAGCCAGGCGTGTCGACGAACACGAATTGCGCGTCGTCGAACGTGTTGATGCCGGTGATGCGGTGACGGGTCGTCTGCGCCTTGCGCGACGTGATGCTGATCTTCTGGCCGACGAGTGCGTTCATCAACGTCGACTTGCCGACGTTCGGGCGGCCCACGATCGCGATCATGCCGCAACGGAAACCGGTAGGAGCGGGAGTGTTCATATCGTTTGGGAGACAGGTTCGGAAACGGCCGCGCGGCGCGCGGCACGATCGATGGGCAATTCAGTGGCCGGCATCGGCCACGCGCGCCTGCGCGGCAGCAAGACTCGCGCCGCCAGGCGGCGCATCGGCGTCGGGCGCCGCGGCATCGCGTGCGCGCGCCGGCGTGCGCGCGGCGGAGTCGGCACTCGCGGAAGGCTTGTCGGCCGACGACGCTGTCGAATCGGCTGCATGGCCGGCCGGCTTGTCGGCTGCGCGCGACGCGGCTTCGGCGGGTTTTTCTGCGGCCTTGTCGGGCCGCTCGGCCGGTTTGTCGGCCACCTTGTCGGTTGCCGGCTTCGCCGCCCGCTCGCCCTTGTCCGTTGCCGGCTCGACATGCGCCGCGCGAATCGCCGCCATCGGCGCGACGGCCGGCTCGCCCGTGCCCACAGCCGCAGCGGTTGCAGCCGGCGCCGCGCCGGCCGCTCTGGCCTCGCGCGCCGCCGCACGTTCCTTGCGCTCCGGCGAGCGCAGGTCGAGCGCTTCCTGCACGCCCTTCACGCCCGGCACGATCTCAGGTTCGACATGCTTGGACCCGCGTGCGTTTTTCGAGCGCTTCGGCTTCGCGGCCAGCATCGGCGCGGCCGCCATCACTTCGTCGAGCGCCTTCTTCGCGGCGGCCTGCTCGGCCGCGCGCCGGCTCGCGCCGGAACCCGATACCTTCACGTCGAGCTTCGGCACCGTGCACTCGACCTCGAACTGCTGATTGTGCGCCGCACCATGCGTCGCGACGACCGTATAGGTCGGCAGCGCGATCTTGTGCCCCTGCAAGTATTCCTGCAGCAGCGTCTTCGCGTCCTTGCCGAGCGTGCGCGGATCGATGTGGTCGAGAATCGGGATATAGAGCCGCTTGATGACCCCTTGGGCGGCTTCGAAGCCGCCATCGAGGAATACGGCCCCGATGATGGCTTCGAACGCGTCCGCGAGGATCGACGGGCGGCGGAATCCGCCGCTGCGCAGCTCGCCCTCGCCGAGCCGCAGGCCGTCCGAGATATTCAGGGCCTGAGCGATTTCGTACAACGACTGCTGCTTGACGAGGTTGGCGCGTACGCGCGACAGGTCACCTTCGTCCAGCTTGCCGAAACGCTGGAACAAAAGGGCGGCCACCGCGCAATTCAGAACGGAATCGCCGAGAAACTCGAGCCGTTCGTTGTGCGTGGCGCTGTGACTGCGATGGGTCAAAGCCTGGCGCAACAATTCCGCATTGCGAAATTCGTAGCGCAGCCGGCTTTCCAACTGGGATAGGGGCATGTGCAGGAGTATAACGCGGGCGCCCGGTCGGGCCGAAACGGCACGGCCGGACGCGAAAAGGCGTGTCGAGGCGGTGTTACCGCCGGTTCTTAAAGTAGTTCGGCAATACGCGACGCGGCCCGTGCGTCGCGTATTGCGTGTGAATCGAATGCGATCAGTTGAAGGAACCGATGCGCTTCAGGTCGCCGAAGTTCATCCAGATGAAGAACGCGCGGCCGACGATGTTCCGGTCCGGCACGAAACCCCAGTAGCGGCTGTCCGCGCTGTTGTCGCGGTTGTCGCCCATCATGAAGTAGTGACCGGGCGGCACCTTGCAGATCACGCCGCGGCTGTTGTACGTGCAGTTGTCGCGATACGGATAGTCGTATGCGCCCATCACGAACGGCGGCACGGCCGGGTTGTTGAGGATCGCGTTCTTCTTGTTGCCGATCGTTTCCTCGAACTGCTTCGCGTAATTCTGGCGCTCGTCGTCGAAGAAATCGGGCAGCGGCGTTTCGGGCACCGGCTGGCCGTTGATCGTGAGCTGCTTGTCCTGATACGCGATCGTGTCGCCCGGCAGGCCGATCACGCGCTTGATGTAATCGACCGACTCGTCCTTCGGATAGCGGAACACGACGACGTCGCCGCGCGACAGCGGGCTGCCCTGCGTGATCTTCGTGTTCGTGACCGGCAGGCGCAGCCCGTACTCGAACTTGTTGACGAGGATGAAGTCGCCGACGAGCAGCGTCGGCACCATTGAACCCGACGGAATCTTGAACGGCTCGACGACGAACGAACGCACGACGAACACGGCCAGGATCACCGGGAAGAAGCTCGCCGTGTACTCGAGCCACCACGGCTGGCGCAGCTTTTCGTCACGCAGCTTCGAACGCGTCTGCGCTGCGTTTTCGTCCGCGAAACGCTTGTCGATGCGCGACTGCTGGCGATCGAACTCCTCGATCGCCGAGTCGGCCGCCTTGCGACGCCGCGGCAGGAACACCAGTTTGTCCAGCACCCACGCTACGCCCGTCACGACGACGAGCACAAAAAGAATCAGCGCAAAATTCATAAAGGATCAGTCCTGTTATTTGTCTTCGACGCGCAAGATCGCGAGGAACGCCTCCTGCGGGATCTCGACCGAACCCACCTGCTTCATGCGTTTCTTACCTTCTTTCTGCTTCTCGAGCAGTTTCTTCTTCCGCGTGATGTCGCCGCCGTAGCACTTCGCGAGCACGTTCTTGCGGAGCGCCTTGATGTTCTCGCGCGCGACGATGTGCGCACCGATCGCGGCCTGGATCGCCACGTCGTACATCTGGCGCGGGATGATCTCGCGCATCTTCGCGGCGACTTCGCGGCCGCGATATTGCGATTGCGACCGGTGCACGATGATCGACAGCGCGTCGACCTTGTCGCCGTTGATCAGCATGTCGACCTTCACGACGTCCGACGAACGGTACTCCTTGAACTCGTAATCCATCGACGCATAGCCGCGCGATACCGACTTCAGGCGATCGAAGAAGTCGAGCACGATCTCGGCCATCGGGATCTCGTACGTGAGCTGCACCTGGCGGCCGTGATACTGCATGTTGATCTGCGAGCCGCGCTTCTGCTCGCACAGCGTGATCACCGAGCCGACGTAATCCTGCGGCATGTACAGGTTCACGGTGACGATCGGCTCGCGCACTTCGGCGATGCGGCCGGGCTCCGGCATCTTCGCCGGATTCTCGACCATGATCGTCGAGCCGTCGCTCTGCACGACCTCGTAGACGACCGTCGGCGCGGTCGTGATGAGATCCATGTCGAACTCGCGCTCGAGCCGCTCCTGTACGATTTCCATGTGCAGCAGCCCGAGGAAGCCGCAACGGAACCCGAAACCGAGCGCCTGCGACACTTCCGGCTCGTACTGCAGCGATGCGTCGTTCAGCTTGAGCTTCTCGAGCGATTCGCGCAGCGCGTCGTACTGGTTCGCCTCGACCGGATACAGCCCCGCGAACACCTGCGGCTTCACTTCCTTGAAGCCCGGCAGCGGCTCGGCAGCGGCCTTGGTCGCGTGCGTGACGGTATCGCCGACTTTCGCGGCCGTCAGTTCCTTGATGCCCGCGATGATGAAGCCCACCTGCCCGGCCGACAGCGACTCGAGATTGCGCGACTTCGGCGTGAACACGCCAACGTGCTCGACCGGATACTGCGCGCCGGTCGCCATCATCTTGATCTTGTCCTTCGGACGCAGCGTGCCGTTGACGATGCGCACGAGCATCACGACGCCGACGTAGTTGTCGAACCACGAATCGATGATCAGCGCCTGCAGCGGCGCGGCCGGATCGCCCTTCGGCGGGGGCACCTTCGCGATCAGCGACTCGAGCACGTCCTCGACGCCGAGGCCCGTCTTCGCGCTGCAGCGCGTCGCGTCGGTCGCGTCGATGCCGATCACGTCCTCGATTTCCTCGATCGCGTTCTCGGGGTTCGCGGCCGGCAGATCGATCTTGTTCAGCACGGGCACGACCTCGACGCCGAGCTCGATCGCCGTGTAGCAGTTCGCGACCGTCTGCGCCTCGACGCCTTGACTCGCGTCGACGACCAGCAGCGCGCCTTCGCACGCGGACAGCGAACGGCTGACCTCGTACGAGAAGTCGACATGCCCCGGCGTGTCGATCAGGTTCAGGTTGTAGACCTTGCCGTCGCGTGCGCGATAGGACAACGCGGCAGTCTGCGCCTTGATCGTGATGCCGCGCTCGCGCTCGATATCCATCGAGTCGAGCACCTGCGCTTCCATTTCACGGTCGGCGAGGCCGCCGCATACCTGGATGATGCGATCCGCGAGCGTCGACTTGCCATGGTCGATGTGGGCGATGATCGAGAAATTGCGAATATGATCCATTCAGTGCCGATCAAGCGAAAAAGGCGCGCTCACGACTGCGGAGCACGCCTTGTAAGTCGGTGAAAAAACGGCTTATTTTAGCCGAAAAGGCTTACGCCGGGCGGGATTTCGGACGCCCTGCCACGCGGGAGCCCGGCCGAGCCGACCGCCGGATCGTGCCCCGTGCGAAGCGGCGCCGGCCCGCGGCGGGCCCGGTTCAGCGCCGGGCCGCCAGCGCGTCGCGCACCCGCGCGTCGTCGAACCGGTGGCGGCACACTTCCGCGCCGTCCAGCAGCAGCACGGGCACGTCCTCGTCGTAACGCGCGACGAGCGCCGCATCGGTGTCGATGTCGATGTAGTCGACCGCGACGCCGAATTCGGCCGCCACCGGCGCCAGTGCGTCGCGCATGTCGTCGCACAGGTGGCACCAGCCGCGGCCGTAGAGCGTGAACATCGGCGCGTTACTTCTGGCGCGGCCGCACGGGCACGAACTGCGTGTTGTCGCCACGCCGCACGAGCACCGCGACCGCCTTCTGCGGATCGAGCTGCGCGGTCACGTCCGCGAACTGCTTCGCGCTCGTGATGTCGGTGTCGCCCACCCGCAGCACGATGTCGCCGCGCTGCAGGCCCGCACGGGCGGCCGGCCCGTCGACGCCGTCGATCTGCACGCCGTTCTTCAACTTCAGCGTCTTCATCTGCTCCGCCGTCAGGTCGCTGACCGTCAGGCCGAGCGAATTGGTCTGGCGCGGCTTCTGCGGTGCATTCTTGCGCTGCTCGGCCTTCGCCGTCGACTCGGCCGGCGTCTCGGCGATCGTGATCGGCAGATCGCGCGCCTGACCCTTGCGCCACACGCTGACCGTCGCCTTCGTGCCAGGCTTCGTGTCGCCGACCATGCGCGGCAGATCCGACGCCGCATCGACCGGACGGCCGTTGAACTTCAGGATAATGTCGCCCGGCTGGATGCCGGCCTTGTCGGCAGGGCCGCCCGGCTCGACGCTGCTGACGAGCGCGCCTTCGGCCTTCGGCAGCCCGATCGAGTCGGCTACGTCCTTCGTCACCTCGCCGATCGCCACGGCGATGCGGCCGCGCGTGACCTTGCCCGTCGCTTTCAGCTGGTCGGCCACGCGCATCGCCTCGTCGATCGGAATCGCGAACGAAATGCCCATGAAGCCGCCGGTCCGGCTGTAGATCTGCGAGTTGATGCCGATCACCTCGCCCTGCATGTTGATCAGCGGGCCGCCCGAGTTGCCGGGGTTCACGGCGACGTCGGTCTGGATGAACGGCAGGTAGTCGCCCGTGTTGCGGCTCTTCGAGCTGACGATGCCGGCCGTGACCGTGTTGTCGAGGCCGAACGGCGACCCGATCGCGACGACCCATTCGCCGACGCGCACCTTGTTCGAATCGCCGATCGCGACGACCGGCAGGTTCGACGCCTGGATCTTGACGACCGCGACGTCCGTACGGTCGTCGACGCCGATCAGCTTCGCCTTGAATTCGCGCTTGTCGGTCAGCGTCACGTAAATGGTGTCCGCATCGTCGACGACGTGCGCATTGGTCATCACGTAACCGTCGGCCGACACGATGAAGCCCGAGCCGACGCCGCGGTTCTGCTCGGTGTCGGGCGGATTGTCCGGTGCCGGCGCGTTCTTCGGGTTGCCGCCGTTGCCGCCGCCGTTACCGGGCGCCTGCGGCAGCGGAATGCCGAAGAAGCGCCGGAAGAATTCGGACATGTCGCCGTTGTCGAAGCCGGGCGGGAGCATCCCGCGCGGGCCGCTCGTCGGCACGTTGGCGGTGGTCCGGATGTTCACGACGGCCGGGCCGACCTTCTCGACCAAATCGGCAAAGTCGGGCAGGCTGGCAGCGGGAGCCGTCACAGCGAACGCGGTATGCGGCACGAGCGGCAGGCAGGCAGACAGCGCCGCCGCCGCGAGCCATTTGCGCAGCGTGAGTTTCATCATGTCGGAAGCCGTAGCGTTACTTGGAAGCCTTGTATTCTATGGCAGACGCGAACTGCTGCAACGTGGCCGGCGGCACTTCGCCGAGCACGGTGATCCAGTAGTCGCCGCGGCGCTTCACGAGAACGTGCGTCGCACCGGTGCTGCCCGCGCCTTCCTTGCGCGTATTCTTTTCGGCCGGCTCGATGAAAACCGAGATCGTCGCGAGGCCGTCGGTGAAGACGGCCTGATCGACCGGGATCGGCGGATCGCCCGCATCGCGCGCGGCCATCGGCCGGCGCACTTCACGAATCTTCTGGAAGCCGGCGACGCTCGGCGCAAGCTGCCAGCCCTGCGCCTCCATGTCGACCGCCGCGACCGGCGGGCGCACGACCGTCCAGCCGCTCAGATTGCGCATGCCGGCTGCAATCGCGGCCTTGTCGCCGCTTGCGCCGCCCGTCTGCAGTTGCGAGAACGCGATCTGTTCGAGCACGTGATCGTTCGCGTCGAGCGTCTGCGAACGCAGCAGCAGCCCGGTGCGCGCGTCGGCCCACAGCTTGTACGTGAAACGATACGCATCTTTCGGCACGAGCTCGACGACCTGCGCGTCGATCCCGGCCACACGGTCCTTGCCGAGCGACTTCGCATCGTAGACGGACATCACGTGCTCGCCGCTCGCGCCGAGCAGCGCGGGGAACGAGTCGCGCGTCTGGCGGCGTTCGACCACGCACAGCTTGCGCTCGGGCACGAACGTATACAGCTCGTCGTTGTGCCGCAGCAGCTTGCGCGGCTTGCCGTCGAGCGTCTCGATCCGCTCGAACTCGCCGTCGCGGGACGAGACGTGCGCGATGCGCGACGACTGCACGTACCCACCGCGCTGGTAGACGAACGTACCTTCGTAGCTCTGCTGCTGCGCCGCCTGCTGGACGCGGTCGAGCCAGTCAGCGGCGCCCTTGCGGGTCGCGACGGGATCGTCCGGTTGCTGGGCGCTGGCGGGAAGGGATTGAACGGACAACAGGGCGGCTGCGCAAAGCAAAAGGGCCGGCAGCCGCTTCCATCCGGAGATGGCGGGATTCAACTGCAATGTCCGCATCGGGGTTATTGGCCTGGCGTGGTGGTCACGGCAGCGCGGATCAGTGGCATCGAACCCGTGACGACGGGCTGCTGCGCGAATTGCTGGTGCGCTTCAAGGTATTGGTCGAGGCTGGCGTCGCGAATGATGTTGACGTCCTGCAGGCCCGGCTGGGTCGATGCCTGCGCAACCGTCACGCGCTGCAGGTTGCCGTTCTGCGGCGCGCCTGCCGATGCGACCTGGACGGCGCCCGGGGCGCCGGCCGTCTGCATCTGCGGGACGACGATCCACGTCAGCGTGGCGGCCGCGGCGGCCACCGCGAACGCGGGCACGACGCGGCGGCGCAGCGACAGCAGCTTGCGTGCGACCGGCGCGGCCGCCGGCGCCAGCAGGTGCGGCTCGCTTTCGAGCGCAGCCGACATGCGCGCTGTGAACGCGACGCTCAGCGCGGGCGACAGCGCGAGCTCGTCCGAGCGCAGCGCATCGCCGATCAAGTGGTACTGGGCCCATACGGCGCGATCCGCGCGGTCGAGTTCAGCCAGAAACTGCCCGTGATCCGGGCCGTCGAACATTTCGCCGTCGACCAGCGCGGAAATGCGCTCGCCGCGCGAGCACGCTTGCGATTGCGTATTGACCGACCCCATGATGCTCCCCATCTTGCACACCCCGTCGTGACTTCACGACTCTATCCGTTACTAGACCCCGACCCGCGTCGTTCCGCCCGTCGCGCTTACCAGCGCTTGCCTTCGGGCGTATCGAGCAGCGGACGCAATTTGGCAGCGATTGCTTCGCGCGCGCGGAAGATCCGCGATCGGACCGTCCCGATCGGACAGCCCATCATTTCCGCGATCTCTTCGTAGCTCAGGCCCTCGATCTCGCGCAGCGTGATTGCCTGGCGCAGTTCTTCGGGCAGCAGAGCCATTGCAGCGTTGACCGTCTCGGCAATCTGCTTGCTCATCAACATCGACTCAGGCGTGTTGATATCCCTTAGTTGGTCTGCGTCGGAGAAAGTTTCCGCTTCCTCCGCATCGGCCTCGGTCGAGGTCGGCGCCCGGCGGCCTTGCGTCGCAAGGTAGTTCTTCGCCGTGTTGACGGCAATTCGGTACAACCACGTATAGAACGCCGATTCGCCGCGGAATTGCGGCAACGCACGATACGCCTTGATGAACGCGTCCTGGGCCACATCCTCGACCTCGGCGGGATCCCGCACGAGGCGCGAGATCAGCCGAATGATCTTGCGGTGGTATTTGGAGACCAGGAGTTCGAACGCCGCCTTGTCGCCCTTCTGTACGCGCTCGACCAGAGCCTGATCGATTTCTTTTTCACTCACCTGACAAATCCGTTAACTAGGGATGCAACGCGGAGCGTTATTGTAGCGTTCCGGCGCCGGGCGCTGGTTACGGCCGGTAACCGCGCCGCCGTCATGCCCGCCCCGCCGCCCCGGCCGTCCTCGCCAGCACCGACAGCGCGCTGAACGATGCGGCGTCGAGCGCGTCGGCCGGAATCAGCAGCGGCCGGGCCCGCCGGGCACCCTGCCCGACCGACAGCACCAGCAGCAGGCTGCTCCAGTGCGCGTGGCCCGTCACGCGGCCGCGGGCCAACAACTGCCCGGTGCGGCCAAACGCCGCAATCTCCCCGAAGGCATCGATCCGCAGCTCGGCCGGCAGCCGGCGGGCGCAGGCCCGCACCGCCCATACGGCCAGCAGGGCCGCCGTCGCGGCCGACACGCCCGCGCCGGCGGCAACGCCCGCGCGCGGCGCCCAGAACAGGTACGCCGACGCGGCAGCCGACGCGACGAACGCGGCCAGCACGAGATACGACACGGCCGAGGCCCGCAGCGCAAAGCGCTGCGGACGCCCGGCCGGAGCATCGAATGGACTCGTCAAGCGATTCGACGTCAGACGCGCTTGAACACCAGCGTGCCGTTGGTACCGCCGAAGCCGAAGTTGTTCTTCACGGCCACGTCGATCTTCATGTCACGCGCGGTGTTCGCGCAGTAATCGAGATCGCACTCGGGGTCCTGGTTGAAAATGTTAATGGTCGGCGGCGACACGTTGTTGTGCAGCGCCAGCACCGTGAACACCGATTCGAGGCCGCCCGCGCCACCCAGCAGGTGGCCCGTCATCGACTTCGTCGAGTTGACCACCATCTTGTACGCGTGCTCGCCGAAGGCCGCCTTCACCGCGTCGGACTCGTTCTTGTCGCCCAGCGGCGTCGACGTGCCATGCGCGTTCAGGTACTGGACCTCGTCCGGGTTCATGCCGGCGTCGCGCAGCGCCGCGACCATGCAGCGGCGCGGGCCGTCCATGTTCGGCGCGGTCATGTGGTACGCGTCGCCCGTCATGCCGAAGCCCGCGACTTCCGCGTAGATCTTCGCGCCGCGCGCCTTCGCCGCCTCGTACTCTTCGAGCACCATCACGCCCGAGCCCTCGCCCAGCACGAAGCCGTCGCGGTCCTTGTCCCACGGACGCGACGCGGTAGCCGGATCGTCGTTGCGGGTCGACAGCGCGCGCGCTGCCGCGAAACCGCCGATGCCGAGCGGCGACACCGTCGATTCGGCGCCGCCCGCGACCATCACGTCGGCGTCGCCGGCCTGGATCAGGCGCGCGGCGAGGCCGATGCTGTGCAGGCCGGTCGTGCAGGCCGTCACGGCCGCGAGGTTCGGGCCCTTCAGGCCGAACATGATGCTCAGGTGACCGGAGATCATGTTGATGATCGAACCCGGCACGAAGAACGGCGAAATGCGGCGCGCGCCGCGATCGACGTAGGTCTGGTGCGTGTCTTCGATCATCGGCAGGCCGCCGATGCCGGAACCGACCAGCACACCGATGCGTTCCGCATTGGCTTCGGTCACTTCCAGCCCGCTGTCGCGGATGGCCTGGACGCCGGCGGCGATGCCGTAATGGATGAACGTATCCATGTTCCGGGCTTCCTTCGCCGGGATGTATTCCTCGGCGCTGAAACCCTTCACTTCGCCCGCGAAATGGCACGCGAGGTTCGACGCATCGAACTTCGTGACGGTGGCGATACCGGACTTGCCGGCGACGAGATTGGCCCAGCCGTCGGCAACATTATTGCCAACAGGCGAAATCAGCCCCAGGCCTGTAACGACAACACGACGGCGGCTCACGGTAACCTCTTTTCCATTATTGGATGACAAAAACAAAAGCCACAGTGGCCACAGGAATCAGCCCTGCGAGCCCTGTGGCTGTTAGTCCGTCCGGCGCGAAGCCGGCAGGATGGCGCGTCAATCGCGAAGATCGCGGCGACGTGGCGGACAAGCGCGAAAGGCGCTTACGCCTTGACGTTTGCGCGAGCGTAGTCGATCGCTTGCTGAACGGTCGTGATCTTCTCTGCTTCTTCGTCCGGGATTTCCATGCCGAACTCGTCTTCGAGCGCCATCACCAGTTCGACCGTGTCGAGCGAGTCGGCGCCCAGGTCGTTCACGAACGAAGCTTCGTTCTTGATCTCGGCTTCGGCGACGCCCAGTTGTTCAGCGACGATCTTCTTGACACGTTGTTCGATGTTGTCCATTACCCCTCCGAGGGAAAGTTCAGATTTACAAGTGCGCGCATTTTATCAGGTTTGCTGACGCCAAAACGCGCGTTGGCTTGATGGTCGATCAAGCGCCGATCCGCCTGAAAAACGGGATACGGCGCGGATGGTAAACGAAAACCGTTACGACATGTACATGCCGCCGTTCACGTGCAGCGTCGTGCCGGTGATGTAACCGGCCTGCGGCGATGCGAGGAACGCGACGGCATGGGCGATGTCCTCCGGGCTGCCGAGGCGGCCGAGCGGAATCTGGGTCTTGAGCGCGGCCTGCTGTTCTTCCGGCAGCGTCTTCGTCATGTCGGTGTCGATGAAGCCCGGCGCCACGCAGTTCACGGTGATGCCGCGGCTGCCGATTTCGCGCGCGAGTGCGCGCGTCATGCCCGCGACGCCGGCCTTCGCGGCCGCATAGTTGACCTGACCCGGATTGCCGGCCGAGCCGACCACCGACGTGATGTTGATGATACGACCGCCGCGCGCCTTCATCATCGGGCGCAGCACCGCACGCGACAGACGGAACACCGACTTCAGGTTGGTGTCGATCACCGCATCCCAGTCCTCGTCCTTCATCCGCATCGCGAGCTGGTCCTGCGTGATGCCCGCGTTGTTGACGAGCACGTTCAGCGCACCGAATTCCTTCACGGTCGCGTCGATCAGCGCTTCGGCAGCCGCCGCGTCGTTGACGTTCAGCACCGCGCCGCGGCCCGCGACACCTGCTTCCGCGAACGCCGCGGTGATCGCGGCGGCGCCCGATTCGCTCGTCGCCGTGCCGATCACCGTCGCGCCCAGACGCGCGAGTTCGAGCGCGATCGAACGGCCGATGCCGCGCGACGCGCCGGTCACGATCGCAACCTGTTTATCGAGAGTCTTGTCCATGGATCGAATATCCGTTGCTTGGGAAAAGGCGCCGCGTCAGGCGGTCACCAGCTTGAGCGCTTCGTCGAGCGAAGCCGGATCGAACACCGACGCCCCCGTCAGATTGCCGTCGATGCGCTTCGTCAGGCCGGCGAGCACCTTGCCCGGACCGCATTCGATCACGTGCGTGATGCCCGTGCCCGCGATGTGCCGCACGCACTCGACCCAGCGCACCGGGCCCGCGGCCTGGCGCACCAGCGCATCCTTGATCGCAGCCGGATCGCTCGTCACCGCGACGTCGATGTTGTTGACGACCGGAATCTGCGGCGCCTTCACGTCGACGTTCGCGAGATAGTCGCGCAACTGATCCGACGCCGGCTTGAGCAGCGACGAATGGAACGGCGCCGACACCGGCAGCGGCAGCGCGCGCTTCGCGCCCTTCGCCTTCGCGATTTCGCATGCCTTTTCGACCGCGGCCTTGCTGCCTGCGATCACGACCTGCGCGGGCGCATTGAAGTTCACCGCTTCGACGACGCCCGCTTCCGCGGCTTCGGCGCATACCGCACGCACCGCGTCGTCGTCGAGGCCCAGGATCGCGGCCATGCCGCCCTGGCCGACCGGCACGGCCGTCTGCATCGCCTGCGCGCGAAAGCGCACGAGCGGCACCGCGTCCTTGAACGCGATCGCGCCGGCCGCGACGAGCGCCGTGTATTCACCGAGGCTGTGGCCAGCAACGATCGACGGCGCCGGGCCGCCTGCCTGCTGCCACGCGCGGTAGCACGCGTACGCTGCGGTCAGCATCACGGGCTGCGTGTTGGTGGTCAGGTTCAGCTCTTCGGCCGGACCTTCGGCGATCAGCTTGCCGAGATCCTGATCGAGCGCGTCGGACGCTTCCTGGAGCGTCTCGCGCACGACGGCCAGATCGGCGAATGCGTTGAGCATGCCGATCGCCTGCGAGCCCTGCCCCGGAAAAACGAATGCGAATTTCATATCGTCCCCAATTGAATCGATTCGAACGGCGCGCGCGAGCGGCGCGCCGGTTGGAGATCCGCGCGCGGCTTGTCGCGCGCCGCGGATCAGAAGCGGAAGACCGACGCGCCCCAGGTGAAGCCGCCGCCGACGCCTTCGATCAGCACGTGCTGACCGCGCTGGATGCGGCCGTCGCGCACCGCGACGTCGAGCGCCAGCGGGATCGACGCGGCCGACGTGTTGCCGTGCTGGTCGACCGTCACGACCATGCGCTCCTGCGGCAGGCCGAGCTTGCGGCAGGTGCTGGTCATGATGCGGATGTTGGCCTGGTGCGGAATCAGCCAGTCGATTTGCTCGGGCGCGAGATTCGCCTTCGCGAGCGCTTCGATCGCGACTTTTTCGAGCACGTTGACCGCGAGCTTGAACACGGCCTGCCCGTCCATGTGCAGGAACGCGCTGCCGTCGATCACGCCGCGATTGACGTTGCCCGGCGTGCACAGGATGTTCGAGTAGCTGCCGTCCGCGTGCAGCGCGCTGCCGAGCACGCCCGGCTCTTCCGATGCGGACAGGATCACCGCGCCCGCGCCGTCGCCGAACAGCACGCAGGTCGTGCGGTCCTTGAAGTCGAGAATGCGCGAGAACGTCTCCGCGCCGACCACGAGCGCCGTACGGTGCTGGCCGCTGCGGATGAAGCTGTCGGCCGTCGCCATCGCGTATGCGAAGCCCGAACACACGGCCTGCACGTCGAATGCCGCGCCGCCGTTCTTGATGCCGAGCTTGTTCTGCAGCAGGCACGCGGTGCTCGGGAACACGAAATCGGGGGTCGAAGTCGCGACGATGATCAGGTCGATCGACTGCGGATCGACAC
This sequence comes from Burkholderia sp. MSMB1072, assembly GCF_001524725.1. Classification (NCBI taxonomy): domain Bacteria; kingdom Pseudomonadati; phylum Pseudomonadota; class Betaproteobacteria; order Burkholderiales; family Burkholderiaceae; genus Burkholderia; species Burkholderia sp. MSMB1072. The sequence goes on from NZ_LOYC01000030.1 coordinate 80,381, forward strand.
CGGCCGCTTCGATCGCACGACGCGATGCCTCGAGCGCGAGATCGCTCGTCGTGACGTCGGGTGCGGCGAAATGGCGCGCATGGATGCCCGTACGCGCCACGATCCATTCATCGCTCGTCTCGATGCCTTCCTTCGCAAGACGATCGGTCAACTGCTGGTTCGTGACGCGGTCGGGCGGCAGGTAGCTGCCCGTGCCGAGCACGCGGGAATAGAGAGTCGATTGGGCCATTTATACTTTAGAGGATTGCGCAGCGGAAGGTTCGGCGTGATGGCCTGCGGCAGGGCTTGCATGGCCCGCGCCGCCCGCGTCGTGCTCGCCGTCGCCGAGCGACGCCGAATTATCCGCCATCGCGCGCGCGAGGCGCTCCAGCACCCCGTTTTTGACGGCATCATACCCGCGTTTGATCGCCCACTCAAACGCGTAGGCGTCTGCCGAGCCGTGGCTCTTGATCACGAGGCTCTTCAGCCCCAGCAACGCCGCGCCGTTGTACTGGCGGTGGTCGACGCGCTTCTTGAAACGCATCAGCACGGGCAGCGCGAGTAGCGCCATCAGCTTCGACATCAGCGAACGGCCGAACTCCTCGCGGATGATGTCCGACAGCATCTGCGCGAGCCCTTCCGACGTCTTCAGCGCGACGTTGCCGACGAAGCCATCGCAGACGATCACGTCGACGGTGCCCTTGTAGATGTCGTTGCCTTCCACGTTGCCGCGGAAATTGAGCGTGCTGGCGCGCAGCAGCTCGCCTGCGCGCTTGATCGTCTCGTTGCCCTTGATGACCTCTTCGCCGATGTTCAGCAGGCCGATCGTCGGGCGCTCCTTGCCTTCGAGCGCGGCCACCAACGCGTGCCCCATCTCCGCGAACTGCAGCAGATGCTGCGGTTCGCAGTCGACGTTCGCGCCGAGGTCCAGCATCATCGTGTAGCCGGTCGGGTTCGGCAGCGCGAACGCGATCGCGGGCCGCTCGATGCCGGGCAGCGTCTTGAGTACGTAACGGGAAACGGCCATCAACGCGCCGGTATTGCCGGCGGAAATGCAGGCCTGCGCCGCGCCTTCCTTGACGTGGTTGAGCGCGACGCGCATCGAAGAATCCTTCTTCTTGCGCAGCGCCACTTCGACAGGGTCGTCCATCGCCACGACTTCGGTGGCGGGCACGATGGTCAACGCGGGATCGTCGAGGGCTTTCAGCTTCTTCAACTGAGCGCGAATCGCGCTTTCGATGCCGACGAGCATCAGGTGCGCATCGGGATGCGCGCGGACGAACTTGACTGCCGCGGGAACGGTCACGGACGGGCCGTGGTCGCCTCCCATGCAATCGATTGTGAGCTTTACGGTCATGGAATGCGACGAATTTCAGGCACAAAAAAGCGGCAGTTGAATGCCGCCTTTTTGTTGAGCCAGGAAAGTGTCAAGCGAACCAGTTGTCACGCGAACGGCGAGCGTAGCGCGCAACGCGTGACTTGACGCTTAGTCGTTCTTCGTCTTGACGACTTTCTTGCCGCGATAGTAGCCGTTCGGGCTGACGTGGTGACGCAGGTGCACTTCACCCGTGCTCGGCTCGACTGCCAGCGGCGCTGCCGTCAGGAAATCGTGCGAACGATGCATGCCGCGCTTCGACGGCGACTTCTTGTTTTGCTGGACTGCCATGACTAACTCCTAAATAATTTTCCGGATTCTAACACAGCCCGATCCGGCGCTTAACTACCCTGGCCCAAAGCCCTACGCCTTCCCGCGCCACAACTGCTCAGTGTTTCTTGGTGCCGTCACCGTCCTTCTTCAACGCTTGCAGCGCTGCGAACGGATTCGGCCGTTTGCCTTCGTCCCCGGCTTCGTCGGACTCCTCGTCCGACTCTTCCGCGGGACCGCTCGCGCCCGACACGAGGCTTTCGTGAACTGCCGGGCAAACCTCGTGCTTGGGCACGAGCGGCAACGAAAGCAGCAATTCCTCTTCGATCAAGTCGACGAGATCGAACTGGCGTGAGCCCACGATCACATCGGCTTCATCGTCGTCGAGCGGAAATTCCTCGGCTTCTTCTTCGGTCGCGACGATCCGGTACGTCATGTCGACGTCGAACGCCTGATCGTACGGCGTCATGCAGCGCTGGCACGTGAGCCATGCATGGCCGTGCACCGCGAGGCGCAGATACGGCTGCTGCCCGTCGGCGCCGTCGTCCTGCAACTCTTTCTGCGTGAACCCTTCCGCCTGCCACGTGAAGACCGTGTCGCGATCCGGCGCGTCCGTCGGCACTTCGTTTAACATGCGCGGCAGTTGCGAGAGGCGCACTGCCCCGGCCGCCTGCCGCCCGCTGCGGGCGAACTCGAACAGGTCGACCGCATGCGGATCGAGGGCCGCTGCAGGTTTGCCAGAAGAAGTGTTCATGTGCGCTCCTGCCTACAGGCTGACTTGCGGGATCCGGCTTGGCACCGCTCGCGTACGGCTCATCGAGGGATGCCGTACTTTACTTCCGAAGACCCGGCAGGCGCCACCACAGCGAAAGCCTGCCGACGAAAAGCGGGAAAGCATACCTGTTTTACCTTTTGCGGTCAATCACTTAAGCTTGCGTCCGCGCAACGCCGCGCCACACCTGACGACTCACCGATCCAACCGACCATGCCGGATACCGTTTGCCGCCCGCCGCGGCTGATTCTTGCCTCCAGTTCCCGCTACCGCCGCGCGCTCCTCGAGCGCCTCGGCGTACCGTTCGACGTCGTGTCGCCCGACCTCGACGAAACCCCGCTCGCCGGCGAAACGCCGGCCGCGACCGCGCTGCGTCTCGCCGGCGCGAAGGCGCGCGCCGTGGCCGCGACGATCGACGCGCCGGACGGCGTGCTCGTGATCGGGTCGGACCAGGTCGCGACCTTCGACGGGCGCCAGATCGGCAAGCCCGGCACGCATGAGCGCGCGCTCGCGCAACTCGTGTCGATGCAGGGCCGCGAAGTCGAATTCCACAGCGCGCTCTGCCTGTACGACAGCCGTACGGACGACGCGCAGATCGAGGACATCGTCACGCACGTGCGCTTCCGTTCGCTGCCCGAAGCCGAACTCGACGCCTACCTGCGCGCGGAAACGCCGTACGACGTGGCCGGCAGCGCGAAATCCGAAGGGCTCGGCATCGCACTGCTCGACGCGATCGACTCGGACGACCCGACCGCGCTCGTCGGCCTGCCGCTGATCGCCCTCACGCGGATGCTGCGCGCCGCCGACTACCCGCTGTTTGCCATCACCCGAGGAGACCGCGCATGACCGCCGGCACGCTTTATCTTGTCCCCAACACGCTCGGCGAAGGCGACGAATCGATGCTCGCCGCCGTGCTGCCCGCGGCCGTGCAGGCGCGCGCCGGCACGCTCGGCTATTACATCGGCGAAAACGCGAAAACGACCCGCGCGTTCCTGAAGAAGATCGGCACGACGCGTCCGATCCAGGAAATCGAGATCAGCGAGCTGAACGTGAATACGCCGGCAGGTGCCGTCGACCGGCTGCTCGCGCCCGTGCTGGCCGGCGCGGACGCCGGCCTCGTGTCGGAGGCCGGCTGCCCGGCAGTCGCCGACCCCGGCGCGCTGCTGGTGCGCCGCGCGCACGAGCGCGGCGTGAAGGTCGTGCCGCTCGTCGGGCCGAGTTCGATCCTGCTCGCACTGATGGCGTCGGGCCTGAACGGCCAGAGTTTCGCGTTCAACGGCTACCTGCCGGTCGATGCGGCCGCGCGCGCGAAGCGCCTGCGCGAACTCGAGCAACTGTCGCGCAAGGCGCGCCAGACGCAGATCTTCATCGAAACGCCGTACCGCAATCACGCGATGCTCGACACGCTGGTCGCGACCTGCGCGCCGTCGACGCAGATTTGCGTGGCGGCCGATCTGACCCTTGCGACCGAGACGATCGCGAGCCGCACGGTGGCGGACTGGAAAAAGGCGCCCGCGCCGAATCTGCACAAGCGCCCCGCGATCTTCCTGCTGCTCGCGAACTGATGCCGCGACCGATGAAAATGAAAGGCGGGCCATCGCGGCCCGCCGATTGCTGCCGTCGGCCGGCGGCCGTCAGCGCAGGTTGACCGACGCGCCGCCGGCCGTCAGCGCCTTCATCGCGGCGCCCCCGACGGCCGCGCCGAACTTGCGCGCGACACGATTCGTCAGGCTTTCCTTCACCGTATAGTCGACCAGATCCGGCGCCTTCAGCACGTCGCGCGCGACCGTGTCGGTCGTGCCGTAGCCGTCGGCGAGCCCGAGCTCGACGCTCTTCTCGCCGGTCCAGAACAGGCCCGAGAACATGTCGGGCGTCTCGTGCAGCCGCTTGCCGCGGCCATCCTTCACGGCCTTGATGAACTGCGCATGCACCTGATCGAGCAGCGCCTGCGCGTGCGCATCCATCTTCGGCGTTTCCGGCGAGAACGGATCGTAGAAGCCCTTGTTTTCTCCCGACGTATGCAGGCGCCGTTCGACCCCGAGCTTGCCCATCAGCCCGGTGAAGCCGAACCCGTCCATCAGCACGCCGATCGACCCGACGATGCTCGCCTTGTCGACGAAGATCTTGTCGGCCGCGGACGCGATGTAATAGCCGCCCGATGCGCACATGTCGGTCACGACGACGTACAGCGGCTTGCTCGGATACTTGCCGCGCAACCGCCGGATCTCGTCGTAGACCATGCCGGCCTGCACCGGGCTGCCGCCCGGGCTGTTGATCCGCAGCACGACGCCGACCGTGCCGTCGTCGTCGAACGCGGCGTCGAGCGCCGTGTTGATGTCGTCGGCGTTCGCGTTGACGCCGGCCGCGATTTCGCCGTCGATCGTCACGAGCGCCGTATGCCGCCCGCTCGACGAAAACTTCGAATCGCTCGAGAAATCGATCAGCGCGAACGCGAGCAGCACGAACACGCCGAGAAACGCGAAGCGGAAGAAGATCTTCCAGCGCCGTGCCGCGCGCTGCTCCTTGACGGCCGCGAGCGCGATCCGCTCGAGCGCCGCGCGCTCCCAGCCTGGTTCACGGTCGTCGGGACGGGAGGAAGAATCCGGGGAATTCGGTTGGTCGGCCATGCAATGGTGTCGTCAGTCGGTCGTGGCGGGAGTGGCAGGATGCAGATCGGCATCGGGCACCCAGAATACCGCACGCCCGTCGGGCGTGTCGCGCTCGTCGACCTCGACCGGCCGCAGGCGGCCGCCGCGGCACGGGCCGCCGACGCACTTGCCGGTATCCGGCGCATAGATCGCGCCGTGCGTCGCGCACATCAGATAGAGGCCCGACGACTCGAAGAACTGCCCTTCGGCCCAGTCGAGCTCCATCGGCACATGCGCGCAGCGGTTCAGGTAGCCGTAGGCGCGGCCGTCGTAGCGCACGAAGAACACGACGGCCGGCTCGCCGCGCAGCGTCGCGTCGACGCGCACGCCGGCGCCGCCGTCGATCAGCGCGTCCGATGCGCACACGCGCACGGCGTCCGGCGCCGCGCTCATGCGTGCTCCCGCAGCCATGCGGCCAGCGCGCCGACGTCCGGCGCGACGAAGCGCGGCGCGAGCGCCGCCAGCGCGTCGGCCGTGTGCGCGCCGTACGACACCCCGACGCCTGCCGCGCCGGCGCTGGCGGCCATTTGCAGGTCGTGCGTGGTGTCGCCGATCATCACGGTGCGCGACAGGTCCTGCCCCAATTCCCGCGACAACTCGTGCAGCATCGCCGGATGCGGTTTCGAGAACGTCTCGTCGGCGCAGCGCGTCGCGTCGAACCAGCTCGTCAGCTTCGACTGGTCGAGCACGCGGTTCAGCCCTACCCGCCCCTTGCCGGTCGCGACGGCGAGCAGATAGCCCGTGTCGCGCAGTTCGGCGAGCAGCTCGCGCACGCCGGCGAACAGCTCGATGCGCTGGTCGTCGAGCAGATAGTGGTAGCGGTAGCGCTCGGCCAGCCGCGCGTAGTCGGACGGATCGAGGGTCGGAGCCGCGATCCGCAGCGCATCGCGCAGGCCAAGGCCGATCACGTAGCGGGAAGCCTCGTCGGACGGCGTGGGCAGGCCGAGATCGCGGCACGCGGCCTGGATGCTGTGCGCGATGTGCGCAGTCGAATCCATCAGCGTACCGTCCCAGTCGAAGACGATCAGGTCAAATTGCTGTCGGGCCATGCGGTTCAGGCGGTATCGCGCAATGCGCTGAGTTGGTCGAGAAAGCGCCGGCATTCGGCCGGCAGCGGCGCGTCGAACTGCAGCGCCTCGCCGGTCAGCGGATGAGCAAGCCGCAGCCGGTGCGCATGCAGGAACATCCGTTTCAACGACGGCTGCGCATTCGCGCGCGCCAGCGCCTTGTTCAGTGCGAAATCGCCATACTTGGCGTCGCCGGCGATCGGCAGGCCGAGATGCGCGAGGTGCACCCGGATCTGATGGGTCCGACCCGTTTTGAGTTCCGCTTCGACGAGCACATAGTCGGACCAGCGGTCGACGAGGTTGAACACCGTATGCGACGGCAGCCCGTCGTCCTGCACGCGCACGCGGCGCTCCCCTTCCGGGGTCGAATACTTGAACAGCGGCACCTTCACTGCGCGGCGCCGGCCCCAGTCGGGCTGCCATTCGCCGTGCGCGCACGCGAAGTAGCGCTTGTCCATCCGGTTCTCGCGGATCTGCTCGTGCAGGCCCACGAGCGCCGTGCGCTTCTTCGCGAGCATCAGGATCCCGGACGTCTCGCGGTCGAGCCGGTGCACCAGTTCGAGGAATTTCGCACGCGGGCGCGCCTGACGCATCTGCTCGATCACGCCGAACGCGACGCCGCTGCCGCCGTGGACCGCGACGCCGGCCGGTTTGTCGATGACGAGCATCGCGTCGTCCTCGTACAGCACGTCGAAATTCGCGGGCGGCACGACGGGCGTGTCGGCGCGCGCGAGATCGGCCGCGGCCACGCGCACCGGCGGCACGCGGACGAGGTCGCCGAGCGCCAGGCGGTACTGCGCGTCGATCCGGCCCTTGTTGACGCGCACTTCGCCGCTGCGCAGGATCCGGTAAATATGGCTTTTCGGCACGCCTTTACAGACGCGCAACAGGAAATTGTCGATCCGCTGACCGGCCGAGTTTTCGTCGATCTCGATCGTCGATACCTGGCCGCTTGCGACCGAATTCTGGGATATTTTGCCTAACTCATTCATACTGAATATAATTTTGCCCAGCCTGACGTTGTGGGTGGCCTGATCGGCCGGCCCCGGCTGAATTGGGCAAGGCGCAAGCGCAAACTGCTATTTTACTTGCGCCGGGGGTCCGCTGCTCGCCCCTAATCAAAGAGAAGCAGCAAGTTGCACGCACGGCGCCGCCCGTCGGCAAGGATCGCGCCCACAGGCGGATTCGGTCGGCAAGGCGCCGCGGTAACGGAAAGTTGGTTGAAAAGAATTTGATCGGCAGCCCGGCGGCGCGAAGTACGTCCGCAGGCTGCCGGTTGCGAAAATTACGGCGTTGCGCCCGATTTGGCCCCGCGAAGCGTGCGGGGCTTGGCGACGTCAAACCAGGGAAGTACACCCCAAGCGGGAAAGTCGGGCTGGATTCGATACTCCCCGCTGCGGCCAAAGCCGCAGCATCTGCCGCCCGTCGGCGCGCGCGACGCATTGTGCGCGCCCGTGGCAATGCCCGGACAGGCTTAGCGCGCTTTTGCAGCGTGCGGTGTGTGAACGCCGTGCTTTGAAGCCGTATTCGCAGGTGCCCTATGGCCGCCGGCCCCGTCTTTCGGGCCCAAGCGCCTCTTCAGGCAATTCTCCCCGCCAGCGTTCCCGCTCCAGCGTGCTCGTGACAACACAACAAGGTGCGGCCTGCCGTCGTTCCCGCCCTCGCGCCTGACAACCGCGAGGCGCCGGCAGCGGAGCCGCCTGGAGCCGTTCATGAAACGCATGCTGTTCAATGCGACGCAGCAGGAGGAGCTGCGCGTCGCCATCGTCGATGGGCAAAAGCTCATCGACATCGACATCGAAACCGCCGGGCGCGAACAGCGCAAAGGCAATATCTACAAAGGTGTCATCACCCGTATCGAGCCGTCGCTCGAAGCGTGCTTCGTCAACTACGGCGAAGACCGCCACGGCTTCCTGCCGTTCAAGGAAGTCGCCCGCCAGTACTTCAAGGACGGCATCGACATGCGCTCCGCGCGCATTCAGGATGCCCTGCGCGAAGGCCAGGAACTGATCGTCCAGGTCGAGAAGGAAGAGCGTGGCAACAAGGGCGCCGCCCTCACCACCTTCATCTCGCTCGCCGGCCGTTACCTCGTCCTGATGCCGAACAACCCGCGCGGCGGTGGCGTGTCGCGCCGGATCGAAGGCGACGAGCGCCAGGAACTGCGCGAAACGATGGCGCAACTGCAGATTCCGGACGGCATGAGCATGATCGCCCGTACCGCGGGCATCGGCCGCAGTGCCGAGGAACTGCAGTGGGACCTGAACTACCTGCTGCAACTGTGGCGCGCGATCGAGGCCGCGTCGCAAAGCGGCAACGCCGGCCAGCCGATGCTGATCTATCTGGAATCGAGCCTCGTGATCCGCGCGATCCGCGACTATTTCCAGCCGGATATCGGCGAAATCCTGATCGATACGAATGAAATCCACGATCAGGCCCGGGCATTCATGGACATCGTGATGCCGGACAACGTCGCGAAAGTGAAGCGCTACCACGACGACGTGCCGCTGTTCTCCCGCTTCCAGATCGAGCACCAGATCGAAACCGCGTACTCGCGCACGGTCCCGCTGCCGTCCGGCGGCGCGATCGTGATCGACCACACCGAAGCGCTCGTCGCGATCGACGTGAACTCGGCGCGCGCGACCAAGGGCGCGGACATCGAGGAAACGGCCACCCGCACGAACCTCGAAGCGGCCGACGAAGTCGCCCGCCAGCTGCGCCTGCGCGACCTCGGCGGCCTGATCGTGATCGATTTCATCGACATGGAATCGGCGAAGAGCCAGCGTGAAGTCGAGCAACGCCTGAAGGACGCGCTCAAGCACGACCGCGCGCGCGTCCAGATGGGCAAGATCTCCCGCTTCGGCCTGATGGAACTGTCGCGCCAGCGTCTGCGTCCGGCGCTGTCGGAAGGCAGTCACGTCACGTGCCCGCGCTGCAACGGCACCGGCCACATCCGCGACACCGAATCGTCCGCGCTGCAGGTCCTGCGGATCATTCAGGAAGAAGCGATGAAGGAAAACACCGCGGCGATCCACTGCCAGGTGCCGGTCGAGGTGACTGCCTTCCTGCTGAACGAAAAGCGTCAGGAAATCAACAAGATCGAGTCGCGCTTCAAGGTCGGCATCGTGCTGATTCCGAACAAGCACCTCGATACGCCGCACTACAAGCTCGAGCGCCTGCGTCACGACGACGCGCGCCTCGACGATCCGCGCGCGTCCTGGAAGATGGCCGAGGAAGCGGCCCGCGAGCTCGAGTCGGAAACCGGCTACAGCAAGCGTGCGGCCGAAGTGAAGCCGAAGCAGGAAGCCGCGGTGAAGGGCATCACGCCCGAGCGTCCGGCGCCGAGCCCGGCCCCGCAGCGTCCGGTCGAGCCCGTTGCGGCCCCGGCGGCGCCCGTCGCCGCGGCAAGCGGTGGCTTCATCGGCTGGCTGAAAGGGCTGTTCGGCGTGTCGCCGGCACCGGCACCCGCACCGGTCGCGCCGGCACCGGCGAAGGAGCAGGCAGCCCGTCCGGCTCGCGAGCGCACCGAAAAGACCGAGCAGCGCGGCGGCGATCGCAATCGCAACCGTCGCGGCGGCGCCCAGCAGGCGCAGGGCGGCCGCGATCAGGCAGCGGCGGGCCGTGGCCAGCCGCAACGCCAGGAACGCGAAGGCAAGGAAGTACGCGAACCGCGTGAAGGCCGTGAGCCGCGCGAGGGTCGTGAACTGCGCGAAGGCCGGGAAAACCGCGAGGGTCGCGAGGGCCGTGGCCCGCGCGAAGGTCGCGAGCCGCGCGAAGGCCGTGAGCCGCGCGAACCGCGTGAAAACCGCGAACCGCGCGAGCGTGTCGAACAGCCGGAAGGCGTCGAAGCAGCCGGCCGTGGCGAGCGACAGGAACGCGGCGAGCGTCGCGAGCGCGGCGAACGCCGTAAGCCGACCCAGCATGCGGCCACGCTCGAAACCGTCACCCGCGGCGAAAACCACCCGGAACCGGAAACCGACAAGGCCGTCGCAGAAGCCCTGCCCGGGGCGGAACCGGCAGCCGATGCGGAAGCTGGCGCACGTGACGGCGAAGAACGCCGCCGTCGCCGTCGCGGCCGCCGCGGCGGTCGTCGCGAGCGCGAGGAAGATGGCGCAGTCGACCAGGCCGAGCAAGGCGCCGAAGGCGAAGTCGCAGCGCAAGCCGTGACGCCGAACGCACCGGTCGCAGCCGAGCCGGCCCACACGGCCGCACCGGCAGTCGCCGCGGCCGTTGCAAGTGCGGTCGCCGCGGAAGCCGTCGCCGAGCAGCATGCCGCTCCGGCCGCCGTCGAAGCGCAGCCGGCACCGGCAGCCGAAGCGGCACCGGCCGCGCCGGCCGAGCCTGTCGTCGCCGTCGAGGCAGCCGAACTGGCACCGGTCGCACCGGCGGTCCCGGAAGCCGGCCCGGCGCCGGTCGCGGTGTCGCCGACCGATGCGTTCGAAGTGCCGGCAGCCGCACCGGCCGCTGTCGAAGCGCCGCAAGCCGCGCCCGTCGAGGCAGCCGCACCGGCCGTCGCGACCGAAGCCGCTCCGGTGGCGGTCGAGGCGCCGGTCGAGGCAGCACCGGCCGAGGCCATCGCTGCACCGGCACCGGCTCCCGCCCCGACACCGGCTGCCGCTCCCGCGCAACCGGCAGCCGCGCCCGCTTCGGCGAGCCTGGATGCCGTGCTGGAGCAGGCCGGTCTCGTCTGGGTGAACACGGACGCCGACAAGTTCGCGGCCGCGCAGGAAGCCGCGTCGCGACTCCCGCGCCCGGCCCGCGTGCCGCGCGAGCGCAAGGTGCTGCCGCCGGTCGATACGGCCCCGATGCAGCAGGTCGAAACGACGCACCACTGAACGGCGCATCGCACGACCAGGAAAAGCCCGCCTCCGGCGGGCTTTTTCATGTCCGCGCTGCGGGTTTCCGCCCACCGGACCCGCCGGCCGGTTGCGGCTAAAATAGCAGTCTGGTCCGCACTTCTTCCAACATGTCCCGACGCATCATTCCTCTCGCCAACGTCAGCGGGATGCCGGACGTCTCCGGCGTCGCGCATGCCCCCGACGGCACGCTGGCCGACACGTTCGCCAGGCCGCTGCGCGACCTGCGCATTTCGGTGACGGATCGCTGCAATTTCCGCTGCGTGTACTGCATGCCGCGCGCGGTCTTCGACAAGGACTACCCGTTCCTGCCGCACAGCGCGCTGCTCACGCACGAGGAAATCGAGCGCGTGGCGCGGCTCTTCGTCGCACACGGTGTCGAGAAGATCCGCATCACGGGCGGCGAGCCGCTGCTGCGCAAGAACCTCGAATTCCTGATCGAGCGGCTCGCGCGTCTGACGACGCACGCCGGCCGCCCGCTCGACCTGACGCTGACGACCAACGGCTCGCTGCTCGCCCGCAAGGCGCGCGCGCTGAAGGACGCCGGGCTCACGCGCGTCACGGTCAGCCTCGATGCGCTCGACGATACGCTGTTCAAGCGCATGAACGATGCCGAGTTCGCCAGCGCCGACGTGCTCGACGGCATCTTCGCCGCGCAGGCCGCGGGCCTCGCGCCGGTCAAGGTCAACATGGTCGTGAAGCGCGGCACCAACGACGGCGAGATCCTGCCGATGGCCGAGCGGTTCCGCGGCACCGGCGTGATCCTGCGTTTTATCGAATACATGGACGTCGGCACGTCGAACGGCTGGAACATGACCGAAGTGCTGCCGTCGGCGGACGTCGTCGCGCGTATCGCCGAACACTTCCCGCTCGTGCCGCTCGAGCCGCACACGGCGGCCGAAACCGCGCAGCGCTGGGGCTATGCGGACGGCAGCGGCGAGATCGGCGTGATCTCGAGCGTCACGCAGGCCTTCTGCGGCGACTGCACGCGCGCGCGACTGTCGACCGAAGGCAAGTTGTACCTGTGCCTGTTCGCGTCGACCGGCCACGACCTGCGTGCGCTCGTGCGCGGCGGCGCAAGCGATGCCGAGATCGCGACCGCGATCGCCCGCATCTGGCAGGCGCGCACCGACCGCTATTCGCAGCTGCGCGGCAGCGCCTCGTCAGACGCCGCGCCCGAAGGCGCCGGCAAGCGCGTCGAAATGTCGTATATCGGCGGCTGACGCACGCCGCTCTTTCCGCCCGCGCCCGATGTCCGCTCCCGCGTCCGCCTCTCCGTCGATCGCCGGCCTGCTGCTCGCAGGCGGGCGCGCGACCCGCATGGACGGCGTCGACAAGGGCCTGCAACTGCTCGACGGTACGCCGCTCGCGCTGCACGTGCTGCGCCGGCTGTCGCCGCAGGTCGACGAGACGCTGATCAGCGCGAATCGCCATGCCGATCGCTATGCCGAACTCGGTGCACCGTTCGACGCGCGCATCGTCGCCGACGAAACCTCCGACTTCCCCGGGCCGCTCGCGGGCCTGCTTGCCGGCATGCGCGCGGCGCGCGCGCCGCTGCTCGCGTGCTCGCCATGCGATACGCCCTATCTGCCCGCCGACCTCGTCGCGCGGCTGCATGCGGCTCTCGACGCGCAGCAGGCCGACATCGCGATGGCGGTTACCGTCGACGCGCAGCAGATGCGCTCGCCGCAGCCGACGTTCGCGCTGCTGCGCACGTCGCTGGCCGACGACCTGGCCGCCCGGCTCGCGGCCGGCGACCGCAAGGTGCGTGCGTGGTACGCACGCCACAAGACGGTCGAAGTCGAGTTTCGCGACGAGCGTGCGTTTTACAATGCCAACTCCTGGCAGGAACTCGCCGCGCTAGCCCGCCGCTGACGGCTCGCGCCGTTCCCGCCCGGCGCCCGCCGCACGCGAAACCCGCGCCCAGGCACCCTCCTCGCGCCACCGGCCACGAACCCGATACGCCTTGCGGCGCAGTCCGACTGATGATCACGCAATCCTCGCCCGCTTCCCGAACCGCACCCGGCCCCGATGCCCCGCTGTCGCTCGCCGACGCACAGGCGCTCGCGTGCCGCTTCGCGGCGCCGGTCGACGCATACGACACGGTGACGCTGCGCGATGCGCTCGACCGCGTGCTCGCGGCCGACGTGAGCGCACCGTTCGACATTCCCGCGTACGACAACTCGGCAATGGACGGCTATGCGTTCGACGGCAGCAGCGCAGCATTCGCATCGGCGCAGGGCGAGGTCGCGATGACGGTCGCCGGCACCGCGTTCGCCGGCCATCCGTTCGACGGCGGCGTGGCGGCCCATGCCTGCGTGCGGATCATGACGGGCGCGCCGATGCCGGCCGGATGCGACACGGTGATTCCGCAGGAACGCGTACGCGTCGATGGCGACACGATTCGCTTCGCCGCGCGCGACGTCGCGCGCGGCGCGAACTGCCGCAAGGCCGGCGAGGATCTCGCACGCGGCGCCTGCGCGCTGGCCGCCGGCCGTATCCTGCGGCCATCGGATCTCGGCCTGCTCGCGTCGTTCGGCGTCACCGACGTCACGGTGCGCCGGCGTGTGCGCGTCGCCGTGTTCTCGACCGGTGACGAGCTGCGCGAGCCCGGCGAACCGCTCGGCCGCGGCGCGCTGTACGACAGCAATCGCGGGATGCTGATCGCGATGCTCGAACGGCTGCACGTGGACACGATCGATCTCGGAATCGTCCGCGACGACCCGGCCGCGCTCGAGGCCGCATTGCGCGACGCCATCGCCGCGCAGGCCGATGCGGTCATCACGTCGGGCGGCGTGTCGGTCGGCGAAGCCGACTTCACGCGCGACGTGATGGCGCGGCTCGGCGACGTGACGTTCGCCAGTCTCGCGCTGCGGCCCGGCCGGCCGCTCGCGTGCGGCACGCTCGCACGCGAGGGCGACAGCGCCGGCCACGCGCTGTTCTTCGGGCTGCCCGGCAATCCGGTCGCCTCCGCCGTGACGTTTTACGCGATCGTGCGCCCCGCACTGCTGACGCTGGCCGGCGCGCAGACGCCGCCGCCGGCCATGTACACGGCGCTCAGTACGCAGCCGTTGAAGACGCGTCCCGGTCGCACCGAATACCTGCGCGGCATCGCGACGCGCGCCGCCGACGGCCAATGGCACGTCGCACCGGCCGGATCGCAAAGCTCCGCGTCGCTGAGCGGTCTCGCAGCCGCCAACTGTTTCATCGTCCTGGGCCACGATACCGCGGCAGTCGACGCGGGCGCCCCGGTCGACATCCTGCCGCTCGACGGCCTGGTCTGAATTCCAATCGGTATATCACTACGGGGGCAATCCGCACATGAAGAAACAAATCTCGTCGATCGCCGCGGGGCAGACCGCAAAGGCGCTGATCCTCGTCTACCTGACGTTCAGCGTGCCGATCGTGCTGCTCGGCATTCTCGTCGCGTATATCCGTTACGGGATGGTCGAGTTGAGCACGATCCTGAGCGCACTGCTGCTGAACGCGATCCTCGGTTTCGTGCTGCTGTGGATCGCGTGCCATGCGTACAACTGGGTCGCGTCGCGCTTCGGCGGCATCGAGATCGTGCTGTCCGATCCGCCGGAGGAAGCGTGAGCGGCACGCCGCTGATCCGCGCGGCCGACCCGCGCGACATCGGCGCGATCCTCGCGCTGATGCGCGAGCTGGCCGAGTTCGAGAAGCTCGCGCATCTGTTCGTCGCGGCCGAAGCCGATCTCGCCGACGCGCTGTTCGGCGAGCACCCCGCTGCCGAAGCGCTGGTGGCCGAGCGCGACGGCGCGATTGTCGCGTACGCGCTGTTCTTCCACAACTATTCGACGTTCCTCGGCCGCCGCGGACTCTATCTCGAGGATCTGTACGTGCAGCCGTCGCAGCGCGGCACGGGCCTCGGCACTGCGATGCTGCGTCATCTCGCGGCACTCGCCGTCGAGCGCCGTTGCGCGCGCTTCGAATGGTCGGTCCTCGACTGGAACCAGCCGGCGATCGATTTCTACGAAAAAATGGGGGCAACCGTGCTGCCGGAGTGGCGCATCGTGCGCGTGACGGGCGACGCGCTGGGCACGCTCGCCGCGCATTGAGCGCGAGCCGGCCGCGCCGGCCACCGCCGCCAACGAAAACGGGCGCCGCGTAAACTGAACCCCAGAAGCTGGACGGTTCAGGAATGCTAGGGCAGTTGCCGCCAACGCGCGTCACGCGTCGTCCGCATCGGCGCCTTCGGCCCCTTCCGCGCCGAGCAGACCGGCCGCCGCATCGCCCGGCAGCGCCTCGACCTGCTTCAGCTTGCGGCTCATCACACGCGTGCGCTGCTCGGCAGACTCGATCGAACGCGTGACCGTTTCGAGCTGCGCCTTCGTGCGCGCGAGCACGTCGCCGAACTTGCCGAACTCCGTCTTGACCGCACCGAGCACCTGCCACACCTCGCTCGAGCGCTGCTCGATCGCGAGTGTGCGGAACCCCATCTGCAGGCTGTTCAACAGGGCGGTGAGCGTGGTCGGCCCGGCGACCGTCACACGATAGTCGCGCTGCAGCAGGTCGGTCAGCCCCGGGCGGCGCAGGATCTCCGCATAGAGCCCCTCGGTCGGCAGGAACAGCAGCGCGAAATCGGTCGTGTGCGGCGGCGCGACGTATTTCTCGGCGATCGTGCGCGCTTCCATCCGCACCCGCGCCTCGAGCGCACGCGCCGCCTCCTCGACGGCCACCGCATCGGCGCGCTCCTGCGCGTCGATCAACCGCTCGTAGTCTTCGCGCGGGAATTTCGCGTCGATCGGCAGCCACACCGGCGGCGCGTCGCGCGTGCCGGCAGCGCGGCCCGGCAGCCGGATCGCGAATTCCACGCGCTCGGTACTCTTCGGCACCGTCGCGACGTTCTTCGCGTACTGGTCGGCCGTCAGCATCTGTTCCAGCAGCGCCTCGAGCTGCACTTCGCCCCAGGTGCCGCGCGTCTTCACGTTGGTCAGCACCTTCTTCAGGTCGCCGACGCCGGCCGCGAGCGTCTGCATCTCGCCGAGCCCGCGATGCACCTGTTCGAGCCGGTCCGACACGAGCTTGAACGATTCGCCGAGCCGCTGCTCGAGCGTCGCGTGCAGCTTCTCGTCGACGGTGCGGCGCATCTCCTCGAGCTTCGCTGCGTTGTTCGTCTCGATTTCCTTCAGCCGCTGTTCGAGCGTCGCACGCACTTCGCCGATCCGGCGGTCGTTCGCCTCGGTCAGTTGCGTGAGCTGTCGGTTCAACGTGTCGCCGAACAGCCGCAGCGCGCCCGTCTGTTCGTCGCGCGCCTGCTGGGCCTGGCGCTGCACGCTCTCGCGCATCGCATCGAACTGCTGCGCATTGCCGGCGACGAGCTTGCCGAGCTGCTGCGCGAACCCCTCGATCTGGCTGTTCTGCACGGTCGCCACGCTCGTCAGTTGCGCGGCGAGCGTCTGCTGCAACTGGGCAAAGCTGCCGGCCAGCTCGGTACGCGACCCGCGCGCATTTTCGACGATCTCGCCGCGTAATTCGCGTTCGAGCCGCTCGACCGCGCGCGCCTGCGCATGCGCGGCATCCTCGATCCGGTCGCCGAGCACGGCCGCGTCGTCGTGGCGGCCGCCGCCGCGCACGAGCGCGACGATCGCCACGACGAGCGCGACGGCCAGCACGACGACCGCCGCAAGCAACAACGTCATCGTCATGCGCGCGGCTTCCCGATCACGTCAGGGTTGATCGGATTCGGCGGCTGCCCCGCACGCGGCCCCTCGCCCAGCGCGGCGATCAGGTTGTCGGCGGCGAGATTCGCCATCGCGCGGCGCGTCCTTTCGGTCGCGCTCGCGATATGCGGCGTCAGCACGACGTTCGGCACTTCGAGCAGCGCCGGATGCACGCTCGGCTCGCCCTCGTACACGTCGAGGCCGGCCGCGGCGATCGTCCCGTCGCGCAACGCGGCGGCCAGCGCCGCATCGTCGACGATCCCGCCGCGCGCGATGTTGGTCAGCGTCGCCGTGGGTTTCATCTTCGCGAGCTCGGCCGCGCCGATCGTGTGATGGTTCTCTTTCGTGTACGGCAGCACGAGCACGACATGATCGGCGCGCGCGAGCAGCGCATCCTTCGACACGTATTCGGCATCGAGCTCGGCTTCGATCTCGGGCGCGACCCGCGACCGGTTGTGATAGATCACCTGCATCCCAAAGCCGCGCGCGCGGCGCGCGAGCGCCTGGCCGATGCGGCCCATCCCGATGACGCCGAGCGTCGAGCCGTAGATGTCGGCACCCAGGAAGCCGTCGTACGCCCACTTCTGCCAGTGACCGGCGCGCAGCCAGTGTTCGGATTCGGCGATCCGACGCGCGGCGGCCATCATCAGCGCCCAGCCGAAATCGGCGGTCGACTCGTTCAGCACGTCGGGCGTGTTGGTGCCGAGCACGTTCGCGGCGTTGAACGCGGCCATGTCGAAGTTGTTGTAGCCGACCGCCATGTTCGCCACGACGCGCAGGCGCGGCGCGACCGCGAGCGTCGCCGCGCCGATCGGGTCGCCGGCCGTCAGCGCGCCGTCCTTGTCGGCCAGACGCGCGGCGAGCGCGTCGGGCGTGAGCACGTCGCCGTCGTTCCAGTCGACTTCGAAATACTGCTCGAGCCGTTCGATCACGTCCGGAAAGATCGGACGCGCGACCAGGATCTTCTGCATCGCCATCTCCGCATGCCGCGGACGGGTCGTAGCGCCGTGCGCCGCCGGGACCGCCCGCTCGGGGTTGAAAATCGTCAGCTTACGCCGGGAAGAAAAGCCACGACGTCAGCAGGAATACCGGTATCAGCACGACGAGCGCCCAGCCGAGGTACGCAAAGAAGCTCGGCATCTTCACGCCGCGCGATTCGGCGATCGCCTTCACCATGAAGTTCGGCGCGTTGCCGATATAGCTGTTCGCGCCCATGAACACCGCGCCGGCGGAAATCGCGGCGAGCGTCGATGCGCCGGTCGTCATCAGCGTCTGCGCATCGCCGCCCGCGAGATTGAAGAACACGAGATAGGTCGGCGCATTGTCGAGGAACGACGACAGGATGCCCGTCGCCCAGAAGTACATCGCATCGATCGGCTTGCCGTCGGGCCCCGTGACGAGATGGACGATCTGCGCGAACGCGCCGTCCGCCCCCGCGCGCAGGATCACGATCACCGGCGCGATCGTCACGAAGATGCCGGCGAACAGCTTCGCGACCTCCTCGATCGGCGCCCAGTTGAACGCGTTGCCCTCGCGCGCGGAACGCGGCGTCAGCGCGAGCGACACGAGCGTCACCGCCACGAGCGCGACGTCGCGTACGAGATTCTGCAACGCGACGTGCGTGCCCCACACGTCGAACGAGATGCCCGGCTTCCACACGCCGCTCATCAGCACGAGCGCGATCACGGCCGCCAGCAGCACGAAGTTGATCTTGCCGTCGATCGACAGCGCCGCACCGTCGGGCGTCGGATCGAGCGCGGCCGGCCGCTCCTCGCCGCCCTTCCGGTAGAAGTACGTATCGAGCGCGAAGAACAGCGTCAGCAGCACCACGCAGATGAACAGCATCGGCAGCGCGAGATGCGTGGTCGTCCAGAAGAAGCTCACGCCGTTCAGGAAGCCGAGGAACAGCGGCGGATCGCCGAGCGGCGACAGCGAGCCGCCCGCGTTCGCGACGAGGAAGATGAAGAAGATCACGACGTGCACGACATGCTTGCGGTTGTCGTTGGCGCGCAGGAGCGGCCGGATCAACAGCATCGCGGCACCCGTCGTGCCCATCACGCTCGCGAGCAGCGTGCCGAGCGCGAGCATCGCGGTATTCAGCTTCGGCGAACCATGCAGATTGCCGTTCACGCAGATGCCGCCCGCGACCGTATAGAGCGCGGTGAGCAGCACGATGAACGGGATGTATTCCTCGAGCAGCGCATGCACGAGCGTGCCGAACGCGGTGCCGGCGCCGAACGCGACCGCGAACGGCGCCAGGAACACGATCGCCCAGCCGGCGGCGATCTTGCCGAAGTGGTGATGCCAGAACACGGGGGCGACGAGCGGAAACAGCGCGATGGACAGCAGGATCCCGGCGAATGGGATCCCCCAGAGCGCCGACAGCGTGGAACCGTCGAGCGTGGCGGCCGATGCGAGCGCGGGAGCGGCGCCAAGCGCGATTCCCGACGCCATGCCCGCCCAGGCGGCATGTCGTTTCATGCGGAACTTCCTTGTTCGAAATAAGGGTGAAGGCAGCGGGCGCGTCATGCGCCCCGTACGACGATCGCGTGCACGCGGTACGGACCGTGTGCACCCAGAATGATCGTTTGCTCGATGTCGCCGGTGCGCGACGGGCCCGACACGAAATTGACCGCGCGCGGCAGTTCGCCGCGCTCCGCGCGAATCAGCGCGAACGCGTCTTCATGACCGGCGACGATGCGCGACGCCGGCACGATCGCGATGTGGGTTTCCGGCAGCAGGCCAGCCGATGCGTAAGTGTCGGGGCCGGACAACAATACCAGCGACCCCGTTTCGGCGGTCGCGCAAAAGCAGCCGGTCAGGCCGACGAGATCGCCGTCACGCGGCTTGCGGCACTCGACCGACAGGCCGGCGGCGGCCCAGTCGAGATCGGCCAGCGTGCGCCATGCGATGGCCTGCGCCGGCAGGCCGTGAGCGGCAAGATAGCGGGCGGCGGCGGCAGGCACGTCGGCCGGCGTCGCGACTTCGTCGACCGTGGTCGACAGGCGCTGCGCTTCGTCGACGAAAGCGGCGACGAGGTCGGCCGGCACCGGCGGGCGCGGGCCTTGCGGATGACGGGCAAGGTAGTCGGCGACGCCGTCGCGCTCCGCTGCATCGGGTTCGGCCGCGCGCCCCTGCGCCGCGCGGATGCGCGCGAGGATCTGGCGACGGGCAGCGGAAGTGTCCATGAACGGTCCTCGTGACGTTGCGTGCAATACGTCGGATTATACCGGCCACCCCTGCTGCGACACACCCTCGGCCAAACGGCCGGCGCCTACTTCGACGCGTCTTCCTCGACCGGCTGCGCGATGCCGAACACCTGGCGCAGGTACGCGAGATACGCCTTGTCGTCGCACATGCTCTTGCCCGGCGAATCCGACAGCTTCGCGACCGGCTGGCCGTTGCAGCGAACCATCTTGATCACGATCTGCAGCGGCACGTAGCCGAGATCGTTGGTGAGGTTGGTGCCGACGCCGAACGCAAGCTTGCAGCGGCCGCGGAACCGTTCGTACAGCTGCATGACCTTCGGAATGTCGAGCGCGTCCGAGAACACGAGCACCTTGGTGCGCGGGTCGCACCGGTTCGCCTCGTAATGACGCAGCATCCGCTCGCCCCAGTCGAACGGATCGCCCGAATCGTGGCGCGCGCCGTCGAACAGCTTGCAGAAGTACATGTCGAAGTCGTTCAGGAACGCGTCCATGCCGTAGACGTCCGACAGCGCGATCCCGAGGTCGCCGCGATACTCCTTCGCCCACATCTCGAAGCCGTAGATCTGCGAATCGCGCAACCGCGGGCCGAGCGCCTGGCACGCCTGCAGGTATTCGTGCGCCATCGTGCCGAGCGGCGTGATGCCGTGCTTCATCGCGTACAGCACGTTGCTGGTGCCCGCGAACTGCGGGCCGAGCCCGTCGCGCAGCGTGAGCGCGACTTCCTCGTGCCAGACCTTCGAGAAGCGCCGGCGCGTGCCGTAGTCGGCGATCTTGCAGTCGGCGAATTCGGGCTTCGCGCCGAGCAGCTTGATCTTCTCGCGCAGCCGTTCGCGGCCTTCGCGATAGTCGGGCTCGCGCTGCGTGTTGCGGAAATAGACTTCGTTGACGATCGCGAGCACCGGGATCTCGAACAGGATCGTATGCAGCCACGGCCCCTCGATCACGATGTCGATCTCGCCGTTGCCTTTCGGCGACGGCGTGATCGAGATGTACTTCTCGTTCAGGTGGAACAGCGCGAGGAAGTCGACGAAGTCGCTCTTGATGAAGCGCATCCGCCGCAGATAGTCGAGTTCGACGTCGGAAAAGCGCAGCGAGCACAGGCCGCGCACCTCGTCGCGAATCTCGTCGATGTACGGCACGAGATCGACGCCGGGCGTGCGGCACCGGAAACGGTATTCGACGTTTGCAGCGGGAAAGTGATGCAGGACGACCTGCATCATCGTGAACTTGTAGAGATCCGTGTCGAGCAGCGAAGTGATGATCATGATGACGGCAGCGCCAATAGCGTGACCGGCCCCGACGCACCGCGCGCCGCCCGGTCTGTCGACCATGTTACCCGAATGCGTGCCGGACCATCGCGAAACCGCCCCCGCCACGCCGCATCGCGCTCGTGCCCGGCGCGCGGTTGTGTCCGCCTTGCGCCCACCATAAACTAATCACGAAACGATATAAGCCGGATAGCCGACCACGCCATGCGGGTTTTGCGCTTCAGTTACAATGCCGCTTTTGGCGCAAACGCCACCCCATATATACCGCCAAGCAGGAGCGTTTTAATGACTCACGTTGTGACCGAAGGCTGCATCAAGTGCAAATACACGGATTGCGTGGATGTGTGCCCGGTGGATTGCTTCCGTGAAGGTCCCAACTTTCTCGCCATCGATCCGGACGAGTGCATCGACTGCGCCGTGTGCGTCGCCGAATGCCCGACCAATGCGATCTATGCCGAAGAAGACGTTCCGGGCGACCAGCAGCAGTTCACCGCGCTGAACGCGGAGCTGGCGAAGAACTGGCCGTCGATCACGAAGACCAAGCCGGCGCCCGCCGATGCGGACGAGTGGAAGGACGTGCAGGACAAGCTGCACCTGCTCGAACGCTGATCGCACGACGGCGACTGAAAAAAATTTTATTCGCTGCGGCTCCAAAGTATTGACAGGTTAGCGAACACTCCATACAATCTCGTTTCTCTGCTGTTGTTGTTTGTTCCCCGATAGCTCAGTCGGTAGAGCGCCGGACTGTTAATCCGTAGGTCCCTGGTTCGAGCCCAGGTCGGGGAGCCAAAAACGCAAAGGCCCGTTGAAAGTGGACGGGTTTTTTGTTGAACGAAGCAACACGCAGATGTACCGATTTATTCCCCGATAGCTCAGTCGGTAGAGCGCCGGACTGTTAATCCGTAGGTCCCTGGTTCGAGCCCAGGTCGGGGAGCCAAATAGCGAAAGGCCCGTCATTCGACGGGCCTTTTGTTTTTCCGGCCGCCGTTCCGCCCTTCCGCTTTTCGTGGCCCGGTCACGCGCATGCTAGAGTCTCTGTCCCGCATTCGCATCCGGTTCCGTCGATGAAGCATCGCCTACTGCTCTCCGCCCCTCTCGCCCTCCTGCTCTCCGCGTTCGCTGCAGCGCCGTTCGCGCAGGCGGAGGAAGTCGGCAGCGTCAATACCCATTTCCGCGTCACGGGCTCCGATCGCGTGGTCGTCGAGGCCTATGACGATCCGGTCGTGAACGGCGTGACCTGCTACGTGTCGCGCGCCCGCACCGGCGGGATCAAGGGCACGCTCGGCGTGGCCGAGGATCCGAGCGAGGCATCGATCGCGTGCCGGCAGGTCGGCCCGATCAGCTTCAAGGAACCGCTCAAGCAGCAGACCGACGTGTTCAGCGAACGCATGTCGTTCATCTTCAAGACGCTGCACGTCGTGCGCGTGGTCGACAAGAAACGCAACACGATCGTCTACCTGACCTACAGCGACCGCATCGTCAGCGGCAGCCCGAAGAACGCCGTCACCGCGGTGCCGATGCCGGCCGGCACGACGATTCCGGTCAAGTAAGCCCGCTCCCGCCGGGCGCGCGAGCGATACACTGTCGGTTCGACCGCTCCCGCGCCCGCTCATGTCCGCCACCCGCCTTCCCGATTCCGCACGCTACTGGCGCACGCCGCTCGTGCCGGACGCGGATCTCCTCACGGCCACCTATCGCGATCACGCGTTCGCGCCTCACTGGCACGACGCATACACGATCCCCGTGATTCTCGAAGGCGCGGAACGCTTCACCTATCGCGGCACCGGCCATGTCGCCGAAACGGGCACCGTGCCCGTGATCAATCCCGGCGAAGTCCATACGGGGTCGCGTGCCGCCGACGAGGGCTGGTGCTATCGCGTCAGCTACATGCCGGTCGAATTCATCCGCGAACTCGCCAGTTCGATCGCGGGCCGCCCGCAGGATGCGCCGTGGTTTGCGCCCGACGTGATCCGCGACGCCGATCTCGCGGCCCGGCTCACGCTCGCGCACCGGATGCTGGAAGCCGGCAGCGAGCAAGCGCTGTCGTCGCATGCACCCGTGCAGTCGGCCGACGCGCCGCGCATCTACGATCCGCTCGCCGCCGAAACCGCGATGCTCGACGCGCTGTCGACGCTGATCGCGCGCCACGCCGTCGTGCGGCCGCAGCCGGCGCCGCTCGCGGCCGACGAACCGCGCGTCGACGCGATGCGCGAGCGGCTCGCCGCCGATCTGACGTGCACGGTGACGCTCGACGATGTCGCACAGGCGGCCGGCCTGTCGCCGTTTCACGCGGCGCGCCTGTTCACCCGTACGGTCGGCATGCCGCCGCATGCGTGGCGCAATCAGCTGCGGCTGCAGCGGGCGCTGGCGCCGCTGCGCGCGGGCATCCCCGTCGCCGATGTCGCGGCGGCCAGCGGCTTCGTCGACCAGAGCCATTTCACGCGGCATTTCAAACGGATGTTCGGCGTGCCGCCCGGGCGCTGGCAGGCAAGCTGACGCGCGGCTTCCCGCGGCCGTCGGCCGCGCCGCGACCCGCGCCGGCCGGCACGCGAACCGGCGCCGCTCCGGCGTGCGCAAGAACATACAAGCCGGCTCGCCACCGGCCCGCTATCCTCCCCCTCATGGAGGAGCGCTTCTTGAACAAGACACCCGCATCGCCCCCGCGCCGCCCGCTCAACGAATGGCTCGACGGCGCACGCGACACGATTCCGATGATGATCGGCGCGGCACCGTTCGGCGTGATTTTCGGCACGCTCGTCGGCGGCGGCCCGCTCGCCGCATGGCACGGCGCGCTAATGTCGCTCGCAGTGTTCGCGGGCTCCGCGCAGTTCATCGCGCTCGGCCTGATCGCCGGCAGCGCGGGTTTCGCCGTCGTGCTCGCCACGACGCTGATCGTGAACCTGCGCCACCTGCTGTACAGCGCGACGCTCGCGCCCTATGTCGCACACCTGCCGCTGCGCTGGCGCGCGACGCTTGGCGCGTTGATGACCGACGAGGTGTTCGCGGTCGCCTACGGACACTACCGGCACTACCCGCCCGGTACGATCGGCCCCCACTACTTTTTCGGCTCCGGGCTCGCGATGTACCTGAACTGGCAGGTCTGGACGCTCGCGGGCATCGGCTTCGGCACGGCATTCCCGGGCCTGCAGTCGCTCGGCCTCGATTTCGCGATGGCGGCGACCTTCATCGCGATCGTCGTCCCGCAGCTCGGCACACTGCGCTACTTCGCGGCGGCCGCCACGGCCGGCACGCTCGCGTACTTCTGGCAGGGCTGGCCGTACAAGCTCGGGCTGCTCGGCGCGGTCGCCGCCGGCGTCGCGATCGGCGTCGTGCTCACGCTGCTGCACGATCGCACGCGCGCCGGCTCCCGCCCGGAGGCTGCGTCGTGAGTTACGCGCTGCTGATCCTCGGGATGGCCGTCATCACGTATGCGATCCGTTCGACGCTGTTCCTGTTCGGCGAGCGGCTGACGTTCCCGCCGCTCGTGCGGACCGCGCTCGGCTTCGTGCCGGTCACCGTACTGACCGCGATCATCGTGCCGATGACCGTCTCGCCGCACGGCGGCACGGCCGAGCTGACCTGGCGAAACCCGCAGCTCGTCGGCGCGCTCGCGGCCGTGCTCGTATCGGCCGCGACCCGCCGCCCGCTCGTGACGATCGCCGCCGGGCTCGCGGTGTTCTTCCTGTGGCAAGGGGTCGTACTGCCGCACTGGCTGCCCGCCTGAGCGCAGGCTCCGTCGCGCACGCTCAAGTTTCCGCCCGGTGCGCCGATATAGCAGATGAAGACCCGCCACCGGCCCCGGCGCGCATCGGTCAGTCGACGCCGTGCCCCGTCCCCGGTGCACCGCGCCGGCGCCGGCTTGCGCGGGCCGCCATCGAGACGATTCATGGGCCAGATCACCCTTTCCCTCAAGGACGACACGCTCGAGTCCCTGCGCAAGGACTACGATGCGTTCGTCCGCGTGTCGCTGAAACTCGACCCGCAATTCGCGACGCCGTCGTTCGAGGATTTCCTGCGCGCCAAGCTGCTCGACAACATGGTGCCGCTGACCGAGCACGCCGTGCAGCGGATGCTGCAGGGCGGCCAGTACGCGTGGGCCAAGCGCACGCTCGACAAGGAATTTCCGGACGTCGTCGCGATCCTGATGCGGCAGGCAAGCGAATTCGGCTTCGGCTTCGCGTCGCGCTCCGAATGGACGCCCGACGAACTCGCGAAGGCATGCCGCGACTGGGCGAAGGCGATCGTCGCCGAAGCGCAGGGCGACGCGTCGCTGATCGACCCGCTCGCGTCGCAGATCAAGAGCGCGGCGCAGGACATCCAGACGCTCGAGGAACAGATGCAGACGCCTGCGTGGCGGCTCGCGGAATCGCTGCGGCAGCGGATCTACGAGGCCAAGCTCGCGTGCGAGATGAGCGTCGGCAGTACCGCGCGCGACAAGCTCGGCGAACTGCGCGGGCTGCTGCGGCTCGGGCTCGCGCACGGCTCGTTCCAGAAGCAGGAAGCGCAGCAGATCATGGAATACCTGCGGCTGCTGAAGCCGGAGATCTTCGTCGAGGAACCGTACGACGTCTTCGCGCGCCTGGCCGCGTGGCTTCGCAGCGTGTTCACGCCGGCCGCCGTACGGCCGGCCCAGGGACAGGGGCAAGGCCAGCGCCGGCCCTGAGCGCGCTCGTCCCGCGCAACGCATCACTTCACGAAAACGGCCCGGTCGCGCGAAGCGAACCGGGCCGCCTGACGATTGCCGTCGCGCCGCGCCGTTCCAGGCAAGCGTCGCGACGGCGTCGCGCACGCTTACTGCGTGGCGCCCTGGGCCGATGCACCGCCCTGCGCGCCGACCGATGCGCCGCCTTCGGTCGCCTCGTCGGCCTTCGCCTTGGCCGAGCCCGCATGGCCCTTGGCCGACTTCGCCGCATGCTTCGTGTGCTTCTTGGCCGAATGGACGGCCGACGACGTCGTATCCTTCGCGCCATCGGCCGCCGCGCCGACTGCATCGGTCGCACCGCCCGTCGCATTGCCCGACATGTTCGCGCCGGCACCGCCCTGCGCGCCCGCACCGACACCTGCCGCCGGCGTCTGCGCCTGCACGCCGGCACCGGCCGCGCCTTGCGCCGTCGTGCCCGTCTGGGCGAATGCGGCCGAAGTGGCGAACGCCGTCAGCGCGGCACCGATCAGCATCGTACGAATCTTGGACATGGCAATTCTCCTCAAGAAGTTGTGCGCCCGGGCCGCAGCGAAGCGGTCCGGCGCGTTCCCCGCCGCAACGCGCAGCAGGTACGACAGAAGACCGGCTGCCCGCGCGGCCGGTTCGCGAATCTCTCAGACTGTTACCCACCGTTTCATTTGCTGACGAATCGCTCACAGTCCTTTACATCCGCCGGCGGCCGCCCGCGCTCGCGTGCGGGCGCGCGGTGCCGTATGATGCGGAGCGTTTCCTCCCGCGCGTCGCGCACCTTCCTCGTCATGCCCAATCTGGATTTCACGCTGACCGGCGAATACGTCGAGCTGCACAACCTTCTCAAGATCACCGGCCTCGCGGACAGCGGCGGCACCGCGAAGCTGATCGTCGCGTCCGGCGCCGTGAAAGTCGACGGCGCGATCGAGCTTCGCAAGACCTGCAAGATCCGCGCGGGCCAGGTCGTACTGCTCGGCGACACGCGCATCGCGGTGCGCGAGGCCTAGCGCCCGCGCGGGTTCCCCCTGCCCGCGACATGGCCATCGGCGCGCGCGTTCGACACGGTACGAATAAAGCCGTAAGCTAGCCGTCTCTCAAAATAAATACATATAGCGCGGGCCCGCACCCGCGCGAGCGCCCATTCCATGTCGCATTCCGGTCTTACGAGGACGGCCACCGCGCCGCCGTCCCTGTCCAGTCATGCCGCCGATACCGCGCGCCTCGCCGCGCCGCTCGCGATCGCGCAACTTTCCCAGATGGCGATGAGCGTCACCGACACGGTGCTGCTCGGTTCGCTCGGCCCCGATTCGCTCGCGGCGGGCGGGCTCGGCGCGAACTTCTTCTTCGTCATCGTGACGATCCTGCAAGGCGTGCTGTCGTCGGTCAGCGTGAGCGTCGCGCATGCGCGCGGCGCCCAGGCCGAGGATCGCGTGCCGCACATCTACTGGACAGGCTTCGCGCTGTCCGTGCTGCTCGCGATTCCGGCCATCGTCGCGCTGTCGCTTGCCGAACCGATCCTGCTGATGTTCCACGAGCCACCGCTGCTCGCGCATCATGTCGGCGAATACACGGGCATCCTGCGCTTCGCGGCGCTCGGCAGCCTGATCGGCGTCGGGCTGATGCGCGCGTTCCTGCCGGCGATCGGTGCCGCGCGGCGGCTCTTGTGGGTGTCGATCGGCGGCGTCGGCGTCAACGGCGTGCTGAACTACGGGCTGATCCACGGCGCCTTCGGGTTGCCGCGCCTCGGCTTTCTCGGTTCGGCCGTCGCGACCACGATCACGATCTGGCTCACCGCGCTCGCGCTGATCTGGCTGCTGCACGGCCGGCAGCGCTTCCGCCACTTCGTGACCGCGGCGCGCCCGAAGCTGCCCGTGATGGGCGAGTTGATCGGCATCGGCTGGCCGGTCGCGATCACGTACGGGGTCGAATCGATGCTGTTCCTCGCCACCGGCCTCACGGTCGGCGTGCTGGGCGCGACGTCGCTCGCCGCGCACCAGATCGCGCTGAATGTCGCGTCGGTGTCGTTCATGGTGCCGCTCGCGATCGGCCAGGCGGCCAACGTTCGCGTCGGCTACTGGATCGGCGCGGGCTCGCCCGTCGCCGCACGGCACGCGGGCTTCGTCGCGCTCGCGCTCGGCGTCGGCTTCATGTCGCTGTCAGGCCTCGTGATGATCGTCGCGCCGCATACGATCGTCGGCCTGTACCTGCACCTCGACGACCCGGCCAACGCGGCCACGGTGTCGCTCGCCGCGTCGCTGCTCGGCATCGCCGCGGTATTCCAGATCGTCGACGGCATGCAGACCGTCGCGTCGGGGGCGCTGCGCGGCCTGAAGGACACGCGCATCCCGATGCTCGCCGCGACCTTCGGCTACTGGGGCATCGGCTTCCCGACCGGCTACTGGTTCGCATTCCACGCGGGCATGGGCGCGCGCGGCCTGTGGTGGGGGCTCGCGGCCGGGCTCGCGAGTGTCGCCGCGCTGATGGCATGGCGCTTTCACCGCAAGACCACGTCGCTCGTCGCGACGGCCCGCTAGGCGCGACACGACGCAAAATCGCAGCCGGCGCTATGCTTGTCGATCGGAACCCCTCGAGACGCCGCGCCAGCGGCGCGACTGCCTCACGATACGTCTGATTACGCCTGACGCCGCGCGACGACGCGCGGCCTTTCCCCTTTCCTGGAGGAGTGCATCATGAACGAAGCAGTTCGGATGGAACGCGACACGTTCGGCGAGATCGCCGTGCCCGCCGACCGGCTCTGGGGCGCGCAGACCGAGCGCTCGCTGCAGAATTTCCGGATCTCGACGGAGAAGCAGTCGCCCGAGCTGATCCACGCGCTTGCGATCGTCAAGCGTGCCGCGGCGGCCGTCAACCAGTCGCTCGGCGTACTCGCCGACGACAAGGCGCGCGCGATCATCGAAGCCGCCGACGAGATCATCGCCGGCCGGCATCCGCGCGAGTTCCCGCTCGCGGTGTGGCAGACGGGCTCCGGCACGCAGACCAACATGAACCTCAACGAGGTGATCGCGAACCGCGCGAGCGAGCTGATGGGCGGCGAGCGCGGCGAAGCGCGCAAGGTTCATCCGAACGACGACGTGAACCGCGGCCAGTCGTCGAACGACGTGTTCCCGACCGCGATGCACGTCGCGGCCGCGTACGCGATCGTCAATCACCTGCTGCCGGCGCTGCGCACGCTGCGCGCGACGCTCGACGCGAAGTCGAAGGCGTTCGCCGACATCGTGAAGATCGGCCGCACGCACCTGCAGGACGCCACGCCGCTCACGCTCGGCCAGGAGTTCTCCGGCTATGTCGCGCAGCTCGACCACGGCATCCGTCACGTCGAATCGTCGCTGCCGCACCTGTACGAGCTCGCGCTCGGCGGCACCGCGGTCGGCACGGGGCTGAACGCGCATCCGGAGTTCGCGGTGCGCGTGGCCGACGAGATCGGCCGGCTGACGAAGCTGCCGTTCGTGACCGCGCCGAGCAAGTTCGAGGTGATGGCCGCCGCCGACGCGCTGGTCTTCGCGCACGGCGCGCTGAAGACGGTGGCAGCCAGCCTGATGAAGATCGCGAACGACGTGCGCTGGCTCGCGAGCGGCCCGCGCTGCGGGCTCGGCGAGCTGTCGATTCCGGAAAACGAGCCGGGCAGTTCGATCATGCCGGGCAAGGTGAACCCGACACAGTCGGAAGCCGTGACGATGCTGTGCTGCCAGGTGTTCGGCAACGACGTCGCGGTCAACGTCGGCGGCGCGAGCGGCAATTTCGAGTTGAACGTGTTCCGGCCGATGATCGCGCACAACGTGCTGCAGTCGGTGCGTCTCCTCGCCGACGGCGCGCAGAGCTTCAACGATCACTGTGCGGTGGGCATCGAGCCGAACCGCGCGCGGATCGACCTGTTGCTGAACGAATCGCTGATGCTCGTGACGGCGCTCAATCCGCACATCGGCTACGACAAGTCCGCACAGATCGCGAAGAAGGCGCACAAGGAAGGCACGACGCTGAAGGCGGCCGCGCTCGCGCTCGGCTACCTGACCGAGGCGGAATTCGATGCATGGGTGCGCCCCGAGCAGATGATCGGCACGCGGTAACGGCAGGACGGCGGGCGCGGCGCGGAAGGCGCGGCGCCCGCGGCACTCAGACGGTGCCCTTCGCGACTTCTTCCGGCTTCATCTCGACGATCTTGTCGAGCGCGGCCCGCACGTCGGCCGCGTATTTCGCCAGCACCCGCTGCTCGTCGGTTTCGGGCACGAACGGCGGCACCGGCACCGGGTTGCCGTTCTCGTCGACCGCGACGAACACGACGAGGCAATCGGTCGTCTGACGCAGCACGCCGCCCTTCGGATCGCCGGCGTGCACCGACACATGGATGTGCATGCTGGTACGGCCCGTCGCGACGACGCGCGCCTTCAACTCGACCAGATTGCCGACCAGGATCGGACGCTGGAAACGGATGTTGCCGACGCTGACCGTCACGCAATAGCGGCTCGACCAGACGGCCGCGCACGCATACGCGACCTCGTCGATCCACTTCATCAGCGCGCCGCCGTGCACCTTGCCGCCGAAGTTCACGGACGAAGGCTCGGCAAGGAAGCGGAATACGGTTTCGGTGCGGTCGAGGGCAGCCGGCACGGGGGACGGTTG
Source organism: Burkholderia sp. MSMB1072 (assembly GCF_001524725.1). Classification (NCBI taxonomy): domain Bacteria; kingdom Pseudomonadati; phylum Pseudomonadota; class Betaproteobacteria; order Burkholderiales; family Burkholderiaceae; genus Burkholderia; species Burkholderia sp. MSMB1072. The sequence continues at coordinate 110,816 of NZ_LOYC01000030.1, forward strand.
AGGCATTGTTCTGGCTCCAGGCGGCAGGGGCGCCGTCATCGGGCCATTATACGTTGCACTGCGGCAACGCGGCGCGGCAAGCCCCGCGTGGCGGGGCTGCGGCGACCATGCCGGCTCGCGCCGGACCAACGCCGCTCAGCGGCGTACCGTGACACCCTGGTCGATCGTTCCGTACATCTCGATACTGCCGCCGCGCTCGCCGGTCGCGCCGGTGCCGCCGGGTGCACAGGCGGCGCACACGAGCGCCGCCACCAACACACAGAAAATCGTCTTCATCGTTGCATCGCGTCTCATGCGGCGGCCCGCTGCCGCCGCGTCCGGCCATTCTACGCGCGCCCTGCAACGGGCTGCAGGCCGGGCCGCGCAGCCGCACCGTCGCTGCATCCGACATTTCATCCGAAAGCGAAACGTCGAATGCGCGCACGGACTACACTGCCCTCATCCCGCTCGACGAGACACGACGATGACCGATCAAGACGACCACCATTTTCCGGGCCTGAGCCGCATCGGCGCGCTGATCGCCGATCCCGGCCGCGCCGCGATGCTATGGGTGCTGATGGACGGCAGCGCGCGACCGGCCGGCGAATTGACGATGATCGCGGGGCTGTCGCCGTCCGCGGCCAGCGCGCACCTCGCGCGCCTGACCGAGGGCGGCCTGCTGGCCCTCGACGTGCGCGGCCGGCATCGTTACTACCGCATTGCGTCGGCCGACATCGCGGCCTCGCTCGAAGCGCTGGCGAACGTCGCCCGCGCGGCCGCGCCGCATCGCCCGGTCCCGCCGCCGTCGCGCACGGTCCCGGCCGAACTGCGCTATGCACGCACCTGCTACGACCACATGGCCGGCGAGCTCGCGGTACGGATCTTCGACGGCCTCACCGCGCGCCGCTGGCTGTTCGCGAACGGCGACGCGATCGAGACCACCGAGCTCGGCACGCAGGCGCTCGCGCAATGGGGCATCGACGTCGCGCAGCAACGCACGCGCCGGCGACGCTTCGCGTGCGGCTGCCTCGACTGGAGCGAGCGGCGCTCGCATCTCGGCGGCGCGCTCGGCGCGGCACTGCTCGAAAGCTTCTGCGCGCACGGCTGGATCGAGCGCGCTGCCCGACCGCGCGTGCTGCGCGTCACGGTGCCCGGACAGCAGGTTTTCGACGCGTGGCTTACGTCCGCTTGACGCCGGCATTGCAGCCGCACGACAACAGCGCGCGATGGACAGGTTTTGTTACATCGCGTGCCATTCGACTTACAAAACACCGTGCCTTGAAACAGGCCAAGCGGATATCGTGAACTGGACGGCACGAATCGACGCGCCGCGATCACAACGATGACGCTCACCATGGCCTCCCTCTTCACGCTCAAGCGCACCGCCCGCTACACGCTGCTCGCGTTCGTCGCGCTGGCGACGCTGCCGCCCGCCTTCGCGCAATCGGCCGATGCGCCGCCGAATATCGCCGCGGCACGGCAACCGGCCGGCGATCCGCCGGGCCGCGTCGCGCGGCTCAATTACCTGTCGGGCGCCGTGACGACCGAGCCGGCCGGCACCGATACGTGGTCGTATGCGGCGGTGAACCGGCCGCTGACGACCGGCGATCAGCTCTGGAACGATGCCGGCGCGCGCTCGGAACTGCACATCGGCTCGACCGCGGTGCGGCTCGGCGAATCGACGAGCCTGTCGGTGCTGAACCTCGACGACACGACGACGCAATTGAAGGTAGGGCTCGGCACCGTGTCGACACACGTGCGCGACTTGCCGGCCGGCGGATCGTACGAAATCGACACGCCGAACCTCGCGCTCGGCATCGCCGGCCCCGGCGACTATCGCGTCGATGTGGCGCCGAACGGCGCGAGCACGACGGTGACGGTACGTAGCGGGAGCGCGACCGTGTACGGCAGCAACGGGCAGTATCCGCTGTCGCCGGGGCAGCAGGTGGTGTTCACCGGCACCGACCTGCAGGTCGCGCAGCAATCGGGTGCACCCGGCCCCGACGCGCTCGACCAGTGGGCCGCCAGCCGCGACGCGGCCGAAACGCGCTCGGTGTCCGCCCGCTACGTGTCCCGCGACATTCCCGGCTACCAGGATCTCGACGCGAACGGCACGTGGCGCGAAACCCCGAATTACGGCGCGGTATGGGTGCCGAACGACACGCCGGCCGATTGGGCGCCGTATCACGACGGCCACTGGATCTGGCAGGCGCCGTGGGGCTGGACCTGGGTCGACGACGCGCCGTGGGGCTTCGCGCCGTATCACTACGGCCGCTGGGCGTACGTGGACGACAACTGGGCATGGGTGCCCGGCCCGATGGTCGTCAGCCAGCCGCCCGTCTATGCACCGGCGCTCGTCGCGTTCGTGGGCGGCGGGGGCGGCGGCGGTTCCGACTGGAGCGTCGCGCTCACGGTCGGCGGCGTCGCCGCGGCCGGTTGCGCATGGTTCGCGCTCGGCCCCGGCGAACCGTGGCATCCGGGCTGGGGCGGCTGGAGCCCGCACTACTACGACCGCGTCAACCGCAACATCGTGGTGAACAACGTCAACGTGAACAAGACCGTGAACGTGACGAACATCACCAATATCACCAACATCAACAAGACATATGTGAACTTCCGTGCACCGCACGCGATCACGGCCGTGCCGGCCACCGCGTTCGTGCACGGCCAGCCGGTCGCGCATTTCTCGCAGCACGTCGATCCGCAGCAATGGCGCAACGCGCACGTCACGCCGGGCACGCCCGGCATCGCGCCGGTGCGCCAGAGCTTCACCGGCGGGCTGCGCAATGCCAGCTACCGCCCGCCGGCGGCGATCGCGCAGCACCCGTACGTCGCGACGCGCAATCCGGCCGTGCCGCCCGCGTATCGCGACCAGGCCGCCGCCCACCTCGCGCAGCAAGGCGGGCGCGTACCGGGCGCCGGCGCGCCCGTCGTGAAGACGAACGTGCCAGCCGACTATACGGCTCGCCCGGTCCGCGTTCCGGGTCAGTCGCAGGGCGGCGGCGCATGGGCGATGCACAACGTGCAGCTCGTGAATCCGCACGGCCCCGTCGTGCAGCCGCCCCGTGCGTCGCGCGAAGGCCCGCCGGCCGGCGAGCAGGCCGCGCGGCCTGGCGCGCCGACGCCGGGCATGTCGAATGTCGCGCGGCCGCCGAACGGCGAAAGCCCCAACGCACCGCGATTCGCCAACGGCGGCACGCTGCCGGCACCCGGCAACCCGATGCCGCATCAGGCGTTCGCGCCCGGCAACGGCGTCCCGCATCCACCGGGCGCGAACAACGCTCCGGCAGGGACCGGCAACGCGCACGCGGCGAACGCGCCGTCCCCCGTGTGGATGCAGCCGCACACGCCGATGGCGCGTCAACGCCCCGATTCACCCACCGCACTGCATGCGGCAGGAGAGAATGCGCTGCCCCCCGTGCGCAGCGCCGCGGTGCCGCATCCGAACGGCGTGCCGGCGCCGCAAGGCGTACAGCCCGGCGGCCGCAACGAAGCGCCGCGCGCGCGGCCGCAACCGCGGGTCGACAATACCGCGCAGATTCAGCAACCGCGTCCGCACCCTGATTTCCAGACGCCGGCCCGGCATGCGCAGCCGCAACCGGAACGGGCCGCCCCCGCGCCGCAACCACGCCCGGACTTCGCTCAACCGGCGCCGCATCGCGAGGTCGCGCCGCCGCGCGTGAACGAGTACCGTCCGCCCGCGCCCGCGGTGCACGACGTGCCGCGTCCGCAGCCGCAGGCGCCGCACATGGAGCCGCGACCGCAGCCGGCGCCCCGCATGGAACCGCGCCCGTCGATGCCTGCTCCCCGGATGGAACCGCGGCCGCAGCCGGCGCCGCACGTCGAGGCGCCGCATCCGGGCAATCCGCCGCCGCAGGGCGGCCACGACGAGCGGCATCGCCAGTAAGTGCAGCAAAGATGAAACAAAAAGGCTCGACCGGCTAATACCGGTCGAGCCTTTTTGCAGGGTACGGATCGATGAAACCGTGCGGGCTCGCCCGCGCGATCAGACCGCCATCGGTGCGGTCAGCGGCTCGTGGTGGCGATAGCCGACGAGCGAGAAATCGGACGGCTCGACCTGCTCCAGCCATTCGGGCGCATAGACGCCCGTTTTCGCGTACTCGGGCACGCGCTCGGCGATCTCGAGCCGCGGGCTTTCGTACGGCTCGCGCGTGAGCTGCTGCTGCAGCATGTCGAGCTGGTTCTCATAGATGTGGGCGTCGCCGATGAAATACGTGAACCAGCGCGGCGTGTAGCCCGTCAGCCGGCCGACGAGCGACAGCAGCGCGGCCCCTTCCGTCAGGTTGAACGGCGTGCCGAGACCGACGTCGTTGCTGCGGATGTACAAGCACAGCGAGATCTCGCGCTTCGTCGCGTTCGGCAGGAACTGGTACAGCAGATGGCACGCGGGCAGCGCGATCTGGTCGAGCACGGCCGGATTCCACGCGTGAAACAGGATACGACGATCGGACGGGTTCTCCATGATCGTGTCCAGGCACTGGCGCAACTGGTCGATCGCCTTGTACAGCAGCACCTTCGGCGCGCCATCCTCGTCGAAACGCGTGACGATCCGGAAGCCGCGGCGTGTCGCATCGGCGATCTGCGCGTCGGCGCTCGCATCGAGCACCTTGTAGCCAGGCCACTGGCGCCATTGCACGCCGTATACGTCGCCGAGATCGTCGACGCCCTGGCGATACGGGTTCGCGAGCCACTGCGCGTTCTCGTTCGCGTTCGCATCCCACACCTTGCAGCCGAGCGCGCGGAAATCGGCCGCGCTGCGCGACGCACGCAGGAAGCCGACCAGTTCGCCGATCGCCGACTTGAACGCCAGCTTCTTGGTCGTCACGGCCGGAAAGCCTTGCTGCAGGTCGAAGCGCAGCATCGCGCCCGGCATGCTGATGGTACGGATCCCCGTGCGGTTCTCCTGCCAGGCGCCGGTATCGAGAATGGTACGAACGAGATCGAGATACTGTTTCATGCGGGTTCCTTCGGCCGCGAGAGGCGGCCGTACCCGCCGATTTTAACAAGCGTGGCGCGGAAGCTCCGGCAACGGCGCCGAAAACCCTGCCAGCGTGTCGCCACGATCGCGCATGCCGTGCGCACACATCAGCCGGTAGAGCGTGACGCGCGACACGCCGAGCTCGCGCGCGGCATCCGCAAAACGGCCGCGATGGCGCAGCAGCGCCTGCTCGATCGCCTGCCGTTCGGCCGCCTCGCGCGCCTCCAGCAGCGACACTGGCGCGAGCGTCGCATAGTCGTTCAGCTCGAGATCGGCGGCGGTGATCATCCGGCCTTCGGACATCACGATCGCACGGCGCACACGGTTGATCAGCTCGCGCACGTTGCCGGGCCACGAATAGCCGTACAGCGACGCGACCGCATCCGGGGAAAAACCGCGCAGGCGCCGATGCGCATCGCCCTTGAAGCGCTCGAGCATGTGGCGCGCGAGCACCTCGATGTCCTTGCCGCGCGCGCGCAGCGGCGGCTCCTCGATCTTCAGCACGCACAGCCGGTGAAACAGGTCCTCGCGAAAGCGCCCTTCACGCAGCGCCGCCTCCATGTTCACGTGCGTCGCGCAGATCACGCGTACATCGACCGGCATCGACGCATGCGCGCCGAGCCGCTCGATCTTGCCTTCCTGCAGGAAGCGTAGCAAGCTGGCCTGGCTTTCGAGCGGCAGATCGCCGATCTCGTCGAGAAACAGCGTGCCGCCGTTGGCTGCCTCGACGCGGCCGATCTTGCGCTGGTTCGCGCCGGTGAACGCGCCGCGTTCATAGCCGAACAGTTCGGCCTGCAGCAGCGTCGACGGTATCGCACCGCAATTGATCGCGATGAACGGCGCCTGCGCGCGCGCCGAGCGCTCGTGAATCGCGACCGCCGTCAATTCCTTGCCCGTGCCCGACTCGCCGGAGATGAACACCGGTGCGTCGGTCGCCGCGACACGGCGGATCGTCCTGAAGAGCCCGAGCATCGCATCGCAGGTGCCGACCATCTCGCCTTCGCTGCGCCCCGCGCCGACGGGCGGCGAAACGGGATCGGTCAATGCGACCATGCCGTGCGCATGGCCGACGGTCTCGACGATCCGCGCCGTTTCGTACGGCATCGTCACGTAGTCGAAGCAATAGTCGCGAATGAGATGGCGCAGCGTCGCGTCCTGCAACTGGCCGCGCCGCGTCGCCGCGATCCAGCCGATGTGCTGGATGCTCAGGCAGGATTCGAGTTCGCGCAGGTCCGACGGCTTGAAGCCCGGCGAGAAATCGAGCAGGCCGGCGGTGGCCACGCCGTGCTGCACGACGCGCCGCACATCGCGCACGGTCTCGGCCAAGTCGACGCGCCAGCCGCATTCGTCGAAATGGCCGCGCAACGCGTCGTTCGGTTCGCGCGAATAGTAGACCACGTGCCGCTGATCGGCTCCCATATGCTCACCCCGTTCATCAACCGTCCAACGATTGCTGCACACGTCGGATTGCGTGCAAAAGGATCGAATCGGGTCAGCCAGAGGTGGCTCGATTCGCCATGCCGATGCGCGGCAACGACACAGCCTCGCATGATGGCGCTTGTCTCGCGTCCAGTAATTTTTTGATCGAGACAACCCGGTTATAGGCACCGAATACGACAAATCCGTTTCATTGCCGATGGCGACACAGCCGAATCGCTCGGGAGTCGATGCAGATCAATCCTCTGCACATAGCACATGCGCAGGAACGGTTTCGTCATCGACACACGCGCCGATTTTCATCCTTGAAGCGTGTCGATTGAATCAGCAGTATTCCCGAGCCCCGTCGTTTCAGGCCTGAAACATTTTCAGGCGTTTTCGGCCACCATTCGCAACGCTCGAGCGCGAGTCGCAATGGCGGCAATGGCCCCGGTACGGTGGCATGTATTTCGCTGAATACGTACACGATCGGAGACATCCGCCATGCGAAAACCTCGTTTACTTTCTTTCGTGCCGATGGCGCTCGCGCTCTCGGCCGCCGGCCCGCCTGCTCCGGCATGCGCAGACGATGGCATGCAACCGGATCGCGCCATGCTGCTTGCCGAAAACACGTCGAGCAGGCAGCACGGCAACGGGTTCGGCATCCTGACCGTGTCGGCACCGCAACCGCTGCCGGCCGCCAACGCCTCCGTGACGCTGTGGGACGAGATCCCGCCACCGCCCCAGTTGCCGATGCCGCTGCCGGCGCCGCAACCGGGCGACATCCGGCATGCGATGGAAGGCAATGCGCGAGGCAATACGCATCCCTGATGCATGTGCCTCTTCAATTCGATCAGGATAACGTATTGAACTGACGAGCCGGTCGAACGGGATGCCGTCGAGCGGAACCGGCCTCGCCGATCTCGCGACATAAAACGTTTTGGTGCCCCGTCCCCCGGCGGGCACTCTTTTTATTCGGACGGGCCGCCGCGACGCGGGGCATCGCGCGTCGCGGCGCACGACGCCGGAAACGCCGGTCCCCGTGCGGGCGGGCGGAATCCGGCGCACGCCGTCGTTCCGGTAAAATCGGCCCCGTTCCGTTCCCCTCTTTCCCGACCTTCATGACGACGTTGACCCTGATCGTCGCGCGTGCCCGCAACGGCATCATCGGCCGCGACAACCAGTTGCCTTGGAAACTTCCCGAGGATCTCGCGTTCTTCAAGCGCACGACGATGGGCGCGCCGATCGTGATGGGCCGCAAGACCCACGAATCGATCGGCCGGCCGCTGCCCGGCCGCCGCAATATCGTCGTCACGCGCGACGCCACGCGCCGTTTCGACGGCTGCGATACGGTCACGTCGCTCGCCGACGCACTGGCGCTCGCCGCGCGCGACGGGGCGCCGGAGGTATTCCTGATCGGCGGTGCGCAACTCTACGCGGAAGGTCTCACGCTCGCCGACAGGCTGGTCGTCACCGAGATCGACGCCGACTTCGACGGCGACGCGTCGTTCCCGGCGCCCGACGCCGCGCACTGGCAGGAAATCTCGCGCGACGCGCATCAGGCTGCCGCGCCGAACACGTTCGGCTATGCGTTCGTCGTCTACGAACGCAAGCGCGGCTGACGTCTTCTTCCGCACGATGAAAAAAGCCCGACCGGCTTCGCGCGCCGGTCGGGCTTTCGTTTTCTGGCGGCCTGCGCCGCGTGCGGCTTACTGCCCTGCGATCGTCATCTGCTCGATCAGCACCGAGCCGGTTTCCTTCGTACCGCGCACGATCGAATCCGCACCGATCGCGACGATATGGCGGAACATCTCCTGCAGCGTGCTGGCAACGGTGATTTCCTCGACCGGATACTGGATCACGCCGTTCTCCACCCAGAAACCCGCAGCACCGCGCGAATAGTCGCCCGTCACGTAGTTCACGCCCTGCCCCATCAACTCGGTCAGCAGCAGCCCCGTGCCGAGCTTCTTCAGCATCGCGTCGAAGTCGTCGCCCGCCTGCGTGTTCGCGCTGCGCAGCGCGAGATTGTGCGAGCCGCCCGCGTTGCCGGTGGTTTGCGTGCCGAGCTTGCGTGCCGAATAGGTCGACAGGAAATAGCCTTCGACGACACCGTCCTTCACGACGCTGCGCGCACGCGTGCGCACGCCTTCCTCGTCGAACGGCGCGCTGCCCATCGCGCGCGGCACGTGCGGATCCTCGACGATCTGGATGTGCGGTGCGAACACCGGCTTGCCGAGGCTGTCGACGAGGAACGACGTCTTGCGATACAGCGCGCCGCCGCTCACCGCCTGTACGAATGCGCCGAGCAGGCCGGCCGCGAGCGGCGCCTCGAACAGCACGGGCACCTTGCGCGTGTCGAGACGACGCGCGCCCATCCGCGCGAGCGCGCGTTCGGCCGCGTAACGGCCCACCGCTTCGGGCGCGGCGAGATCGATCGCGCTGCGCTTCGACGAATACCAGTCGTCGCGCTGCATGTGGCGGCCGCTGCCCGCGATCGGCGCGCATGCGATGTAGTGGCGCGAGTACGGATAGCCGGCCAGGAAGCCGCGCGACGTCGCGAGCACGAACTGCGAGTGCTGCGCCGACACGCTCGCACCTTCCGAATTGCGAATTTGCGGGCTGACCGCAAACGCGGCGTCTTCCGCGCGGCGGGCAAGCTCGACCGCGTCGTCGGCCGTCAGCGCCCACGGGTGGTACAGATCGAGGTCCTGCGGGTCGGTTTCGAGCAGCTCGGCTTCGGCGAGACCGGCCGCTTCGTCCTCGGCCGTGAAGCGCGCGATGTTGTAGGCGGCGGCGACGGTATCCTTGATCGCGGCCGGCGAGAAATCCGACGTGCTCGCGTTGCCGCGTTTCTTGCCGATGAACACGGTGACGCCGACCATCTTGTCGCGGTTGTGCTCGATCGTTTCGACCTCGCCACGGCGCACCGACACCGACAGGCCGTCGCCCTCGGAGATTTCGGTCGCGGCGTCCGTCGCGCCGAGCGCCTTCGCATGGCGAAGGATGTCCGATGCGATTTCTTTGAGCTGGTCCTGCGTGTGCGGGAAATAGCGCGCTTGTACGTCGAGATTGGCTGCCATCGTCTTGGTATCCGGTGGCGGGCGGGCGCCCGCATGGTCAAAATGTTGCGTATCCCGCGATCATAGCAAGGTCCGGGGCCGGACACAGACAAGCTTGGGGTATCCGCGCCGCGATACAATGCGGCCCATGACACGCAAAACCCGAATCCAGCCGATCGAACATGCCGTCGAGGACGACGACAATGGCTACGATCGCCCCAGCAAATCCCAGTTGAAGCGCGAAATGCACGCGCTGCAGGAACTCGGCCAGGCACTCGTCGACCTGCCGAAGGACGCGCTCAAGCGCATGCCGATGCCCGAAGATCTCGCGGACGCCGTGCGCGAGGCCCGCCGGATCACCGATCACGAAGGCAAGCGCCGCCAGCTCCAGTACGTCGGCCGCGTGATGCGCTCGCTGACCGACGACGAAACGGCCGCGCTGCGCACCGCGCTCGACGCGCAACGCGGCGTGAACAAGGCCGCGACGGCCCGCCTGCACTGGATCGAGCGCACGCGCGAGCAACTGCTCGCGAGCGACGACGCGCTGACCGAATTCCTGCGCCAGCACCCCGACGCCGACATCCAGGAAGGCCGTACGCTGATCCGCAACGCGCGCAAGGAAGCCCAGCAAGGCAAGCCGCCGCGCTATTTCCGCGAGCTGTTCCAGTGGATCAAGACCGCGAGCGGCACGCCCGGCGGCGATGACGAAGGGGACGACGCCACCGGAGACGACCATGACGACGAAGCGTAACCATCCGGACGAGCTCGTGGTCGGCCTCGTGTCGATCAGCGACCGCGCGAGTACGGGCGTCTACGAGGACAAGGGCATCCCGGCGCTGCAGGAATGGCTCGCCGGCGCGCTCGTCTCGCCGTGGCGCGCGCAAACGCGCCTGATCCAGGACGACGCGCCGACGATCTCGGCCACGCTGACCGAACTGGTCGACGTCGCCGGCTGCGATCTCGTGCTGACGACGGGCGGCACCGGTCCCGCGCGCCGCGACGTGACGCCGGAAGCCACGCTGGCCGTGGCGACGAAGGAAATGCCGGGATTCGGCGAACAGATGCGGCAGATCAGCCTGAATTTCGTGCCGACCGCGATCCTGTCGCGGCAGGTCGCGGTGATCCGCGAAACGGCCGACCATGCGGCGCTGATCATCAACCTGCCCGGCCAGCCGAAGTCGATCCGCGAGACGCTGGAAGGGCTGCGCGATGCCGACGGCAAATCGACCGTGCCCGGCATCTTCGCCGCGGTGCCCTACTGCATCGACCTGATCGGCGGCCCGTATATCGAGACCGACGCCGCGGTGGTCGCGGCGTTCCGGCCGAAAAGCGCGCGGCGCTGAACGTGGCTCGAGCGCCGCGCGCGTGCCGGCCCGCTCAGGCGGCCGGCACGGAGTCGCCTGCCGGCGCCGATGCGGCCGGAATCAGGAAATGCTCGCGATAGTACTTCAGCTCGTCGATCGACTCGTGGATGTCGGCGAGCGCGGTGTGCATCGCCCGCTTCTGGAAACCCTTGTAGATGGCGGGCTGCCAGCGGCGGCACAGCTCCTTGAGCGTGCTGACGTCGAGGTTGCGGTAATGGAAGAACCGCTCGAATTCCGGCATCCAGCGCGCCATGAATCGGCGGTCCTGGCAAATCGAGTTGCCGCACATCGGCGACTTGCCCGGCGACACGTACTGCGCGAGGAACGCCTGCAGTTGCGCGGCGGCTTCCGCCTCGGTCACGGTCGATGCGCGCACGCGGTCGATCAGCCCCGAGCGGCCATGCGTCGACTTGTTCCAGTCGTCCATCTTCGCGAGCGTCTCGTCGCTCTGGTGAATCGCGAACACCGGGCCCTCGACGGCAACGTCGAGCGTGGAATTGGTCACCACGACCGCGATCTCGATGATGCGGTCGTTTTCCGGGTCGAGGCCCGTCATCTCCATGTCGAGCCAGACGAGGTTCAACTCGTTGCGCACGAGCGCGGGCTGGCTGGCGGAAGCGGCGGTATCGGTCATGATTCATCCTGGAAAATGGCGGACCGGGCGCGCCGATGCGGCGCCGCCCGGGCGGCCGGCATCGCATCAGCGGGGCCGGTCCGCAAGAACATATAATTCTCGCATAGAACCCTTTGGCGCCTTCGATGTCACCCTTTTCGTTCACCCTGCTGTTCGCGATCGCCGTACTCGCGATGGTCGTCACCAAGCTGTGGCTCGCGTCGCGGCAGATCCGCTTCGTCGCCGCGCACCGCAACGGCGTGCCCGCGCAATTCAGCGCCACCATCCCGCTGACCGCCCACCAGCGCGCCGCCGACTACACGGTCGAGCGCACCCGGCTGACGATGCTCGAGATCGTCGTCAGCGCGGCCGTGCTGGTCGGCCTCACGCTGCTCGGCGGCGTCGGCGCGCTCGACTCGCTGCTGACCGGCTGGCTCGGCCGCGGCTACGGGCAGCAGGTCGCGCTGGTCGCCGCAGTGCTCGTGATCATGAGCGCGATCGACATCCCGTTCGAGTATTACCGCCAGTTCGGGATCGAGCAGCGTTTCGGCTTCAACCGGATGACGAAGCGGCTGTTCTTCGCCGACATGCTGAAAAATTCGCTGCTCGGCGCCGTGCTCGGCCTGCCGCTGCTGTTCGTCGTTCTGTGGCTGATGAACCAGGCCGGCAGCCTGTGGTGGCTGTGGACCTGGATCGTGTGGGTCGCGTTCCAGATGCTCGTGCTGCTGATCTACCCGACCTTCATCGCGCCGCTCTTCAACAAGTTCGAGCCGCTGAAGGACGACGCGCTGCGCGCACGCATCGAGTCGCTGATGAAGCGCTGCGGCTTCGCGGCGAAGGGCCTGTTCGTCATGGACGGCAGCCGCCGCTCGGCGCACGGCAACGCGTACTTCACGGGCTTCGGCGCATCCAAGCGGATCGTGTTCTTCGATACGCTGCTCGCGCGCCTGTCCGGCCAGGAGATCGAAGCCGTGCTCGCGCACGAGCTCGGCCACTTCAAACGCCGCCACGTGATGAAGCGGATGCTCGTGTCGTTCGTGCTGAGCCTCGTGCTGCTCGCGCTGCTCGGCTGGCTCGCCCAACGCACGTGGTTCTATACGGGGCTCGGCGTCACGCCGTCGCTCGACACCAGCAACGCGGGCGCCGCGCTCATCCTGTTCTTCCTCGCGATTCCGGTATTCCTGTTCTTCGCGACGCCGTTCAGCAGCCTCACGTCGCGCAAGCACGAATTCGAGGCCGACGCGTTCGCGGCCAGCCAGACCGACGCGCAGGATCTCGTCAGCGCGCTCGTGAAACTCTATGAAGACAACGCGTCGACGCTGACGCCCGACCCCGTCTACACGGCCTTCTACTACTCGCATCCGCCTGCGTCGCAGCGGATCGACCGCCTGCTGCAGCACGCATGAGCCGGCCGACCTCCCGCAAGCCGGCCCCGCGCGCATCGGGCGCGCAACGGGCCGAAGGCCGCGTGATCGCGGCGCACGGCCGCCACTACATCGTCGCCCCCGACGACGGCGGCCCGATGCTGCAATGCTTCCCGCGCGGCAAGAAGAGCGACGTCGCGGTCGGCGACCGCGTCGCATACGAACTCGCGTCGGCCGACCAGGGCGTGATCGTGGAGATCGGCGAACGGCGCAACCTGCTGTACCGCTCCGACCAGTTCAAGTCGAAGCTGTTCGCGGCCAACCTCGACCAACTGCTGATCGTGCTCGCGACCGAGCCCTATTTCAGCGAGGATCTGCTCGGCCGCGCGCTGATTGCCGCCGAAGCGAACGAGCTGAAGCCGCTCGTCGTGCTGAACAAGATCGACGTGGAGGCCGCGCTGCCGGTCGCGCGCGAACGCCTCGCGCCGTACCGCGCGCTCGGCTACGACGTGCTCGAGCTGTCGGTGAAAGGCGCGCCGGACGACGCGCGCGCGCAACTGATGCCGCACCTCGCCGGCCATTCGACGATCCTGCTCGGCCAGTCCGGGATGGGCAAGTCGACGCTCGTGAACCTGCTCGTGCCCGACGCCGAAGCCGCGACCCGCGAGATCTCGGCCGCGCTCAACAGCGGCCGTCACACGACGACGTTCACGCGCCTGTACCCGCTGGAAGGCGGCGGTGCGCTGATCGATTCGCCGGGCTTCCAGGAATTCGGCCTCTACCACCTGACCGAAGGCCGCCTCGAGCGCGCGTTCCCGGAATTCCGGCCGCTGCTCGCGGACTGCCGTTTCTATAATTGTCATCATCTGCACGAGCCCGGCTGCGCGATCCTCGAAGCCGTCGCCGACGGCCGCATCGCGCCGTCCCGGCACGCGCTGTACGCGCAGCTCGTGCACGAGGCGAGCCAGATCGTCCGCTGATCGCGCGCGACGTGTGCGACGGCCGGCCGGCGCCAGACGGGCCGGCCTTCATCGACAGGAGCGGCGATGCGTTTCAAGGCACCCGACCTCGCGACCGCGCAGCATTGGGCCAACGTGCTCCAGATGGCCGGCATCGGTTGCGAGTTGCACAACTGCTACGCGACCGGCGCGCTCGGTGGCCTGCCCGCCGACGCGTGCACGCCCGAACTGTGGCTCGACGACGAACGCGACGACGCGCTCGCCCGCCGGCTCCTCGATGCCGCATCGCACGGCCCGTCTGCCGGCGCCGCACCCTGGCGCTGCCGGCAGTGCGGCGAAGCGCTCGAAGCGCAATTCACCGCGTGCTGGCAATGCGGCGCCGTGCGCGACCCGCTCGACGACTGAACGCATTGCGCCGACGCACAGCGAAAAGGCCGGCATCAAGCCGGCCTGTTCATTTCATCGGGTGCCGGGCTAGCGCGTCACGATACCCAGACCGCCAGCGTCAGCATCAGCAACAGGATCATCCACAGGATCACCGCGCGCCACACGAGGCCGACCGCCGACTGCAGCGTGCGCGGCGTGCAATCGTCACCAACCGTCAACGGACCGCTGTCGCCGACTGCCAGCGCATCGAGGCTCGACGGCTCCGCGAGCGGCCCGGCAAGACGCGCGCCGAGCGCCCCGCTGCCGGCGGCCAGCAGCACGCCGTCGTTCGGGTCGGGCCACTGGCGCGTATGGTTGCGCCACGCGTAGATTGCATCCTCGAAATTGCCGACGATCGCGAAGCCGAGCGCCGTCAGCCGGGACGGAATCCAGTCGATCACGAAGAACGCGCGCTGCGCGAACGTCGAGAAGGCAGCGGTGCGGTCGTCGCCCGGCGTCGACCAGCTGCGCGCGAGGTATTCGGAAATCCGGTACAGCACGGCGCCCGCCGGGCCGAGCGGCAGCACGTACCAGAAGAACACGCCGAAGACGTGGCGATGCGACGCGACGACCGCGTGGATCAGCGTATGACGGACGATTTCGCCGACCGGCATGTCGACCGTGTCGATACCCGTCCACTCGTGCAGGATTTCGCGCGCGCGCGGCACGTCGTCGTTGTTGAGCGCGAGATGGATATCGGTGAAGTAGTGGCTGAACTGGCGGAAGCCGAGCGTGAAATACACGACGACGACGTTCCACAGAAACGCGAGCACGAAGCTCACCTTGTACAACAGGAAATAGATCAGCGCGACGATCAGTACCCACGGCAGCACGACCGCGAGCCATGCAAGGATTCCGTGCTTCTGCTTGCCGGCGTCGAGGCCATGCGCGACGGTTTCCGCATGAAACTGGAACAGCGCGAACACCGGATTGCTCGGCGACAACGCGCGGACCTGTTCGATGATGAGGGCGAGGAGAACCGAAAAGAAAGTCATGCGTGGCGCCGTCTTCGGAGTTATGTCATTTTTTGCATAACGATAGCACAGCGTCAGCCGCGCATGGCTGCACGGCGCGCTCGCCAGGCAGCCGGCGGCGCGCGCCGGCCGGCGCGCCCGCCTAGCCGGCAGCCAAGAAGCGATACAGATTGCGAAACATGGCGGCAGTTGCGCCCCAAATGAAGTAATGCCCGTCCGGTTTCTCATTCGGATAGGGCATGGCAAAAAAACGACGCTCGCCGCCTTCCCACCGGAACACACGCACCTGATGGTTCGCGGGATTCATCACGAACGCGAGCGGCACCTCGAAAATCTCGGCGACTTCGAACGTGTCGGCCTGCACGGTGAACGGCGGATGCACGAGGCCGACCACCGGCGTCACGCAGAAACCCGTGCCGGTCAGGTAGTCGGGCAGCGCACCGAGAATCTCGACGCGTTCGGCGGCCAGCCCGATCTCCTCCTTCGCCTCGCGCAACGCGGTGGCGGTCGCGTCGCGATCGAACGGCTCGCGACGACCGCCGGGAAAGCTGATCTGTCCGGCGTGGTCGTTCAGGTGATCGGCGCGCTGCGTCAGCAATACGGTGAGGCCCGATTCGCGGACGACGAGCGGCACGAGGACGGCCGCGCTACGCGGATCGACGCCTTCCTGCAGCCTCGCTTCGCCAGGCTCGACGCTCCATTCGAGCGTGCGCGCGAACCGTTCGCGCAGGCCGGACGGCGTCATCAGCCGGGAATCGATGACCGGCAGGCCGGCGCCGGTGCCTTCGACCGGCAATACTTCGGGATCGATGATGGGGCGGCGATTCAATGGGGCTCTCGGGTTCGTGTCGTGTCGAGCATATTGTCGCGCCAGAATGAAAAAAGCACCCGGTTGGGTGCTTTTTCCTTACAGCCCTTACTCTTGGGAAGCTGCTGCGGCGCGATCCTTCGACACCAGCTTTTCCTTGATACGAGCCGACTTGCCCGAACGCTCGCGCAGGTAGTACAGCTTCGCACGACGCACATCACCGCGACGCTTCACGACGATGCTTGCCAGCAGCGGCGAGTACGTCTGGAACGTACGCTCGACGCCTTCGCCCGACGAGATCTTGCGGACGATGAAGTTCGAGTTCAGACCACGATTGCGAATCGCGATCACGACGCCTTCGTAAGCCTGAACGCGCTTGCGGTTACCTTCAACCACGTTCACGTTCACGATCACCGTGTCGCCCGGGGCGAAATCGGGGATCGTCTTGCCGGCGAGCGCGCGCTCGATTTCTTCCTGCTCAAGTTTTGCGATCAGATTCATTACTGACTCCTTATGCCATCGTGTCGGCGTTCAACCCGCCTGCTTCCAGGCTTGGTCCCGATAGAGGATGGATTCACATCAGGCGCCGCACACGCATGTACGGCACCGCCAATTCCCGCTCGCGCAGCCGCCTCAGGAGGCGTCCTTCGCTTCGCGTGCGAGGTTCGCGAGCCACGCCTCGTCGGCGCGGCTCAACAACTTCTCGCGGCGCGCCCGGACGATCAGGTCCGGCCGCTTCCGCAACGTATTCCTCAATGCTTCCTGACGCCGCCACCGCTCGATCTCGGCATGATGCCCGCCGAGCAGCACGTCCGGCACGCGCACGCCGGCGTATTCCTCGGGGCGCGTGTAGTGCGGGCAATCAAGCAGGCCGTCGGCGAAGCTGTCCTGCACGGCCGACAGCGAATCGTTCAGCACGCCGGGCAGCAACCGCACGACCGCATCCATCATCGCCATCGCCGGCAGTTCGCCGCCCGACAGCACGAAATCGCCGAGGCTGATTTCCTCGTCGACGCAACGGTCGAGCAAGCGCTGATCGATCGCTTCGTAGCGACCGCACAGCACGACGACGCCGGGTTCCTGCGCCATCCGCACCGCACGATCATGCGTGAGCGGCGCGCCTTGCGGCGACATCATCACGACGCGCGTGCTCGCGATGCCCTGCTCCGCCTGCGCCGCTTTCGCGGCGTCGATCGCGGCTTCGAGCGGCCTGGCCAGCATCACCATGCCCGGACCGCCGCCGTACGGACGATCGTCGACCGTGCGGTAGTTGTCCGTCGTGAAATCACGCGGGTTCCAGGTGCGCAGCCCGAAGCGCCCCTGCTTGACGGCCCGGCTGGTGATTCCCCAGTCGGTCAGTGCGCGGAACATCTCGGGAAAGAGCGTGATGACGTCGAA
Organism: Burkholderia sp. MSMB1072; assembly: GCF_001524725.1. Classification (NCBI taxonomy): domain Bacteria; kingdom Pseudomonadati; phylum Pseudomonadota; class Betaproteobacteria; order Burkholderiales; family Burkholderiaceae; genus Burkholderia; species Burkholderia sp. MSMB1072. The sequence goes on from NZ_LOYC01000030.1 coordinate 128,175, forward strand.
CTGCACCGCGCTCTCGGTAACCTGGTTCATTTCAGTAATCGGCTTCCCAGTCGACGACGATGCGACGCGCCGCCTGATCCACCGTTTTGACGTAGACGCCGACGAACGGAATCAACCGCTCGCCGGTGGTCGGCTGACCGTCTTTGCCGGTTGCCGGATACTCGACGCGCATGATCGAATGCACGCCGTTGTCGATCATCCCGCTCACCTTCCCGAGCGCCACCGATTGCTCGTTGACGACATCGAGACCGATCAGGTCGACCCAATAGAATTCGTCCGCGGCCAGTGCCGGGAAATCTTCCCGGCGCACGAACACGCGAAAGCCGCGCATGGACAGCGCAGCATCGCGGTCGCCGACACCCGCGGGTTGCGCAACGACTGTGTCGCTGTGCGTCTTCGACTGCATGATGCGGACGGAAAGCCGCTCCGCACCGCGTTCCAGCCACCAGCGACGCGCGCTGAGCAGCGCGTCGCCACCGCGACCGGCATCGGCATGCGTCGCCACCTTGACCCAGCCCTTCAGGCCGTAGGCGTCGACCACCGCCCCGACCTCGACGACATCGTCGGGCCAGGCTTGCGTCGCTTCGGGGCCGCCCTGTTCGGCAGCCTGACCGGCGTTCGCGACCGTGTCGCGCTCGACCGGCTTGCGGACGAATGCGCCGAATGACGCACGCCCGCGCCTTGCATTACCGGAATCGTGACCCGCCATCAATGCACCTCACAGCCGGCACGACCGGCACACCGCGCCATGTCAGGCAGCCGGTTGCGCCTTTTGCGCTTCCTTCACGAGACGCTGGACGGTCGGCGACAGTTGCGCGCCAACGCCTTGCCAGTACGTCAGGCGATCCTGAGCGATACGCAGCGATTCGCCCTTCGTGGCGACCGGGTTGTAGAAGCCGACGCGCTCGATGAAGCGGCCGTCACGACGGTTGCGCGAATCGGTAGCAACGATGTTGTAGAACGGGCGCTTCTTCGAGCCGCCACGAGCCAGACGGATGATAACCATATGATGTCCTTCGGGAAAACCGGGTTCGAAACTACTGAAACACGCGATTATAGCCGGAAACCAGAGGTACAACAAACACTTACGCGTAAAAATCCGCGGACGGCCCGTCGGCCGGGCCTACAATCGTCGTGTCCAGGATGCGCTCGACCATCATGCCGCCCCTTCGCGCCACCCCGATGCGCCGCGTGCAGCGCCAATTGGCGGCGCTGCTTGCCGGCCTTGCCTGCGTCGCGTCCGCAGCGGCGTTTGCCGCGCCGCTGCCGGTGAACGAACTCGTCGTGCCGCCCGGATTCCATGTGAGCGTGCTGACCGACGCCGTACCGGCCGCGCGCGAAATGGCGTGGTCGCCGCGCGGCAACCTGTATGTCGGCACGCGAGACGGCCGCGTCCACGCGTTCGCAATGCACGAGGGCCGGATCAGCGCGCACTACGTCATCGCGTCCGGGCTCGACATGCCCGTCGGCGTCGCCTATCGCGATGGCGCCCTCTATATATCCGCCGTCTCGCGCATCCTGCGCCTCGACCATATCGACGACCGGCTCGCCAGACCGCCCGCGCCCGTCGTCGTGACCGATGCGCTGCCGACCGACCACCATCACGGCTGGAAATTCATCGCGTTCGGCCCCGACGGCAAGCTGTACGTGCCGGTCGGCGCGCCGTGCAACGCGTGCCTCGCCGATCGCGGCCGCTACGCGATCATCGCGCGGATGAACGCCGACGGCAGCGGGCGTGAAGTGATCGCTCGCGGCATACGCAATACGGTCGGCTTCGCATGGCACCCTGACTCGGGCGAGCTGTGGTTCACCGACAACGGGCGCGACATGATGGGCGACGACGTACCCGACGACAAGCTGAACCGTGCGCCGCGCACCGGCCTCGACTTCGGCTTTCCATACTGCCACGGCGGCGATACGCCCGACCCCGAATTCGGCGGCGCCGACGTCTGTCGTCATTACGTGCCGCCCGTCCTGAAACTCGGCGCGCACGTCGCGGCGCTCGGGATGCGCTTCTATACCGGGACGATGTTTCCGGCGCCCTATCGCAACAATGTCTTCATTGCCGAACACGGCTCGTGGAATCGCAGCACGAAGGTCGGCTACCGCGTGATGCGCGTGATCGCATCGGCGGACGGCAGCCACGCCCGCCAGATACCGTTCATCACGGGCTGGCTGCGACCCGACGGCACCGTATGGGGACGCCCGGCCGATGTATTGCCGCTACCGGACGGCTCGCTGCTCGTCAGCGACGATTACGCCGGCGCGATCTACCGCGTGACCTATGCGGCACCTTGACGCAGGCGAGGCGTGACCGGGCCCGACCGGGCATCGTAGAATGCGTGCCGGGCCGCGCGCCCGCGCCGGCCTGCCGGCCCCGCCCATGCCAACGACAATACGCCGCCATCCATGTCCAGCAGCACCGCATCGCCCCGCCGCTTCCGCTCCAAGACGCTCACCGCCGCCCTCGCGTTCCTGCTCGGATCGCTCGGCGCGCACCGCTTCTATCTGTACGGCTTTCGCGATGTGTACGGCTGGGCCCACCTGCTCGCGACGATCGTCGGCATCCCGGGCTTCCTCCTGCTCGCCGCAACCCAGCGCAGCGCCGGCCTCGGCTGGTGGCTCGCGGTACCCGGCGCAATCTCGCTGCTGGCGGCGTTTCTTGCCGCACTCGTCTACGGGCTGCGCCCCGACGAAAAATGGGATGCGCAATTCAACGCGGACACCGGCAAGCACAGCCGGTCGGGCTGGACCGTGATCTTCGTCGTGATCTTCTCGCTGCTGATCGGCGCGTTCCTGTTGATGACCGCACTCGCGCTGTCGTTCCAGACGTACTTCGAATCGCAGGTCGAAGCAGCCAAGCAGATTTCGCAGTAAGCACGACCCATACGGTCGATACGACACACCGGCGACTGCATGGCTCGCCGGTCAGAACAGGTTCAACTGCATGTCGTCGCGCGGCTTCGCGCCGGCCGCACGCACCGCGACACGCGGTGCCGGCACCCCGGCGGCAGGCGCACCGCTGAACCGCGACAGATCGAGGATACCGTTCGTGCGTTCGTTCAACCCGAGCCGCTTGACGGCCTGGCGGAAGCGCTGCCGCAACAGGTCGGCCCAGATCCCCTCGCCCTTCATCCGTTTCGAGAAATCGGAGTCGTAATCCTTGCCGCCGCGCATGTCACGTACGCGGTTCATCACGCGCTCCGCGCGATCGGGAAAATGCGCGGCAAGCCATTGCTTGAACAATGGCGCAACCTCCCACGGCAACCTCAGGATGATGTAGCTCGCATGCGTCGCGCCGGCTTCCGCACAGGCCTCCAGCACGCGCTCCATGTCGGGCTCGGTCACGAACGGAATCACCGGTGCAATGCTCACGCCGACCGGCACGCCCGCATCTCGCAGCGCGCGGATCGTGCGCAGCCGCCGCGCCGGCGTGGCCGCACGCGGCTCCAGCGTGCGCGCGAGCTCGGCATCGAGCGTCGTGATCGTGACCGCCGCCATCACCTGCCCGCGTTCGGCCATCGGTGCGAGCAGGTCGAGATCGCGCTCGATCAGCGACGATTTCGTGATCGCCGCGAACGGCAGCCCGCGATCGTGCATCACCTGGATCACGCTGCGCGTAATGCGCAGGTCGCGCTCGACCGGCTGGTATGCGTCGGTGTTGACGCCGAGCGCGATCGGCTCCGGCACGTAGCGCTTGCGCGAAATCTCGCGCTCGAGCAGTTCGGCCGCATTCACCTTCGCGTAGATGCGGCTTTCGAAATCGAGCCCCGGCGACAGCCCGAGGTAGCTGTGCGTCGGCCGCGCGAAGCAGTAGATACAACCGTGCTCGCAGCCGCGATACGGATTGAGCGACACGCTGAACGGAATATCGGGCGACTGATTGTGCGTCAGGATGCTCTTCGCCCGCTCCTCGAATACCTGCGTGCGCAGCGGCGCGGGGAAATCGGCATCGTCGGACTCGTGCGTCCAGCCGTCGTCCACCGCTTCGCGCTGCGCGATTTCGTACCGCCCCTGCAAGTTGTCGACCGCACCGCGCCCCTTGCGGGGCACGGGCGGCGCTACCGGAAATTCGTTGTCGGACCGATCGTCCATGTGCCCACCCATTCGCCTGCGCCCAATACTGTACATTTATACAGTATTGGGCGCAGCATGCCAAGGGCGGGATAAAGGGCCCGACAAACGGGCCGCCGGTACGTCACTCGCCGACGGCGATCGTCAGCGTTTCCTTGATTTCTTCCATCACGACGTAGCTCTTCGACTGCACGGCACCGGGCAACTGCAGCAGGATGTCGCCGAGCAGCTTCCGGTAGTCGGCCATCTCGCCGATCCGCGCCTTGATCAGGTAGTCGAAATCGCCGGAAACGAGATGGCATTCGAGCACCTCGTCGATCTTCATCACTTCCCGGCGGAATTGCTCGAACATGTTGCCGCCCTTGTGGCCGAGCGTGATCTCGACGAACACCAGCAGCGCTGCGCCCAGCTGGCCCGGGTCGACCCGCGCGTGATAACCGGTGATCACGCCGTCGCGCTCCATGCGCCGCACGCGCTCGATGCACGGCGTGACGGTCAGTCCGACCTGTTCCGCGAGATCTTTCATCGCCATCCGGCCGTCGTCCTGGAGCAGTTTCAGAATGCGCCGGTCGAGCTTGTCGAGCGAGCGTACGGGCTGACGTTGCGTTCTCATTTGTTTATGCTGAAAACCGAAAAAATACGATAACAAAAACTGCACATTCGACAATACCATAGCTCGAAAAACTAGATCAGCTAGAGGTTACACGGAGCCGCAGGTGCGCCCGGCCTCAATCTGGTCCCTTCCATCTGGAGCAGCTATGCGAGTCGTCATTCTGGGCAGCGGTGTAGTGGGCGTGGCAAGCGCGTATTACCTTGCGCGCGCCGGCCATGAAGTCACTGTGATCGACCGGGAAGCCGGCCCGGCGCTGGAGACGAGCTTCGCGAACGCAGGCCAGATCTCGCCCGGCTATGCCGCGCCGTGGGCCGCGCCCGGCGTGCCGCTGAAGGCCGTCAAGTGGATGTTCGAAAAGCACGCGCCGCTCGCGATCCGCCTCGACGGCACGCGCTTCCAGCTCCAGTGGATGTATCAGATGCTGCGCAACTGCACGGCCGAGCGCTATGCGGTCAACAAGGGGCGCATGGTCCGTCTCGCCGAATACAGCCGCGACTGCCTGCAGGCGCTGCGTGCCGACACCGGCATCCAGTACGAAGGCCGCACGGGCGGCACGCTGCAACTGTTCCGCACGCAGCAGCAACTCGACGGCGCGGCGAAGGACATCGCCGTGCTGCAGGAAGCGAACGTGCCGTTCGAACTGCTGTCGCCGGCCGAACTGAAAAAAGCCGAACCGGCGCTCGCCGCCGTCTCGCACAAGCTGACGGGCGGCCTGCGCCTGCCGGGCGACGAAACAGGCGATTGCCAGCTGTTCACGACGCGCCTCGCCGCCCTCGCCGAATCGCTCGGCGTCAAGTTCCGCTACAACACGCCGATCGATGCGCTCGCGATCGCGGGCGGCAAGATCGCCGGCGTGCAGTGCGGCAGCGAGACGGTGCGTGCCGACGCGTACGTCGTCGCGCTCGGCTCGTATTCGACCCGCTTCATCTCGAACCTGATGAAGATTCCCGTCTATCCGCTCAAGGGCTATTCGATCACCGCGCCGATCGTCAACGAAGCCGCCGCGCCCGTGTCGACCGTGCTCGACGAGACCTACAAGATCGCGATCACGCGCTTCGACCAGCGCATCCGCGTCGGCGGCATGGCGGAAATCGTCGGCTTCGACAAGACGCTGCGCGCGGCGCGCCGCGAAACGCTCGAGATGTGCGTGAACGACCTGTTCCCGGGCGGCGGCGATACGTCGAAGGCCACGTTCTGGACAGGCCTGCGCCCGATGACACCGGACGGCACGCCGATCGTCGGCCGCACGCCGGTGTCGAACCTGTTCCTGAACACCGGCCACGGCACGCTCGGCTGGACGATGTCGTGCGGCTCGGGCCAACTGCTCGCGGACCTGATCTCGGGCAAGATGCCCGCGATCCAGGCCGACGACCTGTCGGTGCATCGTTATCTGAAGGACGTGCCCAGCCAGACGCGCCCGGCATACGCGTAAATCGGAACGGCCCGCGATGCGGGCCCGTTGCATCAGCGAAAAAGGCGCCCGAGGGCGCCTTTTTCGCTTCGGCGGCTGCGACGTGCAGCGACCGCGAATGTCGATTCGGCACGAGGCTTCAGTCAACGTGCGCATGCTGCCGTCGCACGGCGATCGAATCGACGCTACCAGTCGTGCGTGCGCGACGATACGTTCCGCACGGCACGGTACGATCCGGAATCTTCCTGACGAGCGACGCTCGCGCCGCTTCGCTTCGGCGAAAAAGCGTCAACCTATTTCAGGACGGAACAAATACAACAAAAAAAGGGCGCTCGTCGCGCCCCTCTTCTCGTGTGCTTTACCGCTGAAGCGTCACGCCGCGTCAGCCGAGCTCGGTCACGAGCTCCGGCACGAGCGAGAACAGATCGCCGACGAGGCCATAGTCGGCCACGCTGAAGATCGGCGCTTCCGGATCCTTGTTGATCGCGACGATCACCTTCGAATCCTTCATCCCGGCCAGATGCTGGATCGCGCCCGAGATACCGACCGCGATGTACAGCTGCGGCGCGACGATCTTGCCGGTCTGGCCGACCTGGTAGTCGTTCGGCACATAGCCGGCGTCGACTGCCGCGCGCGATGCGCCGAGTGCAGCCGACAGCTTGTCCGCCAGCGGCTCCAGCACCTTCGTGTAGTTCTCGCCGCTGCCCAGACCGCGGCCGCCCGACACGATGATGCTCGCCGACGTCAGCTCCGGACGGTCCAGCTTCGTCACTTCACGGCTGACGAACTGCGACTTGCCGGCGTCGGCTGCCGCTTCGATCTTCTCGACCGCTGCGCTGCCGCCTTCCGCCGCCACCGGATCGAAGCCCGTCGCACGCACCGTGATGACCTTGATCGGGTCGCTCGACTGCACCGTCGCGATCGCGTTGCCCGCGTAGATCGGGCGCTCGAACGTGTCGGCCGAATCGACCGCCGTGATGTCCGAGATCTGCGCAACGTCCAGCTTCGCGGCGATACGCGGCGCGATGTTCTTGCCGTAGGCCGTCGCCGGCGCGAGGATGTGCGAGTAGTCCTTTGCAATGTTCAGCGCGGTCGCTTCGACGTTTTCCGCGAGGCCTGCTTCGAGCTGCGGCGCGTCGGCCAGCAGCACCTTCGACACACCTGCGATCTTCGCGGCCGCGTCGGCAGCCGCTTGCGCGTTGTGGCCCGCGACCAGCACGTGGATGTCGCCGCCGATCTTCGCAGCAGCCGCCACCGTGTTCAGCGTCGCGGCCTTGATCGACGCGTTGTCGTGTTCTGCAATCACCAGAATCGTCATTTCTTTCCGCTCCCTCTTACAGCACCTTGGCTTCGGTCTTCAGCTTCTCGACCAGCGTCTTCACGTCCGGCACCTTCACGCCGGCTGCGCGCTTCGGCGGCTCGGCCACCTTCAGCGTCTTCAGACGCGGCGTGACGTCAACGCCCAGGTCTTCCGGCTTCACCGTTTCGAGCGGCTTCTTCTTCGCCTTCATGATGTTCGGCAGCGTCACGTAGCGCGGCTCGTTCAGGCGCAGGTCGGTCGTCACGACCGCCGGCAGCGTCAGCGACAGCGTTTCCGCGCCGCCGTCCACTTCACGGGCGACCGTTGCCTTGCCGTCGGCGATCGTCACCTTCGACGCGAACGTCGCTTGCGGGAAACCTGCCAGCGCCGCCAGCATCTGGCCCGTCTGGTTCGAGTCGTCGTCGATCGCCTGCTTGCCGAGGATCACGAGCTGCGGCTGTTCCTTGTCGACCAGCGCCTTCAGGATCTTCGCGACGGCCAGCGGCTCGACGCTGTCGTTCGACTCGACGAGGATCGCGCGATCCGCTCCAATCGCCAGCGCCGTGCGCAGCGTTTCCTGCGCTTGCGCGACGCCCACCGACACCGCGATCACTTCGGTCGCCACGCCCGCTTCCTTCAGGCGCACGGCTTCTTCAACGGCGATTTCGTCGAACGGGTTCATCGACATCTTCACGTTCGCGATGTCGACACCCGTGTTGTCCGACTTCACGCGGACCTTCACGTTGTAGTCGACCACTCTTTTCACTGGCACCAGGATTTTCATGCACACGCTCCAAAGTTACGAATACGACCAGAGGCCATTTTATAGCGCGACCTCATGACTGCGCGGCCAGGCGGCCCCAACCATCATGGTTGTCGAGGATACCGCTTCTTGGCGACGCGCCAATGATAGCGAACGGTCGTTCTATTTTAAAAGAGAAAAAACCCGGACGCAAAGCCCGGGTTTTCGATCATCGACTCTAATCCCGCCGGGCGTCCGCGCTCCACCGTTACCAGGCAGCAACGACCGCGCCGCCGAACTTGCCTTCGATGAACTGCTTCACGTCGGCCGAGTGATACGCCGCAATCAGCTTGGCGACCCACGGCTTGTTCCGGTCCGCCTCGCGGATCGCAAGGATGTTCGCGTACGGGCCGTTGGGGCCCTCGATCGCGATCGCGTCCTGCTTCGGTTTCAACCCCGCTTCCATCGCGTAGTTGGTATTGATCGCGGCCGCGTCGACGTCGCCGAGCGAGCGCGGGATCTGCGCCGCATCGAGCTCGACGATTTTCAGCTTGCGCGGATTGTCGACGATATCGAGCGGCGTCGCCTTCAGCCCAGCATCCGCGCGCAGCTTCAACAGCCCCTGCTTCTGCAGCAACAGCAGCGCGCGGCCGCCATTGGTCGGATCGTTCGGAACCGCGACGCGCGCGCCCGGCTTCAGTTCGGCCAGCGACTTCACGCGCTTCGAATAGATGCCCATCGGGAACGTGACGGTGTCCGCGACCTTGAGCAGCTTGTAGCCGCGATCCTTCACCTGCGCCTGCAGATACGGATCGTGCTGGTAGCTGTTCGCGTCGAGGTCGCCCGACGCGAGCGCCGCGTTCGGCTGCACGTAATCGGAGAATTCGACGATGCGGATCTCCAGGCCGTCCTTCGCCGCGACCTTCTTCACCACTTCCATGATCTGCGCGTGCGGACCGCCCGTCACCCCCACCTTGATGGTTTCGGCCCGGGCATGTGCGCCCGCGAACAGCGCGGCCGCGCCCAGCGCCGCCGCAAACTTCAGCATGAAGCGTCGTTGCATCGTGTCTTTCCTATCGGATCGGTTTGGTCTTATTTGTGGCTCAGCCGGCGCACCAGCCAGTCGCCGAACGATTGCACGATCTGCACGAACACGATCAGGATCGCGACGACCGTCCACATCACTTCCGGCAGATAGCGCTGGTAACCGTAGCGGATCCCGAGATCGCCGAGCCCGCCGCCGCCGATCGCACCCGCCATCGCCGAATAGCCGACGAGCGACACGAACGTGATCGTCAGGCCCGCGACGACGCCCGGCAGCGATTCGGGCAACAGCACCTTGAATACGATCTGCGACGTGGTCGCGCCCATCGACTGCGCGGCCTCGATCAGCCCGCGATCGACCTCGCGCAGCGCCGTTTCGACGAGACGTGCGATGAACGGCGCGGCCGCGAGCGTCAGCGGCACGACCGCCGCGGCCGTGCCGATCGACGAACCGGTGACGAGCCGCGTAAACGGAATCACCGCGACCAGCAGGATGATGAACGGCGTCGAGCGGACCGCGTTCACGATGCCGCCGAGCACGCGATTCACCGCCAGGTTCTGCAACACGCCCTGGCGATCGGTCAGGTAGAGCAGCACGCCGAGCGGCAGGCCGACGAGCGCGCCGACCGCCCCGGAGATGCCGACCATGATCAGCGTCTCCCAGAACGACTGCACGAACATATCGAACATCTCACTCAACATACGAAAGCTCCTCTACCACCACACCTTGCTCGCGCAGGAACGCGAGCGCCTGCCCGACCTTGCCCGGCTCGCCGCCGGCGAGCACCGCGAGCGAACCGAATGCCTGCCCCTGGATCTCGTCGATCTGGCCGTGCAGGATGTTGAAATCGAGTTCGTACCGGCGGATCGTCTCCGACAGGATCGGCTGGTCAACACCCGAGCCCGTGAACGCGAGCCGCAGCAGATGCCCGCTGCCCGTCTTCAGCCGCTCGGCCACGCGCGCCTTCAGCGCGGGCGGCAGTTCCTGCGCGATCACGTCGCCGATCAGCGCGCGCGTGACTTCGTGATGCGGTTGCAGGAACACGTCGATCACGCGGCCCTCTTCGACCACGCGCCCCGCGTCGAGCACCGCGACGCGATCGCAGACCTGCTTGATCACTTCCATCTGGTGCGTGATCAGCACGATCGTCAGTCCGAGTTCGCGGTTGATGCGCTTGAGCAGATCGAGGATCGAACGCGTGGTTTCGGGATCGAGCGCGGACGTCGCCTCGTCCGACAGCAGCACCTTCGGCTGGCTCGCCAGCGCGCGGGCGATGCCGACGCGCTGCTTCTGGCCGCCGCTGATCTGCGCCGGATAGCGATCCTTCTGCGCGGACAGCCCGACCAGGTCGAGCAGCGGCAACACGGCGGCCTCGATGTCGGCACGGCTCGCGCCGGCCAGTTCGAGCGGCAGCGCAACGTTGTCGAACACCGTGCGCGACGACAGCAGGTTGAAGTGCTGGAAGATCATGCCGATCTCGCGGCGCGCCTCGCGCAGCGCAGCGGCCGACAGCAGCATCAGGTCACGCCCGCCGACGACGACATTGCCTTCGGTCGGCCGCGTGAGCAGGTTGATGGTGCGCACGAGCGTGCTCTTGCCGGCGCCGCTTCGGCCGATGATGCCGAACACCTCGCCTTGCGGGATCGTCAGGTTGACGTTGCGCAACGCTTCGACCCAACCGCCCGGGCCGGGGAAACGCTGCGAAAGATTGCGTAATTCGATCATGTAAACAAAACGGCGGCCGGCCGGCGAGTTGGCCCGCCAGTCGGCCGCCGATGCATCTGGAATAGCCGGCGATTTTACCGCAAACCCCTCATTCCCCTTAATAATCGATTTCGATCTTTTCATAACCGGACGAAATTAGAGGAGCGCCGCTTCGCCCCTATGGGAAGGTCGCGACTATGATCGGGAACGCACTTGCCAACGAACCGGAGACACGCCAGATGAGCGCCACCACCACGCCGGCCGCCGCACCCGCCGCCATCGCCGGATCGGCGCCTTCGGCGCCCGCGCCGCACATGGGCCGGCTGCGTACCGCGGACGGGCTCGAACTGGCGTCGTACCGCTGGCCGGCCGGCGACGGCAGCGTGCCGCCGCGCGCGACGATCGCGCTCGTGCACGGCCTCGCCGAACACGCGGGCCGCTATGCCGCGCTCGCCGGCCGGCTGAACGCAGCCGGCATCGACGTGCTTGCGATCGATCTGCGCGGGCATGGCCAGTCGCCGGGCAAACGCGTGTGGGTCGAGCGTTTCGACGGCTACCTGAACGACGCGGATGCGCTGGTCGCCGAAGCCGCGCGCGGCGATGCGCCGCTGTTCCTGATGGGGCACAGCATGGGCGGCGCGATCGCGGCGCTCTATGCGATCGAACGTGCACCGGCTCGCGGCCACGCGCTGGCCGGCCTCGTGCTGTCGAGCCCGGCGCTTGCGCCGGGGCGCGACGTGCCGCGCTGGATGCTTGCGCTCAGCCGCCTCATCAGCCGTGCATGGCCTACTTTCCCCGCGATCAGGATCGATGCGGCCCTGCTGTCGCGCGATCCGGCCGTCGTCGCGGCCAATCGCGCCGACCCGCTCGTGCATCACGGCGCCGTGCCCGCCCGCACCGGCGCGGAGATCCTCGATGCGATGGCGCGCATCGAGAGCGGCCGCGGTGCGCTGCGCGTGCCGGTGCTCGTCTATCACGGCACGGAGGACAAGCTGACCGAACCCGACGGCAGCCGGGCGTTCGGCGCGCACGTCGGTTCGCCCGATCGTACGCTGACGCTGTACGAAGGCGGCTTCCACGAAACGATGAACGATCTCGAACGCGACCGCGTGATCGACGCGCTGATCGCGTGGATTCATGCGCGCGTGCCGGCGCGCTGAACGCGCCCGGCCCGGCCGGTCAATCGCGAATCAGATCCCGGCCAGCACGCGCAGGTGCGCGACGACGCTGCGCCCGAGCGCGGACAGGTTGTAGCCGCCCTCGAGGCAACTGACGATACGGCCCTGCGCATGCCGGCGCGCCACGTCGACGATCCGCGCGGTCAGCCATTCGAAATCGGCTTCGACGAGGCCGAGATTGCCGATATCGTCCTCGCGATGCGCATCGAAGCCGGCCGACACGAACAGCATCTGCGGCTTGAACGCGTCGAGGCGCGGCAGCCAGAACATGTCGACGGCTTCGCGGATCGCCATCCCGTTGCTGCGTGCGGGCATCGGCAGGTTGACCATGTTCGGCGCCTGATGATCGACGCCCGAGAACGGATACAGCGGATGCTGGAAGAAGCTGCACATCAGCACGCGCTCGTCGTTCGCGAACGCCGCCTCGGTGCCGTTGCCGTGATGCACGTCGAAATCGACGATCGCGACGCGCTCGATGCCGTGTACGTCGAGGGCGTGCCGCGCGGCGATCGCGACGTTGTTGAAGAAGCAGAAGCCCATCGCGCGCGCGGGCTCCGCATGGTGGCCGGGTGGACGGACGCCGCAGAACGCATTCGCATAGCGGCCTTCGATCACCGCGTCGGTCGCCGCAATCGCGGCGCCGGCCGCGCGCAGCGCCGCGCGCCACGTGTCGCGATTCATCAGCGTGTCGGGATCGATCTCGACGTAACCGTCGACCGGCGTCATGCTCCGGATGTAGTCGATGTGCGCCTGCGTATGCACCCGGCCCAGCGCGACCTCGCTCGCGAACGGTGCGGTTTCGTGCACGATCAGGTCGTCGATGCGGCTCGCAATCAATTGATCCTGGATCGCCGACAGGCGGGCCGGACATTCCGGATGCCATTCCCCCATCTCGTGCAGCATGCAGTCGGGGTGCGTATAGAAAGCGGTTGCCATAAGCTGTCATCCGCGGCGCACGGTGCGTCGCAGGTCTCCATCAATGATGTCCATCGTCTGCCGCGAATTCGCCGCTAACTTACCACAACGGGGGCCAGCTTCGGCCCGGCGCGCCGGATGCGTCGGGTATACTGCGCCGAACACAATCGCCCTGTCCGCCCGCTTCGACATGAATTCCAGCAAGCCTGCCGCCCTTCTTTCCGCGCTGTTCCGGGTTCGCGCTCCGCTCGTCGCCGCTGCCCTCGCCGCTGCCCTCGGCACCGCACCTGCCGTCGCGCAGACGCAGCCGGCGAAGCCCGCCGGCACGCTCGTCGCCCAAGCCCAACCGCAGCAGGAGACGCCGCAAGGCCAGACCTTCGAAGAGGAAATCGTTCCACAGCGTTACGCGAACAATGCGAAGGTCGACGCGTTCATCGACGAGATGGTGAGCCGCAACGGCTTCGATTCGGCAAGCCTGCATGCGCTGTTCTCGCGCATCAGCTACTCGGCGACGGCCGTCAAGCTCGTGAAGCCGGCCCCGTCGCCGACGGTCAAGAACTGGCGCGTCTATCGCTCGCGCTTCATCGAGCCGATCCGCATCAACGCGGGCGTGAAGTTCTGGAAAGCGAACCAGGCCACGCTGCAGCGCGCGTCCGAGCAGTTCGGCGTGCCGCCCGAGGTGATCGTCGGCATCATCGGCGTCGAGACCATCTATGGCCGCTACATGGGCAATTTCCGCGTGCTCGACGCGCTGACGACGCTCACGTTCGACTACCCGGACACGCCGAACCGCGACAGCCGCCAGGCCACGTTCCGCAAGAACCTCGAAGACTTCCTGGTCTGGACCCGCGACAACCAGCTCGACCCCACCACCGTGCTCGGCTCGTACACCGGCGCGATCGGGATTCCGCAGTTCCTGCCGAGCAGCATCCGCGAATATGCGGTCGACTTCGACGGCACGGGCCACGTCGATCTGCGCAGCAGTCCTGTCGATGCGATCGGCAGTGTCGCGAACTACCTGAAGCAGCACGGCTGGGAAACGGACCGTCCGATGGTCTGGCAGATCACGCCCGATACAGGCAGCCTGGGCATCGCGCAGGCCGCCGCCGACGGCCAGCCCGAGCCGCACTGGGCGCTGTCGCAGCTGCTGCGTGCGGGCATGACGTTGAACGAGCCGACGGTCAACATCACGACCGAAGCCGGCACGCCGGTCACCGTGGTCGACTTGCCGACGCCCGGGCGCGCGACCGAATACATGCTTGGCCTGAAGAACTTCTATGTGCTGACGCGCTACAACCGGAGTTTCTTCTACGCGCTCACCGTGTACCAGCTCGGCGAGGCAGTGAAAGCGCAGATGGAAGCGAGCGGCGCGCTGCAACCCGCCGCTGCCGGAACGCAGTCGCAGTAAGCACTGGCCGCCCAAAGAAAAAGCGCCGCAGAAGCGGCGCTTTTTTTATCGATGCGCGGGCCGCGCCCCCATTCGCTCAGGCGGGAAACACGCCCGTGGACAAGTAGCGGTCGCCACGATCGCAGACGATGAACACGATCGTCGCATCCTCGACCTGGCGCGCAATGCGCAACGCGACTTCGCATGCGCCGCCCGACGAAATGCCCGCGAAGATACCTTCGACCGCCGCGAGCCGGCGCGTCATCGTTTCCGACGCAGCCTGACTCACGCTCTCGACGCGGTCGACGCGGCTGCGATCGAAAATGGTCGGCATGTACGCTTCCGGCCACTTGCGAATGCCCGGAATACGCGAGCCGTCTTCCGGCTGCGCACCGACGATCTCGATCGCCGGATTCTGTTCCTTCAGGTAGCGCGACGTGCCCATGATCGTGCCCGTCGTGCCCATGGCCGACACGAAGTGCGTGATACGCCCCTCGGTATCTCGCCAGATCTCCGGCCCCGTTCCTTCGTAGTGCGCGACGGGATTGTCGGGGTTGCCGAACTGGTCGAGGATCACGCCCTTGCCTTCGCGCTGCATCTGTTCCGCGAGGTCGCGCGCCAGTTCCATCCCGCCCTTCACCGGCGTCAGGATGATTTCGGCGCCATACGCCGCCATGCTCTGGCGGCGCTCGACCGACAGATCCTCCGGCATGATCAGCACCATCTTGTAGCCGCGGATCGCCGCGGCCATCGCGAGCGCGATGCCCGTGTTGCCGCTCGTCGCCTCGATCAGCGTATCGCCCGGCTTGATGCGCCCGCGCGCCTCGGCCTTGCCGATCATCGACAGCGCCGGGCGATCCTTCACGGAACCTGCCGGATTGTTGCCCTCGAGCTTCGCGAGCACCACGTTGTTGCGGGCGCGAATCTCGTCGTCCGGCAGGCGGACCAGTTGCACGAGCGGCGTATTGCCGATCGTGTCTTCGATAGTTTTGTAAGCCATGGATATACCGTGAGTACGAGGCCGATCAATCGATCGATTGTAAACCAGCACCAGCACGCGCGCCGGCAACCCCATTGCGACGATGGAATACGCGCGCCGCGCGGTGCGCGATCGCCGCGTACGCCGCCCCATGCAAAAAACCCGCGGCATGCCGCGGGAAGCCGTCGCAACGACGGCGGCTGAAGGAGCCCTTTGCGGATACGTGCGACCCGTTATTTCTGCGCGGTGCGAGCCGGTGCGGCGGCCGGTTTCGCTGCCGCCGGCTTGCCTGCGGCCGACGGCGCCGCGCCCGCCACCGCACCGATCGTCAACCCTTCCTGCTGAAGCCGCTCGACGGTATGCCCGCCCATGCCCTTCACGCGCGTGGCGAGATCGTCTGCATTCCTGAACGGGCCGCGTGCGCCGCGCTCGTCGAGAATCGCCTTCGCCCGCGCCGGACCGATGCCCTTGATACCGACGAGCGCATCCTCGTTCGCGGTGTTAACGTCGACGGCCGCCCAGGCCGACGCCACTGCGCCGAGCATGACCGCCGCGGCAAACCATTTCCTGATCATGTGCTGGATCTCCGAAGAAAAACGGCCGGCGGCTGCCGACCGTGAGACCCAGTCTATCGATGCAACGCGCCGGTTTAAACCTGGCCGGATAGCCAACGGACGTAGCGGTCGACGCCTTCCTGCACGGTCAGGAACGGTGCGTCGTAGCCGGCCGCGCGCAGTTTCGTCTGGTCGGCCTGCGTGAAGCACTGGTACTTGCCGCGCAGCGCATCGGGGAACGGCACGTATTCGATCAATCCCTGCTCGACCTGCTGCGCGAGCGTCAGCGGCGGCTGGTTGTCGAGTGCGCGCAGCGTGTTCACGACCGTCGACGCGATATCGTTGAACGGTTGCGCCCGGCCCGTGCCGAGATTGAAGATGCCCGACTTCTCCGGATGATCGAAGAAGAACAGGTTCACCTTGGTCACGTCCTCGACGGACACGAAATCGCGCGTCTGCTCGCCCGGCGCATAACCGTTGTACTCGCCGAACAACTTCACCTTGCCTTCCGCGCGGAACTGGTTGAAGTTGTGGAACGCGACCGACGCCATGCGTCCCTTGTGCGTCTCGCGCGGGCCGTACACGTTGAAATAGCGGAAGCCCGCGATCTGGCTCTTCGCGCTCGGCAGCACGCGACGGATCACCTGGTCGAACAGGAACTTCGAATAGCCGTATACGTTCAGCGGCGCCTCGACGTCGCGTTCCTCGACGAAACGCGTCGAGCCGCCGTAGATCGCGGCCGACGATGCATACAGGAACTGCGTGCCCTGCGCGAGGCAGGTATCGAGCACCGCGCGGCTGTAGCGGAAGTTGTTGTCCATCATGTAGCGGCCGTCGGTTTCCATCGTGTCCGAACAAGCACCTTCATGAAATACCGCGCGTACCTTGCCGAAATCGCCGCGCGCGAAGCGTTCGACGAATTCGGTCTTGTCGAGATAGTCATCGATCTCGCAGTCGACGAGATTGCGGAACTTGTCCGCGCGCGTCAGGTTGTCGACCGCGATGATGCGCGTCTCGCCGCGCTCGTTGAGCGCCTTGACGATGTTCGCGCCGATGAAACCGGCTGCGCCGGTAACGATGAGGGTCATGATCGTCCTGCCTGAAAAGTGCGAGCCACTCGTGCAGCGCGCTCGTCGCGCCGCCGAATGCACTCAGTGAAACAGTTCGTCGTAGTCCACCGTGGCCGTGCCGAGCTTGCCGACCACGATGCCGGCCGCGCGATTCGCGAGCACCACGGCGTCGACGAGCGGCACACCGGCGCCGAGCATCGTCGCGACCGTCGCGATCACGGTGTCACCCGCGCCCGACACGTCGAACACTTCGCGCGCAAGCGCCGGCGCATGCAGTTCGCCGCCCGCGGAAAAGAGCGTCATGCCCTCTTCCGAGCGCGTGAGCAGCAACGCGTCGATGCCGAGCGCCGCACGCAAATTCGCGACGCGCGCGCGCAGGTCGTCTTCCGATTTCCACTGCCCGACCACCTCGCGCAGCTCCGCGCGATTCGGCGTGATCAGCGATGCGCCGCGATAGCGTTCCCAATCGTCGCCCTTCGGGTCGACCAGAACCGCCTTGCCGGCCGCACGCGCCTTCTCGATCATCGTCGTGACGTGCGTCAGGCCGCCTTTCGCGTAATCCGACATCAGCACGACGTCGTGCTGCGGCAACAGCGCGTCGAAGCGCGCGAGCCCCGCGAGCAGCACCTCGTGCGTCGGCATCGCCTCGAAGTCGACGCGCAGCAACTGCTGCTGACGCGCGAGCACGCGCAGCTTGATCGTGGTCGGTAACGCCGGATCGCGCTCGAGATGCGGCGTCACGCCGCTGCCGGCGAGCAGCTCGACGATCCGCTCGCCGGGCTCGTCGCAACCGACGACGCACAGCAGCCCGGCCTGGCCGCCGAGCGTCACGGCATTGCGCGCAACGTTGGCCGCACCGCCGAGCCGCTCCTCCTGACGCTGCACGTGCACCACCGGCACCGGCGCTTCAGGCGAAATGCGATCGACGTTGCCGAACCAGTAACGGTCGAGCATCACGTCGCCGACGACGAGCACACGCGAGCGCGCGAGTTGCTCGCGCGGCACCGGAACGACTTCGCGAAGAGTATCCATCGTACGTTCAGCCACGGGAGAACGACTGGGGATCGACATACGGCCGGCCGATCGCGTAGTAATCGATGCCCAGTTCGGCCATCGCGTCCGGCTCGTACAGATTGCGCCCGTCGAAGATCACCGGCGCCTTCAGTTCGGCCTTCAAGCGCGTGAAATCGGGGCTGCGGAATTCCTTCCACTCGGTCACGATCACGAGTGCGTCCGCGCCGGTGACCGCGGCGTCCTGCGTGTCGACGAGATGCAGTCGTGCCAGCATGTGCGCATCGTCGCCGAAATCCAGCGCGAACACGCGCCGCGCTTCGTCGACGGCGACCGGATCGTAGGCGCGCACGGTCGCGCCGCGTTCGAGCAGCGCGGCGATCAGGCGGCGGCTGGGCGCCTCGCGCATGTCGTCGGTGTTCGGCTTGAACGCCAGGCCCCAGACCGCGAATTCGCGCCCCGTCAGGTCGGCGCCGAAGCGCTGCTCGATCTTGCCGATCAGCACGTCCTTCTGAGCATGGTTGGCGGCCTCGACGGCCTCCAGGATGCGCAGCGGCTGGCCGTTCTCGCCGGCGGTGCGGATCAGCGCCTGCACGTCCTTCGGAAAGCACGAGCCGCCGTAGCCGACGCCCGCATACAGGAAGTGATAGCCGATGCGCGGATCGGAGCCGATTCCGCGGCGCACGGCCTCGATGTCGGCGCCGACCTTGTCGGCGAGATTCGACATCTCGTTCATGAACGAGATGCGCGTCGCAAGCATCGCGTTCGCCGCATACTTCGCGAATTCGGCCGAACGCACGTCCATGTAGATCGTGCGCTCGTGATTGCGGTTGAACGGCGCGTAGAGCTTCTTCATCTTCTCGCGCGCGATCGTGCCGGTGTCGTCGTCGTCGACGCCGATGATGATCCGGTCCGGGCGCATGAAGTCCTCGACCGCGGCGCCTTCCTTCAGGAATTCCGGGTTCGACACGACCGAGAAGCGATGCGCGACGCTGCCCGCGAGCCCGCGTGCAGCCAATGCCTCGTCGACCACGTCGCGCACGCGCCGTGCGGTGCCGACCGGCACCGTCGACTTGTCGACGATCACCTTGAAGCCCGTCATGTGGCGGCCGATGTTGCGCGCGGCCTCGAGCACGTACTGCAGATCGGCCGAGCCGTCCTCGTCGGGCGGCGTGCCGACCGCGATGAACTGGATCTCGCCATGCGCGACGCTCGCCTCGATGTCGGTCGAGAAGCGCAGACGCCCCGCCGTGCGGTTGCGCGCGATGATGTCCAGCAACCCCGGCTCGTGAATCGGCATCCCGCCGTTGTTCAGGATATCGATCTTGCGCGGATCGACGTCGAGACAGAAGACGTCGTGACCGATCTCCGCGAGGCAGGCGCCCGTGACGAGGCCGACATAGCCGGTGCCGATGATGGTGATTTTCATAGATGTTCCGGTACTTCCCGGTAATTGACTAACTTGGCCGCCGGAGCGAGCCCGGCGGCAACCGCAGCGCGTTGGCTCCGCGGCCGGGATCAGCCCGGCATCGCAGGTTCGACGCGGCGCGGCGCATAGGTTTCCCAGCCGCTGCATCCGGGGCACTGCCAATAGAAGAGCCGTGCCCGGAAACCGCAATTCTGGCACGTATACCGTGGCAGATTTTTCGTGCGCTGCTTGATCAGCGCACGCATCATTTCAAGTTCCTTACGACGCGGTTCCTCGGCCGCCGCGATCTGCGCATCGAGCAGGTGCAGCATCCCCGACAGGTTCGGCGACTTTTCCATCTGCGTCCGCGCGAGCGTGTGCGCCGCATCCTGGCCACGCAACCCGGCGATATGCTGATAGGCGATGTCGAGCAGGTCGTTCGACGGATAACGATCGACGTACCCCATCAGCAACTCCGCGCCTTCGACGTTCTTGCCGAGCGCGACGTATGCCTTCATCAGCTTGTCGGCCACGAGCGGCAGATACGCCGGGTTCTGCGCTTCGACGCGCTTCCAATGCTCGATCGCGCCCGCGTGATCGCCCGCCGCTTCCGCCGCGTCGCCGGACAGGACCGTCGCACGCACGTTCTGCGGATTCACGGTCAACGCAAGGCGCAACTGTTCGGCCGCTGCGGCGGCATTCTTGCGCTGCAGCGCGTCCTGCGCGAGTTCGCAGTGAAACTGCGCGATTTCGGTGCCGAGCGGCTT
Source organism: Burkholderia sp. MSMB1072 (assembly GCF_001524725.1). NCBI lineage: Bacteria > Pseudomonadati > Pseudomonadota > Betaproteobacteria > Burkholderiales > Burkholderiaceae > Burkholderia > Burkholderia sp. MSMB1072. Next base: position 148,333 of record NZ_LOYC01000030.1, read on the forward strand.
GTCGCTCATCGACTCGATGCGTTTCGCCGTATCGATCGACTTGTTCCAGTCCTTCTCGATCTCGTAGATCGTCAGCAGCGCCCGCTGCGCGCCGAGCGCGTAGTCGCCGTCCGCGAGCTTGTGGAACGCCTCTTCCGCGCGATCCAGCAAGCCGGCTTTCAGGAAATCCTGGCCCAGTTCGTACAGCGCGTGGTCGCGTTCGTTGACCGGCAGATCGGTGCGACTCAGCAGGTTCTGGTGCACGCGGATCGCGCGGTCGGTCTCGCCGCGACGGCGAAACAGGTTGCCGAGCGCGAAGTGCAGCTCGACCGTTTCGGGATCGAGCTTGGCAACCTCGATGAACGCATCGATCGCCTTGTCGGGTTGTTCGTTCAACAGAAAATTCAGGCCGCGAAAATACGAACGCGGCAGGTTGGCGCTCTCCGACAGGAGATTCTTCAGGTCATAGCGTGACGCCGCCCAACCGAGCGCGAACGCGACCGGAATCGCGAGCAACCACCAGAAATCCAGATCCATGCGAAATATCGAAGCAGAGACGAAAACCGCGCGATGATCGCGCGGCGTCCGTGTTAAATGACGGGCGGCATCGGCGGCTGGTCGATGACGGCAGGCGTTTCGCGCGCCGCACGCAGATCGCGCTTCAAACGCCCGTTCTCGAGACGCAGGCGGAAGATCGAAGGCAGCGCGGACAGCAGGCCGGCCAGCAGCCCCACGGCGAAGAATGCCAGGCCGATCAGGATCAGCGGCGCTTGCCATGCGTAGCCGGCAACGAAATTCAGCGTCGCGGTTTGCGTATTGGCCAGCGCAAGCACCAGCAGCAGGACGAACACCAATACCCGGATCAGCCAGACGATAAACTTCATGAAGCCCTCTCTTTGTTGAGGTTTGCCGCGGCGCGCGACTCCCCTTCGTCGCACCGAATCGACCCGTATTGTAAAGGAAGCGTTTCCGCGGCTGCGCACATCCTGTGCGCGGCGTTGCGCATCGGTGGCCGGAAATGAAAAAAGCGCCCGCAAGGGGCGCTTTTCTTTTCAGCCTTCGCCGGACAGGTTCCGGGCACACCGAACGACGTTCAACGCTCGTCGTCCGGATCGTCAGCCTTCAGCGGTTCACCGGCGCGACCGTCGACGCGTTCACGCAATTCCTTGCCAGGTTTGAAGTGCGGCACGAACTTCTCGGGCACCTGCACTTTCTCCCCCGACTTCGGGTTGCGTCCGACACGCGCCGGGCGACGATTGAGGCCAAAGCTGCCGAAACCCCGAATTTCAATGCGATGCCCTTTCGCCAGGGCGTCGGACATCGCATCGAGCATCGTTTTCACCGCGAAATCCGCATCCTTGAGGACAAGTTGCGGAAATCGCGATGCCAGCTGCGCGACCAACTCGGATTTGGTCATACTTCAGCAGACCTCGTAAGGCTTACTGGTTTTGGCCGTCGAGCTTCGCCTTCAGCAGCGCGCCGAGGTTGGTCGTACCGGTCGCAGCAGCGCTGGAGTCCGACTGCAGGCCGCGGATCGCTTCCTGTTGTTCGGCCGAATCCTTCGCCTTGATCGACAGGTTGATGCCGCGCGACTTGCGATCGATGTTGATCACCATCGCGTTGACCTTGTCGCCTTCCTTCAGCACGTTGCGTGCGTCTTCGACGCGATCCTGCGAGATTTCCGACGCACGCAGGTAGCCTTCGATGTCGCCCGTCAGCGTGACGACCGCACCCTTCGCATCGACCGTCTTCACGACGCCGTCGACGATCGAGCCCTTGTCGTTCATTGCAACGTAGTTGCTGAACGGGTCGCCTTCGAGCTGCTTGATGCCGAGCGAAATACGCTCCTTCTCGACGTCGATACCGAGCACGATTGCTTCGACTTCGTCGCCCTTCTTGTACTTGCGAACGGCTTCTTCGCCGGCTTCGCTCCACGACAGATCCGACAGGTGGACCAGGCCGTCGATGCCGCCCGGCAGACCGATGAACACGCCGAAGTCGGTGATCGACTTGATTGCGCCCGTGATCTTGTCGCCCTTCTTGAAGTTGCGGCTGAAGTCATCCCACGGATTCGGCTTGCACTGCTTCATGCCGAGGCTGATACGACGACGGTCTTCGTCGATCTCGAGGACCATGACTTCGACTTCGTCGCCCAGCTGGACAACCTTCGACGGCGCAACGTTCTTGTTGGTCCAGTCCATTTCCGACACGTGGACGAGGCCTTCGATGCCCGATTCCACTTCGACGAATGCGCCGTAGTCGGTGATGTTCGTGACCTTGCCGAACAGGCGCGTGCCCGACGGGTAACGGCGCGAGATGCCTTCCCACGGATCGTCGCCCAGTTGCTTGATGCCCAGCGAGACGCGGTTCTTCTCTTGGTCGAACTTGAGGATCTTCGCGGTGACTTCCTGGCCAACCGACAGGACTTCGCTCGGGTGACGCACACGACGCCATGCGATGTCGGTGATGTGCAGCAGGCCGTCGATGCCGCCGAGGTCGACGAACGCGCCGTAATCGGTGATGTTCTTGACCACGCCGTTGACGATCGCGCCTTCCTTCAGCGTCTCGAGCAGCTTCGCGCGCTCTTCGCCTTGCGTTGCCTCGATCACTGCACGACGCGACAGCACGACGTTGTTACGCTTGCGATCGAGCTTGATCACGCGGAACTCGAGCGTCTTGCCTTCGTACGGGGTCGTGTCCTTGACCGGACGCGTGTCGACCAGCGAACCCGGCAGGAACGCGCGGATGCCGTTGACCATCACGGTCATGCCGCCCTTCACCTTGCCGGTGATCGTGCCGGTGACGAGCTCGTTGTTGTCGAGCGCCTTTTCCAGCGACAGCCACGATGCAAGGCGCTTCGCCTTGTCGCGCGACAGGATCGTGTCGCCGTAGCCGTTTTCGAGTGCGTCGATCGCGACGGACACGAAATCGCCCGACTGCACCTCAACCTCGCCCTGATCGTTCAGGAATTCCTCGATCGGAATGTAAGCCTCGGACTTCAGGCCTGCATTGACGACCACGAAGTTGTGGTCGACGCGCACGACTTCGGCGGAAATCACTTCGCCGGCGCGCATGTCTTGGCGGGTCAGCGACTCTTCGAACAGAGCCGCAAAGGATTCGGTATTCGGGGTGGAGGTTTGCAGGTCGGACATAAAAATCTGATTGTGCATGGCTCGCTGTGCCACGCCGGCCGGAATGGCAGGCTGAAAGGGCCAGATCGAAGACCACACGGGGTTAAGGGTTCGAAACACGCTCTGCACTTACGCGCGGAGCACCTACTGCCGCCCGCCTTCTCAGGCTGGCTGGCCGAGCGCCCGGTACCACTGCAGCACCTGATCGACGGCTTCATCGACCGAAAGTGCCGACGTATCGAGCAGCTTGGCATCTGCCGCAGGCTTCAGCGGCGCGGCTGCGCGATTGCTGTCGCGCGCGTCACGTTCACGAAGATCCCGGAGCAAGTCATCTATGTTAGCAGAAAAACCTTTTTGCATCAATTGCTTATGCCGTCTGGTCGCACGCGCCTCGGCGCTGGCCGTCAGGAACACCTTCAGCACGGCGTCGGGGAAGATCACCGTGCCCATGTCGCGCCCGTCCGCCACGAGGCCCGGCGTCTTGCGAAACGCCCGCTGGCGCGCGACGAGCGCGGTGCGCACGGGGCCGTGCACGGCAATGGCCGACGCGCGGTTGCCGACCGCTTCGGCACGGATGTCGTTCGACACGTCGACGCCGTCAAGCTGCGCGCAGCCTTCACGGAACGTGATGTGCAGATCGTCGATCAGCTTCACCAGCGCGTCGACGTCTTCCGCGGCGATTCCGTAGCGCACGCTCGCGAGCGCCGCGAGCCGGTACAGCGCGCCGCTGTCGAGCAGGTGGAAGCCGAGGTGCGCGGCGACGAGCGCCGCCACGGTGCCCTTGCCGGAGGCGGTCGGGCCGTCGATCGTGATGACGGGAGTCGGGTGAAAGGGTCGGGTCGATTTCATCGGAACAGTCGGATCAGGCTTTGGCGAGCGCGGCGAAGCGGTCGAAATAGTCGGGGAACGTCTTGCCGACGCACTTCGGATCGTTGATCCGCACGGGCACGCCGCCCAGGCTGACGAGCGAGAAGCACATCGCCATCCGGTGATCGTCGTACGTATCGATCGCCGCGTTCGGCGTGAGCTTTTCCGGCGGCGTGACGACGAGATAGTCGGGGCCTTCCTCGACGATCGCGCCGACCTTGCGCAGCTCGGTCGCCATCGCGGCGATGCGGTCGGTCTCCTTCACGCGCCAGCTCGCGATGTTGCGCAGCGTGCTCGTGCCGTTCGCGAACAGCGCCGCGACCGCGATGGTCATCGCCGCGTCGGGAATCAGGTTGAAGTCCATGTCGATCGGCTCGAGCTTGCCGTGATCGTGGCCGATGCCGCGCACGTCGATCCAGTCGTCGCCCATCGTCACGTTCGCGCCCATCTGCATCAGCGCATTCGCGAAGCCGACGTCGCCCTGGATGCTCGCCCGCCCGACGCCCTCGACCCGCAGCGGGCCGCCGCCCAGCGCGCCGGCCGCGAGGAAATACGACGCAGACGACGCGTCGCCCTCGACCATGATCCGCCCCGGCGAGCGGTAGCGGACGCCGGCCGGCACGACGAAGCGCTGCCAGCCGTCGCGCTCGACGCTCACGCCGAAGCGCGCCATCAGCCGGATCGTGATGTCGATGTACGGCTTCGAGATCAGCTCGCCGTCGACTTCGACGACGATCCGGCCGTCCCTCGCCTTCACGAGCGGCAGCGTCATCAGGAGCGCGGTGAGGAACTGGCTCGACACGTCGCCGCGCACGCGGATCGGCGCATCGACCGAGATCGTCGCGGGCTTGATCTTCAGCGGCGGGTAGCCTTCGTTCAGCTCGTAGTCGATCTGCGCGCCGATCTGGCGCAAGCCGTCGACGAGATCGCCGATCGGCCGCTCGTGCATGCGGGGCACGCCGTGCACACGGTAGTCGCCGCCGTTCACCGCGAGTGCGGCGGTCAGCGGCCGCACGGCCGTGCCCGCGTTGCCGAGGAACAGGTCGGCCGTCTTCGCGGTAAACGCGCCGCGCGTGCCGGCGACGACACAGGTGTCGCCGGCACGCGCGAGCTTCACGCCGAGCTTGCCGAGTGCATCGAGCATCACGCGCGTATCGTCGGAGTCGAGCAGGTTGGTGATCGTCGTTTCACCTTCGGCGAGCGCCGCGAGCAGCAGCACGCGGTTCGAAATGCTCTTCGAGCCGGGCAGGCGCACGGTGCCCGATGCGCTGGAGTACGGGCCGAGATCGAGATAGTCCATGGGAATCGTCCTGTTATTTCTTGACCGGTTCGGCAGCGGGCGTGCCGCCGCGTTCCTGCCATGCCTTGCGCGCGGCGCGCGAGCGCGTGAATACGGCTTCGAGCGCCGCGCCGTCGCCGGCGTCGATCGCCGCGCGCAACCGCGTGAGCACGCGTGTGTAGCCGTCGAGTTCGTCGAGCAGCGCCGCGCGGTTCGCGACGCACACGTCGCGCCACATTTCCGGGTTCGACGCCGCGATGCGCGTGAAATCGCGAAAACCGCCGGCCGCATACGAGAATTTCAGTTCCGCGTCGGCCTCGCCGAGAATCTGCTCGACGAGCGCGAACGACAGCACGTGTGGCAGATGGCTGATCGACGCGAATACGCGATCGTGCTGTTCGGTGGTCATCGTGCGCACGTCGGCGCCGGTCGCGCGCCACATCGCGTCGATCCGGGCCACCGCTTCGGGCGCGTTCTCCGGCAGCGGGCACAGCACGACGTTGCGGCCGACGTAGAGGTCCGGCAACGCAGCCTCGACGCCGCTCGACTCGCGTCCGGCGATCGGATGACCCGGCACGAACTGCACGATCCGCGCGCCGAGCGCGTCGCGCGCAGCCGCAACGACATCGGACTTGGTGCTGCCTGCATCGGTGACGATCGTCGCGCCGTCGAGCCACGGCGCAATACGTGCGAGCAACGGGCCCGTCTGTGCGACAGGCGCGGCCAGCAAGACGAGATCGGCGCCGGCAAGGGCGTCGCGCACCTGAGCGTCGTCGTCGAGCGCCGCTGCGCGGTCGATCACGCCGAGCGACAGCGCGCGCTCGACCGATGCACGCGAACGGCCCACGCCGATGATCTCGCCCGCGCCGCCCGGCGCGCGTTCGCGCAGCGCGCGGGCCAGCGATCCGCCGATCAGGCCGACGCCGAAGATGACCAGTTTGTTGAATGCAAAGCCTGACACGACAAGAGCCAAGTTACGCGTGCGGGACGACGCCCAGCACGCGGAATTCCAGATTCCGGGCAACCGGCCCGCACCCGGCGCAACCTGCGCCGGATACCGCCCGCCCCCGCCTTCGGCAGCGCCGATCGGCCTGCCCTGCCCGCTTCTTCGCGCGCCGCCTGCGCACCGCAGGCGACGAGCCGCCGCGTCAGCGTGCGCGCGGATACGAACCGAGTATCTTCAGGAACGCAGCCTTTTGGCCGAGTTCCGCCAGCGCGGCCGCCACCGCCGCATCGTCGCGATGCCCTTCGATGTCGATGTAGAAGTAGTACTCCCACGTACCGACGCGCGCCGGACGCGACTCGAAGCGCGTCATCGACACGCCGTGCCGCGCGAGCGGCTCGAGCAGCTTGAACACGGCGCCCGGCTCGTTCTTCACCGACACGATCAGCGACGTCTGGTCGTGACCGCTCTGGCCGGCCGGCTGCTTGCCGACGATCACGAAGCGCGTGCGATTGTGCGGATCGTCCTGGATCAGCGAGAACGCAATCTGCAGGCCGTAATGCGCGGCCGCGCGATCGCCCGCGATCGCGGCGACGGTCGGATCGGCCGCGGCCAGACGCGCGGCTTCCGCGTTGCTCGCCACGGCTTGCCGCTCGAGCTGCGGCGCATTCGCCGCGAGCCACTGCTGGCATTGCGCGAGCGCCTGCGCATGCGCGCAGACACGCTTCACGCCGTCGAGCGTGCCGCTCTGCGTGAGCAGGTTGTGATGGATCGGCAGCGCGAGCTCGCCGCTGATCACCAGTTGGGTCTGCAACAGCAGGTCGAGCGTGCGCGATACCGCGCCTTCGGTCGAATTCTCGACCGGTGCGATGCCGAACGCGGACGCCCCGGCCTCGACCGAGCGGAACACCTCGTCGATCGACGGGCACGGCAAGCCTTCGATCGACTGACCGAAATACTCGAGCATCGCCTGCTCGCTGTACGTGCCGACCGGCCCGAGGAACGCGACGTGGATCGTCTGCTCGAGCGCGCGGCTCGCCGCCATGATCTCGCGCCAGATGGCGCTGATGTGCTCGCTCGCGAGCGGCCCCGCGCTCATGTCCTGCAGCCGCGCGATCACCTGCAGCTCGCGCTCCGGCCGGAACACCGGCGCGTTGAAATGCTTCTTGACCTCGCCCACCTCCAGCGCCACCGCGGCGCGCTGGTTCAGGAGCGCGATCAGCTGCGCGTCGATCGCGTCGATGCGGTCGCGCAGCGGTTTCAGGCGGGAATTCAGTTCGTCGTCCATGCGTTTTGCCGTGCTGTTTGAACAGCGCCGCGGTCAGGCGCCGCGCTGCTCGAAGTCCTTCATGTACTCGACGAGCGCCTTCACGCCCTCGAGCGGCACCGCGTTGTAGATCGACGCCCGCATGCCGCCGACGGACTTGTGGCCCTTCAGCTGCAGCAGCCCGCGCGCCTTTGCGCCGGCAAGGAAGTCTTCGTTGCGCGTTTCGTCGGCCAGGAAAAACGGCACGTTCATCCGCGAACGTGCTGCCGGCTCGACCTTGTTCAGATAGAAACTGCTCGCGTCGATCGTGTCGTAGAGCAGCTTCGATTTTTCGATATTGCGGGCCTCGATCGCTTCGAGGCCGCCCTGCCGCTTCAGCCACTGGAACACGAGGCCCGCGATATAGATCGCGTAGGTGGGCGGCGTGTTGTACAGCGAGTTGTTCGCGGCGATGGTCTTCCATTCGAATGCGGACGGACAGATCGACAGCGCGCGATCGAGCAGATCCTCGCGCACGATCACGACCGTCACGCCGGCCATCCCGATGTTCTTCTGCGCACCGCCGAACAGCACGCCGTACTTCGCGACGTCCATCGGGCGCGACAGGATGTGCGACGAGACATCCGCGACCAGCGGCACGTCGCCGAGATCGGGGATCTCGAACGTCTCGACGCCGTCGATCGTCTCGTTGGTGCACAGATGCACGTAGGCGGGATCGTCCGACAGATGCCATTCGGCGCGCGCGGGCGCGCGCGTGAAGCCGCCCTCCGTCTTGCCGGTCGCGGCCAGATGCGGCGTGCAGAACTTCTTCGCCTCGCCGAACGATTTCTGCGACCACGAACCCGTCACGACGAAGTCGGCCGTCTTGCGCGAGCCGAGCAGGTTCATCGGCACGATTGCGTTTTCCGCGATGCCGCCGCCCTGCAGGAACAGGATCCGGTGGCTCGCCGGCACGCCGAGGAGGTCGCGCAGGTCGGTCAGCGCGGCCTCGTGGATCGACATGAACTCCTTGCCGCGATGGCTCATCTCCATCACGCTCATGCCGCTGCCGTGCCAGTCGAGCATTTCGTCGGCGGCCTGCCGCAACACTTCCTCGGGCATCGCCGCGGGGCCGGCGGAGAAATTAAAGACGCGCATCGTGAAAACCTCGGGAGGGACGCGACCGGCTTGCCGCCGGCAAAACGCGCCAGAAAAGAAATGGCCGCTTGCGCTCGCGCGCAAACGGCCATTATCGCACTGTCGTCAGGCTCCCGCCAAACCCGGCCGAACGGCCGGGGGCGTGCCCGGACAGCTTACTTGCCCGGCTTGACTGCTGCGACTTCCTTGTCAGCCTGCGTACGCGTTGCCTGGATCGCTTGCGGCATGTACTTCTGCATCAGGCCGTTGACCACGTCGCGACCGACCTGATCCTGAACCTGGATGAACTTGCGGCCCGTCGGGCTCTTGTAGAACGTCGTCAGATCCTTGATCTCCGACGTGCTGTAGTACTTCGCGTACGCGTCGTACTGAGCCGACATCGCGTCGCTCTGGAACTGCTGCGTGCCGAACACCTTGCCTGCACCGTCGACCAGCTTCGGCACCGCGTTCTTCTGCAGCGTCGGAACGGCAGCCTGCTTCTGCTTGTCGTTCAGCGTCTTGTTTTCCGACAGCGCGTCCGACAGGATCGCCGGCACGAGCTGCTTGGCCTGCATTTCGGCGCTGTTGCCGATTGCCGACACGAGCTTCGGCGCGTCGATCGCGTCGAGCAGATCCTTGATCGCCGCCTTCTTGTCGGCGTCGATCGGCGCAGCTGCCGCCGGAGCAGCCGGTGCGGAATTCGACAGCGCCTGCGCCATCGCGAACGTCGGCACCAGTGCAGCCAGCAGAACCAGTTGCTTGAATTGCTTTTGCATCATCACTCCCTTTTGGAAATATGAATGGTTGCTCGCCGGCCGCGGCGCTTTTCGCCCGCGGCGGCCAGAGTCTCATCCGTTCTTCAGGCTTCGCCGTCCGACGCCTCGTCGGCCTCGCCCTCTCCCTCTTCGGCCTCCGCGATCTGCTGCAGGCCAGAGAGCTTGGTACCCTCATCGAGACTGATGAGTGTAACACCTTGCGTGGCGCGCCCCATCTCGCGTATCTCGGAAACACGGGTGCGAATCAACACGCCGGCCGTGGTGATCAGCATGATCTGATCCTCGGCGTCGACGAGCGTGGCGGCCACGACCTTGCCGTTGCGCTCGGACGTCTGGATCGCGATCATGCCCTTCGTGCCGCGGCCGTGACGCGTGTATTCGGTGATCGGGGTGCGCTTGCCGTAGCCGTTCTCGGTTGCGGTGAGCACGGTCTGCTCCTCGCTGCCCGCGACCAGCATCGCGATGACCTGCTGCCCGTCCTCGAGTTGCATGCCGCGCACGCCGCGCGCCTCGCGCCCCATCGGACGCACGTCGTTCTCGTCGAAACGCACTGCCTTGCCGGAATCCGAGAACAGCATCACGTCGTGCGCGCCGTCGGTGATCGACGCACCGATCAGGTAGTCGCCATCGTCGAGACCGACCGCGATGATGCCCTTCTTCATCGGGCGGCTGAATGCTTCGAGCGGCGTCTTCTTCACGGTGCCGAGCGACGTCGCCATGAAGATGAACTTGTCGGCCGAGAATTCCTTGACCGGCAGCACGACGTTGATCTTCTCGCCTTCCTGCAGCGGGAACATGTTGACGATCGGACGACCGCGCGAGTTGCGCGAGCCCTGCGGCACTTCATAGACCTTGACCCAGTACACGCGGCCGCGGTTCGAGAAGCACAGGATGTAGTCGTGCGTGTTCGCGATGAAGAGCGTCTCGATCCAGTCGTCTTCCTTCATCTGCGTCGCCTGCTTGCCGCGACCGCCGCGCTTCTGCGCGCGGTACTCGGACAGCGGTTGCGACTTCACGTAGCCCGCATGCGACATCGTGACGACCATGTCCTGCGGCGTGATCAGATCCTCGGTGTTCAGCTCGGTCGCGTTCAGCTCGATCTTCGAGCGGCGCGCGTCGCCGAATTCGGCCTTCACCGACGTCAGTTCCTCGCCGATCATCGTCGTGATCCGCTCGGGGCGCGCGAGGATGTCCAGCAGGTCGGCGATCTGCGCCATCACTTCGCGGTACTCGCCGATGATCTTGTCTTGCTCGAGGCCGGTCAGGCGCTGCAGACGCATCTGCAGGATTTCCTGCGCCTGCGTGTCGGACAGGCGGTACAGCCCGTCGGTCTGCATCCCGAACGCCGGGTTCAGGCCTTCCGGACGGTACGCGGACCGGCCGCCGGCCGCCGCGTTCTCGCTCTCGGCGCGCGTCAGCATCTCGCGCACGAGCGACGAATCCCACGGCTTCGCCATCAGTTCCTGCTTCGCGATCGGCGGCGTCGGTGCAGCCTTGATGATCGCGATGAACTCGTCGATGTTCGCGAGCGCGACCGCGAGACCTTCGAGCACGTGGCCGCGCTCGCGGGCCTTGCGCAGTTCGTAGATCGTGCGGCGCGTCAGCACTTCGCGTCGATGCGACAGGAAGCACTGCAGGATTTCCTTCAGGTTCAGCAGCTTCGGCTGGCCGTCGACGAGCGCGACCATGTTCATGCCGAACGTGTCCTGAAGCTGCGTCGCCTTGTACAGGTTGTTCAGCACCACTTCCGGCACTTCGCCGCGCTTGAGTTCGATCACGACGCGCATGCCGCTCTTGTCGGACTCGTCGCGGATGTCGGAAATGCCTTCGAGCTTCTTCTCGTTGACGAGCTCGGCGATCCGCTCGAGCAGCGAGCGCTTGTTCACCTGGTACGGCAGCTCGTCGACGATGATCGCCATCCGCTGGCCGCGGTCGATCTCCTCGAAATGCGTGGCCGCGCGCATCACGACACGGCCGCGCCCGGTGCGGTAGCCGTCGCGCACGCCGGCGACGCCGTAGATGATGCCGGCCGTCGGGAAGTCCGGCGCCGGGATGATCTCGATCAGCTCGTCGACAGTCGCCTCCGGATTGCCGAGCAGATGCTGGCACGCGTCGACGACTTCGTTCAGGTTGTGCGGCGGGATGTTGGTCGCCATGCCGACCGCGATGCCCGACGAGCCGTTGATCAGCAGGTTCGGAATACGCGACGGCAGGACCGACGGCTGCGTTTCGTTGCCGTCGTAGTTCGGCTCGAAATCGACCGTTTCCTTGTCGATGTCGGCGAGCAGTTCGTGACCGATCTTCGCCATGCGAATTTCGGTGTAACGCATCGCCGCGGCATTGTCGCCGTCGATCGAGCCGAAGTTGCCCTGCCCGTCGATCAGCATGTAGCGCAGCGAGAAGTCCTGCGCCATCCGCACGATCGTGTCGTAGACCGCGGTATCACCGTGAGGGTGATATTTACCGATCACGTCACCGACGATACGCGCCGATTTCTTGTACGCGCGGTTCCAGTCGTTGTTCAGTTCGTGCATCGCGAACAATACGCGCCGGTGCACGGGCTTCAGGCCATCGCGGACATCCGGAAGGGCACGTCCGACGATCACGCTCATCGCGTAATCGAGATACGAACGGCGCATTTCCTCCTCGAGGGAGGTGGGCAGGGTCTCTTTGGCGAATTGATCCATGTATCCGTATCGTTTCGGAGCGAAGACGGCGAACGCCTTTCGCGTGGGCGCTGCATGCGCAACGCAACGCGAGATTCTAACATGCGCCCATCAGCCGCCAATCCGCTCCCCCTCTATATGTAAACAGCAAAAATCGCGGCGGCGGCGAATCGGCCGAAATCGCGCGCGACTGGAGACGTCGCATACGATCCCATCCGCCGTGTTTCACGCGCGCGAGTAAACGATGGCATGCATTCGTACGATTTCCCGGCCACGCTCTTGACAATCTCTAAAAGTTACGGCAGGCCGGTGTTGCGCATGCACCACAAAGTTGAAGCGATCTTGGGGTGGGGAGGATTTTTTTTCGTAGGAAGGGAACGATATGGCAAAATGCCAACGCACTGAAAGTTAGACGCTGCTCGAAGTCTACACAGAGCGGTGCCGCGTTTTTTGTGCCGCACCAATGTTATACTTCGAGCAATGTATGACTTGTCACCGTCAACAGGCTCGCAGTAAACCTGCGGTAATCTCAATTTCGAGAGGAGAAATATGAATAAACTTTCAAAGCTCGCGTTCATTGCAGCTACCGCAGTTATGGCTGCATCCGCTTCGGCACAGTCGGTGCCGGCGTCGCGTCAAGCCGTCAATGACAACTGGGTGAACGGCACGGGCGAATGGGTGTGGATGAACGGCACGAACGAGCTCTGCTGGCGCGATGCGTTCTGGACGCCGGCCACCGCCAACGCGAAGTGCGATGGCGCACTGGTCGCCCAGGCACCGCAGCCGCCGGTCGCTCCGGTCGCTCCGGCCATCACGAGCCAGAAGATCACGTATCAAGCTGACGCACTGTTCGACTTCGACAAGGCAACGCTCAAGCCGCTGGGCAAGCAGAAGCTGGACGAACTGGCATCGAAGATCCAGGGCATGAACACGGAAGTGGTCGTCGCAACGGGCTACACGGACCGCATCGGTTCGGACAAGTACAACGACCGTCTGTCGCTGCGCCGTGCGCAAGCCGTGAAGTCGTACCTGGTCAGCAAGGGTGTGCCGGCCAACAAGATCTACACGGAAGGCAAGGGCAAGCGCAACCCGGTCACGACCGGCTGCAACCAGAAGAACCGCAAGCAACTCATCGCCTGCCTCGCACCGGACCGCCGCGTGGAAGTCGAAGTGGTCGGTACGCAAGAAGTGCAGAAGACGACCGTTCCGGCGCAGTAAGCCGCGGTTTTCGACTGCTTCAAAGCCCCGCTCCGGCGGGGCTTTTTCATTGATGCCCGTCCAGGCGCTCGCTGGCCTCGTCGTCCGCCCGCTTATATACTCGGGGCTGACGCACCGAAGCATCGCCCTCCTCTCGTAGCCCGTTTGCCGACATGACCAACGCCGATCCGCACGAACTCCAGAAATTCAGCGACCTCGCCCACCGATGGTGGGATCCGAATGCCGAATTCAAGCCGCTGCACGACCTGAACCCGGTGCGGCTCGGCTGGATCGACGCGCATGCGCACCTGGCCGGCAAGCGCGCGCTCGACATCGGCTGCGGCGGCGGCATCCTGTCCGAATCGATGGCCGGGCTCGGCGCCCAGGTGAAAGGCATCGATCTGTCGACCGAAGCGCTTGGCGTTGCCGACCTGCACAGCCTCGAAAGCGGCATTTCGGTCGATTACGAGGCGATCGCCGCCGAAGCGATCGCCGCGCGCGAACCGGGCACCTACGACGTCGTCACATGCATGGAGATGCTCGAGCACGTGCCGTCACCCGGCGATATCGTGGCCGCGTGCGCGACGCTCGTGAAACCGGGCGGCTGGGTGTTCTTCTCGACGCTGAACCGCAACCTGAAGTCCTATCTGTTCGCGGTGATCGGCGCGGAATACATCGCACAAATGCTGCCGAAGGGTACGCACGATTACGCGCGCTTCATCCGCCCGTCGGAACTGGCCGGCTTCGTGCGCGCGACGGATCTGCACATCGTCGAGATCAAGGGCATCACGTATCACCCGATCGGCAAGCGCTTCGCGCTGTCGAACGACACCGACATCAACTACCTCGTCGCATGCCGACGCGGCGCATGACCTTTCGACCGGCATGACGACTCCCCTTTCGACTGCGCGGATCGCTGACGAACCGCGCTTGCTGCACTGCGATGCGGTCCTGTTCGATCTGGACGGCACGCTCGCCGACACGGCGCCCGATCTCGCGGCAGCCGTCAACAAGATGCAGCGCGAGCGCGGCCTACCCGAAACGTCGCTCGACGTGTTGCGGCCGCTGGCCTCGGCCGGCGCGCGCGGCCTGCTCGGCGGCGCGTTCGGCATCGATCCGCACACGCCCGGCTACGAAGCGATGCGCGACGAGTTCCTGGCCAACTACGCAACCGATCTCTGCGTGCATACGACGCTGTTCCCCGGCATCGGCGACGTGCTCGACGAACTCGATGCGCGCGGCGTGCGCTGGGGCATCGTCACGAACAAGGCGATGCGGCTCACGGCGCCGCTCGTCGAGCTGCTCGGTCTCGCGCCGCGCGCCGCGTGCGTCGTCGGGGGCGACACAACGCCGCACTCGAAGCCGCATCCGGCCCCGCTGCTACATGCGGCCGACCAGTTGGCGCTCGCGCCTGCGCGCATCGTCTACGTCGGCGACGACCTGCGCGACATTCAGGCCGGCAGCGCCGCCGGCATGGCCACAGTGGCAGCTGCGTACGGCTATTGCGGCGACGGCGTCGCGCCGGTCGACTGGCAGGCCCAGCACCTCGTCGACACGACGCAGGAACTGCGGGACCTGCTGCGCGATGTTGGGCTATAATGTTTGATCTTATCCGCGGGGGCGACCTGGTTTCGACAGGGGTTGTGAAGCGGCTAGGGCATGTCGAGGACCCGTCACCTCGTTAATCAATGGGAAAATCGTAACTGCAAACGACGATACGTTCGCACTGGCAGCCTAAGGGCCGCCGTCCTCTGCCTAGTTCACTGACGGGCTAGTGTCGCAAGACCGGTAGCAATACCGCCAGAGGTCATTTACGTCAGTTAAGCCCTGTCGGCGTCGCGACGCCAGGGTCGAAAATCCAGCGAATCGCCGTAGTGCAGCGTGTTCGTCCGCGTCGCTGCGGTTAAATCAAAAGACTGGACTAAACATGTAGAACTAGTCGTGGAGCGCTTCTGGACGCGGGTTCGATTCCCGCCGCCTCCACCAAATTCCGCGCTCGTCGCACGAACCCCGCATGACGGAAGTCTGCGGGGTTTTTTGTTTCCGGCGTCCGACTCCCTCCGAAAAAGCGCCCAGCCACGGATGGGCCGGGCGGAATGCCGCCGATGTCCGGCGGCAGGAGGTGACGGATGTTCTGCCGCGCCCGCGCGATCGTCGCTGCGCCGGGCGGTGACCGGCCCGATGGTTCGGGCGTCGGGCGCAGCGCCGCGCCCGCACCTGCCCATACCGGGCGATACGCGGTTTAACTGCCGCGATACAGCGACTTCATTTCTTCCGCGCTGGCCGGGCGCACGCCCATTGCGCGCGAACCCGACGCCGATGCACCCTGTGCCTGCGCACCGTAGCCGCTGGCGTCGGCGCCTTGAGCTTGTGCCAGCGCGCTGCGCTGCTGCTCAGCGATACGGGCCGTGGCGGCCTGGATCGCTTCCGGATAGTGCGGATCTTCGCCGCGGGCTGAGTTGTAACCGGCCTGCTGGAGTTGAACCAGTTCGGCGCGCACCTGCGCTCGGGTGATCGTCGAACCCGACTGGGCGAACGAAGCGACCGGAGCAACGAGAGCAGCAGCAACAACAACGGCTTGAACGAGCGACTTCATGATGACCTACCTCCAGATTTGTCTGATTCGGCGGTGAACACCTTGATCAGCGCCGACAAACCGAAGTTTATGTAGGTGGGTGCTTAAGAATAAGGCAGGTTTCAGGAAGACATCCTTCCTAATTTGCGGGTTAACCCTAGAATCGTGTCGGAACGGCAATACGGGCGAATGGCCGCTTCGTCCTCCCCGTATCGCGTGAAGGGCCGCAAATGCACGAGCCCCGCGAAGCGGAAGGCTTCGCGGGGCTCGAATAGAGTGGAATCAAGCGGAGCGTCTGCTGCCGTCTGCCTGCTGATCAAACCGCTGTGCCGAAGACAGGCGCGCCTCGCTCGCGCGCACACACGCCGCCTGCCCGTTACCGGGCATCCATCGGGCACTTCAGGTTGCAGCCGTTCGGGTCGCCCAGGTCACCCTTGCGGCGCAATGCCGACTTTTTGCCGCTCTGATATTTCTCCGACGGCGCCGACGCCGCGAACGGCATCTGTGGATGTTCGTTCAAGCGGAACTGTTCGCTGAGGATACCGCCGGGCACCCCCGGGGAATTCTGCGCGAACGCAAACGGCGAAGCGACGACCAGCAGCCCCGCGGTCAACGCTGCCGCGGCAAGGGGAACGGAAAATTTCATGGCGGGATGACGCCTGAACGGCGTGCTTGTTGGAACGTTGATCAAGCGGCAAGCGTAGCGCAATTCCCCCACTGTTGCAGCGCGGCTCGATCGCGTCTTCGTTACCGCGAATTGCCGTCCGCGCCACTCGCGTCGTCGCGGCCGGCCAGCCCGGCTGCGATGGGCTCCAGCGCGCCGCACGCGGCCGGATCGTAGCCGTCCAGATGCGCGACACGCTCGACGAAGCGTGCGTCACGCAGCAATGCCAGCACATCGGCGAGCGGCCGCACATCGAGCCGTGCGCGTTCGCATGCGAAGTAATAGTCCTCGTCGACGATCGGGATGAAGTCGAGCCCGAAGTGATGGGCAGCCGGCTCGACGCCGAACCCCAGATCGGCCATTCCGCTCGCGACGAACGCCGCGATCGCCGAATGCGTGAGTTCGGCCGACGCATAGCCGTCGATGCGCTCCGGGTCGATGCCGATCGCGCGCAACGCAAGATCCAGCAACATGCGCGTGCCCGATCCCGGCTGGCGGTTGACGAAGCGGATGTCGTCGCGCGCCAGATCCGCCAGCCCGCGCACCTGCTTCGGGTTGCCGCGCGGGACGAACAACCCCTGCTGGCGGCGCGTCAGGTGAATCAGCACGTGGCGCGTGTCGTCGAGCCAGGGCCGGTAGATTTGCGCGCACTGCGCGCGAAACGCGCCGCGCGGCAAATGGAAGCCCGCGAGATCGCATTCGCCGCGCGCGAGCGCCTGCACGGCCTCGACGCTTTCGCGATACTTGATGTCGACGGCCGCCTGCGCATCGACGAGCGCGGAAACGAGCGTCGCGACCGCGTAACCGTGCGACGCATGGATGCGCACGGCGCCGTCGCGCTGCGCGAGCCGCCGGTTCAGCTCGCTGGCCACCTCGGCCGCCAGCGTGCGCAGGTTTCCGTCGAGGCGGCTGCGTGCCAGACGCTGCGCATCGACGACCGCCTGCCCGAGCGCCGACAACGTCGAACCCTTGCCGCGCGCGGTTTCGATCAATTCCCCGCCGATGCACGATTCCAGCGCGCGCAGCATGCCCCACGCATGCCGGTACGACAGCCCCTTGGCTTGCGCGGCCTGCGCGATGCTGCCCGTATCGGCCACGAGTTCCAGCAGCGGAGCGACGTCGGACAGGCTGGCCGAACGGCCTTCCGTGTCGCGTACGGTCAGATACGCGTCGCATTCGATCCGAATCAATTATGCACCCCGATTTCCTATTGCGACCGCGAAATCTTCCGCTTATCGTTGGTCGAAATCAATCAGAACGAAGTCCCGCTGCGCACTATATGAATTTCGAGCGCATATGAGACTTTGGAGGAGCATAACCGATGTCCCCGAATTCCCCCGCGCCCGACGCGCTCGTCGAGCGCCATGCGAGCGCCGGCCGGTCGCTCGTCGCGATCCTGCACGCGATCCAGGACGAGGCGGGCTACGTGCCGCCGGGCTGCGTCGCGCCGCTCGCAAAGGCGCTGAACCTGTCGCGCGCGGAAGTGCACGGCGTCCTGACCTACTACCACCATTTCCGCACCGCGCCGCCCGCACGCGTCACGATCCAGATGTGCCGCGCCGAAGCGTGCCGCAGCATGGGCTGCGAAACGCTCGCCGCCCACGCGGAAGCCCGCACGGGCTGCCGGTTCGACGCCGCGCACGGCGATGCCGCCGCAGCCCACACACCGGACGACGTCGCGCTCGAATCGGTCTACTGCCTCGGGCTGTGCGCGCAATCGCCGTCGATGACAATCAACGGGGTGCTCCACGCAAAGGTCACGCCGGAGAAGTTCGACGCCCTGCTGGCCGACGCGGTCGCCCACACGCCGGAGGCCGCATGACGACCCGCATCTACGTTCCGCGCGATTCGTCCGCGCTGGCACTCGGCGCCGACGCGCTCGCCGCCGCGATCACGGCCGAAGCCGAACGGCGCGGCGTCGCGGTCGAGGTGATCCGCAACGGTTCTCGCGGGCTGCTGTGGCTCGAACCGCTCGTCGAAGTCGGGACGGCCCCGGGCCGCGTCGGCTATGCGAACCTGTCGGCCGCCGACGTGCCGGCCCTGTTCGACGCCAACTGGCTCGAAGGCGGCACGCATCCGAGCGGCGTCGGCCTCGTCGACGCGCTGCCCTATCTGGCGCGCCAGCAGCGGCTCACGTTCGCGCGCATCGGCCTGACCGATCCGCTGTCGATCGACGACTACCTGCAACACGACGGCCTCGCCGGCCTGAAGAACGCACTGGCGCTCGACGGCGACGCCGCATGCGAAACGCTGATCGAGTCGGGGCTGCGCGGCCGCGGCGGCGCGGCGTTTCCGGCCGGCATCAAGTGGCGTACCGTGCGGCAAGCGCGCGCCACGCAGAAATACATCGTCTGCAACGCGGACGAAGGCGATTCGGGCACGTTCTCCGACCGCCTGCTGATGGAATGCGATCCGTACTGCCTGATCGAAGGGATGATCATCGCGGGCGTCGCCACCGGCGCGACGGTCGGCTACATCTACGTGCGCAGCGAATACCCGCACGCGATCGCCACGCTCGAAGCCGCGATCGGCCGCGCGCGCGAAGCCGGCTGGCTCGGCGAGCACGTGCTCGGCTCCGCGCACGCGTTCGAGCTGCACGTTGCGAAAGGCGCGGGCTCGTACGTATGCGGCGAGGAAACGGCGCTGCTCGAATCGCTCGAGGGCAAGCGCGGCGTCGTGCGCGCGAAGCCGCCGCTGCCCGCGCTCGCGGGCCTGTTCGGCCAGCCGACCGTGATCAACAACGTAATCACGCTCGCGACGGCGCCGGTGATCTTCGCGCGCGG
This sequence comes from Burkholderia sp. MSMB1072, assembly GCF_001524725.1. NCBI lineage: Bacteria > Pseudomonadati > Pseudomonadota > Betaproteobacteria > Burkholderiales > Burkholderiaceae > Burkholderia > Burkholderia sp. MSMB1072. The sequence continues at coordinate 167,576 of NZ_LOYC01000030.1, forward strand.
CGCCGCGTTCTATCGCGACTACGGGATGGGCCGCTCGCGCGGCACGCTGCCGTTCCAGCTGGCAGGCAACATCCGTCACGGCGGCCTCGTCGAGCTCGCGTTCGGCGTCACGCTGCGCGAACTGCTGTTCGACTTCGGCGGCGGCACGGCCAGCGGCCGGCCGGCACGCGCCGCACAGGTCGGCGGCCCGCTCGGCACCTACCTGCCCGACCACCAGTGGGACGTGCCGCTCGACTACGAGGCGTACACGGCGATCGGCGCGGTGGTCGGCCACGGCGGCATCGTGCTGCACGACGACACGTCGAATCTCGCCGAGCTGGCCGAATACGCGATGAAGTTCTGCGCGATCGAATCGTGTGGCAAGTGCACGCCGTGCCGGATCGGTTCGACGCGCGGCGTCGAGACGATCGCGCGGATTCGCGACGGCGATACGTCGGAGCGGCAGGTCACGCTGTTGCGCGACCTGTGCGACACGATGCTCGCCGGCTCGCTGTGCGCGATGGGCGGCATGACGCCGTACCCGGTGCTGTCCGCGCTCGACCATTTCCCCGAAGATTTCGGGCTCGCTGCCGGCAAGGATGCCGCGTCGGGCCCGGTCAAGGCTGCGGCCTGACCCAGAAGGAGCCCTGCATGTCCCTCGACACGAACAACGTCCGCCAAGGCGGCTGCGGCTCGGGCCAATGCGCGTGCAAGAGCGCCGCCCAGGCGCGCGCCCGCGATCCGTTGGACGATACCGACTACGGCACGCCGCAACGGCATGCCGACACCGACGTCACGCTCGAAATCGATGGCCAGCCGGTCACCGTGCCGGCCGGCACGTCGGTGATGCGCGCGGCGATCGAAGCCGGCATCAACGTCCCGAAGCTCTGCGCGACCGATTCGCTCGAGCCGTTCGGCTCGTGCCGGCTGTGCCTCGTCGAGATCGAGGGCCGGCGCGGCTATCCGGCGTCGTGCACGACACCCGCCGAAGCCGGCATGAAGGTGCGCACGCAGTCGGACCGGCTGCAGTCGCTGCGCCGCAACGTGATGGAGCTGTACATTTCCGACCACCCGCTCGACTGCCTCACCTGCCCGGCCAACGGCGACTGCGAGCTGCAGGACATGGCGGGCGTGGTCGGCCTGCGCGAAGTGCGCTACGGCTTCGACGGCGCGAATCACCTGAAGGGCACGAAGGACGAGTCGAACCCGTACTTTACGTACGACCCGTCGAAATGCATCGTCTGCAACCGCTGCGTGCGCGCGTGCGAGGAAACGCAGGGCACGTTCGCGCTGACGATCGCCGCACGCGGCTTCGAATCGCGCGTCGCCGCGGGCGAAAGCGAATCGTTCATGGCGTCGGAATGCGTGTCGTGCGGCGCATGCGTGGCCGCCTGCCCGACGGCCACGCTGCAGGAAAAATCCGTCGTGCAGCTCGGGCAGGCCGAGCACTCGGTGATCACGACCTGCGCGTACTGCGGCGTCGGCTGCTCGTTCAAGGCCGAGATGAAGGGCACGCAGGTCGTGCGCATGACGCCGCACAAGAACGGTCTCGCGAACGAAGGCCACGCATGCGTGAAGGGACGCTTCGCGTGGGGCTATGCGACGCACAAGGACCGCATCACGAAGCCGATGATCCGCGAGAAGATCACCGATCCGTGGCGCGAAGTGAGCTGGGACGAAGCCCTCACCTACGCGGCGACGCAATTCCGCAAGCTGCAGCAGAAGTACGGCCGCGACTCGATCGGCGGCATCACGTCGTCGCGCTGCACGAACGAGGAAACCTATCTCGTGCAGAAGCTCGTGCGCGCCGCATTCGGCAACAACAACGTCGATACCTGCGCACGCGTGTGCCACTCGCCGACCGGCTATGGCCTCAAGACGACGCTCGGCGAATCGGCCGGCACGCAGACGTTCGCATCGGTCGGCCAGGCCGACGTGATCGTCGTGATGGGCGCGAACCCGACCGACGGCCACCCGGTGTTCGGCTCGCGGCTGAAGCGGCGCGTGCGCGAAGGCGCGAAGCTGATCGTGATCGACCCGCGCCGCATCGACGTGGTCGACGGCCCGCACGTGAAGGCCACGCATCACCTGCAGTTGCGTCCGGGCACCAACGTCGCGATCGTCAATGCACTGGCGCACGTGATCGTCACCGAAGGGCTGGTGGCCGACGCATTCGTCGCCGAGCGCTGCGAGACGCGCGCGTTCGAGCAATGGCGCGACTTCGTCGCGCAGGCCGACAATTCGCCCGAGGCGACAGCGGACGTGACGGGCGTGCCGGCCGAGCTGGTACGCGCCGCCGCGCGCCTGTACGCAACGGGCGGCAACGCCGCGATCTATTACGGGCTGGGCGTGACCGAACACGCGCAGGGCTCGACGACGGTGATGGGCATCGCGAACCTCGCGATGGCGACCGGCAACGTCGGCCGCGAAGGCGTCGGCGTCAATCCGCTGCGCGGCCAGAACAACGTGCAGGGTTCGTGCGACATGGGCTCGTTCCCGCACGAACTGCCCGGCTACCGCCACATCGGCGACGAAGTCGTGCGCACGCAGTTCGAGCAGGCGTGGGCGGCCACGCTGCAGCCGGAACCCGGGCTGCGGATTCCGAACATGTTCGACGCCGCGCTCGACGGCAGCTTCAAGGGGCTTTACTGCCAGGGCGAGGACATCGTCCAGTCGGATCCGAACACGCAGCATGTCGCGGCCGCGCTGTCGGCGATGGAATGCATCGTCGTGCAGGACATCTTCCTGAACGAAACCGCGAAATACGCGCACGTGCTGCTGCCGGGCTCGACGTTCCTCGAGAAGGACGGCACGTTCACGAACGCGGAACGCCGGATCTCGCGCGTGCGCAAGGTGATGCCGCCGCTCGCGGGCTACGCGGACTGGGAAGTCACGCTGCTGCTGTCGCAGGCGCTCGGCTACGACATGCACTACACGCATCCGTCGGAAATCATGGACGAGATCGCGCGGCTCACGCCGACCTTCTCGGGCGTGTCGTACGACAAGCTCGACGCACTCGGCAGCATCCAGTGGCCGTGCAACGAACACGCGCCGGAAGGCACGCCGACCATGCACATCGACACGTTCGTGCGCGGCAAGGGCCGGTTCGTGATCACCAAGTTCATTCCGACGCCGGAGAAGGTCACGCAGCGCTATCCGCTGATCCTGACGACGGGCCGCATCCTGTCGCAATACAACGTCGGCGCGCAGACGCGCCGGACCGAAAACGTGCGGTGGCACGAAGAGGATCGCCTCGAGATCCATCCGCACGATGCCGAGGATCGCGGGATCCGCACCGGCGACTGGGTCGGCATCGAATCGCGCGCGGGGCAGACGGTGCTGCGCGCGCTGGTGACGGAGCGCATGCAGCCGGGCGTCGTGTACACCACATTCCACTTTCCCGAATCGGGCGCGAACGTGATCACGACGGACAGCTCCGACTGGGCGACGAACTGCCCCGAATACAAGGTGACTGCCGTGCAGGTGATGCCGGTTGCGCAGCCGTCCGACTGGCAGCGCGCGTATGCGCGCTTCAACTCGGAGCAGCTCGACTTGCTCGAGCGCCGCGCCGCCGCGCCAGCCGCCGTCACAACAGGCAAGTGAGGCCGCAATGGACAACGACCACCTGATCGACATGGCCAATCAGATCGGCGCATTCTTCGAATCGATGCCCGATCGCGACGAAGCGCTGACCGGGATCGCCGAGCATATCCGGCGCTTCTGGGAGCCGCGGATGCGACGCGCGTTGCTCGCCGCGCTCGACGACCCGTCGAGCGAAGCCGGGCAACGCGCGATGCCGATCGTGCGCGATGCGATCGCCGCGCATCGCGCGTCGCTCGTCCCTGCCGCAGCGCCCGCCTGACCGCCCGGCTACGCGGACACCGACATGCCCGCGAACCAGCTTTCGCAGTGGCGCAGCAATGCGTTGGCGTCGGTCGCCGTGCGCCCCCGCGCGGCGACATAGCCATCGGGCCGCAGCAGATAGAACGACGGCCGCGAGCGGCCGTATTCCTGCGCGAGCCCCGCTGCACCGTCGCCTTCGGCATCGGCGACGCGCCACACGCGCACCGCTTCCGGCATGATCCGTTCGAGCCCCTGCACGAGCGCCTGCGCATCGGCCGGGATCGGCGGCACTTCGCCGGCGTCGGTATTCACCGGTTCTTCCAGCAGCAACAGCGTGAAACTCGCCGGATCGTGAAGATCGTATAGCCGCGCCGTGCCGGGCGCCCGACCGAGCGGCCCGTCGAGCACGTGCACGAGCGCATCGGGCGCGCGCTCGCCCGCGCGCGGGCCGCCGTCGAGCACGCGCTCGAGCGTGAGCGGACTCTTCCGATACTGCACGCCGAGTTCGCTCACCGTGCGCCTGAGCGCGTCACGCATCGGCCCGAACGACGCCAGCAGCGGCACGACATGATCGCGCAGCAGCTTCATCGCACCGCGTTCGGCTTCGACCACCTGGGTGACGAAACCGGTCTGCCGCAACACGTCGCGCTCGATCGGATGGCGCTCCGCGTGATACGTGTCGAGCAACCGCTCGGGCGCGCCTGCGCCGAGGACGCGCGCGAGCTTCCAGCCGAGGTTGAACGCCTCCTGGATGCCGGTGTTCATGCCCTGCGCGCCGGCCGGGCTGTGGACGTGCGCGGCGTCGCCCGCGAAGAACACGCGGCCATGACGCAGCCTGTCGACCATCCGGCTGTGCAGGTGGAAATAGGACGACCACGCGAGATCGCTTGGCGAGATCGACGCGCCGACGCGCGCGCGGATGATCGCGTCGCATTCCGCGAGCGACGGAGCCGGTGCGTCGGGCGACGCACCGCTGCCGGGCGGCCGGTCCGCCACGAGCCGGTAACGGCCGCCTCCCATCGGAAACAGGCCCGCGATGCCTGCGGGCGTCGTGAACAGATGGATCTCCTCGTCCGGCCAGTCGGGTATCGCCGCGAAATCGGCAAGCAGGAAAGTCTGTTCGAACGCATGCCCGGCAAAGCCGAGGCCGAGGAGATGCCTGACCGTGCTGTGCGCGCCGTCGGCGGCAATCAGGTATGACGGGGTGAACGACTCTTCGCGGCCGTCGGCGCGGCGCAGCGTCACGTCGAGCGACGTGCCGCCCGCGTCGCATGCGGTCAGCGTCGTCCCGCGTTCGACGGTCACGCCCAATGTGGCCAGGTGTTCGGCGAGCAGCCGCTCGGTGATGCTCTGATCGAGAAACATCAGATACGGATAGCGCGTTTGCAGCGGATCGAAATCGAGCCGTGCGATCACGCGGCCGTCGGCATGCAGCTCGGCCGCATGTGCGCGATGGCCGAGCGCGAGAAACGGTTCGACCGCACGATGCTGCTCCAGCAGCTCGAGCGTGCGCGCCTGGATGCCGATCGCACGCGAAAACGGCGCCGGCGCGACGAGACGATCGATGATGCGCACCGGCACGCGGGCACGCGCGAGGCTCATCGCCGCGGCAAGGCCGGTCGGCCCCGCGCCGACGATCAGCACGGGTGGGATATCGGACAGTGTGTCAGCCATGAGACCCTCGATGACACGCGACTCTGCAAGTCTACGCCGCTCCGCGTCACGGGGCCATATGCCGACCGGCCGATACGCGCCCGCGCCGCACGGTGTGGGAAAATACGCGCTTTCCGCCAGTTTTCGCGTCATGGATTCCGCATTCGACCGGGCATACGCCGCGCACCGCGCGGGTCGCCTCGCCGAGGCCGAGCACGGCTATCGCAACGCGCTCGCCTCCAACCCCGCCGACGCCGACGCGCTGCACCTGTTCGGCGTGCTGCGGCACCAGCAGGGCCAGCACGCCGAGGCGGCCGATCTCGTCGGCCGCGCCGTCGCGCTGCGTCCGGACGATGCCGCGCTGCAGCTCAATCTCGGCAACGCGCTGAAAGCGCTCGGCCGGCTCGACGAAGCGATCGACCGCTTTCGCAACGCGCTGACGCTCGCGCCCGAGTTTCCGCTCGCGCACTACAACCTCGGCAACGCCTATGCGGCGGTGCAGCGTCACGACGATGCGATCGACGCCTTCGGCCGCGCGCTGCAGCTCACGCCCGACGACGCATCGATCCACAACAATCTCGGCAACGCGCTGAACGCGCTCGGCCGCCACGACGACGCGCTCGCCGCGTTCCGTCGCGCGCTCGAGCTCCGGCCCGGGCATGCGGGCGCGCACAACAATCTCGCGATGGCGCTGAGCGCGATGGGTCGCGCCGACGAGGCGATCACGCACTTCCAGGCCGCGATCGCCGCGCAGCCGCGGTTCGTCGCCGCGCATTTCAATCTCGGCAACACGTTCGACGCGGTCGGCCGGCATGCCGAGGCGGCCGCCGCCTTCGAAGCCGCGCTCGCGCTGCACCCGCCGTTTCCGCTCGCGCTGTTCGGGCTCGCGAACGCACTCTGCGCGCAGGCGCGCCACCGCGACGCGCTGCCCTACTACGAACGCGCCGTCGGGCTCGATCCGTCGTTCGGGCTCGCGTGGCTGAATCTCGGCAACGCGCATCACGCGCTCGGCGCGCACGAGATGGCGCTGCGCGCATTCGACCAGGCGCTGCGCGTCGCGCCCGATCTCACGCTCGCGCGGCTGCATCGCGCGGTCACGCTGCTGACGCTGCGCGACTTCACGCGCGGCCTGCCCGCCTACGAAGCGCGCCACGAGACGCCCGGCGCGACGCCGCTCGGCGCGCTGCCGCGCTGGCAGGGCGAGCCGATTGCGTCGCGTACGTTGCTGATTCGCGCGGAACAGGGGTTCGGCGACACGCTGCAGTTCGTGCGCTTCGTGCCGCTGGCCCGCGCACGCTGCGCGCGCGTCGTGCTCGAAGTCCAGCCGGAACTCGTCGCACTGCTGACGCCGGCCGCGTCGCGCTGGCGCGTGACGCTCATCGCGCAAGGCGCCGCGAAGCCGCCTGTCGCGGACGTCGGCTGCACGCTGATGAGCCTGCCGTTCCTGCTCGGGCTTCAGCCGGAAGACATCGTCGGCTCGCGCTATCTCGATGCGCCCGACGGCGCCCGGCGGCGCTTTCGCGGGTCGCTCGGCGGGCAGTCGAAACGCAAGTTCGGCCTGGCATGGTCGGGGCGCCGGCAGGCGCAGGAAAACCGCTCGATGCCGTTCGACGCGCTCGCGCCGTTGCTCGCGCTGCCGGACATCGACTGGATCGTGCTGCAGCCCGCGCTGGACGACGACGAACGAGCGCGCGTCGACGCACATCCGCGCGTGCATCGCCTCGACGGCCGGCTGAACGACTTTGCCGATACGGCGGCGCTGATCGAACGGCTCGACGGCGTCGTCACGATCGACACGGCCGTCGCGCACCTCGCGGGCGCGCTCGGCAAGCCGCTGTGGGTCATGCTGCCGTTCGCGCCCGACTGGCGCTGGTTCACCGGCGACGACTGCCCGTGGTATCCGCAGGCCAGGATCGCCCGGCAGCCTGCGCCGGGCGCATGGCTCGACGTGGCGGCCGCGGTGGCCGACATGCTGCGCGAGGCATGACCGCCAACGAGAAAGGGAGCGCATGGCGCTCCCTTTTTTCGATGCGATGCGCGGCCGACGCCGCGCGACAGACCGGCCGCCGTCAGGCCGACTTGTACTGGTTGCGCGCGTCGGCGGTGCGATAGAGCACGAGCGTCGCGATCAAGCCGCAGATCGCGGCCACGCTCAACCACAGCCCGGGCGCCGCTTTATTGCCCGTCTGGTGGATCAGCAGCGTCGAGATCGCCGGCGTGAAGCCGCCGATCGTCGTTGCCAGGCTGTACGCGAGCGAGAAGCCGGCCGTACGCACGTCGGCCGGCATCACTTCGGTCAGCGCGACGACCATCGCCCCGTTGTACGACGCGTACAGGAACGACAGCCACAGCTCGACCGCGAGCAGCCGCAGGAACGACGGATCGCCGACGAGCCACAGCACGGCCGGGTAAGCCGACAGCAACGTCAGCACGGTGAACGCGATCAGCACGGGGCGACGGCCGATGCGGTCGGACAGCGCACCGGACAGCGGCAGCCACACGAGGTTCGAGATCCCGACGCAGACGGTCACGACCAGCGCGTCGAGCGACGACAGATGCAGCACTTCCTTGCCGAAGGTCGGCGTGTAGGCGGTAATCATGTAGAACGACACCGTCGTCATGATCACCATCCCCATGCCGGCCACCACGACACCCCAGTTGTCGAGCATCGAGCGCATGATCTCGCCCATCGTCGGGCGGTGACGCTTTGCAAGAAATTCGTCGGTCTCCTTCAGCGACCGGCGGATCAGGAACAGGAACGGCACGATCAGGCAGCCGATGAGGAACGGAATGCGCCAGCCCCACGCGGTCATTTCCTCGACCGGCAGTGCGCGGTTCAGCACGACGCCGACGAACGCGGCGAACACGACGGCCACCTGCTGGCTCCCCGACTGCCACGACGTGTAGAACCCCTTGTGGCCCTTCGTCGCGATCTCCGACAGGTAGACCGACACGCCGCCGAGTTCGACGCCCGCCGAGAAACCTTGCAACAATCGGCCGAACAGCACGAGCACCGGCGCCAGCACGCCGATCGTCGCGTATCCCGGTATCGCGGCCACCGTGAGCGTGCCGATCGCCATCAGCCCGAGCGTCAGGATCAGCCCCTTGCGGCGGCCGTGATGGTCGATATACGCGCCGAGCACGATCGCACCGACCGGCCGCATCAGGAAGCCCGCGCCGAATACCGACAGCGACAGCATCAGCGATGCGAAGGCGTTGCCGCTCGGAAAGTACGTTTTCGCGATGGCCGACGCGTAATACCCGTAGACCATGAAGTCGTACATTTCCAGGAAGTTGCCGCTGACGACCCGGAAGACGGTGCGGACTTTCGATTCCTGCGCGATGGCAGGGGACGCAGTGGACATGTTTTCTCGCTCAGCTCGGACGGCGCATACCGCACCGCATGAATCCGACGATGCACGACGCGCCGGGCCGAGCCGGTGCGCACGGGCATCGCTGCCCGCCGGCAACGCGTAACGGTGCGCCGCCGGCATGATTCGCGAATCATGCCACGTCAGCCCGACATTTGCCTTGTGGCGCCCTGTCATGACCTTCGCGGTATCCGTCTCGTACACGTCGCCCCGAAACGGGTACGAGAATCAGATTGATCTGATCGACCGGCATTCGCCTGCCGACCACAATGCAGGATTTGCGACGACATTTCCGCGCCGCGCCGGCACGGTCGCCCGTGTCGCACGGCGTACTCTCTTCATGACCCCATTGCCTCTCGTCCCGGTCGAAGGCGCGCTCGCCCGCCCGCGCGCCACTCCGCTCGATCACGTCCCGCCGTTCGGCCGCGAATGGCGACTACCCGGCGCGCCCGGCACACGGCCCGGCAGGCCCTGCCTCGCGACACTGACGACGTCCTGCATCGATGTCGACCGGCCACACCACGCGTGCCGATGGCAACCGCTGCCTGCGGTGGTATCGCTACCGGCTTCGGTCGGGGTGGCCGTCACGCCGGCTGCGGCAGCCACCCGTCGCGTGCGCCGCCCTCACGACCGGCGCGCGATCTACGCCGTCTGCTGGAGCATCGGCGCACTCGGCATCATCGGCGGGCTGATCGGCGCGTACGACCCGCCTGCGGGGTTCGGTCCTGCATACGGGACGCAAGCAGCCGGCAGTTCGGCCGATGTCGTCGCAACATCGACCGGCACGATTCACGCCGCTACGGCACGACCTGGTACGTCGACGCACGTCATACCGCAGCGCAACGTGGCGACGCTTGTCGCGAACACGATCGGATCGCCGCCAGCCACGCATCGCATCGCAGTTCGCCCGGCGTCGCTTCACCCGCAAGCGGCGACCGACGCGCGGCACGTCCACCCTGCCTCGCCACGTCGGACAACCAGCCCGCGCGCAACGAAAGCACCGCCCCGCACACCGGTCGTGCCGCGGCTGGCCGCACATCCGTCGACCCAGCGCAGCGCGCGCCCCACCGGCACACCCGATCGGCTCGCTCCCCCGCCGCGTCTGGCAGACACGCGCGATACCCGCGACTCGCTCGACGATCCGGCCACGTTGATTGCCATGGCGAACGCGCTGCGCGCCACCCAGCCCGCGCGCCCGGCGCCGCCGCCCGCGGCCGGTTTCGACTGGACGTCGCAACTGTCGCACCGTCGCGTGACCGACGCGCCGGACGCGTTCGCTCACTGACGCCCGCGCAATAAAAAACCCGGCGAAGATCGCTTCGCCGGGTTTTTGCTCGTCTCGCTCCGTCCGTTCGACGAATCGTTACTTGTGCGCGGACAGCCCCGTCTCGGTCTGCTTCTCGAGTTGCCGCACCTGCTCCTGCAGATCGCGCAACTGCAACTGCGCAGCCCGCTTCTCGACCTGCAGCGCCTGCGCCTGCTCCTGCGCCGACTTCTGCCGCTGCGCGACTTCGGCCTGCTGGCTGCGCGCGATGCTCAAGTCGGCCTGCAACTGCTGCGCACGATTCGCCTGCAGCGCGATCACGCGTTCGAGAAATGCCTTCTGCGCCTGCAGCTCGGTCCGGCGGATCTCGATATCGGCAAGCTGCGCCGTCTGCTGGACGAAGTTCGCGTACACCATCTCCGCGCGGTTCTTTTCCTGCGAACGGATCACGCGCCACAGGTTCTTGTCCTGGAACAGCGCGACGTAGTACGTCATCTCCCGCGGATCGAACATCAGGCTCGCGCCGTAGCTGCCGTTGTACGTCGTGCGCATCTCGACGATCCGGCCGTCGTGCAGCAGTTGCGTCAGCTCGGCGACGTTGCCTTGCGCGGCGGCGTCCGTCGCGGCCGATGCCGCCGGCTGCGCGCCGCCGCTCAGGCTCGTGACCGCCGGACGCGTACCGGCGGCAGGTGCGGTCGCATCGGCGGACCAGGCCGTGCCCGCTTGTGCGCAGGCAACCAGCGCGACGATCCACGTCGCGCATCGTGCAGGAAAGAAGTTTCGGAAAGCCAACGTCAGACTCCGGCGAACGAATCGGAACTCGCGATTATCGTTCAAAACGAAACGGCCGCATCTCGAATTTATCGGAATGCGGCCGGCCGTCGTGCGACGCGAAAAATGCCGCGTACTACAGACGCGTTTCGCGCGCCGCGCGCAGGAACGCATCGAGCAGCGGCGTGCAGTCGAGCAGTTCCGAGCCGCCCGCGCGATGAAACTCCGGATGCCACTGCACGCCGACGACGAACGGCGAACGCCGATGGCGAATGCCTTCGATGATCCCGTCGCCGGCCGACACGGCCTCGATGTTCAGATCGCGGCCGAGATCGCGGATCGCCTGGTGGTGTATCGAGTTGACGATCGCTTCGCTGCGCCCCGGGAACATGCTCGCGAGCGTCGACGAGTCGGGGAAGCGGATCGCGTGGCGATGCTGGTCGTAATGCTCGCTCACGTGCGCGTTCGCGGTCGGCACGTCGGTGGCGATGTCCTGGTACAGCGAGCCGCCGAACGCGACGTTGATCAGCTGGCAGCCGCGACACACGCCGAGCACGGGTTTGCCGGACTCGACGAATTCGTGCAGCAGTTCGAGCTCGTACATGTCGCGCACGCGATCGCCCGGCCATTCGGGGCGCGCATCCGACGCCGCGTAGGTCTGCGGCGACACGTCGGCGCCGCCTTGCAGCAGCAGGCCGTCGAGATGCTTCGCGTAATCGCGCAGGCGGATGTTGCTCGGATGGATCATGCCTTGATGGCCGACCGTCGGAATCATGAACACGAGCACGTCGCGCGACATCACCCAGTGGGCGATCGACTCCTCGAGATACTGCAGCGTCTTGCCGCGCAACCCCTTCGCGCCCGGCTCCGGATGGAAGATCCGCGCCGACACGCCGATGCGCAGCGTGCGCTGCGTAATGCGCTGGCCGGCACGGTCGAACAGCCGTCGCGCGCGGGCCGCGACGATCCGGCCGAACACCGACCACGGCGTGTCGCTCTGCTTCAAGTAGGCCGGCGGCGCATTCTGCGCGTTCGCGGGGGGTGGCCGGGGCGTGTCGAAATCGGGCGGCGCGCCGAAGCCGGGCGGCGGCGAGCCGGGCTTCGGCGGCGCGGCCGTGGCGGCGCCATCACCGACGGCGCCCGCCGCGCCGGGCGCACCCGGCTCGGATGCGGCCGTGACGGGCGACGCACCGTCGTCGGCGACGTTCTCCGCGGCGGCCTGCGTGGCCGGCGCAGCGGGCGTTTTCGCCGGATCGGGACGGGGGGAATCGGAAGAAGCGGAAGAGGTGCCGGGCAGACCGGCCGGAGAAGGCGTGTTTTCGCTCATGACGATGGTCTGATGCGTCGCTCGCGCGTAGGGATAGACGAGGATTCATTATGCTTCAGTGCACGATCGCGCGGCAAACCGGCAACATCCTGTCGATATTGTTGCAAGTCGTTGGCAAGTCGTACCGGAGAGCGGCTCGGTCACGCGCCCGCCTCGTATCGACCATGCTGGACATCGCTGATATATCACAATAATATCCAGAGATCGTTCATCCTTTCCGAGCCATCCGCGCCATGATCGCGCCCCTTCCGGCCCTTGCGCCGCACCCCGTGTGAGCACCCTCACCGACGTCGCCCGCGACCGCGCCGCCGCGTCGCCGGCCAGCCTCGCCGAGCGCGCGTACGCGCTGATTCAGCGGGACATCATCACGATGCGCCTGAAGCCGGGCGCCGCGCTCAACGAAGCCGATCTCGTCGCCCGCACGGGGATCGGCCGCACACCGGTGCACCAGGCCGTGCATCGGCTCGTGCTCGAAGGGTTGCTGTCCGTGATGCCGCGCAAGGGCTTGATGGTGCAGCCGCTGTCGCTCGACGACATCGTCGCGGTGATCGACGTGCGGCGCATCAACGAAGCGCACTGCGCCGAACTCGCCGCGCGCCATGCAACGCCCGACGATCTCGCGCGCCTGGCCGCGCTGCTCGACGACGGGCAGGCCTGCGTCGACACCCACGACGTCGAGGGCATGATGGCGCTCGACCGCGCGTTTCATCAGACGATCGCCGCGGCCGCGCGCAACGCGGTGCTCGCCGACATCCTGCGCGCACTGCACGATCGTTCGCTGCGCTTCTGGTTCGTCACGCTGTCCGAACCGCACCATCTCGCCGACGTCCAGCACGAGCACCGCGCGCTGTTCGATCGGCTGTCCGCACGCGACGCCGCCGGCGCGCGCGCAGCCGTCGAACGCCATATCGATTCGTTTCGCTCCACGCTTCTTCAACATCTTCGCCCCTGAGCCGCCCGCCATGACCACTTTCACGCCCTTCCCCCCGCTCGCCCAGCTCGCCGCCGACCTCGCCGCCGGCCGGACCACGAGCCGCGCGCTCGTCGACACCGCACTCGACCGGATCGCCGATCCGTCGGGCCAGGGCGCCGTCGTCTTCACCGAAGTCGATGCGGACAACGCCCGCGCGGCCGCCGACGCACACGACCGGCTGCGCGCCGCGGGCACCGTGCTGTCGCCGCTCGCGGGCATTCCCGTGTCGGTCAAGGATCTGTTCGACGTCGCGGGCCAGGTCACGCGCGCGGGTTCGCGCGTACTCGACGGCGCGCCGGTCGCGCGCACCGATGCGGTCGCCGTCGCGCGGCTCAAGCGTGCGGGCGCGGTGCTGGTCGGCCGCACCAACATGAGCGAGTTCGCGTTCTCGGGGCTCGGGCTGAATCCGCACTTCGGCACCCCGCGCTCGCCGTACCATCGCGACGTGCCGGGCGATGCACGGATTTCGGGCGGCTCGTCGTCGGGTGCGGCCGCATCGGTCGCCGACGGGATGGCTGCGGTCGCGCTCGGCACCGACACTGGCGGCTCGATCCGCATTCCGGCCGCGCTGTGCGGGCTGACGGGTTTCAAGCCGACCGCGAGCCGGATTCCGACGCAAGGCGGCGTGCCGCTGTCGACGACGCTCGACTCGTTCGGCCCGATCGGCCTGACGGTCGCGTGCTGCGCGCTCGTCGACCGGATGCTCGCGGGGCTCGAGCCGCACGTGCCGGCTGCCCGGCCGCTCGAGGGCGTGCGGCTCGGCGTGCTGACGAACTACGTGACGGACGGCGTCGATGCCGACGTCGCGGCCGCGCTCGACACCGCGCTCAAGCATCTCGAAGCCGCCGGCGCGATCGTCACCGAAGTGCGCTTCCCCGCGCTCGACCGGTTGCCGGAGATCAACCGTTTCGGCTTCTCGCCGATCGAAGCGTACGCATGGCATCGCCCGCTGCTCGCCACCCATCGCGACCGGTACGACCCGCGCGTGCTGACGCGGATCCTGAAGGGCGAGCCCGCGACGGCCGCCGACTATCTGGACCTGCTCGCCGCACGCGCCGCGATGCTCGACGAAGCCGCGCACACGGTCTGGTCGCGCTTCGATGCGCTCGTCGCGCCGACGGTGCCGGTCGTGCCGCCGCGCATCGCCGAACTCGAAACGGACGACGACGCGTTCACGCGCACCAACGCGCTGATCCTGCGCAACCCCAGCGCATTCAACTTCCTCGATGCATGCGGGCTGTCGCTGCCGTGCCATCCGCGCGATGCCGCGCCGGTCGGCCTGATGCTCGCGGCGGCGCCGCATCGCGACGATGCGCTGCTCGCGATCGGCCAGTCGGTCGAAGCCGTGCTGAACACGATCCGCTGACCGCGCCAGCCGGTGGCCAGCCGATCGCCGGCGGCCCGCGCGCGGTGCGGCAGGGTGCCGCACGCGCGCCGTCAGTTTCGTGCCAGACCGTTCGCGCTAAAATCGCGCGATTGTTTTCCGGACCGACCGACGAGGAACCCCGCCGACATGAACGACTACACGCTTGCACTACGCCGCGAACGCCGCCTGCTGATGCTGCTCGGATGGGTGTGCATCGCCCTGCTGGCCGGCGCGCTGTACCTGCAGTACGTGAAGAACGAAGACCCGTGCCCGCTGTGCATCATCCAGCGCTACTTCTTCTGCGCGATCGGGATCTTCGCGTTCCTGGCCGCGGGGATCCGCAACTGGCGCGGCATCTGGGTGCTCGAACTGCTGATCGCGATCGCCGCGGCCGGCGGCGTTGCCACGGCCGCGCGACACCTGTCGATCCAGATGAATCCGGGCTTCAGCTGCGGCTTCGACACGCTGCAGCCGATCGTCGACAGCCTGCCGCCCGCGCAGTGGTTCCCCGGCATGTTCAAGGTCGCCGGGCTGTGCGAGACCGTCTACCCGCCGATCTTCGGCATCCTGCTGCCCGGCTGGGCGCTGATCGGATTCGCCGTGATCCTGATCGCGGTCGTCGCGAACCTCTGGCGCCATCGCCGCAAGCTCGCGAGCTGACCGGCCGGCCGTTTTGCCGGCCCACGGCCTGCACGGCCCGGCCGAATGGGCCGCGCGGCGCCGGCGAGTCGCCACCCGGTCGCGGCGGGCGCCTGCGCCGGCCTCGCCCGGTCGTCGCGCGTAAACACCTACCCCGCCGCCGTCCGGATCGCCGAGCCGGCGTGCGTCGCGCAATCGCCGCGCTCGCGCCCGTCACACGGGCGTTTCGGCCCGATGTGCATGCCTCGGCGCCCCGATCCCGCGCAGCGGGCCTATGATCGACATGGTCGCCGCCTGATAGCCCGGATCACCGCCCGCCCATGTTCCCGCCGCGTGGCGGTGCTATCTTCGGGACTGGATGGCGATCTACGTGCGCGAGGCTAGGCGGTCTCACCGCTGCCTGCGTAACGCGCGCCCGATCCGCAATGTCGACTGGATTCATCATGACAACGCAAACCATCCGCATCCGTCACCCTCATGGCGTCCGCGCGTCCGGCGGCGCCGTTCGCGCACGCCGTCGGTCCCCGGCCGCCGCACCGCATCGGCCGTGCGGCCGGGCTGCCCCGCTCCCGTCCGTCCTCGTTGCCGCCGCGCCCGCCAGCCCGCGCCGCGTGTCGTGCCGCGTCGTCCCGAACAGAGCGTGCTGATGGAAGCCTGGCTCGGCGATCTGCAGCAACTGCTCGCGCACGGCGAAGCGGCCGTGCTCGTGACGGTCGCGCACACCGACGGCTCCGCGCCGCGCGAGGCCGGCACCAAGATGCTCGTCACGCGCGACACGGCACGCCATACGATCGGCGGCGGTCATCTGGAATGGAAGGCGATCGAGATCGCGCGGCACCTGCTGAAGGACGGCGCGCACGTGCCGCACGCACGCCGGCTCGAGCGGCTCGCGCTCGGCCCGAGCCTCGGGCAGTGCTGCGGCGGCGCCGTGGTGCTCGCATTCGAGCGGCTCGACGTCGGCGATCTCGGCTGGATCATGTCGCTCGCGAAGCGCGTCGCGGCCGGCGCCGCGACCGTCCGTAGCGTATCATTCGGCCCCTCGCCGGGCGCGCCGCTGTTGAGCGAGCCCGAATCGGAAGCCGCGCGCGCCGACTGCCTGCTGTGGGAAACCGGCGGCGTATCGCTGATGACCGAAACGATCGCCCCGTACGCGTTCCCCGTCATGCTGTTCGGCGCCGGGCACATCGGCACCGCGCTCGTGAAGGTGCTGGCGACGCTGCCGTGCCACGTGCGCTGGATCGACCGGCCCGATGCGGTATTCCCGCCGGCCGACGCGCTCGCCGGCATCGGCAACCTCGCGATCGACGCGGCCGCTTCCCCGGCGGACGCGGTCGATGCAGCGCCGCCGCAGTCCTACTTCGTCGTGATGACGCACGACCACGCACTCGATTTCGCGCTGGCCGAGCGCATCCTGCGACGCGGCGACTATGCATACTTCGGGATGACCGGCTCGCACACGAAACGCGCGCAGTTCGATCATCGCCTCGCCGCGATCGGCATCGACCCGGCCCAGCTCGCGCGGATGCGCTGCCCGATCGGCGTCGAAGGCATCGTCGACAAGGCGCCCGAAGTGATCGCGATCTCGGTGGCCGCGCAGTTGCTGCAGGCCGTCGAGGCGAATGCGTCCGCGCAGACTTCCCCATCCTACTGACCGACCAAGAACGACGCCATGACCCCGACATTCAAGGACAAGATTGCCCGCGCACCGAAAGCGGAGTTGCATATCCATATCGAAGGCTCGCTCGAGCCCGAGCTGATCTTCGCGCTCGCGCAGCGCAACGGCGTGAAGCTCGCGTACGATTCGATCGATGCGCTGCGCGCCGCATACGCGTTCACCGACCTGCAATCGTTCCTCGACATCTACTACGCCGGCGCGAGCGTGCTGCTCACCGAGCAGGATTTCTACGACATGACGGCCGCGTACTGCGAACGCGCGCTCGCCGACAACGTCGTCCACACCGAACTGTTCTTCGACCCGCAGACGCACACCGAGCGTGGCGTGCCGATCGAGACGGTCGTCGCGGGCATCGAGCGCGCACTCGCCGATGCCGAACGACGCGGGCTGTCGAGCAAACTGATCCTGTGCTTCCTGCGCCACCTGTCCGAAGAAGATGCGCTCGCGACGTTCGAATCCGCATTGCCGCTGTTCGAACGCTATCGTCATCGCCTGATCGGCGTGGGCCTCGATTCGTCGGAGCTCGGCCATCCGCCGACGAAGTTCGCGCGCGTGTTCGAGAAGGCGCGTGCGCTCGGGCTGAAGCTCGTCGCGCACGCCGGCGAGGAAGGTCCGCCTGCGTATATCTACGAAGCACTCGACGTGCTGAAGGTCGACCGGATCGACCACGGCGTGCGCAGCATCGAAGATGCGGCGCTCGTCGAACGCCTCGCGAAGACGCGCACGGCGCTCACCGTCTGCCCGCTGTCGAACCTGAAGCTGTGCGTGTTCGACGACATGGCGAAGCATACGCTGAAGGCCCTGCTCGACCGTGGCGTGGCGGTGACGATCAATTCCGACGATCCGGCCTATTTCGGCGGCTACGTCAACGAAAACTACTTCGCGACGGCCGAAGGGCTGCAACTCACGGACGCCGAAGTCCATGCGGTGATCCGCAACGGCTTCGAGGCGTCGTTCATCGAGCCGGCGCAGCGCGACGCACTGTACGCGCGCCTCGACGCTTACTGGAAGGCCGCGTGACGACCCGCATCGAGGAACGCTAGACGGATGAAACACGGCAACGACATTCGCTTCGCGATCGCCGGTTCGGCCTGGCGCCGGGCCGGCCGACTGCGTGCAGGCGGAGCGACCGTGCAGCGCGTCGTCGCCTGCTTGCACCGGCCGTCGCGGCTTGCCGTGCCGTTCGCCGTCGTACCGGATGCGGGCGCACCGGTTGCGGACGCAACGGCCGCGAGGTGTGCGGGCAACCACTCGTTGGCGGCTCCGGCCGCCACGTTCACCCGCGCCGTTGCCCCGGTCGTGCCGCACGTCGCGTGCCGCCGCCGCTCGCGAAGCACCGTCCCGCCGCCATGCGGCGTCGATCGCCTTCTTCCGTTCGCCTTACCTTGATGCAGGACCTTTCGTCATGACGCAAACCGCTTTCCGTTCCCAACTGCTGACCTTCAACGGCGACCCGGCGCAATCGAGCCAGGCCGCGAACTACGAGACCGACGGACTCCTGATCGTCGACGCCGGCAAGGTCGTCGCGGCCGGCCCGTATGCACGGCTCGCCGCGACGCTTGCGCGCGACGCGGTGGTCCACGACCTGCGCGACAAGCTGATCGTGCCCGGCTTCATCGACACGCACATCCACTATCCGCAGACGGACATGATCGCGTCGCCGGCCCCGGGCCTGTTGCCGTGGCTCGACAAGTACACGTTCCCGACCGAGCGCCAGTTCGGCGACCCCGAGCATGCGCGCGAAGTCGCCGAGTTCTTCGTCGACGAACTGCTCGCGTGCGGCACGACGAGCGCGCTCGTCTACTGCACGGTGCACAAGCAGTCGGCCGATGCGCTGTTCGCGGCGAGCGACGCACGCGACCTGCGGATGATCGCGGGCAAGGTGCTGATGGACCGCAACTGCCCCGAATTCCTGCGCGACACCGCGCAATCGGGCTATGACGACAGCGCCGAGCTGATCGACCGCTGGCACGGCAAGGGGCGCCAGATGTACGCGCTCACGCCGCGCTTCGCGCCGACGTCGACCGAGGCGCAGCTCGAGGCGTGCAGCGAACTCGCGCGCCGCCATCCGGACGTGTTCGTGCAAAGCCACGTCGCGGAAAACGTCGACGAGGTGAAATGGGTGGCCGAGCTGTTCCCCGGCCACCGCAGCTATCTCGACATCTACGACCGCTACGGGCTGCTGCGTCCGCGCGCGGTGTACGGCCACTGCATCCACCTCGACGACGAGGATCGCCGCCGGATGGCCGAGACGCGCACCGTCGTCGCGCACTGCCCGACGTCGAATTTCTTCCTCGGCAGCGGGCTGTTCGATTTCGACAAGGCCGGCGAATACGACGTGCCCGTCACGCTCGCGACCGACGTCGGCGGCGGCACGTCGTTCTCGATGCTGCAGACGATGAACGAGGCGCACAAGGTCGCGCGGCTGTCGGGCCATCATCTGACCGCCACGCGGATGTTCTGGCTCGCGACGGCCGGCGCCGCGCAGGCGCTCGACCTCACGGACACGGTCGGCACGCTCCAGCCGCGCACCGAAGCCGATTTCGTCGTGCTCGACCCGCAGGCGACGCCGCTGCTCGCGCGCCGCACGAAGCGCGCGGATTCGCTCGAGGAACTGCTGTTCGCGTTCGCGCTGCTCGGCGACGACCGCGCGGTGTACCGCACCTATGCGGCCGGCGAACTCGTGCACGAGCGCGGCGCCGCTCGCCGCCCCACCGCCGCGTAACGCCCGGCGGGCACGCCGTTCCGGCAGCGCGGCAGCTTCGCCGCCGTGCATGCCGGCGATCGAATGCACGGCGGCCGGACCGCTTTCCCGCGTGCAATGCGCCGTGCTAGAATTCGCCGCTCATTGGGGAGTAGCCGCTCCGCTCGATGTCCCGCGCCACCGGCGCGCATCGTGACGGGGGCGTCCGTCAACAGACTTGGCCGTTCGGCCATGGCGGGCGCAGCCACGTTGGCCTGGCGAGACCGATGGTTCACAGCGCGCCGCATCAGGGCCCGGCGCGCGGTGGATCGTCGCTCGCACGCACAACAACGGCCCGTGGAACCCCATTCGTGTCTCAAGCCTTCCTGATCTCCACCGGCGCCGTCGCCCTCGCTGAAATCGGCGACAAGACCCAACTGCTTTCCCTCGTCCTGGCTGCGCGCTATCGCAAGCCGATGCCGATCATTCTCGGCGTGCTCGTCGCGACGCTCGTGAATCACGGGTTCGCCGGTGCGCTCGGCGAATGGCTGGGCGTACTCGTCACGCCGTCGATCATGCGTTGGGCGCTCGCGTTCTCGTTCATCGCAATGGGGCTGTGGATTCTCGTGCCGGACAAGCTCGACGAGGACGAAGCCAATGCGACCCGCTCGCGGCTCGGCGTGTTCGGCGCGACGCTCGTCGCGTTCTTCCTCGCCGAAATGGGCGACAAGACGCAGATCGCGACCGTTGCGCTGGCGGCGCGCTTCCAGGATTACATCGGCGTCGTGGCCGGCACGACGTTCGGAATGATGCTCGCGAACGTGCCGGCGATCCTGCTCGGCGACCGCTTCGCGCACCGTCTGCCGACGAAGCTCGTGCACGGCATCGCGGCCGTGCTGTTCGTCGTGCTCGGCGTGCTGGCGCTGCTGGGTATCGGGATTTGACGCAGGTTTGACGCCCGCTCGATGCAGGCGAGCGAGCGGCGCGGCCGCGCGGCCGCGCCCGTACCGCGATCGCATTACTTCGCGACCGCCGCGCCCGACGCCGGGGCCGCCGGCACCGCGCGCTCGTTGGCGGCCGGCGCGGCCGGCCCGCCGCGCTTGTCGACCGGCAGCCGCACGGTGCGGATCGCGCCGTTCGACAACGGGAAATCGGCGAGCGCGCTGCGCGCGAGGAACGGCATCGCGTACAGCAGCGCGCCGTTGTCGCCGGTGGTGCGCGCGGTCACGTTGTAGACCTCCTTGCCGGTCGCGCGCTCGGTGATCCGGATGCCGAGCGTGTAATCGAACACCTGGTAGGTCTGCGCGACATAGCCGGCCGGCATCCCGCCCCATGGCCCCCACGGGCCCCACGGCCCGCCCCGCCAGTACGGCCCAGGCCCCATGAACCACGGGTCGTAGTAGACCGGCTGCGGCACCGTCACCAGATCGCTGCCGACGCCGTACGTCAGGCCGACCAGATAGCGCGCCTGCGCGGCCGGCACCTGGCGGAACGCGTACACAGACAATTCGTTCGCGACGATCGGCTCGTAGGTCGACTGCTCGATGCTGTGCTTCTGCGCGTCGGTGCGCGTGAAGGCGTAAGTGCGTGTCGCGTCGCTGCCGCTCCAGTCGGAGAAGGCCGTGACCTGCGTCGTCACGTAGCTCGTGCAGCCCGCCAGCAGCGCCACGCACAGCACCGCAACCCAGCCCGCACCGCGTTGTATCCATTCGCGTTTCATGTCGATCCTCGTCGATCCATCACCCGTTCGTCGCACCGCGCGAAGCGCACGGGATGCCGATAATACGCGGACTCCCGGAAGCGGTAAAAAGTTCGCAGCGGCACGCGGCGGCAAGCCTTTGTACAATGGCCCGGTTCGCCCGGCCCGCGCCGCGGGCCCGATCCCCACTCCACCGATCTCGACGACCATGTCCGACAACGCCTCCTCCACCGTGATCCGCCGCGCCGACTATACGCCGCCGGCCTTCCTCATCGATGCCGTTGCACTCGAATTCGATCTCGCGCCGGCCCGCACGATCGTCAGGAATACGATGCGCGTGCGCCGCAATCCGGACGCCGCGCCCGCGCCCCACCTGGAACTGATGGGCGAGGCGCTCGAATTCCTCGGCGCGCGGCTGGATGGCGCGCCGCACGGCGCGGTGCGCGCGCACGAACACGGCCTGACGGTCGAGAACGTGCCCGAGGCGTTCGAGCTGACGCTCGAAAGCGCGTGCGCCCCCGATCAGAATACGACGCTGTCGGGCCTCTACGTGTCGAGCGGCAACTTCTTCACGCAGTGCGAAGCCGAAGGCTTTCGCCGCATCACCTACTTCCTCGACCGCCCCGACGTGATGGCGTCGTACACCGTCACGCTGCGTGCCGACAAGGCCGCGTACCCGGTGCTGCTGTCGAACGGCAACCTCGTCGATTCGGGCGACCTGCCCGACGGCCGCCACTTCGCGAAATGGGAAGACCCGTTCCGCAAGCCGAGCTACCTGTTCGCGCTGGTCGCGGGCAAGCTCGTCGCGATCGAGGAAACGATCACGACCGGCTCCGGCAAGGAAAAGCTGCTGCAGGTGTGGGTCGAACCGGCCGATCTCGACAAGACGCGCCGCGCGATGGATTCGCTGATCCACTCGATCCGCTGGGACGAAAAGCGCTTCGGTCTCGAGCTCGATCTCGACCGCTTCATGATCGTCGCGGTCGGCGATTTCAACATGGGCGCGATGGAAAACAAGGGGCTCAACATCTTCAACACGAAGTACGTGCTGGCGAACCCCGAGACCGCGACCGACACCGATTTCGCGAACATCGAGTCGGTGGTCGGCCACGAGTACTTCCACAACTGGACCGGCAACCGCGTGACCTGCCGCGACTGGTTCCAGTTGAGCCTGAAGGAAGGCCTGACGGTGTTCCGCGACCAGGAATTCTCGGCCGACATGGCCGCGGGCGACGACGTCGAATCGGCGGCCCGCGCGGTGAAGCGCATCGAGGACGTGCGCGTGCTGCGCCAACTCCAGTTCGCCGAGGATGCCGGCCCGATGGCGCACCCGGTGCGCCCGGAGAGCTACGTCGAGATCAACAACTTCTACACGATGACGGTCTACGAGAAAGGCTCGGAAGTCGTGCGGATGTACCAGACGCTGTTCGGCCGCGACGGCTTCCGCAAGGGGATGGATCTCTACTTCAAGCGCCACGACGGCCACGCGGTGACCTGCGACGACTTCCGTCACGCGATGGCCGACGCGAACGGGCGCGACCTCGCGCAATTCGAGCGCTGGTACAGCCAGGCCGGCACGCCGCGCGTGTCGGTGCGCACCGCGTACGACGCGTCCGCGCGCCGTTATACGATCACCCTCGCGCAAGGCTACGGCGACGCGTCGCCGGCCGCGCGCGAAACGCAGCAGGGGCCGCTGCTGATTCCGTTCGCGATCGGCCTGATCGGCCGCGACGGCCGCGACCTGCCGCTGCGTCTGGACGGCGAAGCCGCCGCATCGGGCACGACGCGCGTGCTCGAGTTCACCGATACCGAGCAGACCTTCACGTTCGTCGACGTGCCGGAAGCGCCGCTGCCGTCGCTGCTGCGCAACTTCTCGTCGCCGGTGATCGTCGAGTACGACTACAGCGACGACGATCTCGCGTTCCTGCTCGCGCACGACAGCGATCCGTTCAACCGCTGGGAGGCCGGCCAGCGCCTCGCGACACGCGCGCTGCTGACGCTCGCCGCACGTGCCGCCGCCGATGCGCCGCTCGCCCTCGGCGAGAATTTCGTCGCGGCGTTCCGTCGCGTGCTGACCGATGAAAGCCTGTCGCCGGCATTCCGCGAACTCGCGCTGACGCTGCCGTCGGAAACCTATCTCGCCGACCAGATGGCCGAGGCCGACCCGGCCGCCGTGCATCGCGCGCGCCAGTTCGTGCGCCGCCAGCTCGCGAGCGCGCTGCGCGCCGACTGGCTCGCCGCATACGAACGGCACCAGACGCCCGGCGCCTATGAGCCGACGCCGGAAGCCTCGGGCCGCCGCGCGCTGAAGAACCTCGCGCTCGCGTATCTCGCCGAACTCGACGATCCGGCCGATGCTGTGCGCCTCGCCACGGCCCAGTACGACGCGGCGAACAACATGACCGATCGCGCGGCTGCGCTCGGCGCGCTGCTGTCCGCGGCCGCCGCGGGCGCGAACGGGCCGGCCGAGCACGCGCTCGACGACTTCTACCGTCGCTTCGAGAAGGAGGCGCTCGTGATCGACAAGTGGTTCGCGATGCAGGCGGCGCAACGCGGCACGCCCGCGCAGCCGACGCTCGCGAAGGTGCGCAAGCTGCTCGCGCACCCCGCGTTCAACCTGAAGAATCCGAACCGTGCGCGCTCGCTGATCTTCAGCTTCTGCGCGGCCAACCCCGCGCAATTCCACGCGGCGGACGGTTCGGGCTACGCGTTCTGGGCCGAACAGGTGCTCGCGCTCGACGCGATCAACCCGCAGGTCGCGGCACGCCTCGCGCGCTCGCTCGAACTGTGGCGCCGCTTCACGCCGACGCTGCGCGACCGGATGCACGAAGCGCTCGAACAGGTCGCCGCCGGCGCGAAATCGCGTGACGTGCGCGAGATCGTCGAGAAAGCGCTCGCGTAAGTCGGGCGATCGACGCTGTCGCGTCCGCGCGATCGAGCCGGCGCCGCCCGACGCGGCGCCGGCTTTTTTATTGCGCGTGCCCGTCCTGAAAGCAGACGCACGCGCGGGGTCGGACCGCGCGGCGTCCCTGCGTCGCGATGCGCGCCCCACCCGTCATCGCCACCCGACCCATACCCGATTCGGCGGCCCGGCCATGTAACCGGACGAAAAAAGCCGGCGGCATCGGAAGCGCGGCGGGTAAAATTGCGGCCATTCAAGGATTCTTTGGCCTTTCGGAGTCTGTCATGTCCATTGCCCGCCGCACCACGCTGTCGAAGTTCCTGATCGAACAGCAACGTGAGACCAACAACCTCCCCGCCGACCTGCGCCTGCTGATCGAAGTCGTCGCCCGCGCGTGCAAGGCGATCAGCTACAACGTGTCGAAGGGCGCGCTCGGCGAGGCGCTCGGCACCGCCGGCAGCGAGAACGTCCAGGGCGAAGTGCAGAAGAAGCTCGACATCCTGTCGAACGAAATCCTGCTCGACGCGAACGAATGGGGCGGCAACCTCGCCGCGATGGCGTCGGAAGAAATGGAGACGTTCTTCCCGATCCCGGCGAACTACCCGCGCGGCGAATACCTGCTCGTGTTCGATCCGCTCGACGGCTCGTCGAACATCGACGTGAACGTGTCGATCGGCACGATCTTCTCGGTGCTGCGCTGCCCGGACGGCAAGCAGGCGACCGAAGAATCGTTCCTGCAGCCCGGCACGCAGCAGGTCGCGGCCGGCTACGCCGTCTACGGCCCGCAGACGGTGTTCGTGCTGACGACCGGCAACGGCGTGAACTGCTTCACGCTCGATCGCGAAGTCGGCTCGTGGGTGCTCACGCAGAGCAACATGCAGATCCCGGCCGATACGCGCGAATACGCGATCAACGCGTCGAACGCCCGCCACTGGTACGACCCGGTCAAGCGCTACGTCGACGAACTGAACGCCGGCAAGGACGGCCCGCGCGGCGACAACTTCAACATGCGCTGGATCGCGTCGATGGTGGCCGACGTGCACCGGATCCTGAATCGCGGCGGCATCTTCATGTATCCGGCCGACAAGCGCACGCCCGATCGTCCGGGCAAGCTGCGCCTGATGTACGAAGCGAACCCGATGTCGTTCATCGTCGAACAGGCGGGCGGCGCCGCGACGACCGGCACGCAGCGCATCATGGAAGTGCAGCCGACCGGCCTGCACCAGCGCGTGCCCGTGTTCCTCGGCTCGAAGAACGAAGTCGAGCGCGTGACCGGCTATCACGACGAAGCAAAATAATTGCACTGCAGCACTGGACGGAGGCGCGAGACATCAGTACAATCGCGCCTTCGCGATGTGGCCCTAACGGGTCGCGTCGCAGTGAAGTGAAAGCGGAAAGTCCGCCGGATCGAGGGTTTCGCGAAGCAGCCGCAGCAAGCTGAAAAAATTTCGCAAAACCTATTGCCAAGATCGCGGATTTCACCATATAATTTCATTTCTCTGCTGCCGGTGTAGCTCAGTTGGTAGAGCAGCGCATTCGTAATGCGAAGGTCGTAGGTTCGACTCCTATCTCCGGCACCAAGACATAAAGGTCTGACAAGCATCGCTTGTCAGACCTTTTCTCTTTTCCGGCGCCGAAATCCTGAAGTCGTTCGACGACGCCCCTCCCGATCGCCGCTTACGCCGCGCGCGATCACATGCGCGTTCGGCAACCGCGCACGTAGCCTTGCTCGTTGCCGATCGTCGCGTCAGCCGTTCTCCACACAACCTCGCTGACGCATCGACACGACGTTTCCACGCACGCGACGGCCACCAGCGATCGCATCGCCCCTCGCGGTGCGCAGCGTCACGGTCTGCGCGGCGGCCATGGCGACGATGGCCAACTGGCCGACCTCGACGGCGCACTCAACGGCACCGTCCATCTCGGGCTCGGGCGCGACGCACGCACCGACGACATGGCCGCCACGGTTGATCTCCCGCTCCACCGCACACCACGACCGAATCCCGTCCTTCAGGATACCGAACGATGACGGACATCGGATATGAGCGCCCTACGCCGATCCGCGCCACACGATGCCCCGGATCGGCGAAGCGGCGAGTCGTGCCGCCTCGCCCGTTTTGCACTGCTTTCGATCGAGGCGATCGGCGATGCGCGACGGTCGCGCGACTGATTGCGACGCAGCCGACGGACTCCAGCGGCGGCCAATCCTTACAAATCCATTTCGCCAAACGTGGGCGCACGAATCGTGCCCTACGCAGACAAATCCCCCTTGGCAAATCTGCTTAAGGGTGCATAACATTACTTAACGATCCTGACCCGTCTATCGCGTTACATTGCGTGGGCGGCGCGGCGGTCGCAGCCGCTTTCAGTTTTTCGGCGTGCGGCAGCCGACGCGCGGTCATTTCGACTCAACCCCAAGGAGAGGACCACCATGACTCATGGCTTGATTATGTGGCTCATCATCGGCGCGATCGCCGGCTGGCTTGCCGGCTTGCTCGTGAAGGGCGGCGGCTTCGGGCTGATCGTCGACATCATCGTCGGCATCGTCGGCGCGGTCATCGGCGGGTGGCTTGCCGGACTGCTCGGCATCAGCATCGGCAGCGGCTTCATCGGCTCGGTGATCGTCGCGGTCATCGGCGCGGTGATCCTGCTGTTCGTGATCCGGCTATTCAGGCGAGCGGCCTGACGTTTCTCTCCCCACGCGCCTTCGGGCGCGTTTTCGCATCGGGCCGGCGCGCGGCCGGTTCGCCGCGCGCCGCCGGCTCGGTCAGCGCTCCGTTTGCTGCCGCCAACCATCGAGCACGCCGGCCGCCAGCAATCCCCTTCGCGCCCGATCGATACGGTGCGCGGCATCCCCTCTTCATCCCGCATCGAGCGGCATCGACCACGATACGTAACCGCACGCCGGTCCGGGCTCGTCGCGAGCTTCGGGCGATTGTCGGCGCGCGTGTAGATCCGCTCCGGCACCGTGTAGACGGTGACGGGCGCGGACAGCGTGCGGCCCGCATCGTCGCGTGGGTCGACGACATGAGCACCGTCTACCCAGGCGACCCAAAGCGGGCACCGCGCGTCGTCGAACGCGGCGCCGGTCGCGAGCGGCTGCTTCCTGCGCAGACGCGGCCTGCATGCTCATATGCGCGGCGACCGGATCGGCGGCCCCGGCCCACCGTGCGCGCCGGCGGGTGACAGCGCCGCCAACCACGGCGCACGGTCTGCCGCGAACGATTTCACAGCGACCATTTCAGTTCTCCATAGAAAGTGCGGCCCGGATACGGGTGGAATGTGTAGTAGCGGCGGTCCGTCAGGTTGTCGATGCCGGCCGACGCGCTCCAGTGACGATCGAAGCGGTAGCGCGCCTTCAGATCGACGACCGTGAACGAACTCGTCCCGCCGTAGACGTCCGGATTCACGTCGCTGTTGTCGAGCGTGTTGAACTGGCGTCCCGAATAGCGCACGCCGACGCTCGCGAGCCAGTGCTCGTCGAAGCGATACGACGCGAGCAGGTTCGCGCGCATGCGCGGAATGCGCGGGAAACGCGAACCGACGTAGGCCGGGTTCGCGGCATCGGCGAGAATCTGCGCGTTGCTCGCCGATACGTTCGCATCGACGTTGAACCCGCGCAGCCCGACGTTCTCGCCGCTGAACGCGAGTTCGACACCGCGTACGCGTACGCGGTCGACGTTCGAGATGTTCGTGACGGTCGTCGCGCCCGACACCGTCGTCTGGCTGTAGATCGAATCGCGCAGGTCGCTCTGGAACACGCTGGCACGCACGACGCCGACGCCCACGTCGCGCTCGGCGGTGAAATCCCAGTCGATCGCCTTTTCCGGCCGCAGGTTCGGGTTGTTGTTGACGATCGCGTTGTTCGAAATCGTGCCCTGGAACAGTTCGCCGACCGTCGGGAATCGCGTGCCGGTCGCGAACGACAGCCGGAAACGCCAGACCTCGGTCGCATCCCACTGCAGCGCGACTTTCGGCGACAGCGCATTCGCGCTGCGGTCCGCATAGCCGAGCGTGCCGTTCGCGTTGCCGAGCGCGCCGCCGTACGCATCCCAGCGCTCGTAGCGCAGCCCGAGCGTCGCCAACCAGCCCGGCGCGAAACGCCACGTGTCCTGCCCGAACAGCGCCTGCGTGCGCGTGTCGCCGCGATAGACGCTCGCGAGCGACGTGGTCGGCCCGGCCAGCCAGTCAGCCGTGTTGTACGTGACGTTGCGCAGGAAGTAGTTGTCGTAGTGATAGCCGAACGTGAACGCATGCCCCCTCACTTCGGGCGCCTCCGCCTTCAGGTCGAGCGTGCGCCAGCCGGTGCCGTCGCCCTGGAACAGCGTGCCCGCGCCGCCCTGCACGGTCGAGGCCGCGCGCAGCACGTCGCGCGAGACGTCGTACGCGGACACGACGCCCGACAGCCGCCAGCCGGAATCGAGCCGGCCGTTCAGCCCGAGCGCATACAGCCAGTTCTCCTGGTCGCCACGCTGCGGCGCGAAGGCGTTCGGCGCGACGGTCATGTTCCGGCCGCCGATCGACACGTTGCCGCCGTAGACCGGATGGCCGGCCGCATCGCGCAGGAAGGTCTCGCCGTGCTGCCGGTAATGGTTCTCCCAATGCCCGAGCGTCAGCGTCGCATCGACATGATCGGTGAACGCATAGCCCATCCGGACCGTCTCGTTGAGCTGCTCGGTCCGCTCGATCGTCTGTGCGCCGACGATCGTCCGCGGCTTGCCGTTGGGTCCGATGTCGGTCGCGGCGCCCGTCACGGGCACGGCGGCGCCCAGTTTCGGGTTGTAGGCCGAATTGGGGCTCGCATACTGCATCGGCTGTCCGTCGTTCTCCAGCCGGTCGAGCGACAGCGCGAACCAGAACCGGCCGACGCGGTTCGCGATTCGCGCGGTCTGATGATTGCCGCCGAAGCTGTCCGCGAACCCGTAGCCGTCGTGGTAGCGCTGCGTAAAGAACTGCGTCGACAGCGACGCCTCGAGCCGTTCCGGGCGGCGCGTGGTGAGCAGCACGGTCGAGCCGATCGCATTGCCCGGATACAGCGCGGAAAAAGGGCCGTAGAGCACATCGACGCGCGCGATGTCGTCGGGCGGAATCAGCGACCAGCGCGGCGGATACGCATAGCTCGACCCGAGCAGGTTCGACAGCAGCACGCCGTCGGCATAGACGAGCCCGCGCGCGCTCTGCAATTCGTTGAAGTCGCGGCCCGCGAATATGCTGTTGCGGTCGCCGATGTAGCGCTTGCGGACCATCAGGTTCGGCGCGTACTTCAGCGCGTCCTCGGTGGTGACGTTGGTGTGCGCATCGATCTGCTCGCGCGTGATCGACGTGACGACGGCCGGCGTGTCCGGGTCGACCGGTTGCCGTTGCGCGGTCACGCTGACGGCGGTCAGCGTATCGCCGGCCGGTGCGGCCGACGCAGCGACGCCAGCGGCAGCCGGTGCGGCGGTGGCGGGACGGCCGACGCCACCGCTGCGGGCGGCTTCGGCGCGTCCATCGTCCATCGAAGCCGCGTGAGCGGCCGGCCATGCGAAAGCGGCCGCGCATGCAAGCGCGAGCCGGCCGCGCGACGGTCGCGCGGCAAGAGTAGACGACATGAGTGAGTTCCTGAAAACGTGATCGGACGCCGCCGGACACGAGCGCGCGAGCCGCGCACAAACGGCGCGACGCGCGGACCAGGGCCGCGGGCGGCTCGCGCGCCACCGGGGCGCGCGGACGACATCAATCAGACCGGAACGTTTTCAGGCGGGGCGCGCGGCTGCGCGAGACGGATGCCCTTGCGGCGCACATCGGCAACGATCGGCGCGGCTATCCGATACGCGAACGTGCGCACGAAGCCCGGCATCGCGGGCAGGCTCGTACCCAGCGCGACGTTCGCCGCGAAGCCGGGGCAGTACACGCAATGCGGGACGCCGGCATGGTCGAACGACGACGTGTCGCGCTCGTCGCCCGCTTGCGCGAGCACGACCTGACGGGCGCCCGCTGCACTGCACAACTCGAGCGTGAGCGCGCCGCCGGAGCCGCTCGACGCGAGACGCGCGTAGCCGACGACGGGCGACAGTACGTTCAGTACCAGCGCCAGCCATACGAGGCCGATCCATCGCGTCGTTCGTCTCATCGCGGTCCAGAAAAAAGTGCGCGCAAGTATAACAAGCAGTCCGATTGTTGCCGATTGTGCAGCGTGCAATACCGGGCATCGCACTGCGCGTCTGAGCGCATGTGCCGTTAATACAACAGAGACAAAATCTAACGATTCGCCGCTGGCATAAATCCGAGCGCGAGGTTGATAATCATTGCACCTGCTGGAGAAACGATCATGGACGAAAGACCAACTCGCATGCCCCCGCCCGAGCAAGTGATGAGCCCGGATCCGGAACCCGTCGGCGTGGAATTTCTCGCCGAATTGCCCGAGCACGTTCGGGCATTCTTCGACGAGCAGCACAAGCTGTACGCGCCGAAGTGAACGTCAGTTCGGTTCTGTAACCGCCACGTGTCGATCATCGTTATCGTGCGGTTCATTCGTGCGCTTCGCGCGCAATTCGCCTCGCACCCGGGCCGCAACAGCCTGACGGTGCCGGATCAGGTCGCCGGCTGATTCTCCTGTCGCGACGCTGCGCCGCGCGACTGTCTTCGTCTATCCTTCTGGTTTTCCACGTCCGGCCCGCCCGGCTCTCCCGATCGTTCCGATGAAGCAAGCCATTCGTGCCAGCCTCGCTGTCGCCGTGCTCGGCGTCGCCCTCTTTTCGTCTCCTCATATCGCCCGTGCAGACGGCGACGACACCGCCCTCACCAACGTCGTGGCGCTCGCGTCGCAGCGCCTCGCGCTCGCCGAACCGGTCGCGCGATGGAAATGGGCGAATCACAAGGCCATCGAGGACGGGCCGCGCGAAGCGGCATTGCTCACCGCAGTCGAAAAACGCGCCGTCCAGGCCGGCGTCGATCCCGCATTCGCCCGCATGTTCTTCGAGGATCAGATCACCGCCAGTAAGGACGTGCAGAACGCACTGTTCGCGACCTGGCGCACGACGCGGCCGCCGGAAGGCACGCCGCCGGATCTCGCGACCAGCACGCGCCCGGCACTCGATCGGCTGACGCAGAAAATGCTCGCCGGTCTCGCGCAGGTCGCCCCGCTGCGCGATGCGCCCGACTGCCAGGCGCGGCTCGCGCGCAGCATCGCAAACTGGAAGACGCTCACGCGCTACGATTCCACGCAAACGCAGGCGCTCGATACCGCGCTGTCGCATGTGTGCGCCGCCGGCGGAGCCAGCGCGATCGGCTGACGCGGCCGGCGCGGATCGCGCCGTGGCGCTCAGTGCGCCGGCGTCAGTGCCATGAGCGGAATCACTTGCAGGCCGCGCGCGAGATGCGTCTGCAGCAGGCGATGAGTGAAGGGTTCGAACCCGCCACCCGCCGCGTCGGCCACCAGCCGCGCGGCTGCATCGAGCGATTCCGCCGAACCGAGATAGCACCAGCCGTCGATCACATGAAACAGGCGACGCTCGCCGCTCGCCTCGAACGCGACAGCCCCCTCGAACGGCCAGGGCGCACCGCCCCCGCGAGCGGCGTCGGCCGCCGGGCGCCGGTTGTACGACGGGCGCAAGCGGGCGATCCATTGCGCTTCGGCAAGCATCGCCCCCAGCTCGTTGCCGGTCTCGCGCCATTCGACGCGGCGCACCTGCTGCGCCAGCCGCATTTCCTTCGACGAGCGGCGCTCGCCGGTCAACAGCGCGCGCAGCCGCTGCCGTACGCGCACGCTGCGGCCGACATACAGCGCTTCGTCACGCTCGCCGAAGAGCGCATACGCGCCACACCCTGCCGGCGCGGTATCCAGCCAGGCCTCGGTCAGGTCGCCGCCCAAACGGAAGTGGCGTGTCGTCCGCGCGATCTGGTCGCGCAGCCGCTCGAGCGGCACGATGTCGTGCAGTTGGCGCCAGAACTGCCAGAGCAGGTCGGCATCGGCCAGTGCCCGGTGGCGCGCGGCCGGAACGAGCCCATGCCGCTCGATCAACGCATCGAGCCCGTGCCGCGATTCGCGCGGAAACAGCGCGCGCGACAGCCGCACCGTACAGAGCACATCGGGATTGAACGCCAGGCCGGTACGCTCGAATTCGGCGCGCAGGAAGCCGCGATCGAAGCTCGCGTTGTGCGCGACGAACAACTTGCCATCGAGCCGCTCGAACAGCGCCGGCGCGAGCGACGCGAACGTCGGCGCATCGCGCACCATCGCGTCCGAGATGCCCGTCAGTTGCTGGATGAACGGCGGAATCGCCTGCCCCGGATTGACGAGGCTCGTCCATGTCGACACGCCGAGCGGCCCGATTTCGACCACGCCGATTTCGGTGATCCGGTGGTCGGCGGACGAGCCGCCGGTGGTTTCAAGGTCGACGAAGACGAGCGGCTGCTCACTGGCGGGATCGGACGGACGGGAATCGGACATGAAAAGACAAGGAAACGATGCTTTCATGAGTATGCACCGGCATGCGTACTCGCGGCCAGCCCGGGCCGGTTCGTTCCGTCCCCGGAAAACAAAAAGCCCCCGCGATGCGGGGGCCGGACGTGATCGGCAATGCGAGGCGCGTCAGACCGCCTGGATATTCGCTGCCTGCTTGCCTTTCGGCCCGACTTTGACGTCGAACGAAACACGCTGGTTTTCCTTCAGCGTCTTGAAGCCTTCCATCCGGATTTCGGAAAAGTGCGCAAACAAATCTTCACCGCCATTGTCCGACGTAATAAAGCCAAAACCTTTAGCATCGTTAAACCATTTCACGATACCGGTATCCATGTCTTCGTTCCCCACTCGATAAGATCAAAAAAGCTATTTTTATAGCCGTTTCCCGAAATCCCGAAACATCGCGCCAGCACCCGTACCAGCATGCCGCCCGAGGACGGAGTGCTGACTTTATAAATTGGACAATCCGGGTGCGTCAAGAAAATTTTTAGCGATCGCTTTCTCGAAAAGGCGCTAATACCACTGGAATCGGTACACCGTCGCCTTTGATTAATTGATGCGCATCAAAAACCTGTCAATATTACCGGGACCGGATCATCATTAATGCGAGGCGTGAAATTCCTACCGGGGACAAATCGATTCGGTAAAATCCTCGGGTTTTTTCCGGGTTGCAGAAATCCGGGGACGTTGCGATCCTGAATCAACGCCGAAAGGAAGGAGAGGGTCATGTGGTTGGACGGAATCATGCGCTTCGCGAGCCGACTCGGGCGCGTACGTCGCAAGTCCCGCGCCTTGGCCGAGTCCGCGCGCGAAGCGCCGTGCGATACCGAATTCGATACGACGTGGCACGGCGATCACTGGCAGAACCTGCTCGCATCGCCTCTGGATGCCCGTCACTACGTGATGGAAGACTGGACCTACACGCCGCCGCCGATCGAAGCAGAAGACGCCGCGCCTGCGGGCAAACGCAAGCGCCGCTCGTACACGCCGTAGCGCACCGGGCAGCGGGACAAAAAAAAAGCGCGACTGGGAAGTCGCGCCGACAAAGGTTTGGAGATCTTTTCCGTCAACGAAAAAGTCTGCTTCGGAAAGCAGAGATTGCAGTATAGCGAGAGAACTACCTTTCATTATCCATGCCCCACACAAACCTCTATTGCCGATGTGTCAATAATCGCGCTATCGCGACTCCCGCCCGCTGCTGATCGTCTGTCGCAATCTCGCAACGCCCGCTCGGCAGTCCTGATCGTCACTTCCCTTCGCTGCACTGCCGCAAACCCTTACTGGGCAACCGTTTGCGCGGTTTTTCTGATTTTTGCGGATTCCAAAATACATTATTTCTTAAAGCGTAAGACACCCCTGCTCCGCACACTCCGTACACTGCAGACGGCTTTCTGATAAGCGCACCGCCGTTCTGCCGGACCGGCTACAGCGTCAAGCAAAACACGGCCAGTCTGCCGCAGGTTCGATCGACATCATCGTGTTTGGAGACATATCCATGAAAAAAACCCTGATCGTCACCGCGTTGTCGGGCGTGTTCGTTACCGCAGCCCATGCTCAAAGCAGCGTGACGCTGTACGGCCTGATCGATGCAGGCATCACCTACACGAACAATCAGGGCGGGCACAGCTCATGGTCGGAACGCAGCGGCCAGATCAATGGCAGCCGCTGGGGCCTGCGCGGCACGGAAGATCTCGGCGGCGGCCTGAAAGCAATCTTCGTACTGGAAAACGGCTTCAACATCGCCAACGGCACGCTCGGCCAGAACGGCCGCGAATTCGGCCGCCAGGCGTTCGTCGGCCTGTCGCAAGACCAGTTCGGCTCCGTCACCCTCGGTCGCCAATACGATAGCGTCGTCGACTACATCGGGCCGCTGTCGCTGACCGGCACGCAATTCGGCGGCACCCAGTTTGCCCACCCGTTCGACAACGACAACCTGAACAATTCGTTCCGGATCAATAATTCGGTCAAATATACGAGCGTCAATTTCGGCGGCCTGAAGTTCGGCGCGTTGTACGGCTTCTCGAACAGCACCCAGTTCTCGAACAATCGCGCATACAGCGCGGGCGTGTCGTATTCCTACGCCGGCTTCAATATCGGCGCCGGCTACCTGCAGTTGAACAATGACATCTCCGGGCTCACGTCGGCTGCGGTGACCAACAGCGCCGGCGCGGTGGCAGGCGACAACACGTTCGTCGGCAAGCGTCAGCGCGTGTTCGGCGGCGGCCTGAACTACACGTTCGGCCCGGCCACGGCCGGCTTCGTATTCACGCAATCGCGCGTGAACCGGGCGCTCGGCATCTCTGCGGGTGCGTCGGGCGTGTCGAACGGCCTGGCTCTCGACGGCACGTTCGCCCGCTTCAACAACTACGAAGTCAACGCACGCTACGCGCTCACGCCGGCCTTGTCGCTGGCCGGGTCGTACACGTACACCGCAGGCTTCCTGGACGGCCGCCATCCGGGCTGGAATCAATTCAACCTGCAGACCGACTATGCGCTGTCCAAGCGAACCGACGTGTATGTACAAGGCGTGTATCAGCGAGTCAGCACGGACGGCCTGGGCCTCGGCGCCTATGTCAATGGTCTCGGCGGCGCTTCGTCGACCAACAAGCAGATCGCGGTGACCGCCGGCCTGCGTCACCGTTTCTGACCGGAGCGGCTTCGGCACAAAAAGCGCCTCGCGAGGCGCTTTTTTTTTCGGGAAGGGAAGCAGGTCTCGCGGACGGCCGGACGGCCCGGCGCAGCGCCGACCATGCGGTTCACGTCCGGCTGTCCGCGGCCGGGTAACGCACATCGAGGATATCGATCGGCTGCGGGCCGGCCGGCGTCATCAGCGTGACGGTATCGCCGATCCTCGCCTTGATCAGCGCGCGTGCGACCGGCGAAATCCAGCTGACGCAGCCGCGGTCGAGATCGACCTCGTCGATCCCGACGATCGTCACCGTGTGATCCTCGCCGTCCGGCGTCTCGTAATCGACCGTCGCGCCGAAGAACACCTGATCGACGTTCTCCTGCCGGCTCGCGTCGACGACTTCCGCGAGGTCGAGCCGCTTCGTCAGGAAGCGGATCCGGCGGTCGATCTCGCGAAGCCGCCGCTTGCCGTAGATGTAGTCGCCGTTTTCCGACCGGTCGCCGTTCGACGCGGCCCACGATACGAGCCGCACGACCTCGGGACGCTCGACGTCGATGAGGTTCAGCAGCTCGTCGCGCAGCCGCTTGTGGCCGGCCGGCGTGATGTAGTTCTTCGCGCCCGCCGGAATCGCGGGTTGAGCCTGGTCGAGATCGTCGTCGTCACCGTCCGACTCTTTGACAAACGCCTTGTTCATGATGCAGATTCAACGTGAATGACCGATCCCCCAAGGGTACACGAAGGGCGGCCGACCGAGGCCATGCTGCCTTATTCGCGAATAAGGCTTCCCTTTTTATACGACTCTGCTATACTTCCGCTTCTGCGTGCGGCTGTAGCTCAGTTGGATAGAGTACTTGGCTACGAACCAAGGGGTCGTGGGTTCGAATCCTGCCAGCCGCGCCACTTTTTCGAGGGCCTTCCCAACCGAAGGCCCTTTCAGTTCGAAGCAGTAGAAGTTTGTTTTTGCGTGCGGCTGTAGCTCAGTTGGATAGAGTACTTGGCTACGAACCAAGGGGTCGTGGGTTCGAATCCTGCCAGCCGCGCCACTTTTTTGGGGGCCTTCCCATCGCAGAAGGCCCCGACAGTTGAAGCAGTACCGTTTTGCGTGCGGCTGTAGCTCAGTTGGATAGAGTACTTGGCTACGAACCAAGGGGTCGTGGGTTCGAATCCTGCCAGCCGCGCCACCTTAAAAGGGCTTTCCTCCGGGAAAGCCCTTTTTCTTTTTGCGCTCGCCTTCCCTCGCTCGCGCCATCGGCCCGGGCGCCCTCGGCAAAGCGCCGGCAACGTCGGCCGCACGTTCGGCAGCCCCAATGAAAACGGCGGCCATAGGCCGCCGTCCGTCGAGTTCGCCCGCCCCGGCGCGTCGGCGTCAGTAATCCTGCCGCTCGCGCTCGATACGCATGCCGCCGTCATGGCGCGCGTGCGCACCGTCGTCGGTCGAACGCTCGCGCATGATCCGCATCACGTCCGGATTGGTTCTCACGCGCCGCATCACGTTCGCGAGATGCACGCGGTCGCTGACCTGGATCACGAAGCGCAGCACCGTCGATTCGTGCGTCAGATCCTCGTCCATCGCGATATGGACGATGTTCGCGTCGGCCGACGTGATGTCCGCCGCGACGCGCGCAAAGATGCCCTTCGTGTTCTTCACGAGCGCCTTCACCGCGACATCGAACAAGCGGCCCGGCTGCGGCGCCCACTCGACGTCGATCCAGCGCCCCGGATCGCGGCGATGGATGCGCTGCGCGACACGGCAATCCGTCGTATGAATCGCCATACCCAGACCGATGCCGATGTAACCCATGATCGCGTCGCCCGGAATCGGCCGGCAGCAGGCGGACAACTGCACGGACATCCCTTCGGTGCCGGTGATCACGACCGGCGGCGCGTGATGCGCAGGATGCCGCTCGGACTTCGGGAGATCGTCGTCCGCGTCGCGGCCGCTCATCAGCACCTCGATGCGCTTGGCCATCACCGCGGCGACGCGACGGCCGAGGCCGATGTCCGCGAAGATCTCCTGGCGGCTCTTGTTACCCGTCCACTGCACGAGCTTCTCCCACACTTCCGGCTCGATATCGGCCAGCGAGAGACCATAGACCTTCAGGCTCTGGTCGACGAGCCGCTCGCCCAGTTGCACGGACTCGTTCAGGCGCATCGTCTTCAGGTAGTGGCGAATCGCCGA
The DNA here is from genome assembly GCF_001524725.1 of Burkholderia sp. MSMB1072. NCBI lineage: Bacteria > Pseudomonadati > Pseudomonadota > Betaproteobacteria > Burkholderiales > Burkholderiaceae > Burkholderia > Burkholderia sp. MSMB1072. The sequence continues at coordinate 204,972 of NZ_LOYC01000030.1, forward strand.
GCGCGCCTTGCCGGTACGCACGAAGCCGAGCCACGCGGGGTTCGGCTTCGAATACGGCGCGGTGATCACCTCGACGATGTCGCCGCTCTTCAATTCGGTGCGCAGCGGGAGCAGCTCGTTGTTGATCTTCACGGCCACGCACTGGTTGCCGAGATCGCTGTGGATCGAATACGCGAAATCGAGCGCCGTCGCGCCGCGCGGCAGCGCCATGATCTTCGACTTCGGCGTGAACACGTAGACCGCGTCGGGGAACAGGTCGATCTTCACGTGCTCGAGGAATTCGCTCGAATCGCCAGCTTCGCTCTGGATGTCGAGCAGCGACTTCAGCCACTGATGCGCGCGCTTCTGCACGTCGCTGAGATCCGCGCTGCCGTTCTTGTACAGCCAGTGCGCGGCGACCCCCGCCTCGGCGATCTCGTGCATCTTGCGCGTGCGCACCTGGAACTCGATCGGCGCACCGAACGGGCCGACGAGCGTCGTGTGCAGCGACTGATAGCCGTTGATCTTCGGGATCGCGATGTAATCCTTGAACTTGCCGGGCACGGGCTTGTACAGCGCGTGCAGCGCGCCGATGCACGTGTAGCAGTCGAGCGGGCTGTCGACGACGACCCGGAAGCCGTACACGTCGAGCACCTGCGAGAACGACAGTTGCTTGTCGCGCATCTTGCGGTAGACGCTGTAGATGGTCTTCTCGCGGCCGGTGATCTCGGCGTCGATCTTCGCGTCGGCCATCGCGCGCTGCGCGGCCTCGAGGATCTTGCTGATCACTTCGCGGCGGTTGCCGCGCGCGGCCTTCACGGCCTTCTCGAGCGTCGCGTAGCGATGCGGGTTGAAGTTCGCGAAGCTCATGTCCTGCAGCTCGCGATACGTGTTGTTCAACCCGAGCCGGTGCGCGATCGGCGCGTAGATGTCGAGCGTTTCGCGTGCAACGCGACGGCGCTTTTCCATCGGCACCGCACCGAGCGTGCGCATGTTGTGCAGGCGATCGGCGAGCTTGACGAGAATGACGCGCACGTCGCGCGCCATCGCGAGCAGCATCTTGCGGAAGTTTTCCGCCTGCGCTTCCTCGCGGCTGCGGAATTCCATCTTGTCGAGCTTCGACAGGCCGTCGACCAGCTCGGCGACCTTCGGGCCGAACCGCTCGGCCAGCTCGTTCTTGGTCACGCCCTGGTCTTCCATCACGTCGTGCAGCAACGCGGCCATCACGGCCTGCGCGTCGAGCTTCCAGCCGGCGCAGATTTCCGCGACGGCGACGGGATGGGTGATGTAGGGCTCGCCGCTCTGGCGATATTGACCGAGGTGGGCTTCGTCGCTGAAGTGGAACGCCGCCTTGACCTCTTTGATTTCGTCCGGAGCGAGATATTCGGCAAGCACGGCCGTCAGTTTCGCGATCGAAACGACGCCGTGCTTGCGCGGCTGCTCGGGCGTGGCGGTCGGCCCGAACAGATGCCGGAAGGACTGTTCGAGGACCGCGTCGATGTACTGGCGCGCAGGCGACTGGGCCGGGGCTTCGGTGGTCGGATCCGCGGAGGCGGACGATGGGGTGGTGCTCATATTCGCCTCCAGGTCGAGTCGTTGCGCGCGTGGACTACATGGCTGGAACGGGCCGGATGCGCGTTACACCGGCACCTTCTTCAGCATCTCGACGCCGACCTGGCCGGCGGCGATTTCGCGCAGCGCGACGACGGTCGGCTTGTCGCGGCTTTCGATTTTCGGCGTATGGCCTTGCGCGAGCTGCCGCGCGCGATAAGTGGCGGCGAGCGCCAGTTCGAAGCGATTCGGGATTTGCTTCAGGCAGTCTTCGACGGTAATGCGAGCCATGTTGGTAATTCCTTCTGAATATAGTCCTTATTCTACCTTATGTCCCTCGTGCCCCGCGTCATTCCGCGTGGGGCAGATGGATGCCGAGCTCGATGAACAGCTCCGTGTGTCGCGCGTACTGCGAAGCAAAACGCAGGCGCGTCGCCGCGACGATGCATTCGAGTTCGGCGAGCGCACGCTCGAAATTCTCGTTGATCACCACGTATTCCGCTTCCGACGCGTGCGCGATCTCGCTGCCGGCGGCCAGCAGGCGTCGCGTGATCACGTTCGGTTCGTCCTGGCCGCGCTTCTTCAGGCGCTCCTCGAGGGCATCGAGCGACGGCGGCAGGATGAAGATGCCGACCGCGTTGCGGAACTGCTTCTTCACCTGCAACGCACCTTGCCAGTCGATTTCGAGCAGCACGTCGTGGCCGTTCTTCATCTGCTCTTCGATCCAGACGCGCGACGTGCCGTAGTAGTTGCCGTGCACTTCCGCGCTCTCGAGGAATTCGTGCGCCGCGTGACGCGCGCGGAAATCCTCGACGGTCGTGAAGTGGTAGTGCTGGCCGTCCTGCTCGCCCAGGCGCGGCTTGCGCGTCGTGTACGAGATCGACAGGCAGATGTCGCTGTCCTTCGACAGCAGCGCATTCACGAGCGTCGACTTGCCGGCGCCCGACGGTGCGACGACCATGAACAGGTTACCGGGATAGACGCCGCCATGCAGCGAATGCGACGCGTGGCCGTCGCGATGGGATTCGGTCATGTTGCTTTTACTCCAGGTTTTGCACTTGCTCGCGCATCTGCTCGATCAGCAGCTTCAGCGCCATCGACGCGTCGGCGAGTTCCTTCGCCGCCGCCTTCGAGCCGAGCGTGTTCGCTTCGCGATTCAGTTCCTGCATCATGAAGTCGAGACGCTTGCCGACGCGGCCGCCCTTCTCGATCACGTGACGCGTTTCGTTCAGGTGCGCGGTGAGCCGCGACAACTCTTCCGCGATGTCGATCCGGATCCCGTACATCGTCACTTCCTGACGGATGCGCTCCGCGGCTTCCTCGCGCGTGACGACCGTCGAGCCGCCTTCGGGCGCCGCGAGGCCGAGCGCTTCCTGCAGCCGCTCGACGATCTTCTGTTGATGCTTCGCGATCAGCTCCGGCACGAGCGGCGTGATGCGCGCGACGATCGCTTCCATCTCGGTGACGTTCGACAGCAGCATCGTCGCCAGTTGCGCGCCTTCGCGCGAACGCACGACGACGAGCTCGGCGATCGCTTCCTTGCCGCATGCGAGCACCGCGTCGCGGATCGCGTCGGCCGACACCCCGCTCTCGGCGAGCACGCCGGGCCAGCGCAGGATTTCGCCCGCGCGCAGGCGGCCGACGCCCGGGAACGAATCGAGCACCGCGCGTTCGAGCTCGGCAAGCTGGCCGAGCGCCGACTGATTCAGCGCACCCGCGCCGATCCCCTGCTCGCCGCGCTGCAGGTTGATGCGCACATCGACTTTGCCGCGCGACAGCTTGTTCATCAGCATTTCGCGCAGCGCGGGTTCGCACGCGCGCACGTCGTCCGGCATCCGGAAATTGAGATCGAGGAAGCGCGAGTTCACGGTGCGCAGTTCGACCGACACGCTGGTGCCGCCGTTGCCGGTGGCCGTCGCGAGTTCGCGCGTCGCGCTCGCGTAGCCCGTCATGCTGTAGATCATGGTTCGTCTCGCCGTCTGGTGCCCTCGCGGGCGGGGAATACATCGAGGCGCCCGGCGCATCGAAAGGCGCGGGGCGGGAAGCGCGCATTATCCCATTTTTGCGGACCGTCCCGCCGGGCACGCCCGCCGTTCGGCGCTAAAATCGGGGTTTCCTCCCCTTCCGCGATTTCCCCATGACGTCTTCCGTTTCCCGCCCGAGCGGCCGCCGCGCCGACGAACTGCGCAAGGTCGCCCTCACGCGCCACTACACGAAACACGCCGAAGGCTCCGTGCTGGTCGAATTCGGCGACACCAAGGTGCTCTGCACCGCAAGCGTCGCCGAACGCGTGCCCGAGTTCCTGCGCGAGCGCGGGCAAGGCTGGCTGACCGCCGAATACGGGATGCTGCCGCGCGCGACCCACACGCGCAGCGACCGCGAAGCCGCCCGCGGCAAGCAAACGGGCCGTACGCAGGAAATTCAGCGCCTGATCGGCCGCGCGCTGCGCGCGGTATTCGATCTCGAGGCGCTCGGCCCGCGCACGATCCACATCGACTGCGACGTGATCCAGGCCGACGGCGGCACGCGCACGGCCAGCATCACCGGCGCGTTCGTCGCCGCGCACGACGCCGTGTCGACGCTGATCGCGGCCGGCAAGCTCGCGCGCTCGCCGATCACCGACCATGTCGCCGCGATTTCGGTCGGCGTGTACGAAGGCGCGCCCGTGCTCGATCTCGACTACGCGGAAGATTCGCGCTGCGACACCGACATGAACGTCGTGATGACGGGCGCGGGCGGCTTCGTCGAAGTGCAGGGCACGGCCGAAGGCGTGCCGTTCTCGCGCGCCGAGATGAATGCGCTGCTGGACCTCGCCCAAGGCGGGATCGCCGAGCTCGTGCGGTTGCAAAAAAATGTCCTGGGCACGAGCCATGCCTGACGACCTCACCCTCGCGCCGCTGTCGCGCATCGTGCTCGCATCGAACAATCCGGGCAAGCTGCGCGAATTCACCGCGCTGTTCTCGACGGTCGGCATCGAGATCGTCCCGCAGGGCGACCTCGCGGTGCCGGAGGCGGAAGAGCCGTTCGGCACGTTCATCGAGAACGCGCTGACCAAGGCGCGCCACGCGTCGCGGCTCACCGGGCTGCCGGCGATCGCCGACGATTCCGGCCTGTGCGTGCGCGTGCTGCGCGGCGCGCCGGGCGTCTATTCGGCGCGCTATGCGCAGCGTGCGGGCCGCGCCAAGGGCGACGCGGCGAACAATGCGTATCTCGTCGAGCAGTTGCGCGGCGTCGACGACCGGCGCGCCTACTACTGCTGCGTGCTCGCGCTCGTGCGCCATGCGGACGATCCGGAACCGCTGTTCGCCGAAGGGCGCTGGGCCGGCGAGATCGTCGATACGCCGCGCGGCGAACACGGATTCGGCTACGACCCGTATTTCTACCTGCCGTCGCTCGGCGCGACGGCCGCCGAACTCGAGCCGGCCGTGAAGAACACGCACAGCCATCGCGCGCTGGCGCTGAAGGCACTGCTCGCACGGCTCGCGGAGGAAGCATGACCATCTCCGATATCGCTTCGCCGCAGGAGGTGGCATGAGCCAGGCCGCGGAAACCGGTGCACGCGTCGTCGCGACCTTCACGTCGCCCGGCCAGGTGCGCCTCACGTCGCTGCCGCCGCTCGCGCTGTACGTGCATTTCCCGTGGTGCGTGCGCAAGTGCCCGTACTGCGATTTCAACTCGCACGAATGGAAAGGCGAGCGGTTTCCGGAAGCGGAATATCTCGACGCGCTGCGTGCCGACCTCGAGCAGGCGCTGCCGCTCGTGTGGGGTCGGCAGGTGCATACCGTGTTCATCGGCGGCGGCACGCCGAGCCTGCTGTCGGCGGCCGGCCTCGATCGGATGCTGTCCGACGTGCGTGCGCTGCTGCCGCTCGACGCCGATGCCGAGATCACGCTCGAGGCGAATCCGGGCACGTTCGAAGCCGCGAAGTTCGCGCAGTTCCGCGCGAGCGGCGTGAATCGCCTGTCGGTCGGCATCCAGAGCTTCAACGAGGCGCACCTGAAGGCGCTCGGCCGGATTCACGACACCGCGCAGGCACGCGCGGCCGTCGAGATCGCCGCGAAGAATTTCGACAACTTCAACCTCGACCTGATGTTCGCGCTGCCGAACCAGACGCTCGACGAATGCCGCACCGACATCGAGACCGCGCTGTCGTTCGCACCGCCGCACCTGTCGCTGTATCACCTGACGCTAGAGCCGAATACGCTGTTCGCGAAGTTCCCGCCGGTCGTCCCCGACGACGACGCGTCGGCCGACATGCAGGAATGGATTCATGCGCGCACGGCCGAAGCCGGCTACGAGCGCTACGAAGTGTCCGCATACGCGAAGCCGAATCATCAGTGCAAGCACAACCTGAATTACTGGCGCTTCGGCGACTATCTCGGGATCGGCGCGGGTGCCCACACGAAGCTGTCGTTCCCGAACCGGATCCTGCGGCAGGCGCGCTACAAGCATCCGGCGACCTTCATCGAGCAGGCGAAGGCCGGCACGGCCGTGCAGGAAGAGCGTGAAGTCGGCGCGCGCGACCTGCCGTTCGAATTCATGCTGAACACGTTGCGGCTCGTCGAGGGCTTCCCCGTGCACAGCTTCGTAGAACGCACGGGCCTGCCGATGAGCACGATCGAGCCGGCGCTGAAGGAAGCGGAGCGGCGTGGACTGATCACACGCGATTTCACCCGGATCGCGCCGACGCCGCTCGGCCAGCGTTTCCTCAACGACCTGCAGGAATTGTTCCTGCGCGACGACTGACCGGATGAACCCGGCGGCATTTCGGTTACAATGCCGCCTCGTGTGGAAGCGTGGCCGAGCGGTTTAAGGCACTGGTCTTGAAAACCAGCGACGGGAAACTGTCCGTGAGTTCGAATCTCACCGCTTCCGCCAGGAAGTTCGCCCAACCCCGTCCATTCCCGGAATGACGGGGTTTTTGTTTGGCCGCACACGTGCGCTCCGCACGTTCCGACGCGCCCCGCCGGATGCCGTTACAATCCCGCGCTCCGATTCGCGAAACGGGAAATCCACGTCATGAAGCCCTTCCTCGTCTCGTCGCTCGTCGCCGTGCTGGCCACCGTCAGCACGCATGCAGCGGCCGACACCGCCGCCGGCAGCGACGCACAGGCGTCGTGCGCGATCGCGTACGTAACCGGCGTCGGCGGTTCGCCGCGCGGCCTGAGCGAATACCTCGCCAGTCCGTCGCCGTACAACTACCTGAAGGACAACGAGCTTCAGTGCAAGGTGGGCGACGACGGGCGCACGTCGAACTGCACCGGCGTGACCTACCTTCGCAACGAACAGGTCAGCGTATACGACGATTCCGATCCTGCGACGCTGACCGTCGTCGCGCGCGTGGAACTCGATCACGGCCAGAAGTATCCGGTGATCGTCGTCGTGCAACGCAAGGACGCGCGCTGCAAGTAGCGATGTCGCGGTGCGACACGCCTGTCGATCGAGTCGGAACGCGCGTTTGCGCCGTGCCCTGCGCGGCACCTGGCTGGCACGCCGGGGCGGCGGCGCCGCACGCGATCAATACGACAATCCCCGCTTCCGTCGCTCGCCAATGGAATCGGCGCCCGATCGTCGGCGCCGAATCGGCATGGTATGCGCACCCGGCCGGAAGTCGCCGCACCACCGCCGCACGCCTCCCGACCCACCCCGCCATCGCCTAGAATTCGTTCAACACGGCGACACGAACGCCGCCGCGTATTCGATGCCGCACGCGCCACCCTTGCGTACGGCACACGGAGATCGCCATGACCGACCTGTCGACCGCGACGAACCACGTCGATTACGAAGGCTTCGAGATCCATGTCGTGCCGGCCGCGGTGCCCGGCAGCGACACGCGCTATACCTACACCGGCTACGTATGTCATCCGGGTGCGAATCCCGCGCTGCCCGGCCATGCGGTGCCGTTCCACGCGGACGGCGAGGAAAGCTTCGCGAGCCTCGACGAGGCCGCCCACGAAGCCGTGCACATCGGCAAGAGCATCATCGACGGCACACATCCCGACCTGTCGGTACTGTCGCTCGTGACGCACGGCTTCTGACGCGGCCGGCCCGCATCGCTTGCGATCGAGCGGACGGCCAGCCGAAATTGCCGCATCGGCCGAGCGCGCCGCCCGCCCGGACGGATCGCGGCATGCCGTGGCTTTCAACTTCGCAACACGCGCGTGCCCCGATGTGGCGCTGTCACATGTCGCGTCGCATCGGGGCGCACCATGCACACGCACGTTGCTCGACGCGGCGCCCGGCCGCCATCATCAGCGATCGCAGCGACCGGTCCCGCGCGCTATGCGTTTCTCCCCATATCGCGTCGCGTCGGTGCGCCTATCATTTTTTTATCGTCCCTCCTGGCCGTCACCTCATGCGCCCCCTTCTCCGTCCGCGCGTCGCCCGGCTGCGTGTTGCCGCGCTGGCCGCCGTCGCCCTGCTTGCCGCGTGCACGATCACGCCACCTTCGTCGCTACGCTCGGTCCTGACGATTCCGTCCGTCACACGCAGCGGCAGCCTCGACCAGTATCGCGTCGAGGTCGCCCATCGTGTCGCCGAACGCAATCCGTCCGGGATGCTGCACGGCACACCGCAGGCCATGCTGCGTTCGCTCGTCGTCGTGGCCTTCACCGTCGACGGCAGCGGCCGCGTCATCAATGCATCCGTCTATCGCAGCAACGGCGACAGCGAAGCGGAAGCGCTCGCGCTCGCGTCGCTGCGCCGCTCGGCCCCGCTGCCGGCGCCGCCGTCGCGGCTGCTCGACGGCAACGGCCGGCTCGAACTGATGGAAGGCTGGCTCTTCAACGACGACGGTCACTTCCAGCTGCAAAGCACCGCGTCCGCGCAGGCGCAATCGATCGATTGACGCGCCGCCGCGACCCGATTGCGGGTGAGCGGCGGCGGTGGCTATAATTTTCCGCACTCGCGCGGCCATCACGCCGCGCGTGCGTTCGCGCGCCCCACCCGGCAAGCGAGCCGACCACGCCGGCACCGGGCGGCGACGTACCCGTCTCCATCGTCGACCGGCGGGTGACGTCCGCGCCACGGCGCGCGTCCACGCCGCCACCGCGTCATCCGCATCATCATCTGCCCGGCTGCTCCCGGCAGGCAAGCGCCTGCCCGAGTGCATGCTCGGCCGACCGCCCCAACGACAAAACGGAGACATCCATGTCCGCATCCCCCCCGGCCGTTGCACACGCAACCGGTTCGGCCGGCGCCGTCAGCCACCGGCGCATCGTGTTCGCGAGCTTCATCGGCACCGCGATCGAGTTCTACGATTTCTACGTGTACGCGACAGCCGCCGCGCTCGTCATCGGCCCCGTGTTCTTCCCGCACGGCTCGGCGACGGCGCAGGCGCTGTCCGCGTTCGTCACGTTCGGCATCGCGTTCATCGCGCGCCCGATCGGCTCGTTCCTGTTCGGGCACTTCGGCGACCGCATCGGCCGCAAATCGACGCTCGTCGCATCGCTGCTCGTGATGGGCGTGTCCACCACCGCGATCGGCTTCGTGCCCGGCTACGACGCGATCGGTGCGCTCGCGCCGGTACTGCTGTGCGTGCTGCGCTTCGGCCAGGGGATCGGCCTCGGCGGCGAATGGGGCGGCGCGGCGCTGCTCGCGACCGAGCACGCGCCGCAGGACAAGCGCGGCTGGTTCGGGATGTTCCCGCAACTGGGGCCGTCGGTCGGCTTCCTGATGTCGAACGGGCTGTTCTTCGCGCTCGCGCTGTCGTTGTCCGACGAGCAGTTCCGCAGCTGGGGCTGGCGCATCCCGTTCCTCGTCAGCGCGGTGCTCGTCGCGCTCGGCCTGTACGTGCGACTCAAGATCACCGAAACGCCCGCGTTCCAGGCCGCACTCGACCGCAACGAGCGCGTGCGCGTGCCGGTCGCGACGCTCGTCACGCAGCACTGGCAGCCGACGCTGCTCGGCGCGCTCGCGATGGTCGTCTGCTACACGCTGTTCTACATCTCGACGGTGTTCTCGCTGTCGTACGGCGTGTCGACGCTGCATATTCCGCGCCAGAGCTTCCTCGGCCTGCTGTGCTTCGCGGTCGTCTTCATGGGCCTCGCGACGCCGCTGTCCGCATGGGCGTCGGACCGCTTCGGTCGCAAGCCGGTGCTGGTCGTCGGCGCGATCGCGGCGCTACTGTCGGGATTCGCGATGGAACCGCTGCTCGGCAGCGGCTCGATGCCGCTCGTCGCGCTGTTCCTGACGATCGAGCTGTTCCTGATGGGCGTGACGTTCGCCCCGATGGGCGCGCTGCTGCCGGAATTGTTCCCGACCAACGTCCGGTATACGGGCGCGGGCGTGGCGTACAACCTCGGCGGAATTCTCGGTGCGTCGATCGCACCGTATATCGCGCAACTGCTGGCTGCGCATGGCGGGCTGTCGTGGGTCGGCGGCTATGTGTCGGTGGCCGCGGCGATCAGCCTGATCGGCGTACTGCTGATGCGCGAAACGCGGGACGCGTCGCTCGTCTGACCCTCCGGGGCGGCCCGGGTTGTGCGACGGCGAGCGCTCTCTATACTCGATCCTGGGCGCGTCGTTACGCGCCCTCGGATCCCGCCCCCGACAGGAGCCGCCGCCATGAATATCCGCCTCGCCAACGCCGATCTCGTCCTGATCCTCGCACTCGCGCTGGGTGGCGCGCTACTGCTCGCGCTGCGGTTCCGGCCGAAGACCTGGCGCGGCCTCGTGTTCGAGGCGCTGCTGGCGAATCTGGCGGCCATTGCCGCCGTCGTCACGGTCGAGATGTTGCTGGCCTGATCGCGGCCGCCGCGCCGCGTCAGGCGGACAGCCGCGCGCGCAACGCGCCGTAGGCCGGGCAGACCGTGTCGATCGCGTCCAGCGCCTCGCCGACGGTCGGCATCGCCCCCGGCTCGCCGATCGACAGCGCCGTCGGCGCACCGCCGATGCCGCAATGGTGGCGCGACGTCGCGACGAAAATCATCACGGTCGGCCGCTGCAGTGCGTGCGCCATGTGCACGAACCCCGTATCGACGCCCACCACGAGCGCAGCCCGGCCAAGCGCCGCGCCGAGCTCGCGCACCGTCATCGCCGGTAACACGATCGCGCCCGGCGCACGGGCGGCGATATCCCGCGCATCGTCGTGCTCGGCCGCCGATCCCCACGGCAGCAGCACGCGCACGCCGCGCGCCATCATCTGCGTGGCAAGGGCGGCCCAATGCTCGGCCGGCCACTTCTTGTCGGGGTTGGACGTGGCATGGAACAGCAGCATGAACGGCCCGCCGTCGGTCACGGCGGCTGGCAGGCTCGCGTCCCGCGGCGCGACGATGCCGTACGCGGCAGGCCCTTCGGGCACGTAGCCGAGCGCTTCGCCGGCACTCACGCGCATCCCGTGCCATGCATCGCAGTCCGGTCGCGGACCGAAACGGTGCGAATACGCGAAGCGCGCGCCCGTTTCGCCGAGATCCTGCGTCTGATAGCCAACGCGGCGCGCGGCGCGCGCCAGCGACGAAATGATCGCGCTCTTGTAGACGCCGTGCAGATCGATGACGGCGTCGTACCGATGCGCACGCAACGCACCGATCGATGCCGAGATCGCCTTCAGGTCGCCGGCGTTGCGCATTTTCTTGAAGCGGCGCAGCGGCGCGCACAGGACGACGCTCACGCCCGGATGCCAGCGTACGACCTCCGCGCACGATTCGTCCACGGCCCAGTCGACCGTCACGCCGGGGAAGGCGCGATGCACGTCGGCAACGACAGGCAGCGTCTGGACGACGTCACCGAGCGACGTCACTTTCACGATAAGGATGCGTTTCACGATTTGCGGGGGAATCCTCGACTGGCCATCTCGGCATGCTAACGACGGTTGCTATGTGCAGACATTACGCGGGCATTACATTTGCAACAAATTGCATCTGTTTTGTGAATTTTTGTCGCCCCATTCGGGCTTTTGTCGTCCCCGCCGGCATCCGGTTCTTTTTATAATCGACTCTTTGCCCCTCCGGCCCGCCCCAATGCCGCGCCCCGCCCTCCCCGCGCTGTTTCCCGCCCTCACCCGCCGCTCGCTGCGAATCTGGCGCCAATATGGTGTTTTCTGGCTGGGCGCGATCGTCGTCGGCCTCGCCGCCGTACTGTACGCCCGGTTGATCGACTGGGGTTACGAGACCTTCCGCGCGATGCGCGATCACGCCGTCTGGCTGCCGCTGTTGCTGACACCGGCAATCGCCGCGATGTCGGCATGGATCACGCGGCGCTTTTTTCGCGGCGCCGAGGGCAGCGGCATCCCGCAGGTGATCGCGACGCTGCATGCGCGCCCGAGCGCATTCGGCGCTCGGCTGCTGACGCTGCGCATCCTGTTCGGCAAGGTGCTGATCTCGTTCCTCGGCATCCTGGGCGGCTTCACGATCGGTCGCGAAGGGCCGACGGTACAGGTGGGTGCGGCGCTGATGTTCAACCTGCGGCGCTTCTACCCGCGCTCGAACGCACAGATCGAACGCCAGTTGGTGCTGGCCGGCGCGGCGGCCGGGCTGTCGGCCGCCTTCAATACGCCGCTCGCCGGGATCGTGTTCGCGATCGAGGAGCTGACCCGCAGCTTCTCCGCGCGCGCCAGCGGCGTACTGATCACCGCGATCATCCTCGCCGGCGTCGTCGCGCTCGGCCTGAACGGCAACTACACGTATTTCGGCACGATCGACGCCGGCCTCCATTTCCCGAAACTGCTGGCGGTCGCGGTGCTGGTCACCGCGATCGTGACGGGCATCGCGGGCGGCCTGTTCTGCTGGCTGCTGCTCAACACGGGGCGCTGGCTGCCCGCGCAACTGCTGGGCCTGTATCGCGAGCGGCCGATCGCGTTCGCCGCGCTGTGCGGCTTCGCGATCGCCGTCGTGGGCCTCGTATCCGGCGGCACGACGTTCGGCAGCGGCTATGCCGAGGCGCGCGGCCTGCTCGACGGCAGCCAGCAACTGTCGGTGTTCTATCCGTTCCTGAAGATGATCTCGATGGTCGCGTCGTACCTGCCGGGCATCCCGGGCGGGATCTTCGCGCCGTCGCTGTCGATCGGCGCCGGCTTCGGCAACCTGCTGCACGCCGTGTTCAGCAACATGAGCCTGCCGATGCTGATCGCGCTCGCGATGGTCGGCTATCTCGCCGCCGTCACGCAGTCGCCGATCACGTCGTTCGTGATCGTGATGGAAATGATCAACGGTCATGCGCTGGTGATTTCGCTGATGGCGACCGCACTGGTATCGAGCCGGGTCTCGCGCTTTTTCGCGCCACCGCTCTACGAAACGCTCGCGCAGCGCTATCTCGCGCCGCCGGTCGCTGCCGCCGCGCCGGCAGCGGCCGCCGCAGCGGCCACTGCGGGCAACGTGACCGACGTGACCGAACCCCAGGATGCGAACGCGGCCCCCGCCGATCCGCTCGACACGCTGCGCGACGAAGGCGGCGACGAGCCGGCCGCCGCGGCGGCCGACAGCGCCGCGCATGCGCCGCACGATGCCGGGCCGGCCGCGACCGACGCAAACGGTTCGGCGCAGCGGCACGGCCCCCGCGACGCTCAGTAGATCACGACGGGTGCCGGCCGGTAGTAGACCGGCCGCGCCGGCACGACGATGCACCCGGCCAGCGTGATCGCGACGAGCACGATGGCGATTGCGGTTCTTTTCATCGCGCGCCTCCGTCAAGCCCAGTGGCCGCGCGTCCAGAACCAGTTCGGGCCGCGCTGGTCCCAATGCCCCGGCACCCATTGCATGCCCACGCGCTCGGCTTCCCAGTGGCCGCCGATCCACACGTAGCGGCCATGATCCCAGTGCCAGTGCCCGCGCTCCCACACATAGCCCACGCGCGTGGCCGGTACGACCTCGTAGCGCACGGGCGGCGGCGCATTCGGCGCAACGACGACGATTTCCCCGGTGCGCACGGCGACCGGCTCCGCGATGACCATGCGCCCCTGCGGCGCGAGCACGGGCGTGCCGACGAGCATCTCGTCCGCATGCGCGGCACACGGTGCGACGACGGCTGACAGGCCCGCGGCGAACAGCGCGAGCGAAACGATACGACGTGAAACGGTAGAAACGGCCATCACAACCTCCGGGTTGAACAAGTCACGCGAGCGTATTCGTTCAATGCGGGAGGGTCGATTACGGCCGACAGGCGCCGTGTTACGGCGTGCCCGAAAGTGCAACAGGGCGTAAGACGCGCACGGCGGCGGGCGCCGCCGTGCGGAAGGACGCGCGCAAGCGTCAGGCTTGCGGGATCTCGATCTTCACTTCGAGGACTTCGAGATCGTCCTGGCGCTCGAGGCTCACGCGAATGTCATCGTCGGAAATATGAACGTACTTCGAGATGACCGCGACGAGCTCTTTCTGCAGCGCGGGCAGGTAATCGGCCGGCGGCCGGCCGCCGACCCGCTCGTGCGCGATGATGAGCTGCAGGCGCTCCTTCGCGACCGATGCGGACTTCTTCTTCTCGCCGAGGAGAAACGAAAGGATGGACATGGGCGGCCTCCGTTACTTGCTGCCGAAGAGGCGCTGCAGCAGGCCCGGCTTCTGGTAATCGGTGAAGCGCAGCGGCTTGTCCTCGCCGAGAAAGCGCGCGACGACGTCCTTGTACGCTTCCGCGACGTCGGTGCCGTCGATGTGCACGGCCGGCAGACCCTGGTTCGATGCGTGCAGCACGGCCTCCGACTCCGGCACCACGCCGATCAGCTTGATGCGCAGGATCTCGCTGATGTCCTCGAGCGACAGCATCTCGCCCTCGCTCACGCGCTTCGGGCTGTAACGCGTGATCAGCAGGTGCTCCTTGATCGGCTCCTTGCCTTCGGTCGCGCGCTTCGTCTTCGACGACAGGATGCCGAGAATGCGATCCGAGTCGCGCACCGACGACACTTCCGGGTTCGTGACGATCAGCGCTTCATCCGCGAAGTACATCGCGTGCAGCGCGCCCGCCTCGATACCGGCCGGCGAATCGCAGACGATGTATTCGAAGTCCATCGCGACGAGATCGTTCAGCACCTTCTCGACGCCGTCGCGCGTCAGCGCGTCCTTGTCGCGCGTCTGCGACGCCGGCAGGATGAACAGGTTCTCGCACTTCTTGTCCTTGATCAGCGCCTGGTTCAGGTTCGCTTCGCCCTGGATCACGTTCACGAGGTCATACACGACGCGACGCTCGCAGCCCATGATGAGATCGAGGTTGCGCAGGCCGACGTCGAAGTCGATCACGGCCGTCTTGTGGCCGCGCAGCGCGAGGCCCGACGCGAAGCTCGCGCTCGTCGTCGTCTTGCCCACGCCGCCCTTGCCCGAGGTCACCACGATGATTTTTGCCATTTACCCAATACCCTGTGTTCGTCAATGAGAGCCGATCGATCCGGAGCGCACCGCGTGAATCACGTCAGCCGCAGCGGTTCGATCATCAGTTTTTCCTCTTCGAGCCGGATCTGCACCGATTTGCCCAGTACGTCGGCGGGCAGCGGGTTCTCGGTCGTTCGATAGATACCCGCGATCGAAATCAGTTCCGGTTCGAGACACGTGCAGAAAATGCGCGCGTCGTGATTGCCGTGCACGCCCGCCAGCGCGCGGCCGCGCAACGGCGCGTAGATGTGGATATTGCCTTCCGCGATGATTTCCGCACCGTGACTGACCGGCGCGAGCACCACGAGGTCTCCTTTCGCGTAAATCTGCTGCCCCGAACGCAGCGGCCGGTCGATCACCAGCGTCTGGCCGCCGGCCTGCGCGAGCGTCGGCGCGGGCTCCGACGACTGTTCGGGCGCCGCTGCGGTTGCCGCAGCGGCGGCGGTTTCGGCGGCTGGCACGGCCGCCGGTTCCGCTTCGTCGGCAGGTTTCGCGGCCGGCGCGCGGCGATCGCGCGCCTCCAGCAACGGCAGGCCGGCTTCCCCCGCCCAGCCCTGCGTTGCCAGTGCGACGACGCCCACCGGACGCATCCGCACGTCGTTCAGCATCTGCCGGATGTCCGCGAGCGCGACGCGTTCGCCGTCAGCCAGGCGGCGGACGTCGATCGCGACGACATCGTCGGCGAAAAACTCGGGAGTCGCTTCGAAGCGCTTGACCAGTTCGGTACGCAACGCATCGAGATCGGTCGTCTTCACGGTGAACAGCAACGTATCGACCGATCCGCTGCGCAGCTCGAAGAATGGCGATTTTTTAAGCGACATGGACACTCTGCAAAAATTTTTTGCGTATTTTACAGGCGTCCACGCGTGCGGCCATTATTTTTGGGACGAGGAGCGGTGGCGCCCCGGGCGGACGCGGCACCGGCCAGCGGGCGGGCCGGTGGGCGACCAGGCTGTCATCGCGCCACGCGGTGGCCTTTTTGAGGTCGCGTCAGTGCTTCACCTGCGACACGAACAGCGATTTCATCGCGCCGGGCATCCGTGCGATCGGCGCGTGTTCGCCGGTGTTGCCGAAGCCGGCACGCTCGTAGAAGCGGATCGCGTTGCGGTTCGCATCGGCGATCCACGCGTAGACGTCGGTGGCGCCGCGCTCGGCGAGCCATGCGGTGGCCGTCTCCAGCAACAGCACGCCGCCGCGCAGGTGACGCACCGCATGCGCGACCCACAATTCGCTGACGAACGCGCGCCGATCGGGGCTGTTGTCGAAATACGCCCCGATCATGCCGGCCGGGTGGCCTTCGGTGTACAGCAGGAAAGTCGTCGACTCGTCGGACACGGCGCGCTGCGCGGCAATCGCCGACGCCTCGTCCGTTTCGACGGTCAGCAATTCGGCCTCCGGCGCTTCGCCGGGTGCGTAGGGCTCACGCAGCGACGCGGCGCGGAGTTCGCGATACACGCCGCCCTGATCGGCAGCGATACGACGAACGGTCAAGGTCGAACTCATGCAGGCACAGCCCCCTTCGGACAGCAAGCTAGTAGCTTCAACCGAAAGCGGGGCATGAGTCAAATCGTAATTTTCAAATGGCGGCGCGGATCGAAAGGCGGCAGATGTCATCAGCGGCGATACGCGCCGCCCGGTGTGCAGGTGCAGCATCAGCACATCGACGCAGGCCCGCCGACGGTGAGCGCGATCTGGCGATCCGACGCTTCGCGTCGTTCTCCTTGCGACGCGCGGTCGTCCGGTTTCGAGCCGCGTTGCATTGCATCGCCGCGACCGTAATGCTCCGTAATATAAGCAAACGAAAAGCCCGCTGCGCCCCTCCTTCGTCGACCTCTCTATTGCAACGCAACATTTGTTGTAACTCGCCGTACCGACCTGTGCTTGCCGCCTGCGGAGTCATTCCTCCGACAAACATCTCGCCGCTGCGGGCCGATCCACCCGCGTCGGCATGTTTCAATCAGCGCGCGTCGGCCCCTCCCCGACGCATGTTGCGCGCACCCCGTCGTTTGGAGCAACACGCCTAGCGCCGGAGTTTGGCAAGCGCGCGCACCGGTCGTATAACAGGCAGAACCGGACGACGATCCGGCGGCCGCGCGCGTCGCGGACCACGAGGATTCGAACGATGTTGCATGAGGCCGCCCGCGGGCCGGCCGACTGGAGGGAGACAATGGCAATGACCGACGGACCGGCTTCGGGCTGGTCGGATGGCAAGCGTTATCTGTGGCTGCTCGGCGCGCTGACGATCACGCTGCCGATCCTCGCCGCGCAGCTCGCGCTGTCGACGGGCCTTCACGTGTTCTGGTGGTTCGGCCCGCTGTTCGCGTTCGGCGTGATCCCGATCCTCGATACGCTGATCGGCGACGATCGCGACAATCCGCCCGAAGCCGTCGTGCCGCATCTCGAACGCGAGCGCTATTACCGGCACATCGTCTATCTCGCGACTTTCGTCGAATACGTCGCGTTCTTCATGTGCGTGTGGATCGTCGGCACGCATACGCTCGCGTGGTACGACTACGTCGGCTTCGCGCTCTCGCTCGGCGCCGCGACGGGCATCTCGATCAATACCGCGCACGAGCTCGGACACAAGACCGACCGCTTCGAACGCTGGCTCGCGAAGATCACGCTCGCGCCGGTCGCTTACGGCCACTTCTACGTCGAGCACAATCGCGGCCATCACGTGCGCGTCGCGACGGCCGAGGATCCGGCGAGCGCGCGCTACGGCGAGTCGTTCTGGGCATTCCTGCCGCGCACGGTGACCGGCAGCATCCGCTCGGCGTGGCGGCTCGAAAAGGGCCGCCTCGAACGGCTCGGGCATTCGCCGTGGACCTGGCGCAACGAAGTGCTGCACGCGTGGGCGATGACTGCGGTCGTGTGGGGCATCGCGATCGCGGTGGCCGGCAAGGTCGCGATCCCGTTCCTCGTGATCCAGGCCGTCTACGGCGCGTCGCTGCTCGAAGTCGTGAACTACGTCGAACACTACGGGCTCGGCCGTCGCAAGCTGCCAAGCGGCCGCTACGAACGCTGCACACCGCAGCATTCGTGGAACAGCAATCACGTCGTCACGAACCTGTTCCTGTACCAGTTGCAGCGACACGCCGACCATCACGCGAATCCGACGCGCTCGTACCAGGCACTGCGCCACTTCGACGATGCGCCGCAGTTGCCGGCCGGCTACGCGACGATGATCCTGCTCGCGTACGTCCCGCCGCTCTGGTATCGCGTGATGAACCCGCGCGTGGTCGCGCACTATCGCGGCGACATGGCGCACTCGAACATCAAGCCGTCGATCCGCGACAGGGTGCTGGCGCAGTATCCGGCGGCGGCGTGATCGTTCGGGATGGGGGAGAAGCCGGCGGACGCGGCTTGAAACGGTCGACGCGCCGGTTTTGCGCGCGCTCGGTGTGGCAGCTGCGCCGTCACGCCTAATCGAACATGGTCCTTCTGCGGCGGGGCCGTGGCGCGCTCGACGAGCGCTGCGAAGATCCACGACCGCGATGACCGCAATCGGCAATGCAATAACCGTCAGGACTTCCGACGGTCGGTTCGTCGCCGACGGGTCGGCTCGTCATGCAGCGAGGCTGCATCGACGATGCGGCACGATCGTGCGCGCAGTGGAATCGCTATTGTCTCGGCACGACCCGATGCGCCGGTAGCCGGCCTGCCGTCGCCGTATCGGCAATCGACACATTGCACCGGCGGCTCAAAACGAAAAACCCCTTGATCCTTCCGGATCAAGGGGCTTCGTATTTTGGCGGAGAGGGTGGGATTCGAACCCACGGTACGGGGAAACCGTACGCCTGATTTCGAGTCAGGTACATTCGACCACTCTGCCACCTCTCCTTCCTTACTGCATTTCGCGGTTGGTCGTTTCCGCGAAAGAAAAGATTATAAAACGATCTTTTCTTGGCTGACAAGCCCCTTCGGCAAATTTTTTTGCAGGGCTTCGGAAGGCCCGCGTTACGACGCCTGTGCCGGCGCGTCGATCCGCTCGATGCCACCCATGTACGGACGCAGCACTTCCGGCACCGTGACCGAGCCGTCCGCGTTCTGGTAGTTCTCCAGCACCGCGACGAGCGTGCGGCCGACCGCCAGGCCCGAACCGTTCAGCGTATGCACGAGCTCCGGCTTGCCTTGCGCGTTGCGGAACCGCGCCTGCATCCGGCGCGCCTGGAACGCCTCGGTGTTCGAGCAGCTCGAGATCTCGCGATAGGTGTTCTGCGCGGGCAGCCACACCTCGAGGTCGAACGTCTTCGCCGCCGAAAAGCCCATGTCGCCCGTGCACAGCGTGATCACGCGGTACGGCAGGCCGAGCTTCTGCAGGATCGCTTCCGCGTGGCCGACCATCTCGTCGAGCGCCGCGTACGACGTTTCCGGCGCGACGACCTGCACCATCTCGACCTTGTCGAACTGGTGCTGACGGATCATCCCGCGCGTGTCGCGGCCGTACGAACCGGCTTCCGAACGGAAGCACGGGGAATGCGCGGTGAGCTTGATCGGCAGCGCGGATGCGTCGACGATCGACTCGCGCACGGTGTTCGTCAGCGAAATCTCGGACGTGGAAATCAGGTATTGCGTGACCGTGTTTTCCGCGCCGCCCTTCTCGACGCGGAACATGTCGTCCGCGAACTTCGGCAACTGGCCCGTGCCGTACAGGATCTCGGGATTCACGATGTACGGCGTATACGTCTCGGTATAGCCGTGCTGCTGCGTGTGCGTGTCGATCATGAACTGCGCGAGCGCGCGGTGCAGGCGTGCGATCGGGCCGCGCAGCATCGTGAAGCGCGCACCGGCGAGCTTCGCCCCCGTCTCGAAATCGAGACCGAGCGGCGTGCCGACATCGACGTGATCCTTCACCTCGAAGTCGAACTGGCGCGGCGTGCCCCAGCGGCGCACCTCGACGTTGTCGGCTTCGTCCTTGCCGACCGGCACGCTTTCGTGCGCGACGTTCGGCATGCCCAGCATCAGGTCGGACAGGCGCGCCTGGATCTCGCCGAGCTTGGCTTCCGACGCCTTCATGTCGTCGCCGATCCCGCCGACCTCGGCCATCACGGCCGACGTGTCCTCGCCCTTCCCCTTCATCGCGCCGATCTGCTTCGACAGGCTGTTGCGGCGCGCCTGAAGCTCTTCGGTGTGGGTCTGGATCGCGCGGCGCTCCGCCTCGAGGGCGGAGAACGCGGCGACGTCGAGGGTGTAGCCGCGATCGGCGAGGCGCTTGGCGACGCCGTCGAGGTCTTTGCGCAGCAACTGGATGTCGAGCATGGGAGGACTTGGAAAATCGTTGTGTAAGACGGGAATTCTAACGCACCCCGCGGCCGCCACGGCACCGTCCGGACGGACGATGTCGCAAATGGGCGGCCATGGCAGTATCGCACTGGCGGTCCGCCGCATCGGCGGCCGGCGAACGGCCGAGCGCCTCGCGATGACGGATCGCAATACGCTCGCGATACGCCCGCGCCGGCTCGCGGCAACCGAATCGAGCGGAGCGCCGGCTCCGCGTCACAGCCTCCAGGGAATCCGATGACCATCGAACTCGACAAGGATCTACGCGACCGCGCGATCGCGTCGCTGCAACGTTATTTCACAGAAAACATGGACGAGCCGATCGGCAACATCCAGGCCGGCGCGCTGCTGCATTTCTTCGTCCAGGAAATCGCGCCGGCGATCTACAACCTCGCGATCGCCGACGCGCAGGAACGCCTGCATGCGCGAGTCGCCGAACTCGACATCGAATGCCACGAAGAGCCGTTCGAATACTGGAAGAAACAACCGCCGGGCCGCAACAAGCGCTGACGCATCCGCGGCGGCGCAGGCCGGAGCGCCCCGCGCGGCGCCGTCAGTCCTTCTTGCCGGCCTCGCGATCGAGCTCGCGCAGCCATGCAAGCTTGTCGGCGATCTTCGATTCGAGCCCGCGCGGCACCGGCTGATACCAGCGCGGCTCGCGCATCCCGTCCGGCAGGTACGTCTCGCCGGCCGCGTACGCGTTCGGCTCGTCGTGCGCGTAACGATAAGCGTGACCGTAGCCGAGCTCCTTCATCAGCTTGGTCGGCGCGTTGCGCAGGTGCACGGGCACCTCGCGCGACTTGTCCTGCTTCACGAACGCCATCGCCTGGTTGAACGCGTTGTAGCCGGCGTTGCTCTTCGCCGCGCACGCGAGATAGATCACGGCCTGCCCGAGCGCGAGTTCGCCTTCCGGCGAGCCGAGCCGCTCGTAGGTTTCGGCGGCGTCGTTCGCCACCTGCAACGCGCGCGGATCGGCCAGGCCGATGTCTTCCCATGCCATCCGCACGATGCGCCGCGCGAGATACTTCGGATCCGCGCCGCCGTCGAGCATCCGGCAGAACCAGTACAGCGCGCCGTCCGGGCTCGAGCCGCGCACCGACTTGTGCAGCGCCGAAATCTGGTCGTAGAAGTTGTCGCCGCCCTTGTCGAAGCGCCGCGCGTTCAGCGTCATCGCACTGCTGACGAAATCGGCATCGATCGTCGCGACCCCGGCCGACGTCGCCGCCGTCTGCGCCTGTTCGAGCAGGTTCAGGAAGCGGCGCGCGTCGCCGTCCGCGTAGCCGACCAGCGTATCGATCGCCTTGTCGTCGAACGCGAGGCCGTCGAGCGCGATGTCCTGCGCACGCTTCAGCAACTGGCGCATCTCGTCGTCGTTCAGCGACTTCAGCACGTACACCTGCGCACGCGACAGCAACGCCGAATTGACCTCGAAACTCGGGTTTTCGGTCGTCGCGCCGATGAAGGTCACGAGGCCCGATTCGACGAACGGCAGCAGCGCATCCTGCTGCCCCTTGTTGAAACGGTGGATCTCGTCGACGAACAGGATCGTGTGGCGCCCGGTGCGGTTCAGCGTGTCCTTCGCCTGCTCCATCGACTCGCGGATGTCCTTCACGCCGCCGAGCACCGCGGACAGCGCGATGAACTCGCAGTCGAACGCGAGCGCGGTGAGCCGCGCGAGCGTCGTCTTGCCGACGCCGGGCGGCCCCCACAGGATCATCGAATGCGGCTTGCCCGATTCGAACGCGAGCCGCAGCGGCTTGCCTTCGCCCAGCAAATGCGTCTGGCCGATCACCTCGGCGAGCGTTTTCGGCCGCAGCGCCTCGGCGAGCGGCCGGCGCGGCTCGACTTGAAACAGGTCGGACATGAACCCTCGCTCCACATCAAACGATGGCGGCCGAACCGGCCGCCGGACTCGACATTATGACAGCCGCACGACGGCGCCGCCGCGCCCGGTGTCCGGGCCGGTGCCCACCTACAGAAACGACACGGGCCTGCCGTCGCCGGCAGGCCCGTTGCGGAAAAGCAGCGCGCGGCGCCCGTCAGCCGTTGATCACGTCCGCGCCCTTCGGCACGACGAACTTGAACGTATCGCCCTTCAGCGGCGGGTTCGTCTGGATGTTCGTGAAGGTCAGCAGCGTCACGTTGCCGAACACGTCGTGCAGCTCCATCGCGGCGAGCGTGCCGTTCCGGAAGCCGATGCCGATCCGCTGGAACTGCGTGTCCTGCGCCTTCGGCAGCATCTCGAGCCACTCGATGCCGCCCTTCTCGCCGGCATCGCGCAACGTGTAGCTCTTGTCGAGATCGTTGCTGCCGAACAGGATCGCGGCCGGGCTCGCGCCGAGCGCGCCGTTCAGCTTGCGCTCGGTGACCTGGTTCAGGTCGCGGTCGTACACGTACAGCTTGTCGCCGTCGGCCTGCAGCACCTGCTGGTACGGCTTCTGATACGTCCAGATGAATTTGCCAGGCCGCGAGAACACGAACGTGCCGCTCGAATTGTCGGTGGGCTTCGGCGCGGCCTGCGCGGCGCTCGCGCCCTTGGCCGGCGCCTTGACGATCTGCTGCGTGAAATCGCCCTTCGCCGAACGTACCTGCGACACGAAGGCCTTCAGTTGCTCGGTGCCGCCCGCGAACGCGTGCGTCGCCGCGAGCATCAGCGATGCGCCGGCGAGCGCCGCGCCGAGCCAGCGCCGCGTCGAACGAAGAGACATTGCGAACGAATGTTGCTGCATATTGCGGTTTTCTCCCTGGGTGGCCGGCGCCGCGGACTCATTCCGCGTCGCGCGCCGGCACAAGAATTTCGCGGTTGCCGCTCGACGACATCGCCGACACGAGCCCCGACTGTTCCATCTGCTCGAGCAGCCGCGCCGCGCGGTTGTAGCCGATCCGCAGATGACGCTGCACGAGCGAGATCGACGCGCGGCGGTTCTTGATGACGATCTCGACCGCCTGGTCGTACAGCGGATCAGACTCGCCGCCGCCTTCGCCGGTTCCCGCGCCGGCCGAGCCCTCGTCGCCGTCGGCGGTGCCGCCTTCGAGCAGGCCCTCGACGTAGTTCGGCTCGCCCTGCTCCTTGAGCTTCTCGACGACGCGATGCACTTCGTCGTCGGCGACGAACGCGCCGTGCACGCGCACCGGCAATCCCGAGCCGGGCGGCAGGTACAGCATGTCGCCCATCCCGAGCAGCGATTCGGCGCCCATCTGGTCGAGAATCGTGCGCGAGTCGATCTTCGACGACACCTGGAACGCGATCCGCGTCGGCACGTTCGCCTTGATCAGGCCGGTGATCACGTCGACGGACGGCCGCTGCGTCGCGAGGATCAGGTGGATGCCGGCCGCACGCGCCTTCTGCGCGATCCGCGCGATCAGCTCCTCGACCTTCTTGCCGACGACCATCATCAGGTCGGCCAGCTCGTCGATCACGACGACGATGTTCGGCAGCCGGCCGAGCGGCTCGGGATCGTCCGGCGTCAGGCTGAACGGGTTCGGGATCTTCTCCTCGCGCTTCGCCGCCTCGTCGATCTTGTTGTTGTAGCCGGCGAGATTGCGCACGCCGAGCTTGCTCATCAGCTTGTAGCGGCGCTCCATCTCCGCGACCGTCCAGTTCAGCGCATGGCCGGCCTGGCGCATGTCGGTGACGACCGGGCACAGCAGGTGCGGAATGCCTTCGTAGACGCTCATTTCGAGCATCTTCGGATCGATCAGGATCAGGCGCACCTGCTCGGCGGTGGCCTTGTACAGCAGCGACAGGATCATCGCGTTGATCCCGACCGACTTGCCCGAACCGGTCGTACCGGCCACCAGCAGGTGCGGCATCTTCGCGAGATCCGCGCACACCGGCTTGCCGCCGATGTCCTTGCCGAGGCTCAGCGTCAGCGCCGACGCTGCGGCCGCATACACCTCGGAGCCGATGATCTCCGACAGGTGCACCGTCTGGCGGCGCTGGTTCGGCAGCTCGAGCGCCATGTAGTTCTTGCCGGGAATCGTCTCGACCACGCGGATCGACACGAGCGACAGCGAACGCGCGAGATCCTTCGCGAGGTTGACGATCTGGCTGCCCTTCACGCCGGTGGCCGGTTCGATCTCGTAGCGCGTGACGACCGGGCCCGGATACGCGGCGACGACGCTCGCCTCGACGCCGAAGTCCTTCAGCTTCTTCTCGATCAGGCGCGACGTGAATTCGAGCGTATCGGCGGAAATCGCTTCCTGCGTCTTCGGCGCGGGATCGAGCAGCGACACCGGCGGCAGCGTCGAATCGCCCGGCAGGTCGGTGAACAGCGGCACCTGGCGCTCGCGCTCGACGCGCTCGGACTTCGCGGGCGTGACGACCGGCGGCACGATCGTCACCGGCTCGTGATCCTCGATGCGCACGCGCTCCTCCTCGACCTTGCCTTCGCGGCGCACCGCCGCGGCCTCGCCGAGCTTGCGGTCGCGCTCGGCCTCGCGGCGCAGCTTCGCGACGTTGACCGCGGACAGGATCGCGCCGCCGACCCGCTCGGCGACCGACAGCCACGAGAAGCGGAAATACAGCGACAGGCCGATCGCGAGCGCGATCAGCAGCAACAGCGTGCCGCCCGTGAAGCCGAACGCATGCGACATCGCACCCGCGACGGCCTCGCCGACGACGCCGCCCGGCGCACGCGGCAACTGCACCTTCAGCGACCACATGCGCAGCGCCTCGATGCCGTCGCAGGCGAGCACGACCAGCACGAACGCAAGGATTTCGGTCAGCCAGCCGATCGGGCGCTCCGGTTCGTCCGGAATCGCGTCGTGGCGCGTGATGCGGCGGTAGTTGACGGCGATGCGCCGCCCGAGCGGCACGATCAGCCAGTAGGCCGACAGGCCGAACAGCAGCAGGATGATGTCGGCCGTCCACGCGCCGACGCGGCCGGCCCAGTTCGAGATGTGATCGACCTGGGCGGCGTGCGTCCAGCTTGGATCGCGCCGGCTGTAGCTCAGCAGGGCCATCACCAGAAAGGCGCAGAGCGCGACCTGGAGAATCCAGCGGATCTCCGTGAGGAGCTTCGACATCCGGTGCGGCAACGCCTGTGCCTGGGCGGAATAAGGAGCTTTTGCCATGAATCCGTATAAAGAGGACGGGCCGTGCGCCCGCCTGTCGTTCGATCGCGCTTATTGTAAACGCTGCACCGCGCCGCCAAGTGTAAATGACGGTTACATAAGAGGGTCGGGATCACGCATCGAGCGGATACCGGGATACCGCGCGTGCGAGCCCGACACGCGCCGGCCCGTCACTCGCGCTCGACTGTGGCAGTGCGCCGCCCGATGCGGCGGTGCCGGGGTCGTCGCTGGCGCCCCGCCCTGCTTGCCGCGCCGGCCGGCCGCCCGCGAGACACTATCGTCGCGATTGAAACTCTCGTTCGGCAGCGCAGCAACGGGGCCTTTATAATGCGCGTCTGATACCCATCTATGACGGCATCCCGGTCAACCCGGATCGTACGGCGAGCCCTACCCCGCCCGCCGCGGCCGCCTTTTACGGATTCGCACATGTCCACGCCCAAACACGCCAAAGTCCTGATTCTCGGTTCCGGCCCCGCCGGCTACACGGCCGCCGTCTACGCGGCACGCGCCAACCTGTCGCCGGTGCTGATCACCGGCATCGCGCAGGGCGGCCAGCTGATGACCACGACCGACGTCGAAAACTGGCCGGCCGACGCGAACGGCGTGCAGGGTCCGGAGCTGATGGCGCGCTTTCTCGAGCATGCCGAGCGCTTCAACACCGAAATCGTCTTCGACCACATCCATACCGCGAAGCTGCACGAGCAGCCGATCCGCCTGATCGGCGACTCGGGCGAATACACGTGCGACTCGCTGATCATCGCGACCGGCGCGTCGGCGCAGTATCTCGGCCTGCCGTCCGAGGAAGCGTTCATGGGCAAGGGCGTGTCGGCCTGCGCGACCTGCGACGGCTTCTTCTATCGCGGCCAGGAAGTCGCGGTGATCGGCGGCGGCAACACGGCCGTCGAGGAAGCGCTCTACCTGACCGGCATCGCGAAGAAGGTCACGGTGATCCATCGCCGCGACAAGTTCCGCGCGGAGCCGATCCTGATCGACCGCCTGCTGGAGAAGCAAAAGGAAGGCGTCGTCGACATCAAGTGGGATCACGTGCTCGACGAGGTGACGGGCGAGGAATCGGGCGTCACGGGCCTGCGCATCAAGAACGTGAAGACCGGCGCGACGGAAGACCTGCACGTGCAGGGCGTGTTCGTCGCGATCGGCCACAAGCCGAACACCGACCTCTTCCAGGGCCAGCTGGAGATGAAGGACGGCTACATCCTGACGAAGAGCGGCCTGCAAGGCAACGCGACGTCGACGAGCGTGCCGGGCGTGTTCGCCGCGGGCGACGTGCAGGACAACGTGTACCGCCAGGCAATCACCAGCGCGGGCACGGGCTGCATGGCCGCGCTCGATGCGCAGCGCTACCTGGAAAGCCTGCACGACAAGAAGTAAGCCGGGAGCGTTGCCGCGCCGGACGCTACAATGGCGTCCGCTGCCGCGAAGCGGGCTCGACCGGAAAGCCGCTGCCGCCGCGCAGCGGCTTTTTTGTGCCCGCGCGCCCGAACGCGCCTGCCCCGTTACCGAATCATGGCGAAGAACCAGCCCCATCCGAGCGATCCCGCGAAGCGGAAGATCGCTGCCCGTCCCGTGACCCCGGCGCCCGAGGCGCCGCCGCCCGCGCCCGATGCGGCCGCGTTGCGCGGCCAGGGCCTCGCGGGCCTCGGTGCGTTGCGTAAGTCGCTGCAAGGCGAAGCCGATCGTCGCGAACGCGCGCGTATCGAAGCCGCGAAGGCCGAGCGCAAGGCGGAAGCCGACGCGAACCTGTTCCGCAACGAAATCGGCGCGATCCGGCCGCTGAACGCGCCGCCGCGCGCGTCGTCCGGCCGCATGCCGCCCGACCCGGTGCCGAAACAGACGCAGCGCGACGAGGAAGCCGTGCTGAACGCGACGCTGTCGGACGAATTCGATCCGGAGACGCTGCTCGACAGCGACGAATCGCTGTACTACCACCGCCCCGGCATCAGCCGCGAGGTGGTGCGCAAGCTGAGGAGCGGCGCATGGATCGTGCAGGCGCAGATCGATCTGCATGGCATGCGGCGCGACGAAGCGCGCGATGCGCTCGCCGAATTCATCCGCGAAGCCGGCAAGAAAGGGCTGCGCTGCCTGCGCGTGATCCACGGCAAGGGGCTCGGCTCGATCGGCAAGGAGCCCGTGCTGAAGGGCAAGGTGCGCGCATGGCTCGTGCAGAAGGAAGAGGTGATCGCATTCTGCGAGGCCCGCGGCCACGACGGCGGCGCGGGCGCGGTGCTGGTGCTGCTGCAGCCGCACGCGGCGCCGGCCGACCGGGGGCCGCGTGCAGCATCCTAGGCTGACGCTCGCGATCGCGGTACTGGAGGCGATCGCCACGCTGGCTTTCGCGATTTCGGGGTTCATCGAGGCGCGCAAGAACCGCCTCGATTCGGTCGGCACGTTCGTCGTCGCGCTCGCGACCGCATTCGGCGGCGGCACGCTGCGCGACATCCTGCTCGAGCGCCGGCCGTTCTACTGGGTCGTGCACGACGACTACGTGATCGCGATCTTCGTGCTCGCGCTGTTCGCGCCGTTCGTGCTGCGGATGCTGTCGCGGCTGTCGGCCGAACGGCTGCTGCTGATCGCCGATGCGATCGGGCTCGGCATCTTCAGCATCTCGGGCACGGCGATCGCGCTCGACGCCGAGATGCCGCGCTTCATCGCGGTGATGATGGGCGTGATTACCGGCGTGGTCGGCGGGATCGTCCGCGACGTGCTGTGCAACGACATCCCGCTGATCCTGCGCGATTCGCGACCGTACGCGACCTGCGCGTTCGTCGGCTGCTGGTTCTACCTGCTGCTCGTGTGGCTGCAGTTCGACTCGGTGTACAGCGTGCTGCTCGCGACCGGCTTCATCCTCGTCGCACGGCTCGCGACGTTCAAGTTCGACGTGCGGTTGCCGCACTGACCGACGCCTCCGCCGACGCGTCGGCTGCATCGCCGAAACGAAAAAGGGGCCGTTCGAAACGGCCCCTTCTCCTTCGTTCAGCGCGAACGCCGCGTCACGCGATCCGCTCTTCCGACGCCGGATCGAACAGCACCGCCTTCGACACGTCGAACAGCAGCGACTGCGTCTGCCCCGGCTGCGGGTTCGCGGCCGGATGCACGCGGCTCACGATCCGCTTGCCGTTCACTTGCGCGAACACGTGCGTGTCGGGGCCGGTCGGCTCGGTCACGTCGACGCGCACGTCGATCGGCTGCAGCCGCGACGCCTCGCCGTTGTGCGCGCTGCGCGCATCGGTGATGCGCTCCGGACGCAGCCCGAGAATCACTTCGCGGCCGACGTGCGACTTCAGCTTCGCCGCGTCGAACGGCAGGAGCAGCGCGCTGCGCGCGAGGCCCGTGTCGATCTCGAGCGCGATCCCGCTGCCCTGCTCGACCAGCTTGCCATTAATGAAGTTCATCGGCGGCGCGCCGATGAAGCCCGCGACGAACAGGTTCGACGGCGAATCGTAGATCTCCTGTGGCGCGCCGAACTGCTGGACGACACCGTCCTTCATCACCGCGATGCGATCGCCGAGCGTCATCGCCTCGATCTGGTCGTGCGTCACGTAGACGATCGTCGTGCCGAGGCGCTGGTGCAGCAGCTTGATTTCCGCGCGCATCTCGATGCGCAGCTTCGCGTCGAGGTTCGACAGCGGTTCGTCGAACAGGAACAGCGACGGATCGCGTGCGAGCGCGCGGCCCATCGCGACGCGCTGGCGCTGGCCGCCCGACAGTTGCCCCGGCTTGCGGTCGAGCAGATGCTGGATCTGCAGCATCTGCGACACGCGCTCGACGATCTGCTGCTGCTCGTTCTTCGGTACCTTGCGGATGTTCAGCCCGAACGAGATGTTCTCGCGCACCGTCATCGACGGATACAGCGCGTACGACTGGAACACCATCGCGATGTCGCGATCCTTCGGCGACAGGTCGTTGACGACCTTGCCGTCGATGCAGATCTCGCCGCTCGTCACGGTCTCGAGGCCGGCGATCATGTTGAGCAGCGTCGACTTCCCGCAGCCCGAGCCGCCGACCAGGATCAGGAACTGTCCGTCCTCGATCTCGATGTCGACACCCTTCAGGACCGGCACCCCGTTCGGGTAGGTCTTGTACACGTCACGGATGGAAAGGCTTGCCATGCTGTGAATCCTCTGTCTCGTCTCGCGCGGCGCGCTCCGGCGCCGCGTCGGGTTCGTTTCGATGCGCCGCGCGTCCTGCGCGGCCGGTTCGTCGTATCGGATAAAGCCGCGCTTACCCCTTCACCGCGCCCGCCGTCAGCCCGCGCACGAAGTAGCGGCCGGCGACGATGTAGACGAGCAGCGTCGGCAGCGCGGCGATGATCGCGCCGGCCATGTCGACGTTGTATTCCTTCACGCCCGTCGACGTGTTGACGAGGTTGTTCAGCGCCACCGTGATCGGCATCGAATCGACGCCGGAGAACACGATCCCGAACAGGAAGTCGTTCCAGATCTGCGTGAATTGCCAGATCAGGCACACCATGAAGATCGGCAGCGACACCGGCAGCAGGATCTTCGTGAAAATCGTGAAGAAGCCCGCGCCGTCGATGCGCGCGGCCTTCACGAGTTCGGCCGGCACGCTCACGTAGAAGTTGCGGAAGAACATCGTCGTGAACGCGATCCCGTACACGACGTGCACGAACACGAGGCCCGGAATCGTGTTGGCGAGGCCGAGCATCCCCTGCAGGCGCGCCATCGGCAGCAGGATCACCTGGAACGGGATGAAGCAGCCGACCAGCATCATCGTGAACAGCGCGTCCGCGCCGCGAAAGCGCCAGTGGGTGAGCACGTAGCCGTTGAACGCGCCGATCAGCGACGAGATCAGCACGGCCGGAATCACCATCTGCAGCGAGTTCAGGAAGAACGGCTTCATCCCGTCGCAGCGCACGCCGGTGCAGGCGCCGCTCCATGCCTTCACCCATGGGTCGACGGTCCACGTGGTGGGCGGCGTCAGCAGGTTGCCGGTGCGCAGCTGGTCGAGGTCCTTGAACGACGTCGACAGCATCACGTAGATCGGGAACAGGAAATACAGCGCGAACAGGATCAGTGCCGCATAGATCACCGCCCGGCTGATCGTCATCTTAGGCTGCATTGCGGGTGCTCCTCGATTCCATATACATCAGCGGCACCAGCACCGCGACCACGGTCGCGAGCATCATCACCGAGGACGCTGCGCCCAAGCCCAGCTGGCCGCGATTGAACGAAAACGTGTACATGAACATGGCCGGCAGCGACGACGACGTGCCCGGGCCGCCTGCCGTCAGCGCGACGACGAGGTCGAAGGTCTTGATCGTGATGTGGCAGAGGATCAGCAGCACCGAGAAGAACACCGGCCGCATGCTCGGGATCACGATCTTGCGGTAGATGGTCGGCAGCGTCGCGCCGTCGACCTGCGCGGCCTTGAAGATCTCGCCGTCGACGCCGCGCAGCCCCGCGAGGAACAGCGCCATCACGAAGCCGGTCGACTGCCACACGGCCGCGATCACCACGCAGAAGATCGCCTTGTCCGGATCGTCGAGCCAGCCGAACGAGAAGCTCGTCCAGCCCCAGTCGTGCATCACCTTCTCGAGGCCGAGCCCCGGGTTCAGGATCCACTGCCACGCGGTGCCGGTGACGATGAACGACAGCGCCATCGGGTACAGGAAGATCGCGCGCAGCGCGCCTTCGTTGCGGATCCGCTGATCGAGCAGGATCGCGAGGAACAGCCCGAGCGCGACGCAGATCGCGATGAACGGAATCCCGAACCAGCCGAGGTTCGCGGCGGAAGTCCACCACACGTCGTTCTGGAACAGGTCCGTGTAACGGCCGAAGCCGTCGAATTCGTAGTTGGGCAACAGCCGCGAATTGGTCAGCGACAGATAGCCGGTAATCAGGATGAAGCCGTAGATGAACACCACGGCGATCGCGACGCTCGGCGCGAGCACGAGCTTCGGGATCCAGCGATCGGCGAAGGCCGACATCGGCGACGTACGCCGTGCGGCGGCAGCGCCGGATCCGTTTCCGCTAAGAGGGGCAGCCACTTGATTCGACTCCTGGAACGAGGGCGGCGCAGGCCGGGCCGGCGCCGGGTACGGCACGAGCCCGCGGGCGAGCCCGTTTGCTGCACATGCAAAAACGCCCGGCCGACGAAGCGTTTCCGGCCGGGCGCCTGGCGCGCGTTACTTGACCTTCGCGGCCTTCGCGAGCGCGGCGACCGCGCTCTTCGAATCCTGCTGCGAGTTCATGAACTTCGTCACGACGTCCGTGATCGCGCCGGCGGTCGCATCGCCTTGCGCCATGCCGTGCGCGAGCGACGGTACGAAACCGCCCGACTTGATCGCGGTCTGCTCGTCGGCATACGACTTCTTCGCGCAGTCGTCGAACTTGTCCATCTTCACGCCGAGACGCACCGGCACCGAGCCCTTCAGCAGGCTGAACTGCTCCTGGAAGTCCGGCGTCATGATCGTCTTCGCGAGCGCGAGCTGGCCCGGCGTCGCGTTCTTCTCGCCCTTCTGCTGGAAGAACACGAACGAATCGACGTTGAACGTGTATGCGTTCGCCGTGCCCGGCACCGGCGCGCAGATATAGTCCTTGCCCGACTTCTTGCCGGCGTTCTCGAACTCGCCCTTCGCCCAGTCGCCCATGAACTGCATGCCGGCCTTGCCGTTGATGACCATCGCGGTCGCGAGGTTCCAGTCGCGGCCGTTACGGCCGGTGTCGAAGTAGCCCTGGATCTTGCGCACCGTGTCGAACACCGACAGCATCTGCGGCGACGTCAGCGTCGCCTGGTCGAGATCGACCAGCGCCTTCTTGTAGAACGCCGGGCCCTGCGACAGCACGACGTCTTCCCACAGCGTCAGGTCCTGCCACGGCTGGCCGCCCATCGCAATCGGCTGGATGCCCGCGGCCTTCAGCTTGTCGGCCACCGCGAAGAATTCGGGCCAGGTGGTCGGCACCTTCGCGCCGACCTTGTCGAGCGCGGCCTTGTTGATGTAGAGCCAGTTGACGCGGTGCACCGAGAACGGCGCGGCGACGGTGTGGCCCTTGTACTTGATGATCTTGTCGATTTCCGGCGGCAGGTTCTGCTTCCAGTCGCCGGCGGCCGAGTCGATGTTGACGAGCACGCCCTGGTCGGCCCAGTCCTGGATCAACGGGCCCTTGATCTGCGCGGCCGACGGCGCGTCGCCGCTGATCACCTTGGTCTTCAGCGCGGTCATCGCCGCGGCACCGGCGCCGCCCGCGACCGCGAAGTCCTTCCACACGTAGCCCTGCTTCTGCACGTCGTCCTTCAGCACGCCGACGGCCTTCGACTCGCCGCCCGAGGTCCACCAGTGCAGCACGGTTACGTTTTCGGCTGCCTGCGCCGCCACGGCGCCAGCCATCAGGCCTGCGGCGCAGAGCGCGCCCATGATCGAGCGAACTTTCATTACTTATCTCCTCCAGACTGAATCAACTCGTGAAGTTCCCTGACCGGGAACCGGCTTCTTGATAACGACGGGGAAATCGAGCCGCGGGACGCATGCAGCGTACGGGCCGATGACCGGCCGGGCTCTTACAGAAAGCGTGAATCGAGATTCAACGGCGTGTCTCCTCTTTGTGTTTCTGGCCCGCCGCGATGCGGCACGAGCCCGGGGCTCGACGGCGCGCGGACGATGCGCTTCGTCAATGTCCGATAACATTCGGCACAAGGCGTTCCCGGAAGCGAAGCTCGCGCAGCTCATCGACCGCACTTCTTTTTTTCTTCACCCAGGTGCTACCCCTTGCGGCGGATTGTAGTTAAACTACAATTCAGTGTCAAAAATATTTTTATCGCACTACGGATCGCTTCCCAGCACCCCAACACGGCGGAGACACATGCATACCGATTCCAGCTTTACCTTCGTACTTTTCGGCGGCACCGGCGATTTGTCGATGCGCAAGATCCTGCCCGCGCTGTTCGAAGCGCACCGCGGCAACATGCTCGCGGAAGGCGGCCGGATCATCGCCGTCGCGCGACACGAATCGGACCGGGCCCACTATCTCGAGTGGGTCGACACGCACGTGAAACCGCATGCGGCGAAGGCAGCCGGCAACGCGTTCGACGAAAGCGCCTGGAAGTCGTTCCTCGAGCGCATCGAATACGTGAACCTCGATCTCGGCCGCGCGGAGGACTACGTCGTGCTGCGCGACGCGATCGCGCATCTGCCCGGCATCCGCGTGTTCTACCTCGCGACGGGCCCGTCGCTGTTCGTGCCGATCTGCAAGGCGCTCGCGTCGGTCGGCCTGAACGAAGGCTCGCGCATCGTGCTCGAGAAGCCGCTCGGCTACGACCTGAAGTCGTCGAACGCGATCAACGACGCGGTCGGCGAGATCTTCGCGGAAGGCCAGATCTACCGGATCGACCACTACCTCGGCAAGGAGCCGGTACAGAACCTGCTCGCGCTGCGCTTCGGCAACGCGCTGTTCGAGCCGCTGTGGCGCCGCGAATGGGTCGAGAGCATCCAGATCACGATCGCCGAGGAGCTCGGCGTCGAAGCGCGCGGCGATTTCTACGACAATACGGGCGCGCTGCGCGACATGGTGCAGAACCACCTGTTGCAGTTGCTGTCGATCGTCGCGATGGAGCCGCCGCATTCGATGGATTCCGACTCGGTGCGCGACGAGAAGCTGCGCGTGCTGCGTGCGCTGAAGCCGGTCGATCCGCGCGACATCGGCAAGGTCGCGGTGCGCGGCCAGTATCATGCGGGCGTGATCAAGGGCGTGCAGGTGCCGGCCTACGCGACCGAGCCGGGCGTGAAGCCCGACAGCCAGACCGAAACCTTCGTCGCGCTGAAGGTCGAGATCGAGAACTGGCGCTGGGCCGGCGTGCCGTTCTTCCTGCGCACCGGCAAGCGTCTGGCCGACCGCGTCGCGGAGATCGTCGTCAACTTCCGCCCGGTGCCGCACTCGGCGCTCGGGGCCTCCGCGCTGCGCCCCGGTGCGAACCGTCTCGTGATCCGGCTGCAGCCGAACGAGACGATCCGCCTGTACTGCCTCGCGAAGCAGCCGGGCGAAGGGATGAATCTCGCGAGCGTGCACCTCGACCTCGCATTCGACCAGTTCTTCAAGGAAGGGCAGATGGAGGCGTACCAGCGCCTGCTGCTCGACGTGATCAACGGCCGGCTCGCCCTCTTCGTGCGTCGCGACGAACAGGAAGCCGCATGGCAGTGGGTCGAGCCGATCCTGAACGAATGGGCGCGCACGCTGAAGCCGCCGAAGCCGTACGCGGCGGGCACGTGGGGGCCGGCCGCGTCGAGCGCGATGCTCGCGCAGCACGACACCTGCTGGCTCGAAGAAGAAAACTGATGCAACCCGTTGCCGCGTACGCCACCGTACGCGGCAACACGCTTCACGATTCGTACGATTTGAACAGACAAAGCAGTCCGGAGGAGATGTGATCGAGATCCACGCTTTCGACACCCAGGAAGCGCAAAGCGAAGCGCTCGCGCGCGCCGTCGGCGACGCGCTGCGCGCGGCGCTCGCCGGCCCCGCGCGCCCGACGCTCGCGGTGTCCGGCGGCACCAGCCCGCGCCCGTTCCTGCACACGCTGTCGCATGCGGCGCTCGACTGGGCCGGCGTCGACGTCACGCTGGTCGACGACCGCTGGGTGCCGGACGACGACGCGGCGAGCAACGCGCAACTCGTGCGCGACACGCTGCTGCAGCACGCGGCGGCCCCTGCCCGCTTCCTGCCGCTCGTCGACACGCGCACCACGCTCGACGCGCAGGTCGCCGCGCTCAACGCGAACGCCGATTACCGCGTGCCGACCGTCGCGGTGCTCGGCATGGGCGAAGACGGCCACACCGCGTCGATCTTCGCCGACGCGCCCGAATGGGACCACGCGATCACGACGCCCGAGCGTTTCGTCGCCGTGCATCCGGGCGCGGCGCCCCATGCACGCGTGAGCTATTCGCTCGATGCGCTCAAGCGCGTCGAGCGGCTGTTCCTGCTGATCGCGGGTGCCCGCAAGCGCGACGTGCTCGACGCCGCGGCCGCGTCGCTGCAGAAGAACGCGATTTCCCAACTGGCCAACGACAAGGGGACCCAGCTCGATGTCTACTGGTGCGCAAAGTAAGGCGGTCGTCGCGGGTCAGCATGCCGACGGCCCGCGCCTGCTCGCGGACGTCGGCGGCACCAACGCGCGTTTCGCGCTGGAAACCGGCCCGGGCGAGATCACGCAAATCCGCGTGTATCCCGGCGCCGACTATCCGACGATCACCGACGCGATCCGCAAGTATCTGAAGGATGTGAAGATCAGCCGCGTGAACCACGCGGCAATCGCGATCGCGAACCCCGTCGACGGCGATCAGGTCACGATGACCAATCACGACTGGCGCTTCTCGATCGAGGCGACGCGCCGCGCGCTCGGCTTCGACACGCTGCTGGTCGTCAACGACTTCACCGCGCTCGCGATGGCGCTGCCCGGCCTGACCGATGCGCAGCGCGTACAGATCGGCGGCGGCACGCGCCGCCAGAACAGCGTGATCGGGCTGCTCGGGCCCGGCACCGGGCTCGGCGTGTCGGGCCTGATTCCGGCGGACGACCGCTGGATCGCGCTCGGCAGCGAAGGCGGTCATGCGTCGTTCGCGCCGCAGGACGAGCGCGAGGATCTGGTGCTGCAATACGCGCGCAAGAAATTTCCGCACGTATCGTTCGAACGCGTGTGCGCGGGCCCCGGCATGGAGATCATCTACCGGGCGCTCGCCGCGCGCGACAAGAAGCGCGTCGCCGCGTCCGTCGATACGGTGGAGATCGTCGAGCGCGCGCATGCGGGCGACGCGCTCGCGCTCGAGACGGTCGAATGCTTCTGCGGGATTCTCGGCTCGTTCGCCGGCAGCGTCGCGCTGACGCTCGGCGCGCTCGGCGGCGTCTATATCGGCGGCGGTGTCGCACTGAAGCTCGGCGAGCTGTTCACGCGCTCGTCGTTCCGTGCGCGCTTCGAGGCGAAGGGCCGCTTCGCGCACTATCTCGCGAACATCCCGACCTACCTGATCACCGCCGAATACCCGGCGTTCCTCGGCGTGTCGGCGATTCTCGCGGAGCAGTTGTCGAATCGTTCGGGCGGCGCGTCGTCTGCCGTGTTCGAGCGGATCCGCCAGATGCGCGACGCGCTGACGCCGGCCGAGCGACGCGTCGCCGATCTCGCGCTGAACCATCCGCGCTCGATCATCAACGACCCGATCGTGGACATCGCGCGCAAGGCCGACGTGAGCCAGCCGACGGTGATCCGCTTCTGCCGCTCGCTCGGCTGCCAGGGTCTGTCGGACTTCAAGCTGAAGCTCGCGACCGGCCTCACCGGTACGATTCCGATGAGCCACAGCCAGGTGCATCTCGGCGACACGGCCACCGATTTCGGCGCGAAGGTGCTCGACAACACGGTGTCCGCGATCCTGCAACTGCGCGAGCACCTGAATTTCGAGCACGTCGAAAACGCGATCGAGATCCTGAACGGCGCGCGGCGTATCGAGTTCTACGGGCTCGGCAATTCGAACATCGTCGCGCAGGACGCGCACTACAAGTTCTTCCGCTTCGGGATTCCGACGATCGCGTACGGCGACCTGTACATGCAGGCCGCGTCGGCCGCGCTGCTCGGCAAGGGCGACGTGATCGTCGCGGTGTCGAAGTCGGGACGCGCGCCGGAGCTGCTGCGCGTGCTCGACGTCGCGATGCAGGCCGGCGCGAAGGTGATCGCGATCACGTCGAGCAACACGCCGCTCGCGAAGCGCGCGACCGTCGCGCTCGAGACCGACCACATCGAGATGCGCGAATCGCAGCTGTCGATGATCTCGCGGATCCTGCATCTGCTGATGATCGACATCCTCGCGGTCGGTGTCGCGATCCGTCGCGCGTCGACCAACGGCGAACTGCCCGAGGCCGTCGCGCAGGCGAAGGCGCGCGCCACCGACGACGAAACGGCCGACGTGCTCGACTGGCTGAGCCACGGCGCGTCGCCAGCGGCGAAGGACGTCGCGCGGGACTGACGCGCGGCACGGCAGCCGCCGCTGCCCGCGTCCCGACGAAAAACGCCACCGGCGCATCGCGCGCGGTGGCGTTTTTCATTGCGCGGCCCGGCTGGCGGGGCAGCTCAGGCGCCCGCTTTCACCGGTCGGCCGTGCCAGCGCAGCACGAGGCAGCGCCCGGCGAAACACAGCAGGCCCGACACGCCGATCGTCACGCCCATCGCGAACGGCGTGCCGTCCGCGAGCGCGCCGATCGCGACGCTCGCCAGCGCGCCGAGCGCGAGCTGCATCGCGCCGAACACGGCCGCCGACGCGCCCGCGTTGTGCGGATAGCGGTGCATGAGGTCGGTCGTGCAGTTCGCGGACAGGATCCCGACCACGCCGACGACGAAGAACAGACACACGACGATCGACCACAGCCCGCCCCACCCCGTCAGCGCGACGAGCGCGACCGCGAGCGACGCGATGCAGCTCACGAGCGACGCGGCCGCGATGATGCGCAGCGAACCGATGCGGCCGACGAGGCGCGTGTTCGCGAAGTTGCCGATCATGATCCCGACGACGTTCAGGCCGAACAGCAGCCCGTAGTGCTGCGGCGACACGTGGAAATACTCGATGTACACGAACGGCGTCGCGGTGATGTACGAGAACATCGACGCGAACGCCATCCCGCCGCACAGCATGTGCCCCCATGCGACGGGGTCGGACAGGATGCGCCCGTACGATGCGAACGACGCGAGCACGGCCGCGCTCTTGCGCCGCTCCTTCGGCCACGTTTCGGGCACCCGCAGATACGCGGTCGTCGCGCAGATCGCGCCGAACGCGGCCAGCACGACGAACACGCCGCGCCAGCCGGAGAAACGCAGGATCTGGCCGCCGATCAGCGGCGCGAGCAGCGGCCCGACCGCGGTGACGATCGCGACCATCGACAGCACCTTCGCCGCGTCGCTCGGCTCGTGCGCGTCGCGTGCGATCGCACGCGCGAGCACCGACGCGGCGCCGGCGCCGAGCGCCTGCAGGAAGCGTACGACGATCAGCATGTCGATCGAGCCCGACACGAAGCAGCCGACGCTCGCGAGCGTGAACAGCGCGATC
The DNA here is from genome assembly GCF_001524725.1 of Burkholderia sp. MSMB1072. NCBI lineage: Bacteria > Pseudomonadati > Pseudomonadota > Betaproteobacteria > Burkholderiales > Burkholderiaceae > Burkholderia > Burkholderia sp. MSMB1072. Next base: position 243,207 of record NZ_LOYC01000030.1, read on the forward strand.
CCGCCGAGCAGCACGGGCCGGCGGCCCCACGTGTCGGACAGCGGGCCGTACAGCAGCATCCCGATCGAGAAGCCGGCCATGAAGCTGGTCAGCGTGCGCTGCGCAGCGCCGGGGCTGACGGAGAAGCCGGCGGCGATCGACGGCAGGCTCGGCAGGTACATGTCGGTGGCGATCGGCCCGCAGGCCGCGAGCGCGCCGAGCAACAGGATCAGCCGGGCATCGGGCCGGCGCCGGACGACGTGGGACATGGGTATCCGGAATGGGAGTCCGCGTGCATCGGGGCGCGCGCGACGGTGAAGACGGGAAGCCGCACCGCAAGCGGCGCGTTCAGGCCCATGATTGTACGCGCAACTTTTTTGCGTGCCTCGGACCGCGTGCGGCGGCCGGAGAGCCGCCCACGCGCGTCGCGTGCACCCACGAACACGCGGGCGGATTCGATTAAGCTTGCGGCTTCCCGCCGCGCGCTTGTCCGATCCATTCGACGTACGACCGAACCGATGACTGCTTTCCTGCTGATCTGGAGCCCCAAGAAATGGCCGTGGCCCGAACTGCCCGACGTCGCCGCACGCGTGAAGGCCGGCGAGGCCGTGCATGACGTGTGGGGCTGCGGCTTCGCGCGCGGCATCCTGCCGGGCGACCGCGTGTTCCTGCACCGCGTCGCGAAGGAGCCCAAGGGCGTGTTCGGCTCCGGCTACGTGATACGCGCACCGTACGAGGTGCCCGATCCATCGACCAGGCGCGGCTACCGGCTGTGCATCGACTTCGTGTACGACTGGCTGGTCGACGCGCACCAGGACGTCGTGATTCCGCGCGACGCGCTGCGCGTCCATCCGTATTCGGTGCAGACCTGGGATGCGCAGACTTCCGGCACGTCGATCAAGCCGATGGTCGAAGGTCCGCTCGAAAAGCGCTGGGCCGAGCTGACCGGCAAGCGCAAGCCGCCGCGATAACCGAAAACCGGGTCGAATCTGGCCCGCATTGCCGGCCCGGCAATTCCCTGCGCGCCGAAAGGCCGCGGACCGGCGGCGGGCCTGCCTCGCGTGTCTCCGGTACAATCGGACGATCGTTCCGCCCAGGCGCCGCGGCCCGTGCACAGGCCCCCGCGCCGTTCTCTCGCAGGTTTCGCTCATGTCCAACAATCAGATCCTCTTCGAACGCGCCCAGAAGACCATTCCGGGCGGCGTCAACTCGCCGGTGCGCGCGTTCCGTTCGGTCGGCGGCACGCCGCGCTTCGTCGCGCGCGCGCAGGGCCCGTATTTCTGGGATGCCGACGGCAAGCAGTACATCGACTACATCGGTTCGTGGGGCCCGATGATCGTCGGCCACGTCCATCCGGAAGTGCTGTCGGCCGTGCAGAACGTGCTCGCCGACGGCTTCTCGTTCGGCGCGCCGACCGAAGCCGAGATCGAGATCGCCGAGGAAATCTGCAAGCTCGTGCCGTCGATCGAGCAGGTGCGGATGGTGTCGAGCGGCACCGAAGCCACGATGAGCGCGCTGCGTCTCGCGCGCGGCTTCACGGGCCGCAGCCGCATCGTCAAGTTCGAGGGCTGCTACCACGGCCACGCGGACAGCCTGCTGGTCAAGGCCGGCTCGGGCCTGCTGACGTTCGGCAATCCGACGTCGGCAGGCGTGCCCGCCGACATCGCGAAGCACACGACCGTCCTCGAATACAACAACGTCGCCGCGCTCGAGGAAGCGTTCGGCGCGTTCGGCGACGACATCGCCGCGGTGATCGTCGAGCCGGTGGCCGGCAACATGAATCTCGTGCGCGGCACGCCCGAATTCCTGAACGCGCTGCGCGCGCTGTGCACGAAGCACGGCGCCGTGCTGATCTTCGACGAGGTGATGTGCGGGTTCCGCGTCGCGCTCGGCGGCGCGCAGGCGTACTACGGGATCGCGGCCGACCTCACCTGCCTCGGCAAGGTGATCGGCGGCGGGATGCCGGCCGCCGCGTTCGGCGGCCGCCGCGACATCATGGCCCACCTCGCGCCGCTCGGCGGCGTCTACCAGGCCGGCACGCTGTCGGGCAACCCGATCGCGGTCGCCGCGGGCCTGAAGACGCTGCAGCTGATCCAGGCGCCGGGCTTCTACGACGCGCTCACCGCGCAGACGAAGCGGCTCGCCGACGGCCTCGCGGCCGAAGCCCGCGCGGCCGGCGTGCCGTTCGCGGCCGACTCGATCGGCGCGATGTTCGGCCTGTACTTCGCCGAGCGCGTGCCGGGCAGCTTCGCGGAAGTGACGAAGAGCGACATCGCGCGCTTCAACCGCTTCTTCCACCTGATGCTCGACGAAGGCGTGTACTTCGCGCCGTCGGCCTACGAGGCCGGCTTCGTGTCGAGCACGCACGACGACGCAGTGATCGACGCGACGCTCGCGGCCGCGCGCCGCGCGTTCGCGGCACTCGCCGCCTGACCCGGGGCCGCGCGCATGTTCTCGGATACCGATTTCGCCCACATGCAGCGCGCGCTCGCGCTCGCCGCGCACGGCATGTACACGACCGCGCCGAATCCGCGCGTCGGCTGCGTGATCGTCAAGCACGGCGACGTGATCGGCGAAGGCTTCACGCAGCCGGCCGGCCAGGATCACGCGGAAGTGCAGGCGCTGAAGGACGCGCGTTCGCGCGGCCACGACGTCGCGGGTTCGACCGTGTACGTGACGCTCGAACCATGCAGTCATTTCGGCCGCACGCCGCCGTGTGCGAACGCGCTGATCGACGCGCGCGTCGCGAAGGTCGTCGCGGCGATGGAAGACCCGAACCCGCAAGTGTCGGGCCGCGGCCTCGGGATGCTGCGCGACGCGGGCATCGACGTGCGCTGCGGGCTGCTCGCGCACGAGGCCGGCGAGATGAACATCGGCTTCGTGTCGCGGATGACGCACGGCCGCCCGTGGGTACGGATGAAGACCGCCGCGTCGCTCGACGGCCGCACCGCGCTGCCGTCCGGCGAAAGCCAGTGGATCACCGGCGAGGCCGCGCGCCTCGACGGGCACGCGTGGCGCGCACGCGCGTGCGCGATCCTCACCGGCATCGGCACCGTGCGCGAGGACAATCCGCTGCTGACCGTGCGCGGCATCGACACGCCGCGTCAACCGCAACGCATCCTCGTGGACAGCCGCCTCGACCTGCCGCTCGACGCGCGGCTGCTCGAAGGCGCGCCGCTGCTGATCTTCTGCGGCCGGCTCGACGCCGCCGGCGAAATCCGCGCAAACGTGCTGAAGTCGCGCGGCGCGGAAGTCGTGCCGCTCGCGAATGCGCACGGCAAGGTCGACCTGCCCGCGATGCTGGCGGCGCTCGGCGCGCGCGGCGTCAACGAGCTGCACGTCGAGGCCGGCCACAAGCTGAACGGTTCGCTGCTGCGCGAACGGTGCGTCGACGAATTGCTGGTGTATCTGGCGCCGAGCCTGCTGGGCGCCGACGCGGCCGGCATGTTCGATCTCGCCGCGCCGGCGAGCCTCGATGCGCGCACCCGGCTGTCGTTCCACGGTATCGAGCGGATCGGCGACGACTTGCGGATCCTCGCGCGGCTCGCGCCGCCCGACGCCGCTCACTGAACGGAATCGTCACGATGTTTACCGGAATTGTCGCGGCTGTCGGCCGCATCGAATCGATCGCCCCGCTCGGCACGTCGGCCGACGCCGGCGTACGCCTGACCGTGCAGGCCGGCGGGCTCGACCTGGCCGATGTCGCACTCGGCGACAGCATCGCGATCCAGGGCGCGTGCATGACGGTGATCGAAAAGACCGACACCGCCTTCGACGTCGACGTGTCGCGCGAAAGCCTGAACCGGACGGTCGGCCTCGCGCAGCCCGGCGAAGTGAATCTCGAGAAGGCGCTGCGCGCGCACGATCGCCTCGGCGGGCATATCGTGTCGGGCCACGTGGACGGCCTCGGTACCGTGTCGCGCTTCGCGCCGGTCGGCGAGTCGCACGAACTGCGGATCGTCGCGCCGCGCGAACTCGGCCGCTATCTCGCGTACAAGGGCTCGATCACGGTGAACGGCGTGAGCCTGACCGTCAATACGGTCGACGATCGCGCGGACGGCTGCGAATTCTCGATCAACCTGATTCCGCATACGGTCGAAGTCACGACGCTGCGTCACGTGAAGGCCGGCGACAAGGTCAATCTCGAAGTCGACATGATCGCGCGGTACGTGGAGCGGATGCTGTCGTCGTCGCAGGGCGTGCATCAGGACTGATCGGCCGGCGCCGTCCGGTGCGGGAAATGACGGCTGGCGGTTCGCCCGGCATGGTTCAGGCGTCGCCGCCTCCTCCTCGCTCAACCGCTCGCCGGCCGCCCGCCCGATCGTGTGCGTGGGCCGAGCGGGCTTCGCCGCGCTTTGCTCCCACCCTACTTCGTGCCGGGCCGCGCCGTCGCCGGCCATCCGATACGCCGCCATCGGATCGCGTTCGGTCGTTGGCCGTTTGGCCAGCCGACACCTGGCCAAACGGCCAACGACGCGCACGGGTCATGCCGTCGCGCTAAGATGCGTCGACAGCGGTTTCAACGCCGCAACGCACGACGTGCCGCGCACCGCGGCGCCTCTCTTCCCACAGGAGTCGTCCCCATGTCCATCTCGATGTACCAGGCTTCGCTGCCCGTCCTGATCCGCGGCCTCACCAACCTGCAGCACATCCTCGGCAAGGCGCAGGCCCATGCGGCCGAAAAGCAGATCGATCCGTCGGTGTTCGTCGGCGCACGCCTCTATCCGGACATGCTGCCGCTCGTCCGCCAGGTCTACATCGCGACCGACACGGCCAAGGGCTGCGCTGCGCGGCTCGCCGGCGTCGACATCCCGAGCTACCCGGACGTCGAGCAGACCTTCGACGAGCTGCATGCGCGCATCCAGAAGACGATCGACTACCTCGAAAGCTTCGACGCCGCACAGATCGACGGCAGCGAGACGCGCCAGGTCGTGCTGAAAATGCGCGTCGGGCCGATCGAATTCACCGGCCAGTCGTACCTGCTGAATTTCGTGCTCCCCAACTTCTTCTTCCACGTGACGACCGCGTACGACATCCTGCGCCATAGTGGCGTCGAACTCGGCAAGCTGGACTACCTCGGCGGGCGCAACGAGCACGCGTGACGCGCGGTCGCGCAACGCCCGGCCCGCAGCCGTCCGCACCCGCGCGCAGGCCGGCCGCAGCGCTTTCCGGAGCGCAAGCCGGCCCCGCCCGGCCTGCGCCAGCCGAAACGCCGCCCGGCTGGCGTAAAATACGCACTTTCCTCTTTCTCGCCCCCTTATGACGCTCGCCTCCACGCTCGACATCATCGCCGAGCTGAAAGCCGGCCGGATGGTGATCCTGGTCGACGAAGAAGACCGCGAAAACGAGGGCGACCTCGTGATCGCCGCCGAATTCGTCACGCCGGAAGCGATCAACTTCATGGCCAGGTACGGCCGCGGCCTGATTTGTCTGACGTTGACGCAGGAACGCTGCAAGCAGCTGCACCTGCCGCTGATGACCTATCGCAACGGCACGCAGTACGGCACCGCGTTCACGGTCAGCATCGAAGCGGCCGAAGGCGTGACGACCGGCATCTCGGCCGCCGACCGCGCGCACACGATCGCCACGGCGGTCGCGCACGACGTGCGCCCCGAGCATATCGTGCAGCCGGGCCACGTGTTCCCGATCATGGCGCAACCGGGCGGCGTGCTCGTCCGCGCGGGCCACACCGAGGCCGGCTGCGACTTCACCGCGCTCGCGGGCCTCACACCGGCCGCGGTGATCTGCGAGATCATCAAGGACGACGGCACGATGGCGCGCCTGCCGGACCTGATCGAATTCGCGAAGGAACACAACCTGAAGATCGGCACGATCGCCGACCTGATCCAGTACCGCAGCCGCACCGAATCGATCATCGAGCGGATCGCCGAGCGCACGATGCAGACCGCGCACGGCACGTTCCGCGCGGTGCTGTACCGCGACCAGCCGAGCGGCTCGCCGCACATCGCGCTGGTGCGCGGCATGCCGTCGCCCGACGTCGATACGCCGGTGCGCGTGCACGAGCCGCTGTCCGTGCTCGACCTGCTCGAGACGGGCATCTCGACCCACTCGTGGACGCTCGACGCGGCGATGCGCGAGATCGCGGAACGCGACCTCGGCGTGATCGTGCTGCTCAACTGCGGCGATACGAAGGAACACCTGATCGACGTCTTCAAGGCGTTCGACGAGGAAGAAAAGGCCGCTGCGCTCAAGCGCCGGCCGGTCGATTTCAAGACGTTCGGCATCGGCGCGCAGATCCTGCGCGATGTCGGCGTCGGCAAGATGCAGGTGCTGTCGAATCCGCGCAAGCTGGGCAGCATGTCCGGCTACGGCCTCGAAGTCACGGGCTTCATTCCGATGCCCGGCGGCGAGGCCAAGTCCTGCCCGGCGTCCCACGCGTAACCCGCCACGGCGCTTTCGCCCTATAACCGTTCATCCACACCACGGACCAGATCATGGAAATCGGACAATACCAACCGAATCTCGAAGGCGACGGCCTGCGTATCGGCATCGTGCAATCGCGCTTCAACGAACCCGTGTGCAACGGCCTCGCCGACGCATGCGTCGAAGAACTGGAGCGCCTCGGCGTCACCGGTGAAGACGTGCTGCTCGTGTCGGTGCCCGGCGCGCTGGAAATCCCGCTCGCGCTGCAGAAGCTCGCCGAAAGCGGCCAGTTCGACGCACTGATCGCGCTCGGCGCGGTGATCCGCGGCGAGACCTACCATTTCGAACTCGTGTCGAACGAGAGCGGCGCGGGCATCACCCGCATCGGCCTCGACTTCAACCTGCCGATCGCGAATGCGGTCCTGACGACCGAAAACGACGAGCAGGCCGTCGCGCGCATGACCGAAAAGGGTCGTGACGCCGCACGCGTCGCCGTCGAGATGGCCAACCTGACGATGGCGCTCGACCAGCTCGGCGACGACGAGGACGAAGAGGAAGACGAAGACGACGAAGAGGAGCGCGCATGAAGAAGAGCGCCCGCCGACAATCGCGCGAGCTGGCGACGCAGGGCCTGTACCAGTGGCTGCTGTCGAACGCGCCCTCCGGCGAGATCGACGCGCAACTGCGCGGCGCGCTCGGTTACGACAAGGCTGACAAGGAACTGCTCGAAGCGATCCTGCACGGCGTGATCCGCGAACATGCGACGCTCGTCGAAGCGCTGGCGCCGTCGCTGGACCGTCCGATCGATCAGCTCTCGCCGGTCGAACGCGCGGTGCTGTTGATCGCGACGTTCGAGCTCACGCACCACGTCGAAACGCCGTATCGCGTGATCATCAATGAAGCCGTCGAACTCGCGAAGACGTTCGGCGGCTCCGACGGCTACAAGTACGTGAACGGCGTGCTCGACAAGCTGGCCGCGAAGCTGCGCCCCGCCGAAACGCAGGCGCGTCGCAACGGCTGATACCGTTGGTTGGTCCACGGGCGCGCAAGCGCCCGTTTTTCATTCTTTTCCCCTCCGTCCCGCCCGCCGATGAATACCACCGCCGATTCGCTCGTCACGCTCGCCGCACGCGTCGACGCGATCCAGCCCTTCCACGTGATGGAACTGATGAAGGAGGCACAGCGGCTCGAGTCCTTGGGGCGCGACGTTATCCACATGGGCATCGGCGAGCCGGATTTCACCGCGCCGGAGCCGGTCGTCGAGGCTGCCGCGGCCGCGCTGCGCCGCGGCGTCACGCAGTACACGAGCGCGCTCGGCATCGCGCCGCTGCGCGAGGCGATCGCCGCGCACTATGCGCGCGCGTACGGCCTCGCGATCGCGCCCGAGCGGATCGTCGTGACGGCCGGCGCATCGGCCGCGCTGCTGCTCGCGTGCCTCGCGCTGGTCGGCCGCGACGACGAAGTACTGATGCCCGACCCGTCGTATCCGTGCAACCGGCACTTCGTCGCGGCGGCCGAAGGTCGCCCGGTGCTCGTGCCGAGCGGCCCGGACGCACGCTTCCAGCTCACCGAAAACGACGTCCGCACGCACTGGAACGCGCGCACGCGCGGCGTGCTGCTCGCGTCGCCGTCGAACCCGACCGGCACGTCGCTCGAACCGGACGAACTGAAGCGGATCGTCGAAGCGGTGCGCGCACGCCACGGCTTCACGATCGTCGACGAGATCTACCAGGGGCTCAGCTACGACGCCGCGCCCGTATCGGCGCTGTCGTTCGGCGACGACGTCATCACCGTGAACAGCTTCTCGAAGTATTTCAGCATGACGGGCTGGCGGCTCGGCTGGCTCGTCGTGCCGCCCGCGCTCGTCGGCTCGTTCGAGAAGCTCTCGCAGAACCTGTTCATCTGCCCCTCCGCGCTCGCGCAACACGCGGCGCTCGCCTGCTTCGAACCCGCGACGCTCGACATCTACGAAACACGCCGGCTCGAATTCAAGCGCCGCCGCGATTTCATCGCACCGGCGCTCGAACGGCTCGGCTTCACGGTGCCGGTGATGCCGGACGGCGCGTTCTACGTGTATGCACATTGCGGCAGCGTCGCCCACCCGGCGGCCGGCGACAGTGCCGCACTCACGCAGGCGATGCTGCACGACGCAGGCGTGGTGCTGGTGCCGGGCATGGACTTCGGTGTCCATGCGCCGCGCGACTATATCCGCCTGTCCTATGCGACGGCCTACTCTCGGCTCGAAGAGGCCGTCGGCCGGCTCGCGGCGCTGTTCGGCCAGCACTGACGCCGCGGCCGGGGCGTACCGCCGCTTCACGCATCGCAAAAAGAAAAAGCACCCGAGTCGGGTGCTTTTTTCATGTCGTGCCGGCCGGAGCCGCCGAAACGCGACCGTTACGCGCCGAGCTCCGAATGATCGCCGTGCGACTGCTTCGCGGTATCGACGCTCGCGTCGTCCTGCGGGGCGGCTTCCTTCGGCGCCGCCTTGATCGAGGTCGTGCCGTCGAGCGTCGCATGCACGCGCTTCGCGCCGCCTGCCGCGGCCGTCACGGCAGCGGCAGTGACGATCGGCTTCGCGGGTTGCGCGGGCGCCTGCGGCGCGTTGATCGGCACGCTGCGGCCACGCGCGACGTCGCGCAGGCGGCTGCGTTCGGCCATCACCTTCGAGCCATAGCCGTTGTCGTCGGGATTCGTCGAGCCGTTGTACAGGCGCAGGCCGTTCGCGAGCGAACCGCCGCGCGCGATACAGTCCTTCAGTACCAGTGCGCCGACCTGCAGGTTCGCGAGCGGCTGCAGCGCGGTGTCGGTGCCGCCGAAATACTCGAACTTGTCGGAATGCACCTTCGACATGACCTGCATCAGCCCCTTCGCGCCGACGCCGCTTTCGGCGTACGGGTTGAAGCCCGATTCGATCGCCATCACGGACAGCAGCAGCAGCGGATCGAGGCCGACGTCACGACCGGTCTGGAACGCCGCCTTGACGAGCTGGCCGAGCGGCTCCTGGGCGACGCGGTAACGGCGCGACAGATAGGTGGCGACGAGCGCCTGTTCGCGGTTCGACGCGAGCGCGCGATCGTCGCGGGCATCGGCCGCCACGCGCTGAATCGGGATCAGTTTCGCAAGCGCGACGGGCGACGGGCCGTTACGGGCCGGATCGGACGCATCGCCCGGGGCGCCCTGAGCGCCGGCTTCCGGTGCGACGTCGAGGCCGACCGCAAGCGCATCCGTTTCCGGACTCTCTTCCTGCTGCGGCTGTGCGCCGGCAGGCGCGAAGTTCGGCAGCGGATGGCCGGACAGCAGGCGCGCCGGACCGGCCTGCACGGCCGCGGACACGACCGGCATCAGCTTCGCGGCGAGCGTGCCGCGCACGGTTGGCAGCAACCACAGTGCAAGCGCGACCGCGACAGCGAAACAGCCGACAACGCTGAATAGATGGTGACTGACACGCGTCCCGCGACGCAGCAAGTTGCGCACGATTTGCGCATGCTGCTCGGTGGGACGCCACGATAACCAAGCGTTCATTCAGATCATCTCCCATGAACATGACTCGTGCGGCTCGCTCAGCTCGATGGCGAGACGGAAAACGCGCCGCGGAATCACGACGCCGCACGCCTTGGTTGGGACGCGCAAGCATCGGGGAAACGGTATAAGTACCGTTCGAGGCCACGGTGTAAGAAGGCCGGCGCCTTCGCACACTGGGCGAGGCGGGCATACGCGGTGGCACCCACGCAAAAAACCAGCGTCTGGTGGCGCTGGCTGGGACTACGACAAAGGCCGTCGAAAACGCCGTGCAGGATTCGGCGGACGGTGACGCGCTGCGTCAAAGATCGGTGATTGGCGGCTCGAAGCCTTTTACCCTGCAACCAATGTGAGCGGATTCTAGCAGGGTTTTATAGATCGTCAACACTATAAAACCTTCAAATCATAACAAAAAGTAATTTAAAACCACTCTTCAGAACGCAATCCCCGTGCCGTAAGGGGTTTGCGCTCGATCGACTTTTTTCTGCGCCGGGCGGCCGCGCGGCGACCCGGGTAAAATCGTCGGTCGATTCGGGGTCGCAGCCGGCCGCTGCCCCCGCCCACCGCTGCCCGCCCTGCGGGCAGCCCGGACCTTCTTCATGAAATACAAAGACTTACGCGATTTCATTCAGCGCCTCGAGGCGCTCGGCGAACTGCGGCGCGTCACCCAGCCCGTGTCGCCCGTGCTCGAAATGACCGAGCTGTGCGACCGCGTGTTGCGCGCCGGCGGCCCGGCGCTGCTGTTCAACGCGCCGCCCGGCCATGCGTTCCCGGTGCTCGGCAACCTGTTCGGCACGCCGCGCCGCGTCGCGCTCGGGATGGGCGTCGATGCGGGCGACGATGCCGCGCTCGGTTCGCTGCGCGATCTCGGGCGCCTGCTGTCCGCGCTGAAGGAACCCGATCCGCCGAAGAGCCTGAAGGACGCCGGCAAGCTGCTGTCGCTCGCGAAGGCGGTGTGGGACATGGCGCCGAAGTCGGTGTCGTCGCCGCCGTGCCAGGAAATCGTTTGGGAAGGCGCCGACGTCGACCTGAACAAGCTGCCGATCCAGACCTGCTGGCCCGGCGATGCGGGGCCGCTCGTCACGTGGGGCCTGACGGTCACGCGCGGGCCGAACAAGCCGCGCCAGAACCTCGGCATCTACCGTCAGCAATTGATCGGCCGCAACAAGCTGATCATGCGCTGGCTCGCGCATCGCGGCGGCGCGCTCGACTTCCGCGAGTTCGCGCTGCGGAACCCGGGCAAGCCCTATCCGGTCGCGGTCGTGCTCGGCGCCGATCCGGCCACGACACTCGGTGCGGTGACGCCCGTACCCGATTCGCTGTCCGAGTATCAGTTCGCCGGCCTGCTGCGCGGCAGCCGCACGGAACTCGCGAAGTGCCTGACGCCCGGCGTCGACACGCTGCAGGTGCCCGCGCGCGCGGAAATCGTGCTGGAAGGCTTCATTCATCCGCAGGAAGGCGCCCCCGCCCCTGCGCCGGCCGGCGCGCCGCCGCGACCGGCGGGCAACGCCGCGGCCGCGTACGAACACGCGCTCGAAGGGCCGTACGGCGACCATACCGGCTACTACAACGAGCAGGAGTGGTTTCCGGTGTTCACCGTCGAGCGCATCACGATGCGCCGCGACGCGATCTACCATTCGACCTACACGGGCAAGCCGCCCGACGAGCCCGCCGTGCTCGGCGTCGCGCTCAACGAGGTGTTCGTGCCGCTGCTGCAGAAGCAGTTCACGGAAATCACCGACTTCTACCTGCCGCCCGAAGGCTGCAGTTACCGGATGGCCATCGTCCAGATGAAGAAGAGCTACGCGGGCCACGCAAAGCGCGTGATGTTCGGCGTGTGGAGCTTCCTGCGGCAGTTCATGTATACGAAGTTCATCGTGGTCGTCGACGAGGACGTGAACATCCGCGACTGGAAGGAAGTGATCTGGGCGATCACGACGCGCGTCGACCCCGTGCGCGACACGGTGATGGTCGACAGCACGCCGATCGACTATCTCGACTTCGCATCGCCGGTGGCCGGCCTCGGCTCGAAGATGGGGCTCGACGCGACCAACAAGTGGCCGGGCGAAACGAATCGCGAATGGGGCCGCCCGATCGAGATGGACGCGGCCGTGAAGGCGCGCGTCGACCGGCTGTGGCAGGAGATCGGCCTCTGACGCCACGCGGCCGGCACCCGCCGGCCCGCGCATCGCAATCGCCGCACGCACCCCGAAGATGAACTTTCCGCCTGCCTCCATGCTGTCCGACGGATTCTTTCTGTCGCTATCGTTGTGTCTCGACATCGGCCTCGTCAACGTGGCGATGCTGTCGCTGACGCTGTCGCACGGCTTCCGGCCGGGCTTCTGGCTCGGCGTCGGCTCGTGCGTCGGCGATCTCGTTTACGCGGCGCTCGCGCTCGCGGGGATGGCCGTGCTGCTGCAGTTCGAACCCGTGCGCTGGATCGTGTGGATCGGCGGCGGCGCAGTGCTGCTGTTCCTCACGTGGAAGATGGCGCGCGAAGCGCTGGCGCCCGTCAAGGCAGCCGACGACGACGCGGACGATGAACCGCCGCCGCGGGCGAGCGCGCGGCGCAGTTTCGCGCGCGGGATGCTGCTCGCGATGTCGTCGCCGAGCGCGATCCTGTGGTTCGCGGCGGTCGGCGGCGCGCTGATCGCGAAAGCCGGCGCGACCACCCCGGCCACCGCGTCGGTGTTCCTGTCGGGCTTTTTCCTCGGCGGTCTCGCGTGGACGCTCTTCATGTGCACGCTCGCGAGCCAAGGCCGCAAGCGTGCAGGCGCCGGGCTGATGCGTGCGTGCCATGTCGCGTCGGCGCTGCTCTTCGCGTATTTCTCGTACAGCGTGATCGTCGGCGGCTACCGCGACCTGATCGTGCACGCGACGTAATCGCGACCGCCCTGCCGAGCCGCGCGCCGAAATGGCGGCCCCAATGAAAAACGGCGCAGCGCCCCTCGCGGGACGTTGCGCCGTTTTGCCGCGCGCGGTCAGGCCGCGCGGGACGAATCAGCGACGCCAGTAGCCGTGATGGCCCCAGCCGCCGTAGCCGTGGCGCCAGTACGGGCGACCGTAGTAGCCGCCGACGACCACAGCGGGCGGCGGCGCATAGTAGGCCGGTGCCGGCGCGTAGTACACGGGCGGAGGCGGCGGCGCGTAGTAGACGGGCGGCGGCGGTGCATAGACGGGATATGCGGGTGCGACCGGGATACCGATGCCGACCCCGATCGACACGTGAGCCTGCGCGGCGCTTGCGGCACCCAGGCCCAGCGCGGCGGCGGCGATGAACGGAATGAGCTTTTTCACTTCGATTCTCCTGCTGGAGCGGTATTTTAGGCGCTCCTGTCGGCAACGGCGGGCATGCACGTCGCATGCAAGCAATGTAGCGAAAACCCGCCCCGCGCGTATCGTGCATTTGTTGCAAATTGCAATTGTCCGCGGCCGGAGCCGTCGTCCGGCGCGGGGCCTCGCACGGACGCCAACCCTTGCGGGTCGCGCGATTCCATCCGAGGAGTCGGGGCGCGACACGACGATCGGTCAGTCTTACCGGATCCGGCGCGCGCAGCTGGCGCGCGTACGTAATGAACGATTACAAATTCGAGACAACATGCCGACATTTCAAGCGGGACGCAGCCGCATGGAGTTTCGGGGACGGATTCCGAGTCGTGATCCCGCCACGATACCGGATGCCCAACCACGCATCGATCGCGCCGCGCATCGGTAATTCATACGTGCGGCCGCCTCGCATGCTGCCTTCCGCGACATCGCCGTCATTCCTGCGATACTGGCGGCTGCTTCGTTTTCGCTTACATCCGCTGCCATGCCGCTTCCCGACACACCCCGCCTCGGCTTCATCGGCGCCGGCCGCCTCGCGCGCTGTGTCGCGCAGCGTTTCGCGCAGGCCGGCTTTCCCGTCGTCGCGATCGCGAGCCGCACACCCGCATCGGCCGCCGGCCTTGCCGCGCGCATCGACGGCTGCCGCGCGGTCGATACCCCGCAGCAGGTGGCCGACGCCACCGACCTGATCTTCGTGACGACGCCCGACGATCATCTCGCGTCGAGCGCCGCGGCGTTGCGCTTCGACGCCTCGCGCGCCGCCCGCCAGGCGGTCGTCCATTGCAGCGGCGCATCGGCGGTCGCGCTGCTCGACCCGGCGAAGCAGCAAGGCGTGGCCACCGGCGGCTTCCATCCTCTTTATCTGTTCGGCGGCACCGATGCCGACCTCGCGCGCATCGACGGCTGCTCGGTCACGATCGAAGCGGACGGTGCGCTGCACGCGACGCTGCTGCGACTTGCCGCCGCACTCGGCTGCCATCCGCTGTCGATTCCGGCCGGCGGCCGGATGCTGTATCACGCGGCCGCCCACTACGCGGCGAGCTTCGCGCTGTGTGGGCTGTCGGAAGCGGTCGAGCTGTGGCGCGGCCTCGGTTTCGACGAGGACGCCGCGCTACGCGCGCTGTTGCCGATGCTCGCCGGCACGATCGAGACCGCCCGCGACAAGGGGCTCGCGAATGCGCTGTCCGGGCCGGTGTCGCGCGGCGACACGGGCATCGTCGAGCGTCAGCTCGCGCTGCTCGAGGCGCGCGGCGGCGATCATGCGGCGCTGTACGCGCTGCTGACGCGCCGCGCGATCGCGCTCGCGGCGAAGCGCGCGACGCCGCCGGTCTCGCTGCCGGCGCTGGCCGAAGCCGTCGAAACGTCGCTCGCGCGCGCGGCCGCGCGCCCCTCCCCGTCGCGAGACGAGGCGTGATAAGGTGTCGGCCGATGCGCCGCCAACCGGCGTTGGCGGCCGCACGCTACTGACTGTATAAAAAGGATGCCAACGATGTTCGGCGAGATCGCCCGTTTTCTGCTCAATACCGTCTTCACGCTATTCGGCGCCGCACTGATCCTGCGCGTCTGGATGCAGGCCGTCCGCGTGCCGCCGTACAACCCCGTCACGCAAGCCGTGCTGCAGGCGACCAACTGGCTCGTGCTGCCGCTGCGCCGCGTGATCGCGGGCGTACGCGGCATCGACTGGGCCAGCGTCGTCGCCGCGCTGCTCACCGCGCTCGTCTACGTCGTGCTGATGGTCGTGATGGCCGGCTTCGATCCGGCCGCCGTGATCGCGACGCTCGTCGTGGTCGCGCTGCTCACCGTCGTGAAGTGGGCGCTCAATCTCGTGATCTGGATGACGATCCTGATGGCGCTGCTGTCGTGGCTCAACCCGCACTCGCCGGCGATGCCGATCCTCTACCAGCTCACCGCGCCGTTCCTGAACCCGCTGCGCCGCGTGATCCCGAACCTCGGCGGCATCGACCTGTCGCCGATCCTGCTGTTCGTGATCGTGCAGGTGCTGCTGATGATCGTCACGCGCGCGGCCGTGTCGCTGACGATGTTCGGCATCTGATCCGGCGCGACGCCCTACGCCGCCGGCCCCTGCGCCGGCGGTGCGCCGAGCGTGTCGATCACGCCGAACCGCGCGGGCATCATCGCGTAGCACACACGCACTTTCTCGTGCGATAGCCGCTCGAGCAGCCGTTGCGCTTCGTCCTCGGTGACGATGAATTCGACCTCGATCGCGACCGAGCCCTGCAGTTCGAAGAAGCGATCCTCGTGCAGCACGCGATGCTGGCCGAAACCAGCCATCGCGCGAAACGCGGAACCGCCCGCGACGCCCATCCGGTTCGCCTCTTCCAGCAGCCATTCCCACAGCGGCTTCCAGTGCAGCCGGTGCTGCTCGTGCACGTAGAAACGCAAAAAGACCCTGTCCATCGCTCCCTCCGATGGCGGCCCGCTCAGGCCGCCGCGAGCCACGCGCGCGCGGTCCACATGCCGAGCGCCGTCAGCGCGAACGATCCAGTCAAGTGTAGGGCAGCCACCGCCAACGCCCATCCGAATTCGCCCTCGAGCGCGTGCGTCATCACTTCGACCGAAAAGGTCGAGAACGTCGTGAGGCCGCCGAGAAAGCCCGTGATCACGAACAGCCGCCACTCGGGCGGCAACCCGACGCGCGCGGTAAACATGACGGCGGCCACGCCGATCACATAGCCGCCGATCAGGTTCGACGCGAGCGTGCCGAGCGGCACCGCGGGAAAGAACGCGTTGAGCGCGAGGCTCAGGAACCAGCGCAGCAACGCGCCGAGCCCGGCGCCGACGAAGATCGCGACGATCGAATAGAACAAGGGCACTCCTCTCTGACGCCGCCGCGCGGCGCACGCGGCCTACGCCGAACTGTATGCGCAATCGCGCCGCGCCGGCAATGCCGACGGGCAGCGGATCGTGTCGCGAACGCATGACGCCTTTCACGATTTCCACGCGCGCGCCGCAGTGGACATTTACCGAACAATTACATCGGACATTACGAATCGATTTTGAATCGACCGATTATTTATCGGATTTTTCGAAAATCGATAAAGCAGTTCGATCCGGCGCGGGCTATCCCAGCACAGCACCAATCCATAAGGGATCCCACGTACTTTCCCTTATCAGACATTCCCTTATTCAGTCGATATTCGATGTAGTTACCGTCGTCGATTTCGTAAAATTGATTCGCTACTCCACTCCATCGACATGGAGACTCGAAAAATGAACAATATCCGCCCGTCGTCCATGTTGATTCCGGCGCTGTGCGCGTCGCTGCTCGCGTCGGGCGCCGTGCTCGCCGACGGCAACGGGCCGCTGCCCTACGTCGAAGGCCATCGTGCACCGGCAGGATTCGCGCGCCCGCCGTTCCACACGAAGCCACGTGCGAGCACGGCCACGATCGCCGGCCTCACGCCGGCACTCACCCGGCATGCATACGGGTTCGATGCGATCGCGAACCAGGGCGACGGGATGGTCGTCGCGATCGTCGACGCGTACGACGACCCGAAGATCGAGTCCGATCTCGGCGTGTTCAGCAATGCGTTCTCGCTGCCGGCCTGCACGTCGTCGAACGGCTGTTTCACCAAGGTGTACGCGCACGGTGCGCGGCCCAAACCCGATTCGGGCTGGTCGCTCGAGATCTCGCTCGACGTCGAATGGGTGCATGCGATCGCGCCGAAGGCGAAGATCGTGCTCGTCGAAGCCGCATCGGCCAGCTTCAGCGACCTGCTGGCCGCGGTCGACGTCGCGGTCAGGCGCGGCGCGTCGGTGGTGTCGATGAGTTTCGGCGGCAACGAATTCGGCAGCGAGACGGGCTTCGACAGCCACTTCAACGTACCGGGCGTGACGTTCGTCGCGTCGTCCGGCGACAGCGGCACCGGCACCGAATACCCGGCCGCGTCGCCCTATGTGGTGTCCGTCGGCGGCACGACGCTGTCGTCCGATACGGCCGGCAACTACATCGGCGAGGCGGCGTGGAGCGGCAGCGGCGGCGGCGTGAGCAACGTCGAGGCCGAGCCGGCCGGCCAGGCTGCCTGGCCGATTCCGGTGGCCGGCAAGCGCGGCGTGCCCGACGTCAGCTACGACGCGAATCCGTCCAGCGGTTTCGCGGTGTACGACTCGGTCACCTATCAAGGACAGGCCGGCTGGTTCCAGGTTGGCGGCACGAGCGCGGGTGCGCCGCAATGGTCGGCGCTCGTCGCGATCGCGAACTCGCTGCGCACGGCGGCCGGCAAGAAATCGTTGAGCGGCACCTACGACACGCTCTATACGGTCGGCAAAACCGCGTACGGCAGCGACTTCCACGACGTAACGACCGGCTCCAACGGCAATTGCGGCAGCATCTGCAACGCAGTGGGCGGCTACGACTACGTGACGGGCCTCGGTTCGCCGATCGCGCCGGCGCTCGTGCAGGCGCTCGTCGCTCGGCCGTAACCGGCGCGGCCGCGGCCGATCGGCGCGGGCTCAGCCGCCGCGCCACGCGCGCTCGAGCGCGTTCAACGTCGCCAGCGCACCGCCCTTCAGCCCGATCACGTCCGCCCGGCGCGCATGCGCTTCGCGCGCGTTGATGCGAATCACGTCGGCACCGAACCGCTCGCTCAACAGGCGCACGGTCGGAATCGCGGTGCCCGCGCCGATCTCGACCACGGCGACGCGCCCGGCCTGCGCAATCCAATCTTCAAGCGCGCGCTCCTGAGCGTCGTAGCGCGAGCCGAGCCAGCCGGTGTCGCCGAACATCAGAATGTTCGGCCGCGCGAGCCCGCCGCAGTGCGGGCAGCGCGGCATGTCGCCCACCAGGCGGCACGTCGTTTCGTCGACCTCCGGCATGAACGGCGCCGCGTCCCACGTCTCGTCCGTGCACGGACGCAGGCATTGCATCGCATGAATCGAACCGTGGATCTCGACGATGCGCGCCGGATCGAAGCCGGCTTTCTGGAACTGGCCGTCGACGTTGCTCGTCAGCACGAAACCGCCGTTCGGCATCGCGTCGATCCAGCGGCGCAGGATCGCGAAGCCCGCGTGCGGCGCGGTGGCGCGGTAGAGCGCGAGACGGTGCCCGTAGAACCCCCATGCGAGCGCCGCACGCGCACGAAACGCGTGCGGCGACGCGATCTCGTGGAATTCGAAACGCTCGTGGCGCAGCGCCGGATACGCGCGCCAGAAGCCGTCCGTGCCGCGAAAATCGGGCAAGCCGGAATCGACGCCGATGCCCGCGCCGGCCGTGACGAGCAATGCGTCGGCGCGCGCGAGTGCATCGACGGCGGACGCGACGAGATCGGCGGGAAGCGGCGCGGCGGCGGAACCGGAGGGATCGGCGGAATCGGAAAGCGGCATGATGGGAAAGCGGTGAAGTCGAACGTTGCGCGAATGGCGTCGCGATCATACGCCGGTTCGGGCGTCGCGCCGCCTCGGCGACGCCACTGCGGGCTGCTGCGCGTGTGCGGATACCGGCAACGCGAATACCGGCTGTCCGCACGTGTCGCGCCGGCGATGCCGCAACCCGGCGCTCATGCTTGCTCAATCGGTCGAATCGTCCTGCGCGACCGGCATCTCATCAACCGCGAAATAGACCGGCTTGCCGAGTTGCCGCGCAAGCGCCACGTCCGCATCCGCTCCGCGCGACGCGCCGCCGATGCGCAGCACTGCGTCGCAGCATCGCAGCAGCCGGTGCGCGGCCGGATACAGGAAGGCTTCGCCGATCGCGTCGCCGACCTGCGTCGACCCGGCCGCGGCCGCGAGCGGCAGCGACACCCATTCGCCGATCATCGGCACGTGCCCGCGGCGATACACGGCGAGCGCCGCCGCTTCCAGCCGATGCAGGTTCGCGGCGATGCGCGCGGGGTCGCCGTGCGTGCCGCTGCGATAGGGGCCGGCGACCAGCACGAGCCGCGGCGTCATGCGGCGCGCCCGCCCGCGGTTTCCCGCAGCGCGACGTACTGGAGCAGCATGATCGTCTTCGCATCGACGATCTCGCCGCGCTCGACCGCGTCCAGCGCCGCCTGCAGCGGCATCTCGACGACCTCGAGATCCTCGCCCTCTTCCGCGACGCCGCCGCCCGCGCCGGTGCGCAGCGACGCATCGTATTCGCCGACGAAGAAATGCAGCTTCTCCGTCACGGACCCAGGGCTCATGAACGCCTCGAACACCTTGCGCACGCCGCGCACGCGATAGCCGGTCTCCTCCTCGGCCTCCGCGCGGATGCGCGCTTCGGGCGTTTCGTCGTCGAGCAGGCCGGCGGCCGCTTCGAGCAGCATGCCGTCGTGCCCGCTCACGAACGCCGGCATCCGGAACTGCCGCGTCAGCAGCACGTCGCCCGTCTCGGCATGACGCAGCAGGATCGTCGCGCCGTTGCCGCGATCGTAGGTCTCGCGGCTCAGGCGTTGCCACGTGCCGTCGCGGCGCAGGAAATCGAACGTCACCTTGCGCAGCACATACCAGTCATCGGACAGCACCGTCGTATCGACGATGCGGACCCGCTCCCGCGTAGCAGCCATTGCAGCCTCCGGTTCGACAAAGGACGGCGCTCATGGTAACGTGCACATTCGTGCAATTTCAAGAATTTTCGTGCAAACACGATGCTGACGACGCAACGCAAGAAAGCGATCCTCGATGCGCTCGCGCGTGACGGCCAGGTGCTGGCTGCCGAGCTGAGCGTGCAATTCGGCGTGTCCGAAGATACGGTGCGCCGCGACCTGCGCGAACTCGCAGCCGAAGGGCTGTTGCAGCGCGTGCATGGCGGCGCGCTGCCGGCGTCGCCGGCCGTCGCGCCGTTCGCGCAGCGCGAAGCGCTCGAAACCGCGGAGAAGCGGCGCATCGCGCGGCGCGCCGCGCAGATGATCGCGCCCGGGCAAGTCGCGATCGTCGACGGCGGCACGACCTCCGCGCTGCTCGTCGGCCAGTTGCCGGTCGACCTGCGCGCGACGATCGTCACGCATAGCCCGAGCGTCGCGGTCGCGCTGGCCGCGCATCCGTCGATCGACGTGATCCTGATCGGCGGGCGGCTCTACAAGCATTCGATCGTCGCGGTCGGCGCGGCGGCGATGGAAGGCATCGCGCGCATCCATGCGGACCTGTACTTCATGGGGGTCACGGGCGTGCATCCGGTCGCGGGGCTGAGCACCGGCGATTTCGAGGAAGCGGCGATCAAGCGCGCGCTAGCCGAACGCGCGGCCGAGACGGTCGTGCTCGCGTCGCAGTCGAAGCTGCGCGCGGCGTCGCAGTTCGTGATCGGCGATATCGCGCTGGCGCAGGCGATCGTCGTCGAAAAGGAAACCGACGCCGCGCTGACGGAGCCGATCGAGGCCGCCGGCGTGACGGTGGTGCGCGCATGACGCGCGGCGGCCCGGCCGCGTCGAACCGATAGCGAAGCCGGGGGTACGGGCGCCGCGCCAATGTCAGCGTGCTGACAGGCACTGCTTGCTAACATGGGCGATCGCCCGATCCCCACGTGCTACCCGCCCGATGCCTCCCGCCTCCACCCCGACTCCCCCGGCCCCTCCGGCAAGCGACGCGCCGCCAGGCGTCCTCGCACTGTTCGTCGCGTTCGCGCAGATCGGCCTGACCAGCTTCGGCGGCGGACTCAGCGGACGGATGATGCGCGACTTCGTGCACGAGCGGCGATGGCTCGACGAAGAGGCGTTCCTCAACGGCCTCGCGCTATCGCAGGCGTTGCCGGGCGTCAACGTGAAGAATCTCGCGATCTGGATCGGCTACCGTCTCGCCGGATGGCGCGGCGCGGTGGCGGGCTTCACCGGCATCATCGCGCCGCCCGCGGTGCTGATCGTGCTGTTCGGCGTCGCGTTCTCGACCCTCACGCGCTTCCCGCTCACGCATGTCGCGCTCGCCGGCGCGGCGGCCGCGGCGATCGGGCTGTCGATCTCGATGGCGATCACCGCGGTGCGCCGCCTGCCGCGCCGCGCGCTGCCGTTCGCGGTCATGACGCTCGTCTTCGTGTCGGTCGCGGTGCTGCACTGGCCTCTAGTGTGGACCGTGCTGATCGGCGGCACGCTGAGCGTCGCGCTCGAATACCGCCGTGCGGCCGCGGCGCCGGGCGGGAGCGACGCGCGATGAACGCGTCCGCACGTTACGCCGCGCTGTTCGGCGTGTTCGCGCCGCTGTCGATCGCGACGATCGGCGGCGGGCAGGCGGTCATCGCGGACATCCAGCGGCAGGTCGTCGACGTCCATCACTGGATGAGCGCCGCGCAATTCGTGAACGACTTCGCGATCGCACGGATGGCGCCGGGCCCCGGCTCGCTGCTGGCGACGCTGATCGGCTGGCAGGTGGCCGGCTTCTGGGGCGCGGTGATCGCGACGCTCGCGCTGTTCGGGCCGACCGCGTTCCTGATCTACGGTGTCGCGCATCTATGGCGGCGACATCGAGGCGCGCGCTGGCAGATCGCGCTCGAAGCGGGCCTGCGCCCGGTCGCGGCCGGCATGATTCTCGCGTCGGTGTGGGTGCTGCTGCAGGCGCTCGACGGCGGTTGGCCCGCGCGCGCGATCGCCGTCGCATCGACGTTGTGCGTGATCTACACGCGCGTTCATGCGCTGCTGCTGATCGCGATCGGCGCGCTGCTGCTCGTCGGCATACATGCGCTCGGCGGCGCATGACGCGCGGCCATCGTCACATCGCAACCTCCGCTGTCCGCCTAAATCCCGCGAAACACCGGCGCGCGCCGCTCCGCGAACGCGCGCAACCCTTCGTCGAAATCCGCGCCTTCGCACGCCCGCCGGCGCAACTCGGCGATGCGTTCGAACGCATCGGCCGGCAATGGCCGCGCGTCCTGCAGCACGCGCAACTGCTCCTTCACCGCGTGCACCGCGAGCGGCGCCTTCGCGGCGATCGTGCGCGCGACGTCGAGCGCCGCGTCGTCGACCTCGCCGGCGTCGGCCAGCCGGTTCACGAGCCCGTGGTGCGCGGCGCGTTCCGCATCGAGCGGCTGCGCGCAGAAGAACATCTCCTTCAGCACGTGGATCGGCAGGTTGTCGTAGAAGCGCAGCAAGCCGCTCGTCGAATACGGCAGGCCGATGTTCGCGGGCGTCATCGCGAAACGCGCGTCGCGCGCCGCCACGACGAGATCGCAGCTCATCGCGAGATCGACCGCCCCGCCCCACGCCGATCCGGACACCGCCGCGATCACCGCGCCCGGATAGGTTCGCACGCGCCGCAGCGCGCGTTCGAGCGGCTTGCCGTATGCGAGCGGATCGCGATCGTCGGCCAGTTCGCGCAGGTCGTGCCCCGCGCTCCACACGTCGCCGCTACCGTCGTTCGACAGAATCACGACCGGCGGCGGACGATGTCCGGCCAACGCATCGAGATGTGCGACCAGCGCATCGAGCAGCGGCGCGTCGAGCGCATGCCGTCGCGTCGGGTTCGCGAACTGCACGCGGGCGATCCGCTCGCCGATCAGGTCGACCGTCACGGCCGACGCCCCGTCCCGTTTCGTCGTGTCGGTCATTGCACGGCCTCCGTCACCGCATCCGCCTGGAAGATCGCGCGCTCCGCCAGCAGCGCGTCGATCGCGTCGTCGCCGTAGCCGGCTTCGCGGAGCACGTCGACCGTATGCTCGCCGAGTAGCGGCGGCGCGTGGCGCGTGCGCGGCGCCGGCAGTTCGTTGCCCATCCCGCCGAGCGGCGTGACGACCTGACGCAGCGTGCCGAGCGTCGGATGCGCGACCGGCTCGACCAGCCCGCAATGCGCGAGCTGCGGATCGTCGAATACTTCGTCTAGCGTATGGATCGGCCCGGCCGGCAGCCCGGCCTCGACGAACCGCTGCGTCCATTCGCGCTTGCCGCGCGTGCGCAGGCGGCTTTCGAGCAGCGCCTTCAATGCGTCGCGATGGGCGACGCGCGCATCGTTGGTCGCGAAGCGCGGGTCGGCCGGCAGTTCGGGCAGATCGAGCAACCGGCACAGCCGCAACCACATGTCGGTCGTGATCGGTGCGAGGTTGAGCGGGCCGTCGGCCGTCTCGAACACGCCGTACGGCGCGATCACCGCATGCGCGTTGCCGGTGCGGCGCGGCACGTCGCCGAGGCTCAGGTAGCGTTGCCCGTGCACGCTCAACAGCGCAACGAGGCTTTCGAGCAGCGACGTGCCGACATGCTGGCCGCGCCCGGTGCGCTCGCGCTCGAACAGCGCGGCCATCACGCCGGTCGCGACCCACATCCCCGAGCTGAGATCGCCGATCGCGGTGCCCGTGCGGGTCGGCTCGCCGTCCGGGAAGCCGGTGAGGCTCATCAGCCCCGCATAGCCCTGCGCGATCTGGTCGAAGCCCGGCCAGTCGCGCAGCGGGCCGCGCGGGCCGAACGCGGTGACGCTGCCCATCACGAGCCGCGGGTCGCGCGCGCTCAGTGCGGCGTAGCCGAGCCCCATCGCGTCCATCGTGCCGGCCTTGAAATTCTCGATCACGACGTCGGCCTGCGCGATCAGACGCCGCACGACGTCGAGGCCGGCCGGTTGCCGGAAGTCCACACAGACGCCGCGCTTGTTGCGGTTGCAGGACAGGTAGTACGTGCTCACGCCGCGATCGAACGGCCCCCACGCGCGGCTCATGTCGCCGTGCGGCCCCGACTCGACCTTGATCACGTCGGCGCCGAGATCGGCGAGCACCATCGAGCAGAACGGCCCCGACAGCGCGCGACTGAGATCGACGATCCTGATTCCCGTTAATGCCTGCATTCCGGACTCCTGATATTGATGATGGGGTGTGGCGTGTTCGCGAACGACTGCGGCGTGCCGCTCATTCGGGCAGTGTCTGGTGGCGCGTTTCGACCGCGAACGGCAGGATCAGGATGCCGAGCCCGAACACGGCAGCGGTCCATGCGACCGGCACGCCGAGCGATCCGTAACCGTGAATCGCGGCGCCGAGCAGAAAGTTCACGCCCGCGCCGATGAAGCGGCCGACCGAAGCGTTGAACGCGAACGCGGTGGCCCGCACGCGCGTCGGATATTGCTCGGGCAGCCACAGCGAGAAGATCGCGAAGTTGCCGCCGAAGAAGCCGAGGAACGCGAGCGACACCATGAACGCGGCGAGCCCGTTCGGCTGGTAGAACGCCCAGCCGAACGCGAACACGATCGAGCCGGCCATCCCCGCGAAATACACGCCGAGCGCGGTACGCCGGCCGAGCCGCTCCGACAGCCACGGCGCCGCCAGACAGCCGGCAATCGTTGCGCACGACAGGATCGCCGCACCGATCGACGCCAGCCGCAGCGCGCCGACGTGATCGATGCCCGCGCGTGTCGCCAGCGTGGTGACCGCGCTCGCCTCGTAGACGGAGCCGGCCCACAACCCGACGATCGCGACGCCGACGAGGCTCGCGCTCGTCAGCGTGCGGCGCAGGAACGCCGGCGCGAAGATCTCGCGCAGCGGATGCGCGCGGCGCGCGTCGGCCACGTCGCCGTCGCGCGCGCCGTGCCGACGCCACTGCCCCGGCTCCTTCACGCGCATGACCGTAAACACCGCGAGCAACGCGGGCGCCAGCCCGCACAGGAACATCGCACGCCAGCCGTAGGTCGCGCCGATCGTGTAGTTCAGGCAGGCCGCGATGAAGAAGCCGAAGTAATAGCCCGTCTGCAGGTAGCCGGCGCCCATCTTGCGGCGGTCCTCCGGCCAGCTTTCGGCGACGTAGGTGCCCGCGAGCGCCCATTCGCCGCCGACGCCGATCCCGGCGATCAGCCGGCACGCGGCCAGCGCCCATACGTCGTGCACGAACGCGGCCGCGCCGGTGAACACCGAATAGATCAGGATGCTCGCCGCGAGCGTGCGCACGCGGCCGAAGCGGTCGGCGAGCGGCCCCCAGACGAACGACAGCCCCCAGCCGATCAGGAACAGCGCGAACAGGATCGAGCCGTACATCCCCAGATTCGCGGGCGTCGCCGCGATGCCGGAGGCCGGCAGCAGTTCGGTCAGCGCGGGAATCAGCACGAGCGCGTAGATCACCGAATCCACGCCGTCGAGCACCCAGCCCGCGTACACGGCCCAGAAGCCCTTGACCTGCTCGCGCGTAAGCGGCGTGCGCCGCGGCTTCGCGCCGGCCGCCGGCGCGTCGATCGCCTTGAACATCTTCGTCTCCTTGCCGGCGGGGCCGGCGCTTTCGCCGCGTCCGGTCCGGGATGGCCGGCAGTCGGGCTCTTTTGTGAGACGAGTATAGAAACGCGATCGATCGCCGAAAAATATGATATTCATCTTGCTCGATCGGATTAGCTTATGGCTCGAATCGAGCGCGAATCGGGAGACGGCGGCGATGGACTTGAGACAGTTGCGCTATTTCGTGAAGGTCGTCGAATACGGCAACGTCACGCATGCGAGCGAGGCGCTGCACGTCGCGCAACCGGCCGTGAGCCAGCAGATGCGCAATCTCGAGCAGGATCTCGGGATGCAACTGCTCGAACGAAGCGTGCGCGGCGTCGCGCCGACCGCCGCCGGCCGCACGCTGTACCGGCACGCGCTCGAACTGCTGCGCCAGGCCGACGGCACGCGCGAGCTGCTGCGCCGCGACGCCGACACGCCGCAAGGCCGTGTGACCGTCGGCATGCCGTCGAGCACCGCGCGCGTGCTGGCCATTCCGCTCGCCCGCGCGGTGCGCGACCGCTTTCCCGGCATCATGCTGGAGCTGATCGAGGCGCCGAGTGCCGATCTCGACACGCTGCTCGAACGCGCACGCCTCGATCTCGCGATCGTCGTCGATGCGGTCGACACGCGCGGCATCGCGATCCATCGGCTGCTGACGGAAACGCTGTACCTGATCACGTGGCCCGGATTCCCGGTGCCGGACGCCCCCGTGCCGCTCGACGCGATCGCGCGAATGCCGCTCGTGCTGCCGAGCGCGCCGAACACGATCCGCAACCGCGTCGACTGGGCGATGCGCGAGGCCGGGCTGTCGTACGAGATCGGCTTCGAGGCGAGCTCGACCGGGCTGCTGTTCGCGGCCGTGATGGCGCAGCTCGGCGTGACGATCCTGCCGTGGACGGCCGCGCACGTCGAGATCGAGGAGCGCAAGCTCAAGCTGTCGACGGTCGCGCACCGGTTGTTCGTGCGCGACCTGTCGCTGTGCTGGCACGACACGGCGCTCGTCAGCAACGCGGTGCAGAAGGTGAAAGCCGAAATCGTCCGGCTGTTCGACACGCTCGGGCAGCGGCCGGAGTGGGCGGCCGAACACGCCGGTCGCGCGTGACGGACCTTGTGCCGCCCCGCCGCGCGTACTAAGCTCGTTTCATCCTGGGTACCGCTGACACCCCACTTCTCCTCGCCGCTCGGTATAAGCGTCGGGGGAAGGAGGCCGTTCGTGTCCCCGTTCCAGTTTGCCTGGCTTCTGCTGGGCGTCAGTGTCCTCGCCGAAGTGCTCGGCTCCGTTGGCCTGAAGTGCTCGGCCGGTTTGTCCCGCCCGTTGCCGTCCGCGATCGCGATCGTCTGCTATGCATGTGCGGTATGGCTGATGGCGCTCGCGACGAAGCGAATCGAAATGGGGCTCGCGTATGCGAGCTGGGCCGCTGCCAGCACGGCGGCCACGGCCATGATCGGCATCGTCTGCTTCGACGAATCGGTGTCGTCGCTGAAGCTCGTCGGCATCGCGCTGACCGTCTGCGCACTCGTCGCACTCAATCTCGGCGATGCGGCGGCACGATGATCCATACGCACGCATCCGGCGGGGGCATTGACAACGCTCACCGCCACCCCTTAACGTTTCCCTCATCGTAACCATCACCGGTTCAGCTTAAGAGGTTGTCGGCCCGCTCGTGCTCGACACCTCCGCCTTCCTCGAAGGCCTGCTGCTTGGCGCCGGCCTGTTCACGTCGGTCGGTCCGAAGGACGCCTTCGTCATCAAGCGCTCGATTTCGGGCCCTCACCTGCTCTCCATCGCCCTCGTCTGCGCGGGCAGCGACGCGCTGCTGATCGCGCTCGGCGCGCACGGGCTGTCGTCGTTGCTGTCGCGCCATCCCGGCGTGGTGGCGGCCGCACTGTGGGCCGGCATCGCGTATCTCGCCGGTTACGGGCTGCTTGCGCTGCGCGCGGCGATCGTCGGGCGGCAGCCCGCGCACGTCGACGGCGCTCCCGCTCGCAGCGAACCCACTCGGTCGCGCACGGTGCTCGCGGCCGCCGCGGTTTCGCTGCTCAATCCGTATGCATGGATCGATACGGTGCTGCTGCTCGGAACCGTGATCGCGAGCCACACGCCGTCCGCGCGCGAGCCGTTTGCGATCGGCGCGATGACTGCTTCGCTGGCGTGGTTCCTGATGCTCGCGTACGGCGCACGCGCGTGCCGTGCGTGGTTCGCTCAGACGCTCGCATGGCGCGTGCTCGATGGTTTCGTCGCGGTGATGATGCTCGGCTTCGCGGTGCGTCTCGCGATCGACGCGCTTTAGGCGTCAGCGGCCGACGCTGAAACCGTGCGGAATGCGTCGTGCGCGTGGGCATGCAGTTCAAAGCCGATGCCCGGCGCCTGCGGCACGCGCGCGTATCCCGCGTCGACGATTTCGCCGTCGGCGAGGCCGCTGAACGGATGGAATGCGAACGGGCTGACTTCCGCGCCGCCGAGCCCGAGCGCCGCGACGACGTGCAGCGAGAACAGATGGCCGCCATGCGGCCAGAACGCGTCGCGCCGCCAGCCGCGCGACACGAAGTGATCGACGATCTGCAAATAGCCCGGCAGCCCGTAGCTGTGCACCGGATCGAACACCAGCACGTCGCGGTCGGCGCGCAGGCCGCCGTAACGGTCGAGCAGCTTCGCCTCCGCAAGCGAGAACAGCGCTTCGCCGGCCGCGATCGGCGGTGCGTACCGCGTAGCGACGTCTGCCTGGAGCGGCAGGTCGAGCGGGTCGCAGATGTCCTCGAACCACCAGAGACCGAACGGCGCGAGCATGTCGACGGCCTGGCAAGCGGTCGTCGCGTCGTACGTGTTCATCGCGTCGACCGCGAGGTGCGATGAACCGGCAAGATGCGCGGCCGCGGCTTCGATGCGGCGCCGGTCCTGATCGAGATTCGCGCCGCCGATCTTGATCTTCGCGTGCGTGTAGCCGAGATCGACGATCCGGCGCATCTCGTCCGACAGGCGCGCGAGATCGTCATGCGGATAGCGATAGCCGCCGCCCGCGTACACGCGCACGCGTGGTGCTGTCGCCCGCTGGAGGCGGTCGGCGAGAAAGCCGTGCAGCGGCAGGCCGGCGATCTTCGCGGCGGCGTCCCAGATCGCCATGTCGATCGTGCCGACCGCGACGCAACGTTCGCCATGTCCGCCCGGCTTCTCGCCGGCCATCATCGCGCGCCATGCGCGGAACGGGTCGAGGTTCGTGCCGGCTTCGTCGGCGAGCGTGTCGGCAGCGGCCACCAGGCGCGGCGCGAACCGTTCGCGGATCAGGCCGCCCTGCGCGAAGCGGCCGATCGACGCGTAGCCGTAGCCCGTCACCGGGCGGCCGTCGCGCACGACGTCGGTGACGACCGCGACGACGCTCGTCGTCAGGCCACCGGACGCAATCGCCGGATCGGCATAGCGGGACACGGGAATCGCACGTTCGTGAATCGCGGTGATGCGCATGGTCGGGCTCCGGAGGGGTGTCCGGCGCAGGCGGAAGGGTCGTGCGCTGCAGCGGAAACGATGGGCGGATCGCTGCATCTTAGGGGTTTGCGCGGCAGCGTGCAGGACCGACGGCGCGCGTCATCGTGTCGTCGCCGGACAACCGCGTGTCGCATACGTTATGTCGCGGGTTGCAGTCGGATAGCGGAGCGCGCCGAGCCTGTCACCACGCTCGGCGCGCTGTTTCCGAACCGGTCGACTTTTATCGAACCGGAATCCTCGTTTGCCCCTCCTGGCTTCGTGAACCGGAAGGATGTGGTCGATGAGGGTATGCCTGACGCGGATTGGGTCGAATCGATCGCCCGCTCAGGCGAACACGAAGTACTTGCGCACCGTCTCCACCACTTCCCACGTCCCCTTCATGCCGGGCTCGATCACGAACACGTCGCCGGCTTTCAGGTGCACCGGCTCCTCGCCTTCCGGCGTGATGATGCAGTAACCGTCGAGGAAGTGGCAGTACTCCCATTTTTCGTAATTCACCTCGAACTTTCCCGGCGTGCAGATCCACGTGCCCATGATCTTGCTGCCGTCCTTCGAGACGTACGCGTTGAGGTTCACGGTGTGCGGATCGCCGCCAATGCGCTTCCATTTGGTCGCGTCAACGACGGGCGTCGGGCAGGTTTTGCGCAGAACGGTGATGAAATCGGACATGTCGGCTCCAGGCTAACGATCGTATGAGAGGCCTGTCACGTTAGTTCGAAAGCGTTGTCGCGACTTGTATGCGTCCGACACCGACTCGTCAATTTTCGACATCGGCTGGTGGGCAGGCACGCTGCCGTCGCGATTAGTTCGTCCGTTGCCAGATCAACCCGCATGGTCAGTTTGCGTGCGATCTTGAAAGTCGGTGTCGCGGCTGAGCGCTTCCCACGCGTCGAATTCGCGCTGCAATTGCGCGATTTTCTCGCGCGCCTGATCGAGCGCATCGCCGCCTATGATGAAGCGCGTCGGAGGATCCTCCGCTTCTACCGCGGCGATGATCGCGCGGGCGCCGCGCATCGGATCACCCCGTTGCTGGCCGTGGGCGGCAAAAATTCCGTCGCGGGCCTTGCCTGCGGTTTCCGCATAGGCGGGAATCCGTACGGACGACTGCTTGGCCGACTCGAGTCTGCGAAAGTCTGTCCGGAATGCGCCGGGCGCCACGATGGTGACGCCGATCCCGAATGGCCTGACTTCCTTCGCCAGCGTTTCCGTCATGCCCTCGAGCGCGAACTTGGCCATGTGATAGTAGCCGACCGACGGAAAGGTGACGAAACCGCCGATCGAGCTGATGTTGATGACGTATCCGTGACCGCGCTCGCGCATTCCCGGCAATACGGCCTTGACGAGGTTCAGCGGGCCAAACACATCGGTTTCCATCAGATCGCGAACCTCGGCGTCCACGCCTTCCTCGATCGACGCGAAGTAGCCATAGCCGGCATTGTTGACAAGCACATCGACGCTGCCGAAACGCTCCTCGGCCGCCGCGATGGCCGCCGCTATCTCGTCCGGCTTGGTAACATCGAGCTCAACCGCAAGCAGCTTGCCTTGCCCGTCGGCGAGATCATCCTTGCGCCGGGCGGTCGCCACGACACGGTAGCCGGAGCGCAGCGCCTGCACGGCCAGCGCGCGGCCGAGCCCTCTCGAACAGCCCGTGATGAACCAGACATCGTTTTTCCCAATCATCATTCACGCTCCCAACCTATCTCTAATGTCGATAGGGAAGATTCTTGCGTCGGTACGACCGCACAACAAGACCGATACATTGGAAGGGCCGTTGAACAGGATCGAACGATGACACGAGGAAACCTCGACGACCTTGCCGCTTTCGCGTGCGTGGCGCGCTTGCGTAGTTTCACGCGCGCCGCGGCCGCACTCGACACCTCGACGTCGAACCTCAGCCACACGATCAGGCGGCTGGAGACGCGCCTCGGTGTGCAACTGCTCCAGCGCAATAGCCGCAGTGTGTCGCTCAGCGCAGCGGGCGAAGCGCTGCTCGCGACGCTCGACCCCGCTCTCGAGAGCATAGACGGCGCGCTCGACGCGCTTCAGCGAGGCAGCGACAGCGTGTCGGGGACGCTCCGTCTGACGGCCACCCGCCAGGCCTACGACATGATCATTCGCCCGGTACTGCCGGCGTTCACCGAAGCGCACCCCGACGCGACGGTCGAAGTGCTGATCGAATATGCGTTCCGCGACATCGTCGCCGATCGATTCGACGCGGGCATTCGCCTCGGTGAGAAAATCGAGCGGGACATGATTGCGGCGAAGGTCGGCCCGGATCTGCGTATGTCGGTGGTCGCCACACCCGCGTATCTCGCGCGCCACGGCACACCGCTTCATCCGCACGAACTCACGCGGCACCGTTGCATCAATTACCGGATGGTCACGGCAGGAACAATCTATGCATGGGAATTCGAGCGCGACGGCAGCCGTCTGGAAGTACGCGCGCCGGGGCCCCTCACTTTCAACGATCCCGACTTGATGCTTGAATGCGCGCTCGACGGCCTCGGCATCGCCTATGTCCTGGAACGCGAAGCGGCACCCTACGTCGAAGCGGGAAGATTGAAGCGGATCTTGCCCGACTGGACGCCGCCTTTTCCCGGCTTCTTCGTGTATTACGCATCGCGACGACAGATGCGGCCGGTGCTCGCCGCATTTCTGGCTGCCGTTCGGGAAGCGTCTCCTGCTTCAGCGATACCGCCCCACAGGCTCCGTACCTGAACGCTAATCAGTCACCCTGAACAATTCGTTTTGCCGGCCGCTCGACGTTATGCCGCCGAGACAGCGTCAACCGGGCGGGTGAGCCAAGCGACGAGAATAAGGGCGTGAAAAAGCCGCAGCTTCCTCAGGATCATCCGCAGGTCGTGACCAGCACCGCACAGCCCCGCGATCGAATCGCGTTGCGGACTGCGGATCAGGTTTGGCGTAGCCATCTTGAATGAATTCCACCAGTGCCGGTATCTGGTCGGCGGTCAGTGGCGGAAATTCGTTGCGGTGTTGAGTGTCGTCCGTGCGGCGACTATCCCTGCCATCCCACCGCACGCACAACGGCGGCAAACCGCTGAAGTTCGACGATCGACGCAAACCGTAGCGGCCATTCGACATCGGCACTTCGGTAGTCGACAATCGATGCCACACGCCTTGTCCGAATCACCAAGATCATGTCCACGCCTACGCTACGCCTCATCGACCGTCAGCTTTCGAGCGACATAGAACGATTGCAAACCGTGTTAGAGGGTGCCCCCGGTTATAGTCTGGCCGTCGAAGGAAAATTGCCCGGACCTGGCGCTGCGATTGAGGTGCTTGATGCGCTACCGCCAGATAAGGACTACGTGGACAAGTTCGTTTACGAAATCGCCCACGACGGCGAGGCGGTCGGATGTCTTGAGATGGTGAGAGGCTACCCGGAAACCGACATCGCGTTCATCGGTCTCTTGTTGTTCCGGGAAGAATCGCAGGGCCGCGGATTCGGTCCACAGGTTCTGCAACTAGCTGAAGCAATCTGCACGGATTGGCAATGCCGCGCATTGCGTATTGCCGTCATCGACACAAACCCGCGAGCGCTCCAATTCTGGAAGCGCGAGGGGTTCATCGAACTACTTCGCAAGCCGGCGATAGATTACTCTGGACTGGCGATCGTGATGGAACGCGAGTTGGTTACACGTGCTGCTTGACTCGAGCATCGAACGACCGCCCACGGCGCCGCAGAATGAGACCGCGATTGGCCGATTTCCGACAACCACTGCCGGCGACACCACCGCTCCAGCATCGAGCAGTGCCCGTTTCGATGCCAGCGGCCAAAACGCCTCGCTTGCCATCTCTACCCCAACCCCTGTACAATCACCCGTTCTGCGGGCGTCGTATAATGGCCATTACCTCAGCTTCCCAAGCTGATGACGTGGGTTCGATTCCCATCGCCCGCTCCACTTTCCGGCTGCACGGCAGCCTGCGCAAAAGCCGCCTCGTCGAAGGCGGCTTTTTTGTACCATGTGCCGGTTCCCGGCGCACTGCTGCGCGCAACGGGCCCCAAGCCCGCAACAACGCCATTCTCTGTACCGATGATGCACGACGATCCGAACGAAGCCGGCCTGCCGCCACGCGACGACGCCATTTCCGACGAAGCGCCCGAAGGCGCCGACGCAGTCAACCCGCTGCACCACCGCCGCATCCGCAGCTTCGTGACGCGCGCCGGCCGCGTGTCGACCGGCCAGCGCCGTGCGCTCGACGAATTCGGCCCGCGCTTCGTCGTCCCGTATGCGCCGGCACTGCCCGACTGGGACGCGATCTTCGGCCGCAGCGCGCCGCGCATCCTCGAGATCGGCTTCGGGATGGGCGCATCGACCGCAGAAATCGCCGCAAACCGCCCGGGCGACGATTTCCTCGGCGTCGAGGTGCACGAGCCGGGCGTCGGCGCGCTGCTGAAGCTGATCGGCGAGCAGGATCTGACGAACATCCGCATCATCCAGCACGACGCGGTCGAGGTGCTCGAGCACATGATCGCGCCGGAAAGCCTCGACGGCGTGCACATCTTCTTCCCCGATCCGTGGCACAAGGCGCGTCACCACAAGCGCCGGCTGATCCAGCCGCCGCTCGTCGCGCATCTCGCGTCGCGCCTGAAGCCCGGCGCGTACATTCACTGCGCGACCGACTGGCAGAACTACGCGGAACAGATGCTGGAAGTGCTCGGCGCGGAACCGACGCTCGAAAACACGGCCGCCGACTACGCGCCGCGCCCCGACTACCGCCCTGTGACGAAGTTCGAGCGGCGCGGGCTGCGGCTCGGCCACGGCGTGTGGGATCTGGTGTTCCGCAAGCGCGCAGGCTGAGCGCCCGGCCGGCGCACTACCCGGCGACCCCGCCAAATGAAACGGCCTGATCGGCAATTGCCGATCAGGCCGTTTTTCATGACGCCCGCGATGCGCGCCGGACCCGACCGGCGTGTCCGCCCGGCATCACGCCCAGTTCAGCCACCCGCTGTATCCCACCAGCAGCACGAACAGCCCAAACGCGATCCGGTACCACGCGAACACCGTGAAGTCGTGCGTCGCGACGTAGCGCAGCAGCCAGCGCACGCACACGAACGCGCTGACGAATGCCGAGACGAGCCCGAGCGCGAACAGCCCGAACGAATCGACGGTGAACGCCTGCCAGTCCTTGACAGTTTCGTAGAGCGTCGCGCCGAAGATGATCGGAATCGCGAGAAAAAACGAGAATTCGGTGGCCACGCGCCGGTCGAGACCGAACAGCATCCCGCCGATGATCGTCGAGCCCGAACGCGACATGCCGGGCACGAGCGCGAAGCACTGCGCGATGCCGACCTTGAGCGCGTCGAGCGGCGTCAGCGCATCGACCGACATCACGCGCGGCGGCTCGCTGCGTTCGCGCTGCCGCGCCTCGGCCCACAGGATGATCGCACCGCCGACGACGAGCGCGAACGCGACGGGCACCGGCGAGAACAGCACGGCCTTGATCTTCTTCTCGAACAGGAGGCCAAGCGCGATCGCGGGAATCGTCGCGATCACGACGTTGAGCGTGAAGCGCTGCGCGTCCGGCCGGCTCGGCAGCCCGGACACGACGGACACGATCCGTTGCCGGTATTCCCAGCAGACGGCGAGGATCGCGCCGAACTGGATCACGACGTCGAACGTCTTCGCGTGCGAATCGTTGAAATTCAGGAAGCTGCCCGCGACGATCAGGTGACCGGTGCTCGACACCGGCAGGAATTCCGTCAGCCCCTCGACGACGCCGAGGATCAATGCCTTGCAGATCAGGATCCAGTCCATCCGTGGCCCAACTCCGAAATGGTCGAAAGAAAAGGCCACTCTTGCGCGCGCGGCCCGCCCGGCCGTGCGCGCCCCGTCGTCACTTCTCGACGATCGCCACGCGTATGCCGTTTGTAAGGATCGTAATTGTACCGGGTTCGTAGTTCACCCCGGCAAATTGGAGTTGTTCCGGCTTGAACGTGTAGATCGGATAGTTGGTCAGCAGCTGCGTCGCGAGCAGGCCGGCGGCCGCGCCGACCTGCTGCGCGTACATCTGCGCGTCGCCGTCGAGCACGAGGCTGTCGACGGCCGGCGCCTTCAGCACGACCGAGCGGCTCGGCGCGTCGTACGCGAGCTGGCCCGACACGGTGAACTTGCCGCTGACGGGCTCGCGCAGGAACGGGCTCGCGAAATGGGCATCGAGCTGCACGGCGACGCGGTTCTGGTCGGGCAGCAGGTTGACGGCCGGGTTCGCGAGCGACACGTCGACCACCTGCGCGACCGTCTTCTGGTACGGAAACTTGCGCGCGACGGCCTTCTGCACGTCGCCGCGCGAGAACGTGTAGTGATCGGGAATGAACGGGAACGTCGATGCGCACGCGGCAAGCGATACGCACACACCGATGGCGCCGACAGCGGCAGCGAGAAAACGGCGCCGGCCGGGCGCGCGAGGGACGGTCATGCTGAACTCTCTCCTGGATGCGCCGGCCGCGTCGCGACCTCGAGGCGCGTGAGCCACGCGAGCGCGTCGTCGCGCGACGCGCCGCACATGTCGGCGGACGGCTGCAGCCCGGAACAGCACGCAGGACGCTCGGGCCGGCCGAAAATCATGCAGCGGAGGTCGTCGCCGAGCTGCGCGCAGCGCACGCCGGCCGGCTTGCCGTCGGGCATGCCCGGAATCGGGCTGGAAATCGACGGCGCGATGCAGCACGCGCCGCAGCCCTCGCGGCACGCGTGCGGCGGCGGGACTTCGGCGGGCGCCGGGCGAACAACAGGCATTTCGACGGACACTCGGCTCTCTCGACGAACAACGAAAAACGGTGCGGCAACCGGACGCGGCATCCGGCAGCCCCACCCCGCATTGTGCCATCGCCGGCTGCGACGTTATTACACAATGCAGCCCGATCGGGCGTTCATATACTCGAAAGCATCTAAAAAACGCGAGACCGTCATGCGTTCTGGTTCTGCCGACACGATGTTCCGTCCCGATTTACTCGCGAAATACGGCGCGAACGGGCCGCGCTACACGTCGTACCCGACCGCGCTGCAATTTCGCGACGATTTCGATCCGGCCGACTACGTACGCGCAGCCGGCGACCCCGGCGCATCGTCGAGCGACCTGTCGCTGTACTTCCACATCCCGTTCTGCAACACCGCGTGCTTCTACTGCGGCTGCAACAAGATCGCGACCAACAACCACCGCCGCGCGCGCCCGTATCTCGACCAGCTCAAGCGCGACATGGCGCTGCAGGCCGCGCTGTTCGATCCGTCCCGCCCCGTCACGCAACTGCACTGGGGCGGCGGCACGCCGACCTTCCTGTCCGACGACGAAACGGCCGAGCTGATGGCGGCCACGCGCGAGCATTTCGTGCTGGCGCCGGACGCCGACGCCGAGTTCTCGATCGAGATCGATCCGCGCACCGTCACGCCGGCGACGCTCGTCCACCTGCGCACGATCGGCTTCAACCGGCTGAGCCTCGGCGTGCAGGATTTCGATCCGATCGTGCAGCAGGCGATCAACCGCATCCAGCCGCGCGCGATGACCGCCGACCTGCTCGCCGCCGCACGGGCGACCGGCTTCCATTCGGTGAGCGTCGACCTGATCTACGGGCTGCCGCACCAGACGGTCGCCGGGTTCGCGCGCACGCTCGAGACGATGATCGAGCTGGCGCCCGACCGCCTGTCGGTGTTCGGCTACGCGCACATGCCGCACCTGTTCAAGATGCAGCGGCAGATCGACGATGCGGCGCTGCCGCCGCCGGAAACGCGCATCGCGCTGCTCGGCCTCGCGATCGACATGCTGACGTCGGCCGGCTACGTGTACATCGGGATGGACCACTTCGCGCGGCCGTCCGACGAACTCGTGCGCGCGCAGCGCAACAGCACGCTGCAGCGCAATTTCCAGGGCTACAGCACGCGCGCGGATACCGACCTGATCGGCTTCGGCGTGTCGTCGATCGGCAAGGTCGGCGACGTCTACGCGCAGAACGCGAAGGACCTGCCCGCATACGGCGCCGCGCTCGACGCGGGCCGGCTGCCGATCGCGCGCGGCGTAAGGCTCACACCGGACGACCGGCTACGCCGCGACGTGATCACGCAACTGATGTGCAACCTCGAACTGCCGTTCTCGCATGTCGAGGCCGCGCACGGCATCCGCTTCGCCGATCATTTCGCGCGCGAGCTCGACGCGTTGCGCCCGTTCGAGCGCGACGGCCTGCTGACGATCGCACGCGATCGGCTGACGATCCATCCGGCCGGCCGGATGGTCGTGCGCAACATCGCGATGGCGTTCGATGCGTACCTCGACCAGACGCCGCGGCAGCGCTACTCGCGCACGGTCTAGGGTGCGGTTCGCGCGGGTGCCTCGCGGGCGCCCGCCGCACACGGGCGGCCGGTTTGATAGAGTGTGAGGCTTACATCCGCTTCGCCAGCCCCCCAAGATGCGCACCACCAAAGCGACCCACGCGGTCGAACGCCTGAAGACCCGCTCCGGCAACCCGCAATTCGCGGCCGTCGCGATGGCGGGCGGCCTGTTCTATCTCGTCGACCGCTCGGGCGGCACCGCCGAGAAGTGCTGCGAGCCGCTGCCGCTCGACGCGTTCGTCAAGTTCGTCGACGAATTCGGCCCCAAAAAGCCGCGCAAGGCGAGCAAGCTCGACCTCGCCTTCGAGGCGCAGATCAAGAAGAGCAAAGGGTAAAGGTCTGTTGCAGGCCGCCTGAAGGCTTCGCTGCCGTGCCGTTTGGTACAATCACGAAGTTTCTCTATCCCCGCTGATGGCCGACCAGGCTGCGTGACCACACCATGAATATCGAAAACGCGCGTTTCAACATGATCGAACAGCAGATCCGTCCGTGGGACGTGCTGGATCTGGATGTCCTGGGCCTGCTGTCGATCGTCAAGCGTGAAAACTACGTGCCGGCCGAATACCGCGATCTCGCGTTCGCCGATCTCGAACTCCCGCTGCCCGGCGGCGCCAGCAAGATGCTGTTCCCGCGCGTCGAAGCACGCGTGCTGCAGGAACTGGCTGTCAAGAAGCACGAGAACGTGCTCCTGATCGGCGCGGGTTCGGGTTACCTGGCCGCGCTGTTCGCGCACCGCGCGCAGCATGTGACGGCCGTCGAGATCGATCCGACGATCGCGAAGTTCGCGGAAGACAACCTGCGCAACGACGGCGTGACCAACGCCGAAGTCGTGCTCGGCGACGGTTCGCGCGGCTGGGCCGCGAAGGCGCCGTACGACGTGATCTGCGTCGCGGGCGGCCTGCCGGTCGTGCCGCAGGAAATGCTCGAACAGCTCAAGATCGGCGGCCGCCTGTCGGCGTTCGTCGGCGGCCGTCCGGTGATGAAGGCGCAGATCATCACGCGGATCGACGACAAGCAGTACCGCGTCGCCGACGTGTTCGAAACGTACATCGATCACCTCGTCAACGCGATCGAGCCGTCGCGCTTCAAATTCTGAGCGGCGGAGCCTCCATGCAGATCCTGACGCCCGCGATGCTCGCGGAATGGCTCGGCGACACGGCGCGCCCCGCGCCGGTCGTGCTCGACGTGCGCGAGCCGTGGGAAATCGCGACCGCGCAGATCGCCGGCAGCGTGGCGATTCCGATGCAGCAGATTCCCGCGCGCAGCGAAGAGCTCGACGACGAAGCGGAAATCGTCTGCGTGTGCCATCACGGGATGCGCAGCGCACAGGTCGCGATGTTCCTCGAATCGCGCGGCTTCACGAAGCTGTACAACCTGCAAGGCGGGATCGACGCGTGGTCGCGCGACGTCGATCCGTCGGTGCCGCGCTACTGATCGATCCTCCCGGCGGCGCATCGTGCGCCGCCGCGCCGCCCGGCACCCTGCCGCCGGCCACACGAAATCGCCGAACGGGCGCGCACTGCGCGCCCGTTTCTCTTTTCCGCTCCTCCGTTTCCTGCGTGGCGACGCCGCAGCACCGCCGTGCACCATTTGCGCTCGCGCGTCTGCACCGCAACGGACCGTGCATGCTGCACGGCGCGTCATCCGCACCGTCCCGATGCTCGCCCGCACCCCTCGCAGGCACGCCGGGCGTGCATCCGCACGACTGGCACATGCCTTGCGTTACACGATGGCCGGCGCCGCCACGGCGCACGCACATCCAACACGACAAGGGGATCCCGATGAAACGT
This sequence comes from Burkholderia sp. MSMB1072, assembly GCF_001524725.1. Lineage (NCBI taxonomy): Bacteria > Pseudomonadati > Pseudomonadota > Betaproteobacteria > Burkholderiales > Burkholderiaceae > Burkholderia > Burkholderia sp. MSMB1072. The sequence goes on from NZ_LOYC01000030.1 coordinate 282,108, forward strand.
CGCAGTCTGTTGAAGTTCGGTTCGATGGCCGGCGCACTCGCGCTGGCGGGCAAGAGCCCGTTCGCGCACGCGGCCGATGCGGGCACCGGCCCGATCAAGGTCGGCATCCTGCATTCGCTGTCGGGCACGATGGCGATCTCGGAGACGTCGCTGAAGGACACCGCACTGATGACGATCGCCGACATCAACAAGAGCGGCGGCGTGATGGGCCGCAAGCTCGAACCGGTGGTGGTCGATCCCGCGTCGAACTGGCCGCTGTTCGCGGAGAAGGCGCGCCAGCTGCTCACGCAGGACAAGGTCGCGTGCGTGTTCGGCTGCTGGACGTCGGTGTCGCGCAAGTCCGTGCTGCCGGTGTTCGAGGAACTGAACGGGCTGCTCTACTACCCGGTGCAGTACGAAGGCGAGGAAATGTCGCGCAACGTGTTCTACACGGGCGCCGCGCCGAACCAGCAGGCCATTCCGGCCGTCGAGTACCTGATGAGCGCGGAAGGCGGCGGCGCGAAGCGCTTCTTCCTGCTCGGCACCGACTACGTGTATCCGCGCACGACCAACAAGATCCTGCGCGCGTTCCTGAAATCGAAGGGCGTGAAGGACGCCGACATTCAGGAGGTCTACACGCCGTTCGGCCACAGCGATTACCAGACCATCGTCGCGAACATCAAGACCTTCTCGCAAGGCGGCAAGACGACCGTGGTCTCGACGATCAACGGCGACTCGAACGTGCCGTTCTACAAGGAGCTGGGCAACCAGGGGATCAAGGCGACCGATGTGCCGGTCGTCGCGTTCTCGGTCGGCGAGGAAGAGCTGCGCGGGATCGACACGAAGCCGCTCGTCGGCCACCTCGCCGCGTGGAACTACTTCATGTCGGTGAAGAACCCGACCAACACGAAGTTCAAGGACCAGTTCGCCGCGTGGGTGAAGGCGAACAACCTGCCGGGCGGCGCGAAACGCGTGACCAACGATCCGATGGAAGCCACCTACGTCGGCATCCATATGTGGAAGCAGGCCGTCGAGAAAGCGAAGAGCACCGATGTCGACAAGGTGCGCGTCGCGATGATCGGCCAGACGGTGGCCGCGCCGTCGGGCTTCACGCTCGCGATGGACGGCAACCATCACCTGCACAAGCCGGTGATGATCGGCGAGATCCGCGGCGACGGGCAGTTCAACGTCGTGTGGAAGACGAAGACGGCCGTGCGCGCGCAGCCGTGGAGCCCGTTCATCGCGGGCAACCAGGGCAAGCCGGACGTCGTCAGCTCGATTCCGGCGTTCCTGCGCCGGCAACGCGCGGCGCTGGCCTGATGCGGTGCGGCACGTCGTGCTTCGTGTGCGGCGTGCCGCCCGCACGCCCGCTGCCGATGCGCCGGCACGCGCTTGCCGTGACGAACCGCCCGCGCCGGCGCCGCGCCGCCGCACCACTGCGCTTCCCCACGCCCGACAGGACTTCCCGATGCCTACACGCTTTCGCCGAGCCGCCCGCGCGATCGCGGCATGCGCCGCCCTCGCGGGCATGCTGCCGCACGCCGCGTTCGCGCTGACGGCGGCCGATACCGCCGCGCTCGCCGGCGACGACTTCGACGCGAAGACGGCCGCGATCGAACGGCTCGCCGTCGACACCGATCCGCGCGCCGTTGCGGTGCTCAATGCGTTGTCGAGCGGCGATGCACTCGCGACCGGCGACGGCCGCCTGCTGATCCAGGCAGGCGACACCGCGCACGACGCGCTCACGCAGGCCGCGACGCCGGCCGGCGACGCGCAGCCGGTGATGCTGAACAACCTGCTGCGCACGAAGATCGCCGGCGCGCTGTCGGGCCTCGCGCTCGCGTCGCCCGACGTCGCCGCGCGCCGCGACGCGATCGACGCGCTGCTGAAATCGCCCGACCCGGCGCTCAAGCCGATGATCGACCGCGCCCGTGCAAAGGAAACCGATCCGGCATTGAAACGTCGGCTCGACGCGCTGTGGGCGATCGCCGCGCTGCACGACGCCGATCCGGCCAGGCGCCTCGAAGCCGTGCAGGTGGTGGCCGCGCGCAGCGATCTCGACATGATCGAACAACTGCGCCCGCTGGTCGCGAAGAACGCCGACGGCAGCTACGCGGAACCCGATGCGCAGGTCCGCGCCGCCGCGCAACAGGGACTCGACGCGCTCGACGCGCTGCAGCGCCGCGGCGAAATCGCCGGCACGCTGTTCGCCGGCCTGTCGCTCGGCAGCGTGCTGCTGCTCGCCGCGCTCGGTCTCGCGATCACGTACGGGCTGATCGGCGTGATCAACATGGCGCACGGCGAATTCCTGATGATCGGTGCGTACGCAACCTATGTCGTGCAGACGCTGATCCAGCGCTACGCGCCCGGCGCATTCGACTGGTATCCGCTCGTCGCCGTGCCCGTGTCGTTCGCGGCGGCCGCGCTCGTCGGCATCGTGCTCGAGCGGCTCGTGCTGCGGCACCTGTACGGCCGCCCGCTCGAAACGCTGCTCGCGACCTTCGGCGTGAGCCTGATCCTGATCCAGGCGACGCGCATGCTGTTCGGTGCGCAGAACGTGCAGGTCGTGAACCCGTCGTGGATGAGCGGCGGCGTGACGGTGATGCAGAACCTGATCCTGCCGTACAACCGGCTCGCGATCCTCGCGTTCGCGCTCGCGGTGGTGTTCGTAGCGTGGGCCGTGCTGACGAAGACGCGGCTCGGCCTGTTCGTGCGCGCGGTCACGCAGAACCGCCGGATGGCCGCCTGCGTCGGCGTGAAGACCGCACGCGTCGACGCGTATGCGTTCGCATTCGGCGCGGGCATCGCGGGCCTCGGCGGTTGCGCGCTGTCGCAGATCGGCAACGTGGGCCCCGATCTCGGCCAGAACTACATCATCGATTCGTTCATGGCCGTCGTGCTCGGCGGCGTGGGGCAGATCGCCGGCACCGTGCTCGGCGGCTTCGGGCTCGGCCTCGCGAGCAAGGCGATCGAGCCGTTCTGGGGCGCCGTGCTCGCGAAGATCGCGGTGCTCGTGATGATCGTGCTGTTCATCCAGAAACGCCCGCAGGGCATGTTCGCGCCGAAGGGCCGCAGCGCGGAGGCTTGACGTGACTTCATTCACCGATTCGATACCGAACCCGGTCGCCGGTACGTCCCAGTCCGCCGCCGCCGCGCGCGCGGCGGACGGCTTCGCGCTCGGCCTGCCGCCCCGCCCTGCGCTGCTGTCGCGCCGCGCATGGCTCGCGCTCGTCGCGCTGTGCGTGGCGATCGGCATCGGCGTGCCGCTCGCCGCGCTCGTCGTGCCGGAAGCCAGCGCGCTCCATCTGTCCGCGTACACGATGACGCTCGCCGGCAAGCTGATGTGCTACGCGATCGCCGCGCTCGCGCTCGATCTCGTGTGGGGCTACTGCGGGATCCTGAGCCTCGGCCACGGGTTGTTCTTCGCGCTCGGCGGCTATGCGATCGGCATGTACCTGATGCGCGAGATCGGCCGCGACGGCAAGTACGGCAGCGACCTGCCCGACTTCATGGTGTTTCTCGACTGGCACCAGTTGCCGTGGTACTGGAGCGGCACGCAGCATCTCGCATGGGCGCTCGCGCTCGTCGTGCTCGTGCCGGCCGTGCTCGCGTGGGTGTTCGGCTTCTTCACGTTCCGCTCGCGCGTGAAAGGCGTGTACCTGTCGATCATCACGCAGGCGCTGACGTTCGCCGCGATGCTGCTGTTCTATCGCAACGAGACGGGCTTCGGCGGCAACAACGGCTTCACGGATTTCAAGCGCATCGCCGGCTTCGCGATCACGTCGCCGGGCACGCGCACGGTGCTGTTGCTGCTGACGTTCGCGACGCTCGTGCTCGCGTTCATCGCCGCGCGCGCGATCGTCACGAGCAAGCTCGGGCGCGTGGTGACCGCGGTGCGCGACGGCGAGACGCGGCTGATGTTCCTCGGCTACAGCCCGCTCGCGTACAAGCTGTTCGTGTGGACCGTGTCGGCCGTGCTGTGCGGCATCGCCGGCGCGCTGTACGTGCCGCAGGTCGGCATCATCAATCCCGGCGAGATGTCGCCGGGCAACTCGATCGAAATGGCGATCTGGGTCGCGGTGGGCGGGCGCGGCACGCTGATCGGGCCGATCGTCGGCGCGTTCGCGGTGAACGGCGCGAAGAGTTTCTTCACCGCGTACTTCGCCGAATACTGGCTGTTCTTCCTCGGCCTGATCTTCGTGCTCGTGCCGCTGTTGCTGCCGCGCGGAATCATGGGCCTCGTCGAAACCGTGCTCGCAAAGGGGAAACGCGCATGAACGGAACGGCGCTCTACCAGTTCACGCCGCCGCCCGAGGACGAGCTGCTCGCCGTCAGCGGCAGCGCGTCGATGGGGCGCGTCGTGCCGCCCGGCATCGACACGTCGCACGGCACGATCCTGTATCTCGAGGATATCGAGGTGAGCTTCGACGGTTTTCGCGCGCTGAAGAAGCTGTCGCTCGCGATCGACGCGGGCGAGCTGCGCTGCGTGATCGGCCCGAACGGCGCGGGCAAGACGACGATGATGGACGTGATCACCGGCAAGACGCGGCCCGATGCGGGCAAGGTGTTTCTCGGCCAGACGATCGACCTCGCACGGATGAACGAGCCCGAGATCGCGCGTGCGGGCATCGGCCGCAAGTTTCAGAAGCCGACGGTGTTCGAACAGCACCCGGTGTGGGAAAACCTCGAACTCGCGATGCAGACCGACAAGGGCTGGCTCGCGTCGCTGCGCGCGCGGCTCGACCGCACCGCGCAGGCGAAGATCGAGGAGACGCTCGCGCTGATCGGACTCGAAAGCCACGCGTATCGCGCCGCCGGCGAGCTGTCGCACGGGCAGAAGCAACGGCTCGAAATCGGCATGCTGCTGATGCAGCGCCCCGCGCTGCTGCTGCTCGACGAGCCGGCGGCCGGGATGACCGACCACGAGACGATGGAGCTCGCCGAGCTGCTGAACACGCTGCGCGGCACCTGCTCGATGATGGTCGTCGAGCACGACATGGAATTCGTCGCGGCGCTCGCGGGCGACACGGGGCGCGTGACGGTGATGGCCGAAGGCGCGGTGCTCGCGCACGGCACGCTCGACCAGGTCAAGCGCGACGACGCGGTGATCGAGTCTTACCTCGGACGATGATGCGATGCTGAAAATCGAAGCGCTGAACCAGTACTACGGCGGCAGCCATATCCTGCGCAACGTGAACCTCGCCGCCGACGACGGCAAGCTCACCGTGCTGCTCGGCCGCAACGGCGTCGGCAAGAGCACGCTGCTGCGCTGCCTGATGGGCGTGGTCGCCGCGAAGAGCGGCAGCGTGTCGTGGCGCAGCACCGCGCTCGGCGCACTGCCGCCGTATGCGCGCGTCGCAGCCGGGCTCGCGTACGTGCCGCAGGGCCGCGACATCTTTCCGCGGCTCACCGTCGAGGAGAACCTGCTCGTCGGCGCGGCGAGCCGCAAGGCGCCCTCGAAGGTGCCCGATCGCATCTACGACCTGTTCCCGGTGCTGAAGGACATGCGCGCGCGGCGCGGCGGCGACCTGTCGGGCGGCCAGCAGCAACAACTCGCGATCGGCCGCGCGCTGATGAGCGAGCCGCAGTTGCTGATCCTCGACGAGCCGACCGAGGGCATCCAGCCGTCGATCATCCAGGACATCGGTCGCACGCTGCGCCAGCTCGTCGACGAATCGAAGATGACCGTGCTGCTCGTCGAACAGTATTACGATTTCGCGCGATCGATCGCCGATCGCTACTGGGTGATGAGCCGCGGCGAGATCGTCGCGGGGGGCGATGCGCGCGATATGGAGACGAACGGCGTGCGGGAGCTGATCGCGGTGTAGCGGGCAACGCGGTAGGGGCCGCGCGATGGCGGTGAGTGGCGTTTGGCGTTTGGCGTTTGGCGTTTGGCGTTTGGCGTTTGGCGTTTGGCGTTTGGCGTTTGGCGTTTGGCGTTTGGCGTTTGGCGTTTGGCGTTTGGCGTTTGGCGTTTGGCGTTTGGCGTTTGGCGTTTGGCGTTTGGCGTTTGGCGGTCGGCGGTCGGCGTTTGGCGGTCGGCGGTCGGCGGTCGGCGTTTGACGAACGGTGTTAGGCGGATGGCGCTCGTCGCCCGGCATCCGGCATCCGGCATCCGGCGATTATGCATACGGCCGTACATTCCCGAAGCCCCCGCCCGCTCGGCAACGCCTCTGCTCACGCGTATATTGTTGCGTTAGCATCCTCGTTTCCCGCGCCCGTCCCCAGCTTCCTGCCGATGTCCGCCCCCGACTCCCACGCCCCGCTGTCCCGCCCCGCCGTCGCCAAGTCCTGGCATGGCCGCCTCGAACTCGGCTTCGAACGGCACGGAGCGCGCACGACGCTCGTTCACCGGCTGCACGATGGCCCGCTGCGCGTGCAGCGGCCGCTGTATCCGGAAGGCGACGCGATCTGCCACGCGGTGATCGTTCACCCGCCGGGTGGCGTCGCCGGCGGTGACCGGCTCGACATCGACATCGCGCTCGGCGACGGCACGCATGCCGCGCTGACGACGCCCGGTGCGACCAAATGGTACAAGTCGAACGGCCTCGACGCGACGCAGCGCATCGGCATCACGGTCGGCGCGCACGCGAAGCTCGACTGGCTACCGCAGAACAACCTGTTCTTCGACGCCGCGCATGCCTCGCTCGACTTCACGGTGGCACTCGGCGCCGGCGCGAGCGCGATCGGCTGGGACGCGACGCAGCTCGGCCGACAGGCGGCCGGCGAAACCTGGTCGGCGGGCCGCATCGCGTCGCGCTCGGCACTCGTCGATGCCGAGGGCCGGCCGCTGTGGACCGAGCGCGCACTGCTCGACGCGCACGATCCGTTGCGCGGTGCACTGCAGGGCCTCGCAGGCTTTCCCGTGTACGGCACGCTGTGGGCAGCCGGGCCCGCGTGCGATGCGGCGCTGGCCGAAGCGCTCGCCGCGCGGATGCCGTTCGACGATACGCTGAGCGCGGGCGCAACCTGCGTGACGCCGGGCGTCGTGCTGGTGCGTGCGCTGTCGACGTCGATGGAAGCGCTGCAACGTCACTTCACCGACTGCTGGCTTTATCTGCGTCCGATTGTGCACGGCGTCGATGCACGGCCACTGCGTCTCTGGCAAACCTGAACGTACCGAACGCGGCACGCACCGTTTCGGCGCAGCACCGCCGCCGATGCCGCCCGCATTCGATGCATCGCGCACCACGAACGCGCACATCCGCACATTTCGTCGGCATGGCACGGGCCTTGCTGCTTACATAACCGATACACGACGCACGTAAAACGGCGCGGTGCTACGATGAGCCGCGCGCTGCCCGCACCGCCGCGCACCGATAAAAATTACGTTTTCCTGAACGACTGCCTTCATGAAACTGACTCCCCGCGAAAAGGACAAGCTGCTGATCTTCACGGCGGCGCTGCTCGCCGAACGCCGCCGCGCGCGCGGCCTGAAGCTCAACTATCCGGAGGCGGTCGCGTTCATCACCGCCGCGCTGATGGAAGCCGCGCGCGACGGCAAGACGGTCGCCGAAGTGATGCACTACGGCACGACGCTGCTCACGCGCGACGACGTGATGGACGGTGTGCCGGAAATGATTCCCGACATCCAGGTCGAAGCGACCTTCCCCGACGGCACCAAGCTCGTCACCGTCCACCACCCGATTCCGTGACCGAGGCCCCGCGCATGATTCCCGGCGAAATCCTCACCGACGACGGCGAGCACGAACTCAACGCGGGCCGCGCGACGCTGTCGCTCGTCGTCGCGAACACCGGCGACCGCCCGGTGCAGGTCGGCTCGCACTACCACTTCTTCGAAGTCAACGACGCGCTGTCGTTCGATCGCGCGGCCGCGCGCGGCTTCCGGCTCAACATCGCGGCCGGCACCGCGGTACGCTTCGAGCCCGGTCAGACCCGCACCGTCGAGCTGGTCGAACTGGCCGGCGATCGCGCCGTCTACGGTTTTCAGGGCAAGGTGATGGGGCCGCTGTAAGCCGCGCCCCGCTCTTCAGGAACAGCACATGACATTACGCTTGAGCCGCCGCGCGTACGCGGAAATGTTCGGGCCGACGACGGGCGACCGCGTGCGGCTCGCCGATACCGAACTGCTGATCGAGATCGAACGCGACTTCACCACGTACGGCGAGGAAGTGAAATTCGGCGGCGGGAAAGTGATCCGCGACGGGATGGGCCAGTCGCAGCGCGTGGCCGCCGACGTGCCCGACACGATCATCACGAACGCGGTGATCCTCGATCACTGGGGCATCGTGAAGGCCGACATCGCGATCAAGCACGGCCGCATCGCCGCGATCGGCAAGGCCGGCAATCCGGACATCCAGCCCGGCGTGACGATCGCGATCGGAGCCGCGACCGAAGTGATCGCCGGCGAAGGGCTGATCGTCACCGCCGGCGGCATCGACACGCACATCCACTTCATCAGCCCGCAGCAGATCGACGAGGCGCTCGCGTCGGGCGTCACGACGATGCTCGGCGGCGGCACGGGGCCGGCCACCGGCACCAACGCGACGACCTGCACGCCGGGCCCGTGGCACATGGAGCGGATGCTGCAGGCCGCCGACGGCTGGCCGATCAATCTCGGCTTTCTCGGCAAGGGCAATGCGAGCCTGCCGCAGCCGCTCGTCGAGCAGATCGCGGCCGGTGCGATCGGGCTGAAGCTGCACGAAGACTGGGGAACGACGCCCGCCGCGATCGACAACTGCCTGTCGGTTGCCGACGACACCGACACGCAGGTCGCGATCCACACCGACACGCTGAACGAAGGCGGCTTCGTCGAATCGACGGTCGCCGCGTTCAAGGGCCGCACGATCCACACGTACCACACCGAAGGCGCGGGCGGCGGCCACGCGCCCGACATCCTCAAGGTGTGCGGCGAGGCGAACGTGCTGCCGTCGTCGACCAATCCGACGCGCCCGTACACGATCAACACGCTCGACGAGCACCTCGACATGCTGATGGTGTGCCATCACCTCGATCCGTCGATCGCCGAGGATCTCGCGTTCGCGGAGTCGCGGATCCGCCGCGAGACGATCGCGGCCGAGGACATCCTGCACGATCTCGGCGCGCTGTCGATGCTGTCGTCCGACTCGCAAGCGATGGGCCGCGTCGGCGAAGTGATCATCCGCACGTGGCAGACCGCGCACAAGATGAAGGTGCAACGCGGCGCGCTGGCGGAAGACAATGCGCGCAACGACAACTTCCGCGCGAAGCGCTACGTCGCGAAATACACGATCAACCCGGCGATCACGCACGGTATCGCGCATGAAGTCGGTTCGATCGAACCGGGCAAGTGGGCCGACCTCGTGCTGTGGGAGTCGGCGTTCTTCGGGATCAAGCCGTCGATGATCCTGAAAGGCGGGATGATCGCGATGGCGCAGATGGGCGACCCGAACGCGTCGATCCCGACGCCGCAGCCGGTGCACTACCGCGAGATGTTCGCGACGCGCGGCGGCGCGCTCGCGCGCACGTCGCTGACGTTCGTGTCGCAGATGGCAGCCGACGCGGGCATCGCCGAACGCTACGGGCTCGCGAAGCATGTCGTGCCGGTGCGCAACTGCCGCAACGTGACGAAGGCCGACATGATCCACAACGCGTGGCGGCCGTCGATCAGCGTCGATCCCGAAACCTACGACGTGATCGCCGACGGTCAGTTGCTCACCTGCGAACCGGCAACGGTGCTGCCGATGGCGCAGCGCTACTTCCTGTTCTGATTTCCTGTTTTTCGTTCCATGCGCACCCTCGACAAACGCATTGCCCCGAACGTGAAACTCGCCGCGTCGCTCGTCGCGCGCGCGTCGACGCTCACGCTCGCCTATGACGCCCGCTGCAAGAGCCGCCTCGCGGCGACGCTCGACACCGGCGAGGACGTCGCGGTCCTGCTGCCGCGCGGCACCGTGCTGCGCGACGGCGACGTGCTCGTCGCCGACGACGGCGCGCTCGTGCGCATCGCCGCGGCGCCCGAAACCGTGCTGCTCGTGCGCGCGACCGACCCGCTCACGCTGATGCGCGCCGCGTACCATCTCGGTAACCGCCACACGCCGGTCGAGATCGGCGACGGTTATCTGAAGCTCGAAGCCGATCCGGTGCTCGCGGACATGCTGCGCCGGCTCGGCACGCAGGTCGACGAAACGAGCGCACCGTTCCAGCCGGAAGCCGGCGCGTACGGCGGCGGCCACAAGCACGGGCACGACGCGACATTCGCCGAGGATTACGCGCTCGCACAGCAGGTGTTCGGCGAACACCACGGCCACTCGCACTCGCACTCGCACGATCACGATCACGATCACGATCACGATCACGATCATCAGCATGGTCCGGGCTGCGCGCACGGCCACCACGGTCATGACCACCACTGAGCTCGTCGCGCTGCTGCATCTCGCGTCGCCCGCATTGCCGATCGGCGCGTTCAGCTACTCGCAGGGCTTCGAAGCCGCGCTCGACGCGAACCTGATCCGCGACGCCGACACCGCGCGCGACTGGATCGCGAGCGGCCTGACCGACGTGCTCGCGCACGGCGAGTTGCCATTCCTCGCGCACCAGCTCGCGCGCTGGCACGCACATGACGCGGACGCGCTGGCCCGCGAGAACGCATGGTTCGTCGCAAGCCGCGAGTCGGCCGAACTGCGCCGCGAGACCGAACAGATGGGCTGGTCGCTCGCGCAACTGTGCGCGTCGCTCGAATGGGGCGATGCCGCGCGCCGCGCGACGCTCGCATCGTTCACGCCGATCGCGCTGCCGACCGCATTCGCCTACGCGGCCGCCGCGCACGATGCCGGCGCCGATGCAACGCTCGCCGCGTACGCGTTCGGCTGGGTCGAGAACCAGACGTCGGCCGCGCTGAAAGCGGTGCCGCTCGGCCAGCTCGCCGGCCAGCGCATCATCGTCGCGCTACGCGGCGCGATCGACGCGGCCGTGCGCCGCGCGCTCGCGACGCCGCCCGACGCCGTCAACACGTTCGCGCCGCAGCTCGGCATCCTGTCCGCGCGGCACGAAACCCAGTATTCGCGGTTGTTCCGCTCCTGAACCTCATCGCCCGACCATGAACGCACCTGCTCCCTCCTCCGCTCGCCGCACGAAGAAACTGCCGCCGCTGCGCGTCGGCATCGGCGGCCCCGTCGGCTCCGGCAAAACCACGCTGCTCGAAATGCTGTGCAAGGCGATGCGCGAGCGCTACGACCTCGTCGCGATCACGAACGACATCTACACGAAGGAAGACCAGCGGCTGCTGACGGTCGCGGGCGCGCTGCCCGAGGAACGCATCATGGGTGTCGAGACGGGCGGCTGCCCGCACACGGCGATCCGTGAAGATGCGTCGATCAATCTCGAAGCCGTCGACCGGATGCTCGCGCGCTTTCCCGATGCGGACATCGTGTTCATCGAGTCGGGCGGCGACAATCTCGCGGCAACCTTCAGCCCCGAGCTGTCGGACCTGACGATCTACGTGATCGACGTCGCCGGCGGCGAGAAGATTCCGCGCAAGGGCGGCCCCGGCATCACGAAGTCCGACCTGCTCGTGATCAACAAGACCGACCTCGCGCCGCTGGTCGGCGCGAACCTCGACGTGATGGCGTCCGACACGAAGAAGATGCGCGGCGAGCGGCCTTACGTGATGACGAACCTGAAGGCGCTCGACGGCGTCGCGGACGTGATCGCATTCATCGAGAAGAAGGGCTTGCTGACGGTGTGAGCCGCGCGGCGGCGCGCGGCGACGCCGCCGCGCGTGTCCGGGCGGCAGCGCGCCGCCCGTCCCGTCATGCGTCGTCGTCGACGGCGTCCGGCAACGCACGCACGCCGGCTTCGGCGGGCGGCAGCAGTGCGGCGAGCACGTCGACCGTGCGCGCGGTCGCGCCGCGGTGACGCGACGCGAAGGCCGCGCCGGCCGCGCCCATCGCGATGCGCCGCGCCTTGTCGGCGAACAGCGCGTCGAGCACGTGCGCGAGATCGAGCGGATCCTCGACCTGCATCGCGGCGCCTGCCGCGACCGCATCGGCGGTCGCCTGCGTGAAGTTGAACACGTGCGGCCCGATCAGCACCGGCACGCCGACCGCGCATGCCTCAATCAGGTTCTGCCCGCCGAGCGGCAGCAGGCTGCCGCCGATGAACGCGATGTCGGCCGCCGCGTAGTACGCGCCGAGCTCGCCCATCGAATCGCCGAGCAGCACCGTCACGTCGTCCGGCAGCGGTTCGGCGGCCGGACGGCCCGCCGCGAGCGCGGCCGCATCGGCGGCCCAGACGGAGCGCCGCACGCACTTGAACCCGCTGCGCGCGACGAGCGCCTCGACTTCGGCGAAGCGCTGCGGATGACGCGGCACGAGCACCAGCAGCGCGCCGGGCGTGCGCATTTCCGCGAACGCCTGCAGCACCAGCGCTTCTTCGTTCTCGCGCGTGCTGGCGGCGACCCACACCGGCCGCGCACCGATCGCATCGCGCCATGCATGGCCGCGCGCCGCGAGTTCCGGCGGCGTCGTCATGTCGAACTTCAGGTTGCCGAGCACGGTCACGTTGCGTGCGCCGAGCGACGTCAGCCGCTCGGCATCGGCCGGACTCTGCGCGAGCACGCGCGAGAAGCCGCCGAACACGTCGCGCGTCGCCGCGCCGAACTTCGCCGCGCGCCGGAACGAACGCGCGGACATCCGCGCATTGGTCAGCACGAGCGGCACGTCCGCGCGGCGGCACTCGTCGATCAGCGTCGGCCACACCTCGGTTTCCATCACGAGGCCGAGCGTCGGCCGCCATGCGTGCAGGAAGCGCCGCACCGCGCCCGGCATGTCGTACGGCAGGTAGCAGCGCAACACCCGGTCGCCGAAGATCTGTTCGCCGGTCGCGCGACCGCTCGGCGTCATGTGCGTGAGCAGGATGCGTGCATCGGGACGCGCACGCAGCAGCGCATCGATCAACGGCTGCGCCGCGCGCGTCTCGCCGACCGACACCGCATGCACCCAGATCAGCGGCGCGCGGTCGTCGCGCGAGCGGCCCGCGACGTGACCGAAGCGCTCGCCGATATGCTCGCGATAGCCGCGCTCCTTGCGCGAGCGCACATAGAGCCGGATGACCGCGGCCGGCGCGACGAGCCACCACAGCGTGCGATAGATCGCCCTCAGCATGCGGCCGCCCGGGTATGGCGTCGAAACAGGTGCGCGCTCAAACCAGCGCCCTGCCCGTCAGGCGTTCGAGAATGCCGAGCGGCGCGCATTCGCGGCGGACCATCGCATCGACCGGCAGGAAGAAGGTCTGCTCGAGCATGAACTGGCCGGACATCACAGCGTGCGAAGTCTGATCCGAGAAACATATCCACACGCTGCCCGGCGGAAACGGCATCGTTTGCTGCGGGCAAGTCTTCTGGTAGTCGAGATCGGCCTTCATCCCGTCGTGCAGGTTCAGCATCAGGTGGTCGTACGCGCTGCGCGGCGATTTCGTCACGTGCAGCAGGTTCAGCAGCCAGGCCGAGCCCGGGAACTGCGGCCGGATCTTCGGCAGGAAACGCTTCGCGACGTCCTCGAACGGCTCGCCGACACGCCACACGCGCGGCACGCCGGCCGGATTCACGTTCGTGAACACGCGCAGGATGCGCTCGCCGTAGTTCGGCCGCGACGGGAACGCATCGACGTGCAGCCGGCTGTCGTCCTTGCGCCACGACGTCTGGCGCGTCTCGACCTGCATCAGCCGCAAGCTCGTCGGCGCGACGCGCAACTTGCCGCGGTATTCGGGAAAGAGGCCGTCGACGAGCGTGCCGGCCTGCTGCTGGAAGCGCGCGACGAGCGCGCGCACGGCCGATTGCGTGACGCTGTCGCCGAGCACGCCGGCGAGCGCGCCGCCGTTCGGCGCGAGGCTGATGTTCTTGCGTTTCGGATCGGCGAGCGCCGGATCGAGCAGCGCTTCCTCGCCGCCTTCGATCGCGAAGCGCAGGTGCGGGAAATACAGCACCTTGCCTTCCTCGACCGCGGCCAGCAACTGCTCGCGCGGCGCCGACAGGTTGTGTCCGCTCCAGTCGGCGGACGGGACTTCGATGATCTGGGATTCGCTCATGATCGGTTCGCGTGTGGACAGCGTTACAGGAGACCGAAGCCCGCGAGCGCCGACTTCACCTGCGCGATCGACGGGGGCTGCCCCGCCGTGCCGAGATTGACGACGTTCGGCGACCAGTAGCCGCCGGTCCGCCAGGCCGTCGCGAAATTGTACAGTTCGATCGTCGGACGCTTCAGCGCGGCCGCGATGTGAACCAGACCTGTATCAACCCCGACCGTCGCGGCCGCACCGTCGATCAGCCCGACCACGGCCGGCAGCGACAGCTTCGGCGGCACGATCGCCGCCGCGCCGAACTCCTTCGCGAGCCGCTCGCTGGTCGCCCGCTCCGCGTCGTTGCCCCACGGCAGCACGAGCGACGCACCGCGCCGCACGAGCGCCTGGCCGAGCTCGATCCATGCGGCGTCCGGCCACTGCTTGTCGGCGCGCGACGTCGCATGGACGAACACGACGTACGGCACCGGCAGGTTCAGGCCGAGCGCGGCCACCGCGAGCGCCGCCGCGCGCGTGTCGAGGCCGAATTCGACCGGATCGGCCGGGGTCGGCGCCGGGTCGTCCAGCGCGGCCGCGACGAGCTGGCGCGAGCGCTCGACGACGTGCGTGCGCGGCGCGATCGGCACGCGCTTGCGGTAGAAGAAACGCACCGGCCATTCGTAGCCGGCGCCGTCGGTGCGGTTGCCGAGCCCGACGAGCGGGCCGCGCGCCCAACTCGCGACCCACGCCGTCTTGATGAGGCCCTGGCAGTCGATCACGAGGTCGTACTGCTCGGCCGCGAGGCGCCGACGGAATGCGCGGATCTCGCGCCACGTCGCGCCCGAGAACGGCTTCTTGCGCCAGCGGCGCAGCGAGAACGGCAGCACGTTGCGCACGCCGTCGACGAGCCGCACGAGGTCGACGAAGCTTTCCTCGACGAGCCAGTCGATCTGCGCATCGGGGTGACGGCGCCGGATATCGGCGATCACCGGCATGTTGTGCACGACGTCGCCCAGCGACGACACGCGCACGATCAGGATCTTTTGCACGCTGAAAAAACGCCGGCTGGCAGCCGGCGACGGACATAAAGGGGGGATTTTATCCCGGCCGAAGGGCCGGATAGACAAAAAGCGGCCGCGCGCCCGGGGCGCGCGCCGCTTTTCGGGATATGCACGGCCGACGAACGGCCGTCGTACGGGCGGCCCGCCGGCCGCCGGCGCTCAGAACGGCAGCTTGACGTCCGGCTTCGCGGCCGTCAGCACGCGGCGGAAGTCTTCCTGGATGCGCTTGAGCCCTTCCTGCGTCTCCGCCTCGAAACGCATCACGACGACCGGCGTCGTGTTCGACGAACGCGCGAGACCGAAGCCGTCCGGATACTCGACGCGCAGGCCGTCGATCGTCACGACTTCTTCGGCGCCGTCGAACTTCGCCTCTTTCTGCAGCTTGTCGATCAGGCGGAAATTCTCGCCCTCGTCGAGCCAGAGCTGCAGTTCGGGCGTGCTCATCGCGTCCGGCAGGCTGTTGAGCAACGCGCTCGGATCGGCCGTCTTCGCGAGGATCTCGAGCAGGCGCGCGCCGGTGTACAGGCCGTCGTCGAAGCCGTACCAGCGATCCTTGAAGAACACGTGGCCGCTCATTTCGCCGGCGAGCGGCGCACCGGTCTCGCGCAGCTTCGCCTTCACGAGCGAGTGGCCCGTCTTCCACATCAGCGGCTCGCCGCCCTTCGACTTCACCCACTGCGCGAGGTGGCGCGTGCACTTCACGTCGTAGATGATCTGGGCGCCCGGGTTGCGCGACAGCACTTCTTCCGCGAACAGCATCAGTTGGCGGTCCGGATAGATGATCTGGCCGTCCTTCGTGACGACGCCCAGGCGGTCGCCATCGCCGTCGAACGCGAAGCCGAGCTCCGCATCGGTGTCCTTCAGCGCCTGGATCACGTCCTGCAGGTTCTCCGGGTGGGCGGGATCGGGGTGGTGGTTCGGGAACGTGCCGTCGATGTCGGTGAAGCGCTCGACGAGCTCGCAGCCGAGCGCCTTAAAGAGGCGCGTCGCGAGCGGGCCCGCGACGCCGTTGCCGGCGTCGACCACGAGCTTCAGCGGCCGCGCGAGCTTCACGTCGCCGACGATGCGTGCGATGTATTGGTCCGCGACGTCGATCGCTTCATACGTGCCGCTGCCCGTCTCGAACCGTTCGTCGACGATACGGCGGTACAGCGCCTGGATCTGCTCGCCGTAAATCGCGGCGCCGCGCAGCACCATCTTGAAGCCGTTGTAGTCGGGCGGGTTGTGGCTGCCCGTGACGACGATGCACGAATCGACGCGGCGCTCGCCGCCCTTCAGCGCCAGCGGCACGTTCGCCGCGAAATAACCGACCGGCGTCGGCACCATGCCGACGTCCACGACGTCGACCCCGGCCGCACGCAGGCCGTCGGCCAGCGCGCCGACCAGCTCCGGCCCGGACAGGCGGCCGTCGCGCGCGACGACGACCGCATCGCCGCCCTGCGCACGCACTTCGCTGCCGAATGCCCGGCCGATGCCGCGCGCGGTGTCGACGTCGAGCGTCTTGCCGACCACGCCACGAATGTCATATGCCTTGAAGATGGATTGGGAAATCATCGATTCTCTTCTCTCGGTTGCGTGCATGGAAAATTGTCTGGCTTGCGCGGCCGCCGTTCGCGGGTCCCGCACATGATACGTGCCTGCCGGCACGACACGGCGAGCAACGGCTGGAGCAGCCGCGATCCCACTTATAATCGCGGGTTTTGATGACGCGCATGTCGCCCATTTTAATGCCTAGCCGTCCCGCCGCCGCCCACCCGCCGTTTCCGGCCGCCCGCCGCGCGCACCGCCGCTGCCGCGCATGCTGAAGCGCTTCGGCAACCCGGACGTCGCGAAGGCCGTCGCGAACCTCGTCTGGCTCGGGCTCGAACGGCTCACGCAGATCGGCGTCGCGATCGCGATCAGCGGCCTGCTGGCCCGTTATTTCGGGCCAGATGTGTTCGGCAAATGGCAGTATGCGAATACGCTTCTCCTGGTACTGGCGCCGCTCACCTGGGTGTGCGGCGCGGAAATCCTCGTCCCGACCATCGTCCAGCGCCCGCCGGCCCAGCTCGGTGCGGTGCTCGGCAGCGCGTTCGTGCTGCGCATCGCCGTGTCGGCGGCCGCGCTCGTCGCGACCTGGATCGCGATCGCCGCGGGCGCCTTCGACCCGCTGGTCGGCGCGATGCTCGCCGGCCTGGCGGTCACGATGGTGTTCCGCGAGCCGTTCGTCGGCGTGATCAACGCGTGGCTGCAGAGCATGACCTACAGCAAGCCGCAGCTCGTCACCAGCATGGTCACCGCGCTCGCCAAGGCGCTGCTCGTCTGGCTGCTGGTGCGCGCGGCCGCCGGGCCCGCCCGCTTCGCGTGGCTGTGGGCACTGGAAGCCGCCGCGATCGGCTTCGCGCTGCTGCTGTACTACCGTCACCGTAACGGCGGTACGCTCGGCTGGACGTTCGATACCCCGCTGTTCCGGCACTTTGCGACGGCCGGCACCGTGTTCTGGCTCGGCCTCATCTGCATGTACCTGTTCCTGAAGCTCGACCGCCTGATGCTCGAGCGCCACGTATCGTTCGCCGACCTCGGCCGCTATTCGGCCGCGCAGCAGCTCAACGAGAACTGGATCACGCTCGCGCTGATGCTCGCGCAGACGATCGCGCCCGCCTTCGTCTACCGCGTGCAGGACGTCGCCCGGCTGCGCCGCAACATCGTCCGGCTGATCGCGATGACGGCCGGCCTGATGACGGCCGGCGCGCTCGTGCTCGACGCGGCCGCCCCGCTGATCGTCGGCAAGGTGTTCGGCCGCGGCTACGAGGCGTCGGTCGACATCTTCCGCTGGGCCGTCTGGCTGTCCGTGCCGGCCGGCATCGAGGCGATAGGCAATCTTATCGTGCTCAAATATCAAGCAAAATTCGTGTTGCTGACGAAATGGCTGCTCGCGCTGGCGATCGCCGCGCTCGTCAACCTGTTCGCGATCCCGCGGCTCGGCCTGTACGGCGCGCTCGTCGGGCTGGCGGCCGGCTACCTGGCCGCCGCTGCCGTCAACTTTTATTACATCCGTTTCAAGCTGCGAACATGACGTCCCCCGATTGCCCGCCCCCGCTCGACGACGTGGCCGTACTGATGCCGGCCTACAACGGGCACGACGACGTCGTCCGCACCCTCGCGTCGTTTCGCGAGGATGCGCCCGTGCACGTGCTGATCGTCGACGACGGCAGCACGCCGCCGATCGTCGCGCCCGACTTGCCGGGCCTGTCGACCGACGTGCTGCGCATGCCGCGCAACGGCGGCATCGAACGCGCACTGGCGGCCGGCATCGATGCGCTCGCGGCGCGCGGTTTCCGCTACGCGGCCCGCATCGACGCGGGCGATCTCGCCGCGCCGCAGCGCCTCGCGAAAGAGCGCGCCTATCTCGGCGCCCACCCGCGCGTGGCCTGCGTCGGCATGTGGACGCAGGTCGTGTCGCGCGCCGGCGAGCCGCGCTTCATGCTGACGCCGCCCACCGATCCGCGCACGCTGCGCCGCACGCGCTTCCTGCGCTCGCCGCTCGTGCATCCGTCGGTCATGTTGCGCATCGACGCCGTGCGCGAAGTGGGCAACTATCGCGCGAAGTACCGCGCAGCCGAGGATCTCGATCTTTTTTTACGGTTAATGCAACGCTACGATTGCGCGAACCTGCCGGAACTCGGCCTGTATTACGAGCTTAACGAGGGCGGGATCAGTGCGACCAAACGCCGGCGCCAGCTGGTGTCGACGCTCACGCTGCTGCTGCGCCACTTCAACGTGCTGAACCCGTACGACTGGGCCGGCCTCGCCAAGAACCTGCTGCATTTCGTGACGCCGTACCGTACGCTGCAGCGGATCAAGCAGACGCTGTTCGCCGCGCGGCCGTCCGCCTGACGCGTATCCGGCCCGTTCGGCAATTTCGACGCTTTATTTTTTCTTTTTTTCATGTCCGCCACCTCCCCGCTGCGCATCGCGCTCGTCTGCAACACGGCCTGGGCGATCTACACGTACCGCCACGGGCTGATCCGTGCGCTCGTCGCGCGCGGCGCCGAGGTCGTCGTGATCGCGCCGCACGACCGCACGGTGCCGCTGCTCGAACAGATGGGCTGCCGCTACGTGGCGCTCGCGGTCGCGTCGAAAGGCACGAGCCCGCGCGAGGATCTCGGCACGCTCGCCGCGCTGGTGCGCCACTACCGCGCGCTGCGGCCCGATCTCGTGTTCCATTACACGATCAAGCCGAACATCTACGGCTCGGTGGCCGCGTGGCTCGCGCGCGTGCCGTCGATCGCGGTGACGACGGGGCTCGGTTACGTATTCATCCAGAAGAGCCGCGCGGCGAGCGTCGCGAAACGCCTGTACCGGTTCGCGTTCCGCTTCCCGCGCGAAGTCTGGTTCCTGAACCGCGACGATCTCGCGACCTTCGCCGACGAACGGCTGCTCGCGCATCCCGAGCGCGCGCGGCTGCTGCACGGCGAAGGCGTCGATCTCGACCAGTTCGCGCCCGTGCCGCTGCCCGCCGGCGACGCGCCCGTCTTCATCCTGATCGGCCGGCTGCTGTGGGACAAGGGCGTGCGCGAATACGTGGAGGCCGCGCGCCGCGTGCGCGAGCGCGTCCCGAACGCGCGCTTCCAGCTGCTCGGGCCGCTCGGCGTCGACAATCCGAGCGCGATCGGTCGCGCGGATGTCGACGCGTGGGTCGGCGAAGGCATCGTCGAGTATCTCGGCGAAGCGCACGACGTGCGCCCGCACATCGCGGCGGCCGATTGCGTCGTGCTGCCGTCGTACCGCGAAGGCGTGCCGCGCACGCTGATGGAGGCATCGGCAATGGGGCGGCCGATCGTCGCGACCGACGTGCCGGGCTGCCGCGACGTCGTCGCCGACGGCGAAACGGGCTTCCTGTGCCGCGCGCGCGACAGCGCGAGCCTCGCGGAGCAACTGAATCGCATGATCGCGCTCGGACCGCAAGGCCGTGCGGCGATGGGCGCACGCGGCCGGCACAAGGTCGCGGCGGAATTCGACGAACAGCAGGTCGTCGAACGTTACAGGGAGACCATCCATTCGTTGACAGGATTCACACTCTGAAGGAGCGCATCAGCAATGACCGCTAAAGGCACCATCCTCGTCACCGGCGGCGCCGGCTATATCGGCTCGCACACGGCCGTCGAACTGCTCGACAACGGCTACGACGTCGTGATCGTCGACAACCTCGTCAACAGCAAGGCCGAGTCCGTGCGCCGGATCGAGCAGATCACGGGCAAGACGCCCGCGTTCCACCAGGTGGACGTGTGCGACGAAGCCGCGCTCGCGAAGGTGTTCGACGCGCACCCGATCACCGGCACGATTCACTTCGCGGCGCTCAAGGCCGTCGGCGAATCGGTCGCGAAGCCGCTCGAGTACTACCAGAACAACATCGGCGGCCTGCTCGCCGTGCTCAAGGTCATGCGCGAGCGCAACGTCAGGCAGTTCGTGTTCAGCTCGTCCGCGACCGTGTACGGCGTGCCCGAGCGCTCGCCGATCGACGAATCGTTCCCGCTGTCCGCAACCAACCCGTACGGCCAGTCGAAGCTGATCGCCGAGCAGATCCTGCGCGATCTCGAAGTCTCGGACCCGTCGTGGCGCATCGCGACGCTGCGCTACTTCAATCCCGTCGGCGCGCATGCGAGCGGGCTGATCGGCGAGGATCCGGCCGGCATTCCGAACAACCTGATGCCCTACGTCGCGCAGGTCGCGGTCGGCAAGCTGGAGAAGCTGCGCGTGTTCGGCTCCGACTACCCGACGCCGGACGGCACCGGCGTGCGCGACTACATCCACGTCGTCGATCTCGCGAAGGGGCACATCGCCGCGCTCGACGCGCTCGCCAAGCGCGACGCGAGCTTCGTCGTGAACCTCGGCACCGGCCAGGGCTATAGCGTGCTGGAAGTCGTGCGTGCGTTCGAGAAGGCGTCAGGCCGCCCGGTGCCGTACGAACTCGTCGCGCGCCGCCCGGGCGACATCGCCGAGTGCTATGCGAACCCGCAGGCCGCCGCCGACATCATCGGCTGGCGTGCGACGCTCGGCATCGAGGAAATGTGTGCCGACCACTGGCGATGGCAGGAGGGGAACCCGCGCGGTTTTGTATAATCCGCTGTCCATTTTTCGAGCGATCCCATGCTCAGCTTCGCGTCCGGCTTCATCGTCTCCTTGCTCGTCACGCTGTTCATCGTGCGCTACGCGCACCTTCACGAGAAATTCTCGATCGACAGCGACCTGGCCGGCGTGCAGAAATTCCACGTGCGGCCGGTGCCGCGAGTGGGGGGCATCGGGATCCTCGCCGGAGTCGTCGTGGCGGCGCTGCTCGTATCGCGGCGCTATCCGACGATCGCCGGCAGCATTCTCGGGATCGCTGCCTGCGGGTTGCCGGCGTTCCTGTCCGGCCTCGTCGAGGACCTGACCAAGCGCGTGTCGCCGCGCGCACGGCTGCTCTGCACGATGGGCGCGGCCGCGCTGGCGTTCTGGCTGATGGGCATCGCGGTCAAGCGCATCAGCGTGCCGCCGCTCGATTTCCTGCTCGGGTATGTCGCCATCTCGGCGTTCATCACGGTGCTCGCGGTCGCGGCGCTCGCGAATGCGATCAACATCATCGACGGCTTCAACGGGCTCGCCTCGATGGTCAGCTTCATGATGTTCGCGTCGCTCGCGTACGTCGCGTTCCACGTCAACGACCCGGTCGTGATGTCCGCGTCGATCATCATGATGGGCGCCGTGCTCGGCTTCTTCCTGTGGAATTTCCCGGCCGGACTGATCTTCCTCGGCGACGGCGGCGCGTATTTCATCGGTTTCATGCTCGCGGAGCTCGCGATCATGCTCGTGATGCGCAATCGCGAAGTGTCCGCGTGGTATCCGGTGCTGCTGTTCATGTATCCGATCTTCGAGACCTGCTTCTCGATCTACCGGAAGAAGTTCATTCGCGGGATGTCGCCGGGGATTCCGGACGGCGTGCACCTGCATATGCTCGTGTACAAGCGGCTGATGCGGTGGGCCGTGGGGACGAAGCATGCGCACGACCTGACGCGACGCAATTCGCTGACTTCACCTTATCTGTGGCTGCTGTGCCTCGTCGCAGTGATTCCGGCGACGCTGTTCTGGCGGCATACGGTGCATCTGTTCGTGTTCGTCGTGCTGTTCGCGCTCACTTATGTCTGGCTTTATCTCAGCATCGTGCGGTTCAGGGCGCCCAGATGGATGGTAGTGCGCAAGCACCGACAGAGCCGCTGAGCGATACGCCGATTTCCAGACAAAAAAGCGCCCATGCCGGGCGCTTTTTTTGTCACAACGTGTGCGGCTCACAGCCTGATCGCGTCACCCGTTGGATGCGACGCGCACCGACGGCACGCTCTGCAACACGGGGGCAACGGCCGTCTGGTATTCCGGCACCCAGCGCCGCAGATCGCGCCGCACTTCGTCGTCGGACAACACGCGATGCTGCATCAACCACGGCAGCAATTCATCGAGCAGGTTGTCCGGTACTTCGCGCGCGCGCGCGATCCGCAGTTTCGGGTGCGGCGTACGCGTCGTCGCCTCATCGTCCGCCAGCAGTTCCTCGTACAGCTTCTCGCCCGGCCGCAGCCCGGTGAACTCGATGCGGATCTGCTCTTCCGAAAAGCCGTACAGGCGGATCAGGTCGCACGCGAGATCGACGATCTTCACCGGCTCGCCCATGTCGAGAATGAAGATCTCGCCGCCCTGCCCCATGCTCGACGCCTGCAGCACGAGTTGCGACGCTTCCGGAATCGTCATGAAGAAACGCGTGATTTCCGGATGCGTGACCGTCACCGGGCCCCCCTTAGCGATCTGCTGCTGGAACTTCGGGATCACGCTGCCCGCGCTGCCGAGCACGTTGCCGAATCGCACCGTCTCGAACTGCGTGCGCCCGCTCGTCTGCTGCAACGCCTGGCACGCCATTTCGGCGAGGCGCTTGCTCGCGCCCATCACGTTGGTCGGATTGACGGCCTTGTCGGTCGAGATCAGCACGAAATGACGCACGTCGTGGCGAATCGCCGCGCGCGCCACGCGATAGGTGCCGAGCACGTTGTTGCGCAGCGCCTGCCACGCGTTGTGCTCTTCCATCAGCGGCACGTGCTTGTAGGCGGCCGCATGGAACACGATGTGCGGCGCATGGCGCGACATCACCTGGTCGAGCAGCAGCGAATCCTTCGCATCGCCGATGATCGGCAGGACGGGAAGATCCGGGAAGCGCTCGCGCAGCTCCTCCGTCAGCCGATACATCGCGTATTCGGACAGGTCGAACGCGACGAGCTGCGCCGGCGCGAAGCGCAGGATCTGCCGGCACAGCTCGGAGCCGATCGAGCCGCCCGCGCCCGTCACCATCACGACGCGGCCGCGCAGCAGCGCCTCGACGTGCGGTGTGTCGATCGTCACCGCATCGCGGCCGAGCAGATCCTCGAGGTCGATGTTCCGCACCTGCGACAGGAAGCCCTGCCCCGGCATCAGTGCGGTCAGCGAAGGCAGCACCATCGCCTTGACGCCGGCGCGCACGCACAGCGTCGCGACGCGACGCTGGGTTTCGACCGACGCCGACGGAATCGCGATGATCGCGTATTCGACCTTCATCGCATCGGTCCAGTGCTTGAGATCGTTGAACGAGCCGAGCACCTTGTAGCCGTAGATTTCGCGGCCCTGCTTCGTGACGTCGTCGTCGAGCAGGCCGACGAGGCGCCATTCGCCGGAGCGCGACAGTTCGCGCGCAAGGCTCGCGCCGGCCGTGCCGGCGCCGAGCACCAGCACCGGCTTGCCCTTGCCGACGAGCCCGCCGTACAGGTAGTACTCCTTGGTCGCGCGATACAGCGCGCGTGCGCCGCCCATCGCCAGGAACAGCATCAGCGGCGACACGAGCAGCACCGAGCGCGGGATGATCGGCTGCGGCTGGAACATCACGGCGCCGATCATCACGATCACGCCGCCGCCGACTACGGCCTTTGCGATGCGCATCAGGTCGGGCAGGCTCGCGAACACCCACAGCCCGCGATACAGGCCGAACCCGTGAAACATCAGTGCGTAGACGGGCAGCACCCACGTCAATGCCATCAGCGCGCCACTCAGGAAATCGTGCGGGACGCTGCCGTTGAAACGAACGAGATAAGCGAACAACCATGCGGCGACAACGGCCGTCAGGTCGAACAGGAAAGCACTCAGGGACAGCCAAGATGCTCTGGATCGCAACATCGGCGGGAAACCTCAAGAATTGTTTTCGGCGGCCGCTTGAAACCGGTGCCAGCGCCTGTCGATCAACCATCCGAACCACGCCAGGACGCCATACCACGCGAGGAACGACAGCCATTGCTGCAGTTCGGGGCGGCCCTTTGCCCATACGGCCAGAATTATGCCCGCGAGCATGATGAGGTACCAATAAAGCGCGGTCCGACCGTGACCTATGCCCGATCGGACCATCCTTTGATAATAGTGCTCACGGTGTGCTTGCCAGAACTTTTCGCCACGTAACAGACGTCTCAAAAGTGTTACAGATGCGTCAGCAATAAAGGGCGCGAATACCATCGCGGGGAACCAGATCGGCCAGACATTGGTACGCCAGCCCCAGTAGCCCAGCGCGCCGGCCAGGAAGCCGAGCGGAATCGAGCCGGCGTCGCCGAGAAATAGCCTCGCCGGGTGGAAATTGAGCAGAAGAAAGCCCAGCGCCGCGCCGGCGACCGCCGCCCCGGAAACGACGAGATCGGGCGACGCCTGTGCGCCGCTAAGCGCCGCGACCGCGTACCCGCCGAAGCCGAACAGCGCCATGCCGCCCGCGAGGCCATCGGCGCCATCCATGAAGTTGTACAGGTTCGTCAGCCAGACCATTGCGAAACCCACACCGGCGAGCAGCCACCAGGGCGCATCGGCCGGGAACACGACGATCAGTGCGACGACGGCCACGAGGTGCGCCGAGAACCGCACACGGGCCGGCAGCCCGCGCCGGTCGTCGATCTGCGACATCGCAGCCAGCCCGGCAGCGGCGATCGCGATCAGCCACAGTCGCGGCGCCAGCGTGAGCAGCGCAACGACACAGACCGGCACGATGCCCCATCCGCCGACTCGCGGTGTCGGCAGCGTATGGAGCGAACGATCATTCGGAACGTCGGTGGCAAGACGCCAGGCCAATCCGGTGGCGAGCAGTACGCGGAGAATCGCCGTCGAGGCGAATGCGGCGGCCAGAGCTACTGCGGCCGTGGTGAGCCAGGTGGGATTCGCGAGAAGCATGTGGCTTTTATTTTCGTGTATCGCGCGAACGATACCATGCGGCGGTCGCTTCGAGGCCCTGGCGGGTCGTATAGGGTGGATGCCAGTCGAGCACGCGCTTGATCCGGCCGGTGTCGAGCTGGAGGCTACCGGTCAGGCGGTCGATGGCCGCACTGCGACCGGTCAGCTTTCCGAGCGCGCGCAACAGCGCCGGCGGCACCGCGATCAGCCGCGCTGGCTTGCCGAGCGCGCCGCCGACGAGACGCAGCAGATCGGCGACCGTCGGCGCATCGTCGTCGGCGACATGAAAGCACTCGCCGGCGGCGCGCGGGTCGATTGCGCAACGCAGCAAAGCGTCGGCGAGATTGTCGACGTAGACGATGCTGCGGCGCGCTGAAACCGCGCCGAGCGGCAGCGGCATCCCGCGCGCGACCGCGTCCATCATCCGCAGGAAGTTGGCCCGGACAGCCGGGCCATAGACGAGAGGCGGACGCACGACGACGACGTCGAGCCCGACCGACGCTCCGAATTGCGCGAGTTGCCGTTCCGCACGCAGCTTCGAACGGCCGTATGCATCCTGCGGGTCGGGGTCGAACGCTTCCGACAGCGGTACTCCGCCGTCGCCCTCGCCGACCGCCTTGATGCTGCTCGCGAACACGATGCGACGCACGCCGTGATGGCGCGCGGCGTCGGCGAGACGCAACGTGCCGGCGACGTTGGTGGCATCGAACGCAGCGTCGGGATCGGGGGATTCGTCACGCATGACGTGCACGCGGGCGGCGAGATGGATCACACAATCGGCGGCCAGGTCGGCAGGCCAAGCTTCATCCACACCCGCGAAATCATCGGCGTCGTGGATCCATTCGCGCACGCCGTCGATGCAGCCGCCCGGACGTCGCACCAGCGCGGTAACCGTGTGGCCGGCTTGCAACGCGAGTCGGCAAACCGCCCGGCCGACGAAGCCGTTCGCGCCGGTGACGACGAGGTGACTCACCAGAGCCTCCAGCCGAAGCGGTTGTAGAACTTGAAGGCCGACGCGGCGAACATGCGGATGTGCGCGAAGCCCTTGCGGGATGCGCCGCCACCGTGATGGATCACGCGGACCGACGGGACGTACGCGACGCGGGCAACCTCGTGCGTACGCAGGCTGAGGTCGTAGTCTTCGAAGTACAGGAAGTAGCGCGGGTCGAAGCCGCCGAGTTGCTTCAGGACTTCGGTGCGGAACAGCATGAAGCAGCCGCTGACGATGGGGGGATCCCAGACGACGTCGCGGTCGTTGATCACGTCGCGCATTTCGTAGTGGGCGAGGCGGTTGGCGAACCGCGCCTTCCAGTTCGGCGGGAAAAATCCGCGGACCAGCAGATCGAATAGCGCCGGAGGACGCCTGCACAGATACTGGATCGCGCCTTTCTCATCGGAAATATTCGGCGTCAAAAGCCCGATGTCCGGACGACTGCACATAAAGCTCAACGCTTGCACGAGCGAATCCTCGTCGAGATCGATATCCGGATTCAGAACCAAGTGATGCTCGCTGCTTGCCGTCGTGATCGACAGGTTGTGTCCGCGGCCGTACCCGACATTCCCGTGACCACTCAATGATACACACTCGAATCCGGCCACATTCAATCTGGCCACGTCCTCCCAGATATCCGGCGTGCCGCCGTTGTCGACCACACAGATTACGGCATGAAAGTTCGGATCGCGTAGACGCATCGCACCCACTGCGTCGCGCAAGCTATGGAGCGTCTTGAAAAAGCGCTCGACATCCGGCCGATAGACGACGATCGATACGGTTAGCGGGGCTCTCGAAGTACTCATCTCAAGTCAAATATTATCTAAGTGAACAGGATGTGCATGTGTTTCATCGTAAGGCATTCGAAACATTACGACGAGCCATTTACCCGTCATTGTCGATGCGGGCATGTGGTCTGGCCGGCATCGTGGCCACGACATACGACGTTGGCAAGAACGTTTTGGCGTCCACGATGTCGTACAGGTTCGCGCATACTCATTTGACGGTGAATCGCGCGGCCCCGCGCCCCTCATTTGGTGATGCGGTCAGGCCGTCGTTCATTGCACCTCCACAGCATGTTCATTCTTTTCGGCTCGCCTCGATCAGGAACGACCCTGTTCAAGGAGTCGCTCAATCTGCACAGCGACATCTTCATCCCGAACCAAACCACGCTCATCAGTCCAATCGCTCATGTCATGGGTTGCATCAGCGACTGGTCTGTTGCACGTCCGCTGATCGGCAAGATCATCAAGTCGACGGACGACTTCCCCGAAGTTCTGGAGCCCTTTATCTCCGCCGCGGACATCGACGATGCACTACGTGATGCCGAGCCGACCTTGGCAGGCGTGCTCACATCGATCTATGGCCGCATTGCATCCAATACGGGAAAGCGGTTGAGTGGAGACAAGACCCCTGACGATCTTCTTTCGATCCGAAAGCTGGAACAGGTCGGACTCCTGGACTCCGACATCAGGTTTCTCCATATCGTCCGCGACGTACGCGGCACGATGCTGTCCCTCAAAAACGTCACGTGGGCTCCGTCAGGCATCGAGGAATATTTCCCTCGCTTGTGGAATTACACCAATCTCCACTTGCACAACGCCATGCGCGAGCGCGCGAACTACCTGCTCGTGCGCTACGAGGATCTCGTCTCGAACCCGCGGGATGTTCTGGCGCGCTCTGCGACATTTCTGGGCCTGCCGTTTGAAGAATCCATGCTGGACAATTCGAAGCGGGCGCCGGTACTGCGCCATGATCAGAGCCACCTCAACCTATCGCAGCCGTTCCTGAGCGATCGCGCAACGGCTTGGCAGACGAGCCTGCCACCGGACATCACCGCCCACTGTTGCGCCACAGCGACCGAAGGGCTGAAAACGTTCGGATATATCTGAGTACGCGGTAGTCCGCGCAGACTCTGCCACGAGAACGGTCGCGCCCCCATGCGTGCGCGGCCTCGGTCGTTCTGCTCTGGCGCCGCGACGGGTCAGCCCGCAACGGCCGCGCGAAATGCATCGGCATTTCGCGCATCGACAGCATATTCATAGAATGCCGCACGAGTCGGAAATGCCGGAAGGACGGTCTGCAGAAAGCACAGCATCTCCGTCATCCCCTTGTTCTGCAGGAAGCGTCTGAATGCATCAAGATCGCTTCCGTCCAATCGCGCGGAGAACATTCTCGGCCCCGACATCGCAAGTGCCTGCGCAATAACCGCCGCGATTTCGATCCGAACCTTGCTCAAGTCTTCCTTGATCGTGTTCCTTTCGTGCACGCGATACACGATGTGCTTCACGTCTCGGTCGATATACACGCTGTCGTAGGCGAACGCGTACATCAAGAAATCGAGATCATGACAGTAGCGAAGCGGCTGGAAGCCACCCGCGGCTTGCCATAGAGCCCGACTGAATACCATGTTCGACGTCGTCGCGACAAAATTCTCGTTCAGCAACGCCAGTTGCGGCAATCCGGTATCGCTTAAAAATCCATATGCACGCGCCAGCCAGTCGATCGCAACACCAGCGTGCTGTTCGATGCCGTGGTCGTCCATAATGCCAGCCCGCCCCGCGATCAACCCCAGGCCGGGTCGCTCCTGAATTAGTTCCCGGCAACGAGCGAGTTTCTCCGACGCAAACACGTCGTCCGAATTCAGCACCGCGACATAATCGCCGCGGGCGAGGCCAATCGCACGATTGATCGTATTGTGAGCCCCCGCATTCTCCTGTCGATAGGCGTTCGCATGCGGAACGTTTGCGAGAAGTCGCGACGCGACGTCAAACCCGTCATCGGACGAACCGTCATCGATCAATATGATTTCATCGGCAGGAGAAGACTGCGACAACACACTCTGTAATGTACCTTCGATATACCGCGCATGGTTATACAAAGGAATAACCACGGAAATGGTGGCGTTCTTCCGTGCAGCGGACGCAGGTGCAGACGGTTTGCGGAACTTAAAGATTGACATATTCAAGACCGGGCAATAATTTCATCCACAAAACACTCAAATACGAATTCATTGAATATCGGTATCAAAGAATGGGAAATAACGCGATCGATACCGCAAATCCCGCGTCCGTTCCTTGATAAACCGTGCCGGATTTCCGGCGACGATCGTGTACGGCTCGACATCACGCGTCACAACCGACCCTGCTCCCACCACTGCGCCCTCACCAATACGAACACCGGGGCTGATGATGGCGCGAGCACCGATCCAGACATGATCCTCAATGACGACCGGTTTGCACAAGCATACGAAATCCCGATTCTGTGGATCGTGCGTCAACGTCTGGATCAACGTGTAGTGCGAAATATTTACGTTGTTCCCGATCGTCAAGGGAACGCGCCCATCCAGATAGGTGTATCGGTTTACGACCGTATTATCCCCAATCGAAATGTGATACCCCGTAACAAAGCACCCCATCGCAATGCTTGAATCGCGACCGATCTTCACTTGACAAAATCTGCCAAGGAACCAATGCCTTATTCGATAAGGCATGTAATTCATGAACAAATGATTCCCCAGATAGAAACAAACCGCGGGCTTGAAGCGCCATCTGACGAATCGGTAAAACGACTTGAGTGAGCTCACCATATCCGTATCTTCCGTTATCGGTTGTGCGCCCTAACCACATCTTCGATAATCGATTCGTACCGCGTCACGATATCGGCAAAGTTATAGCTCGCGTAGATCTTGTCACGCCCCCGCGCCCCTCTTTCACGCCACTGTGCTGCGTTCGATGCCATCTGGTCCATTGCGTCCGCGAGGGCGGGTGCAATCTTGTATTCCCTCGGTGCGTAGGCAAGCTCGTCGAGCAACTTCGAATTCAGATTCGGTGTATCGCCATATTCATTCGGGATCAGGATCCCGATATCGTCATCGTCGATGACTTCGGCGGATGCACCTGTGTCGGTGAGGATCATCGGCTTGCGATAGAACATGGCCTCGTTCATCGCAATGCTCCAACCCTCGATGAACGACGGAAGGATGAATGCGTCCGCAACGCGATGTACGTCTTCAACATCCGGGAAATAGCCCGGCATCAGAATATGCTGCTCCAGACCATGTTCGACCAGATAGTGGCGAAGCGCATCGACGTGAGGCGGATAGATCACGTTGCCAACGCAAAGAATCTTGACGTCGCGTCTGCGAGCCAACAAATGGCGCATCGCGTCCGCCATCACGTAGTGCCCCTTGTGCAGATTGTACGAAGCGACATTCGCGAACACGTAGTCGGAATCCGACAGACCGAGCTGCGTGCGCGTCAGCTTCGGTGGCTGCTTTTCCCTCGCCTCGTGTTCAGACAGGATAAGACCGTTGGGCACCGTCACGACCTTGCCGGCCGACACGCCAAGATTCGTCACAGCAAAGCGGGTCGCGTTCTTCGAAACTGAAACGTAGCGATCGACATAGCGATCATTGTCGGCAAACGCTCGTGACTGTTCGTCCGAAAAGAACGCATAGACATTATGGATGAACGTGATATTTGGAATCCCGAGACGGGCAAACAGCGGATAGCCAGTATTCGAGAAGTGAGACATCGAGATATCGACACTCAACTCGGTCAGCAGTTTTTCGTAAGCCGCAAGCGGGTTCGCTGCGGGCAGTCCGACCACCCGCAAGCCAGCATTGCGTGCGACGGTACCAAGGTGCCCAACTTTGCCCGGGGTAACGATGGTGACATCGAAACGTGCCCGATCGAATGCGATCGCGGAATCGAGCACGACCTTCTCGAGACCGCCCTTGTCGAACGATGCCAGTTCGATCACGACACCGAGCTTCCCGTCGGTACGGGGACGACGTTGCGGCGGTACTTTACGAAACAATGAGAACAGGGAACGCAGCATGGTGAGTATCAATATGAGTGGAACGGTCAGTGAATATTGAATGCACCAGGACGCAAATCTCGCTCGCCATCCAGAACATTGATCGATGCGAGCAGAGTGGACATCCTGGCCGCAACGGTTTCCACCGAGTACTCCGCAACCGCGGCCGCAAATCCCGCATCGGCGACGCGCTGCCACAGTTGCCTGTCTTCGAGCAGTTTGACGATCGCCGCGGCAATATCTTCGGCGCTGTCACCCTCAAGCACCTGCTCACCTGGAACGAGGCCCATCCCTTCGCTCGCAATCTTGCTCAGCACGCTGGGTACGCCATGCAACAGGCTTGAAACCACCTTGCCTTTGACACCGGCACCGAATCGAAGCGGTGCAACCGATACGCGAGCCACGTCAAGCACATCGCCGAGATTCTCTACGAATCCGACAACCTTCACCCCCGTCGCCGGATTGTCGAGCGAACGTACGTAATCGGTCACGCCGCTGCCAACGATACGCAACTCCGCCGTGGGCTGGCTCCGCCTCACGATCGGCCAAATCTCCTCGACCAGAAATTGCACGGCATCGATATTCGGTCGGTGCGCGAATCCGCCGACAAATACGACGCCGGACCGCTCGTCGAACGTACGCCCCGAACGGGTCGGCATCCGCGGGATCGGAATGTGATGGACGTTCGCTTGCGGCGCTAAGTCTTTCAGCAAATCGTGCTCGACACGACTCACAACGATGGTCGCATCGGCTTCGCGCACGGTCTGAATTTCCGTGCGCCGCAGCATCAATGCCTCCTCCAGTGCTTCGGGGGAGCGATCGTGGATTGCCGCGCGCTCTTCACGGAGGTAATGGAGATCCACCGTGCCAAACACCAGCTTGACATGCGGTGCGCCCCGACGAAGCGGTTCAACCAGATGACGAGCGACGATGATGCGTTGTGCGACGACTACGCGTGCGTCCACAACCTCTTCCATGAACAACTGGTTGAGCGTCGCGAGATCGCTCGCGCACTGAACCCGCACGCCCCAACGCCGCAGTGCATCCATATAGGCGACAGGAGGCGACTGTTCGAATGCAGCAATGAAGCTCACGTCATAGCCGAACTCGCGGAAAATACGCATGTACCAGTAGACGTCGACCGATCCGGAGTCCTGATCGGGTTTTGGCACGAATGCATCTACGATCACGACCTTCGGTCGCTGCGGCAACACAAGCACGTCGTCAAACGGGCGCTCGACACGGAAGAGCGTGTCGTGATGCTGCCGTAGGAGCCAACGCTGATACGCATCATCCCAATTATCATCATTCGTCGGCCGGCTCGCTCGCGCCGCATTCGACATGACGAAACGGGCGAACGGCTGCAAGTACGTTTTCTCTCCTCGGGCAAACAAATCGAGCGCCAACGCAACGAAACCGGTTGTGAGAACCGGCATCTCCTTCTCGAAACGCGATGCACGCTCCCAGGCATCGCTTCGAACCGCGATGAATCCAGGGCTTGCCGCCTTGATCTCGGTCACATTCTGGATCTTGACGTTATCGCTGTTGACGCCGGCATGCGCGGCCAGGAGATGCGCGCCGGCATCGATGACTCCGCCAGCAGCGTACACCGTACCGTTCCTTTCCAAGATGATCGCGGAGACCGCAGCCGCGTCGGTGAAGCGTTCGAACGCTTCATCGATCGCTGCCAACCATCCCGGACGCGCCAGCAATACGTCCGACATCAGGACGATGAATTCACTCCCGGACAAATTACCGATGTGCTTGGCCAGCGCCGATATCGACTGGGCTGCATGATGATCGTCGATGACCCGGACACCGCTCTCCGCCACCAGCTTCGCATCGATCTCGCCAACCGCAAATATCTGGTACGCGACGGATGTCGTATGGTGGCTCAGAGCCGCAAGACATTCGCGCATCGCCGCACCGCCTTGTGATTGCAGCACGACGATCGTCGCTCGCGGCGCCGCCGCTTGCTCGAACGACCGGAGCGTCAACGGCGACGCCCCCTCGACCTCGGCGATCGACGTGGACGACCTCGCCGTCGCTCCGGAACGCGAAGCCGGTGTCGTGCTGGCACCCTGCTGATTCGCGCGGATACGGCGGGCGGCATAACGAAGCGGCTTCGTCACGCGCCAGGAAGTGGAGTTCGTGATCTGCTTCAACTGCCGCCGAAGGCTCTCGTTCTCGGTCAACAGTGCAACAGTCGACGGATCGCTCTCGCGCCCGCCATCGCTGTCCTGAGCCTGTGTGCCGAGGAGGCCCTCCGTATGCTTCAACTGATCGGTCAACTCGTCCACCCGAGCAGCGAGAACCGTCGAAGTGTTGTTCTGCACGTCAAGAGATTCAAGCACCTTACGTGAAGTCGTCACCGCTTCGTCGCGACGTTCAGCCGCCTCGGTAAGCGTGGAAACGGTCCGGGTCAATCGCTCGACCTCGGTTTTCAGGCGGTCGATATCGGCATTGTTCGCAATGATGACGTCGTTCAAACGCACGGTCTCGACCGTCAACTTGCCGATCTCTTCATCGCGCCGGAGAACCTCGTCGGTCAGCCGCACTGCCTCGGCCGTCAGGCGGCCGATTTCGTCGCCGCGCGCCATGGTTTCCGTCGTCAGGCGGACAATTTCAGTCGCTTGGGCGCCGATATGCGCGTTGCGCGCCTGATCGTAACGCGTGAACGACACACCGCCATCAAGCAGATTGTCCTCCATTTCCGGTATCGGACCATCGGACGCAATCGCAATGAAATACACGGGATCAAGAACACCCGCAGTCTCGCGATACTCGCCCACCTCGTGTTCGGACCAGCAATTGATGCGTCGCTCACCGCTGCGCCCTTCCTTCTGGAGCAGCGATCCGGCAAGCGGCTTCTGTTCATAGAGGACAAAATTCTGAAACCCGCTCTTGAGCCACTGGACGAATTCCTCGCGATCGAGCTCGCGAACATGGTACTCATTGGGAGGCGATCCGGGCGGCGAATAGATCGGACGGTTCGGCGTCGAAATGATCATGATGCCGCCCGGCTTCAATACCCGACGCGCCTCGCGCATGAACGTCTCATGCTCACGAAAATGCTCCAGCGTCTCATAGGAGTTGAGGACATCTACCGATGCGTCGGCAAGAGGAATCTGCGTGGCACTGCCCCACTCGAACCGGAGGTTCGGCACGTCACCATAGCGCCCCTTCGCATTTTCGACAGCTTGCGGGTCGACATCGACGCCGATCACGGAGCGCGCCGCCTGCGCCAGCAAGGCTGAACCATAGCCCTCGCCCGACGCGATATCGAGTACGTCCTTGCCTGCGCAGATCGCCGTCGAGAAAAGATACCGATGGTAGTGCTCGTACTGAATCGGCCCCGCAACGCCGGGAAGATATCGTTCACCGGTGAACGAGTGATCATCTTCCGACGCTTTGAATCGAAAAATTCGCTCTTGCTTGGTCATTTGAGAATCCTGCTCTGCAAACTTGCAAAAATCTTGTAATCGCGCCGAACACATGACGACAACTTCACGCCGGGAGATTGTGCTCATGCCTGGGGATCAAATCCATTCCACGCTATATCTCTTCGGACAGTCCGGCATGCACCATCGGAACGCCCACGAGCGCGTGTCTCACGCGGGATGCGTGCACGCGAAGGGGTAGCGCGTCGTGGATCCAGTGATGCTGAACGTGGTCGTATTGCGTGCCTTCCGCAATCGCGACATTGATCGAGAAAGCCCCCACCGGCAGTATCGGCATGATGAAGGTGAACTCCGCGCATAGCGCATCGCCGGCGTCACATGATACGGGTCGTTCGGCGAAGGTTGCGAACGTGTTGTCTCCCGTCAGTTCCTGACCTCGCTCGTTCTTGAGGTAGAAGCCGACGATCGGGGAAACCAGGGGCTCGTCGATTTCAATTGTCACGCGCAGCGTAATCGTTTCGCCACCGACGATCCATTCGAGCCTGCGCTCCTGATCGTCGAAGAATGCAACGTCGACGATTCGCGCGCCACCCTCGCCAAAAGCCTGCGACTGGTGATTGAACGCAAGCACCTGGATGTCGTTGCGAAACGAGGAGGCGTTGAAGCGTTCGCGACGGAAATCAATTGCACTGTCATGACGCTCGACCTCTACCGGCACCGCCGTGGACGCTGCTCCAGCCGTGCTGTAGCGCGCCTCCAGATACGCCGCACAGACATCCGCCGGTTTCCCCTGCGCCACAATCCGCCCGCTGTCGATCCAGATGACGCGCGAGCAAAGCTTTCTGATCGTCGACGTATCGTGACTGACGAACAGAATAGTCCCGTGCTGCTTGAACTCGTGCAGGAAACGAAAGCACTTCTGATTGAAAAATGCGTCCCCGACCGCCAGTGCCTCGTCGATCACGAGGATGTCCGCATCGACATGTGCGATGACCGCGAACGCCAGACGGACAAACATGCCGCTCGAGTAGGTCTTGACGGGCTGATCGATAAACTCGCCGATGTCCGCGAACTCGACGATCGACTCGTAGCGCTCGTCGATTTGCTGACGGGATAGCCCGTACAGTTGGGCATTCAGATAGATGTTTTCGCGACCGGTGTACTCGACGTCGAAGCCGGAGCCGAGCTCGAGCAATGCAGCAACCTTACCGCGCACGGCGATATCGCCGCGTGTCGGGGCCAGCGTGCCGCAGACGATCTGGAGCAACGTGCTCTTGCCCGACCCGTTCCGGCCCACGATGCCGACGGTTTCTCCAGCCGCGACAGAGAAACTCACGTCATGAAGGGCCCAAAATACGTTCGGCTGCGCTTCAGCTTGCCGATGCGTCGCCTGTCGCGTCGCCGAGCGTTGCGCAAGCCGCGCAATGGCACCGAGCACTCCTCTCTTCAACCGGTCGCCGGGTCGCTCGTAGGACTCAAAACCCTTG
The DNA here is from genome assembly GCF_001524725.1 of Burkholderia sp. MSMB1072. Taxonomy (NCBI): domain Bacteria; kingdom Pseudomonadati; phylum Pseudomonadota; class Betaproteobacteria; order Burkholderiales; family Burkholderiaceae; genus Burkholderia; species Burkholderia sp. MSMB1072. The sequence goes on from NZ_LOYC01000030.1 coordinate 318,076, forward strand.
CTGATGCCGTGAGATTCGATCGCGATATAGTCAGACATATGAATTCATTCTTCGCATTCCGTCCACACACGATGCCAACCGATGGATTGCGATCGATGGATCGATCCAGTGATGTGCCATCAGTCGCGGATGGTAAACGACGAATCGTACCACGACGCATCATTTCACAATATGGAAAATCGACGCCGAAAGCCCCAGAAAAAGCGCTTCCCCGAACCCGAAATTCCGCTCGGATTCGGCTCGCGGCGTGGAAAGGCACGCGATCGGCATTAATCGGCGACCCCGCACCCGCACTCCGGATTGCTTGCGACATTTACACTTCGACACACGCTGCGACCGACTCGACGTGGGTCCGCCGATGAACCACTATGCGATAATTCGCATGCACCAGAATGGCCCCAGGGCCAAGTAAAGCACTGGACCGCAGGTGCTGCATCGACCTGAAGCCCGCCTGCGGTCATCGAATCGCGGCTGCACGGATCCGCTTTCCGCTGACTCCTTGTGCCGTGCCACACCCGCTGACCTTGTCGTCGAACTTATGCAAAGCTTTAGTCTTTCGCCGCGATCTCTCGCCGCTTCATTGGTGAAAAATCGCCGCCTGATGCTCGATCTCGCGCGCCGCGACGCCGTGGGACGTTACAAGGGGTCCTTTCTAGGCATCTTCTGGTCGTTGCTCACGCCCCTCATGATGCTGAGCGTCTATACGTTCGTATTCAGCGAAGTGTTCAAATCGCGCTGGAACGACGCGTCGCACGCAGCATCAAAGGGCGAATTCGCCGTAGTGCTGTTCGCGGGAATGATCGTGTTCAACCTGTTTTCCGAATGCGTGAACAGGGCACCGGGGCAAATTCTCTCCCACTCGAACTTCGTCAAGAAAATCGTCTTCCCGCTTGAGATCCTGCCTTGCGTGACGCTGTTATCGGCGCTGTTTCACCTTAGCGTGAGCGTCTGCATCCTGCTGGTGGCCGAATGGGCCGTCGTCGGTAGCGTGCCGTTGACTGCGTTTCTGTTCCCCATCGTGCTCGCACCGCTCTGCGTATTCATCATGGGCGTAAGCTGGATTCTGTCCGCCACCGGCGTCTATCTCCGCGACATCGGACAAACCGTCGGGATCGTCATCACCGCGATGATGTTCCTCTCGCCCGTGTTCTTTCCGGTGTCTTCGCTGCCGGAACAGTTCCGCAGCTTCGTCTATCTGAATCCGATGACCTATCCCATCGAACAGGGTCGTGACGTTCTCATTTGGGGACACATGATCGACTGGAATCGGTGGTCCATCTATTCAATCATGGCCATCGCCGTTGCGTGGATCGGCTTCGCATGGTTCCAGAAGACGCGCCGGGGTTTCGCCGATGTCATCTGATGTTGTCATTCGCGCCACGTCGCTCGCCAAAGGATTCGAGTCCTATCGCAAACCGTCGGACCGTCTGAAACGCAGTATCCTCGGCTTGCTGAGCGGGCTTGCGCCGGTCCCGAGCGTGCGCGAATCCCTGCGCCAGCGTGCGCAGGCGTGCGCCCGGATGTTCTGGGCACTCAAAGACGTCGATTTCGAGATTGCGCGGGGAGAGACGATTGGCATCATCGGCCGCAACGGGTCCGGCAAGAGCACGTTGCTGCAGATCATTTGCGGCACACTCGCTCCCACGAGCGGCGTGGTCGAAACCCAAGGACGCATTGCTGCTCTACTTGAACTCGGTTCCGGGTTCGATGCCGAATACTCCGGTCGGGAAAATATCTACATCAACGGCCAGTTGCACGGCCTGACCCGCGAGCAGATCGATTCGCGCGTCGACGAGATCATTGCGTTCGCCGATATCGGCCACTTCATCGACCAGCCCGTCAAAACATACTCGAGCGGCATGTTCGTCCGCCTCGCGTTCGCAGTCATCGCACACGTGGACGCCGACATCCTGGTCATCGACGAGGCGTTAGCTGTGGGCGACGCATTCTTCACGCAAAAATGCATGCGCTTCCTGCGTCGCTTTCAGCAGACCGGGACGGTTTTGTTCGTCAGCCATGATTCATCCGCCATCCGCAGCCTGTGCGACCGGGTCATCTGGCTTGATCGAGGTGTGATGCGCGAATCGGGAAGTGCGAAAACCGTCTGCATGAACTACTTCGAGGCGTTTTATCGGGAGCGTGAGGACAGCGTGTCTCGTGTTGAATCCGGCACCAGAAAGCTCGATGTAACCGCCATCGGCAACGAGCCACGCGCAGATCAGCGCAGCGGATTCCCGCGCAACACAATCGATGCACTGCCGGCGCTGCCGAGCGTCGATCTGGATCCGCACGAACTTCCAGTGCAACGTGAGTCGACGTTGATCGAATCCACGACCCTCACCAACACGAAAGGCGCCCCGGTTACCTGGGTCATGGGTGGTGAACGGGTTTCACTTCGGATTCGTATCCGCCGAACCGAATCCGATATGCCGCACATTGCGTTTTTCGTCAAGGACCGACTCGGGCAGCCGCTGTTTGGTGACGACAGCGTATTCGCGCTGCGGGAAGGCGGTTTTCCATCTGCGAATGCTAGTCACGTCGTTGCGGAGTTTTGCTTCGACATGCCAATTCTTCCGCCCGGCGACTACTCATTCACCGTTCTCGTCGCGGCACCTTCCGAGAAGAGTATTCGCATACTTGACTGCGTTCACGATGCCATCATCGTAAAGTCGGAGTCCGCCCGTGTCGCAACCGGACTCGTCGGAATCCCAATGAATCGCATCGAGCTCTTTGTTCGCGAAACTGCGTAAAACGCGTCAGTCCGTTTGAGAATCCGATCAACCCACACCGACCTGGCCCTGACTTACTCATATGACTTCTGGCCAACACCGCGCCCCACAGGATTCGACAAATCGCGACGCCCTTTCCCGTGACGACGTCGAGGGCAGCGCATTGGCGCAGCGCATTATCGAACTGGAACGCGAACTCGCTGGCCTGCGCAAGGAAAATATCCTGCGCGCGAATGTCGAAGCCGACCGAATCCGGCTTGAGGATGAACTGCGAAACATCCGCGCATCGCTATCATGGCGCCTGACGTCGCCCCTTCGACACGTGACGTCCGCGATCCGCATGGCTGGCGTCGTTGCGGCAACGATCCGGCGCCAAGCGGTCGTCCGCGGTAGCCTGTGGAGTGCACTCTGGCACTACGCGTCCATACTTAAGCGAGAAGGTCTTCAGGGAATCCTTGTTCGGTCCAGGCGTCTGCGTGATGGCGGAGGATTCGCCGACGCCCCCCCGCCCGACGAGGTCTATCACGAGTGGATCAACAAGTTCGACCGATTCGGCGACGCGGAACGTGCGGCCGCTGAAAACGCGCTGCAATCGTTCGAACGTCAACCGCTGATTTCGATCGTCGTTCCGACGTACAACAGCAATCCGTCGCATCTCGAAGCAATGATCCGTTCCGTGCAGGAGCAGGTCTACCCGTTCTGGGAACTTTGTATCGCGGATGATGCGTCGCCGGGCGAGACTACGCGCGAGATCCTGACACGCCATCAGGCACATGATTCACGAATTCGGCTCATGTTTCGTACGGAGAACGGCCATATCTCCGAAGCGAGCAATAGCGCCCTTTCGCTGGCAACCGGCGAATTCGTCGCACTGCTAGATCACGACGACATCCTCCCGCCTCACGCACTGTTTGTCGTTGCACAATACATCAACCGATACCCTCGGGCGCGCATGTTCTACAGCGACGAGGATAAGCTGAACGAACGCGGGCAGCGGACGGCCCCATATTTCAAATGCGACTGGAATCCTGCGTTGTTCCGTACGCAGAATCTGTTCTCGCATCTCGGAGTTATCGAAACCGCGCTCGTGCGACAAGTGGGCGGCTTTCGACTCGGGTTCGAAGGAAGCCAGGACTACGACCTCGCGCTTCGATGCGTCGAGATTGCCGGCGATGACAGCGTCGTTCATATTCCGCATGTGCTCTATCACTGGCGCATCACGGCCAATAGCACCGCAAGAACGAGTCACGCCAAGCCGTATGCGTCAACGGCGGCGCAGCGGGCAATCGAAGGTCATCTCGCGCGCTCCGGCATCGTCGCAACCGTGGAGCGGCCCTTCGGCGACTTGCCGGTTTTCCGCGTGAGGTACGCGATACCCGCCCCTGCTCCAAAGGTATCCATTATCATCCCGACGCGAGACGGTGTCGCGTTGCTCCGCCAGTGCGTCGAAAGCATCGTCGAGCGCACGGTATACCCGAACTACGAGATCATCGTCGTCGACAATGGCAGCACGGACGGGGCTACCCTCGCCTATTTCCAGGAGATATCGCTTCGCCCGAACGTCAGGATCATCACCGACGATTCGCCGTTCAATTTTTCTGCGCTGAACAATATAGCCGCAGCAGCAGCGACAGGCAGTTTTGTATGCCTGTTGAACAACGATACCGAAGTCATCTCGCCTGACTGGCTCGACGAAATGGTTGGCATCGCGTCGCAACCAGGCATCGGTGCAGTCGGGGCAGCCCTATGGTACCCGGATAATTCACTTCAGCATGGCGGCGTGCTGCTGGGATTGGGCGGTATCGCGGGCCATATGCACCACATGCTCAAGCGTGGGAATTTCGGCTACTTCAACCGTGCAGTATCCGTGCAGGACATGTCTGCGGTCACGGCCGCATGCCTCCTTGTCAGCAAGCGGATATATAACGAAGTAGGCGGCTTGGACGAGGCTTTTGCCGTTGCCTTCAATGACGTCGACTTCTGCTTACGGGTACGAGACGCGGGTTACCGAAACGTTTGGACGCCATTCGCCGAGTTGTACCACTACGAATCGGCAACACGCGGTTCCGACATGGCGGCGGACAAATATCAGCGCTTTGTGGGTGAAGTGCGTCGAATGGAAGAGCGATGGGGTACCGCACTGATTCGCGACCCAGCGTACAACCCGAATCTTTCCCTCGCGGTGGACGTATTGCCATTCACGCTCGCCAATCCTCCGCGCATCGGAACCCTCGATTAGGTCGAGGCCTATCGGCGTGAAGTGAACACGACTCGACGGAGCGGTCGGTCCCCGCTCCGCCCGTCTTCAGATCAAAAGCCGCCCTCTACCGCGTGCCACGTGAACGGCAAGGTCGATGAGTATCGCGGAAGACCATCGGTTCAGCCGTTGCAGAGCGGATGCTTGAGTACGGTCAACTTCACAACCATCGACTTACGAATCTTGTCCAGGTAGATACCGGCAGTACCGGCAGAGATGCCGTTCCTTGCCGCTGCGACAAGAAGACCCAGTTGTTATAAATCGCGTATGCACGCTCCATGTCGAGATCACCGTGAGCAGCCAACATCTCCGACTTACCGATGATGCTACAGTAGCGCGCGAGAATATCCTGCCCGTAGTCAGTAAACGCCAATATTCCTTCCACCCTGGTCGGATCAAGATGAAACTCGGGCTCTTGCAAGTGACGAATCATTCCACCCTCGATTACTGCGCGAGGTTCACTTTTAGCAAGATGCCATTTAACCGGTATCGTCGAAACATGATACCCACCGGGTTTCAAAATGCGTCTAATCTCGGCAAATGCCATTTCAGGGCAGGGAACATGTTCCAGAACGTCCTCAGTGATAACCAAATCAAATGAGCAATCGTCGAAGGACGTAGCCTGAATATCCTCGCAAAGTACTCCATTATGACTCTTCCCCGAAGCGATGCCGTCGATATACTCGCTGGAAACGAGGCGTTTCCCAAGTGGGGTCAGGGATTCAGCGACAGCGCCTGCCGTGCTCGCTATGTAGACCGTTCCTCGAAATTTTCTCGCGAACTTCCGGAGCGAGGCACGGGGATCACCACTCAACCACAAATCAAGAATCGACTTTGCAAGATGCCGGTTTCTTGCGGAAGACCCGCAGTACTGACAGAGGAAAGAATTGCGCTTGCAAGGGAAGTCGACCGGCTCGTATGACTTAAAGATGGCCTGCGATCCGCAGACGTGGCAATATCCGCGAGCAATTTGCGTTGGCTCCATACTCATCTCTCAGGTAGACGGTTTGGGTAGGCTTCTGTTGCCATGGCCGTGGCAAATATCGATATATCTCCGACTGAAGACCGGGGCCACGAGCTTACAACACATTACATATAATTATATTTTTGAAAGGAAGTGGGGTTAATACCAACTCCAACCCAATCCGTCAGATTCTGATTATGCCGAGCCTCTCGCACTTCCGACCCATCTACCAACGCATCACCACGCCGCACCTGATTTATGGTGCATCGCAAAAAAAGCGAGCCGCAACATTATTCAGTTGACGCGCCCCGCCGTCACCTGACGACCATCGCCAGGGTTCGGATAGCCACGAATATGAACGCCAGATAGATTTTTGCAGAGCATCCTGATCCCCGCTCCCACAATGAGGCCCATCTGCTCAAATGAGTTTGGCTGACCGCCTAGCGAGACCCAGCGAAACCTTCATCGAGCACTATCGGAATAAGGTCCGAGCCGGCCTCGAAAACCATCGCGAATGCCGCGCCATACCATCACAAGATGCTCAACTCGCCGATCAGGGAAAAAACAATAGATCAGGACCCGAAATGGCAACTTCACGAGTTCTGTCGTCTTCCATTTCAACGGCATCGATGCACGCTTCATCAATGCGATTACATTCCGAAACTGATAATAGTGGCGGATCGGTCCATGCATGGGATAACGACGCCCCAATATCTGAACAGGCTCGCCTCCCAGCTCGTGACTCATCCGCAACCACGGAATCCCCCAGACCTGATAGCCGCGCTGCTTCGCGCGAATGCACCATTCGAGATCGACGAAGTCGATGAATAGCGACTCGTCCATTGCGCCGACGTCTTTCCAGCATTCCAGATTGATGCAGGATCCGGATGAGATGAGAAAATCGACCTCGATTGGCACGTCGCCTACCGGAGGTATCCGCTGGAGTCTCCCCCATCCAAACCGTACAAACGGTGCAACCCCACGCAAACGTCGATCCTCATAAGCCGGACCGATCAGCGCGACGCGGCTTCCCAACTCCCGGGCTTGGGCGATCAGTTTCGGCAGATCCGTTAGCAAGGACTGGGGCGGCTCGCTGTCCTGATCAAACAGCAATGCGACATCGCAACCTGCCTGAATCAACGCGCCGACACCCTGATTGAACGCCATTGCGATTCCGGCATTCCATCCATTGGAAATGTACTCGATCGAACCGGTCAACCCGAGAGCGCGGCGATCGAACACTTCCGGCGTATTGTCGACCACGACGCAATGCATCGACTCGGCCAGCCGATTGGCACGCGCAACGCACGCCGCGTCAGGATGAAAGAAAACGACAACCGCTCCGGTGTTCGGCGATCGATTTTGTGTATTGCTCATAAGATTGCTACGCCTACGGTATCAGCACCGTGCGAAATGGCCACGTTCGCCATCCTGCAATGCGCTTTGACACGACCATTCCGCAATCGGTGATACCAGGCCGCTTCGGCAACGCGAAAATCCGCCACGCCGCTGCCGCCCATCGCGTCATGTTCGCCCGTAGTTATCCTCGAAGCGGACGATATCGTCTTCGCCCAAATACTCGCCACTCTGAACTTCGATCATGACTAGGTCGACTACCCCGGGATTCTCCAGCCGGTGCTTGTGGCCGGCTGGAATGTAAGTGGACTCATTGGTTGACACGAAAAACGCGTCATCACCATTGACGACTTTCGCCATCCCGGACACGACGATCCAGTGCTCGCTGCGATGATGATGCATTTGAAGGCTGAGGCTCGCGCCAGACTTTACGACGATGCGCTTGATCTTGAATCGAGGCCCCTCTTCAAGCACCGTGTACGTTCCCCACGGGCGATGCACCGTTCGATGTACCTTGTACGCCTCGTGACCAGTCGCCTTGAGCTCCGCATAGATCTGCTTCACGTCCTGTGCGCGACTGCGCGTCGCAATCAGCAACGCGTCGGGTGTGTCGATCACGATCAGGTTTTCGACACCGACTGCGCCAATCAAACGCTCAGAACTCTGCAGATAACTGTTTCTGACGTCGATGAGCAGGGCTTCGCCTTCCACGCGATTGCCGTATTCGTCCGGAGTCGCAAGATCACCCAGCGCCGTCCACGATCCGACGTCACTCCAGCCAATCGAGCACGGCACCACCGCCCCCTGCCGGCACTTCTCCATCACCGCATAATCGACGGAAACATCGGGAACCGCGCCGAAACTGTTCGGCTCGAGACGAATCTGCGCCCCTCCGCCCGCACTTGTCGACGACGGTGACGCACCGATACAGGTTTTCACAGAATCGAGGATGTCGGGGCAGTGCTCGGCGAGCTCTCGCAGCATCGTTCCGGCCGTAAAACAAAACATCCCGGAATTCCATAGGAACCGCCCGGATTCGAGATACTGCTGCGCATGGGCGAGATCGGGCTTCTCGACGAATCGCACGATGTCGGTCCCATCCGCCTCGATATAACCATATGCGGTTTCCGGGCTGTCGGGCTGTATGCCGAACGTCACGACCTTCCCGCCCTTGGCCAGCACCGACGCCTTCTCGACTGCGTCGGCAAACGCCGATGTGTCGTTGATCAGATGATCCGCCGCGAGCACGAGCATCACGACCTGTTCACCCTGGGCCGCGGCAGCATACAAGGTCGCTGCGGCGATCGCGGCAGCCGTGTTTCTGCCAAACGGCTCGAGGATGAACGAGGTCGCCAATCCGGTCACATTGACTTCCCGATACTCGTCCTCGGTCTTGAAGAAAAGGTCACGGTTGGTGACCGTGAGCACTTCATCGACGCCAGCCAGACCGGCCGCCCGCAGAAAGGCTTTTTGCAACAGGCTCTCGCCGTCGGCAAGTCGAATGAACGGTTTGGGATGCGATTCACGAGACACGGGCCAAAGTCTTGACCCGGCACCACCGCAAAGAATAATCGGCAACAAGCTCACATGTTCCTCGTATTGCATTGACGATCAACGCGCTTCGGTCGACGTACAACGTCGCGGATATCAGCCGCATCCGCCGTTTCGGTACGAAACGCACTACACGCGCATGCGACCACTCAGACTACAGAAACGATCACGTCTTCTGCATACCAGCCAGGCAAAAACCCAAGGATTCACGCCAGTGCGGCAGAGCCACACCAAAAACCTGCGCCAACTTCGCGTTGGACAACCGAGAGTTCGACGGCCGCTTCGCCGGCGTCGGATAGTCCGCAGCCGAAATCGGCAATACGACCGGCCGCTTCGGAAGGCTCGCCAACTCGAAAATCGCCGACGCGAATCCGTGCCACGACGTGTCCCCGCCAGCTGTCAAATGGTACGTTCCGGAACGGGCATCCCACCATTCCGCCGCGTCCGCAGCACCGCGTGCCTGGGCGATCATGTGCGACGTCGCCGTCGCGATGGCGAGACTCCAGGTCGGTGCGCCCATTTGATCAGCGACGACTTTCAATTCGGGGCGTTCCGCGCCCAAACGAAGCATTGTCAGCAGAAAATTATGTCCACGCGCACCATATACCCAACTGGTGCGCAAAATGAGGTGCCGGCATCCGGACGAGGCGATCGCAGCTTCGCCTTCAAGCTTGGTCAGGCCGTAGACGTTTTGCGGATCCGGGAGATCGGTCTCGCAATACTCACCCGGCTTCACGCCATCGAACACATAATCGGTCGAGTAGTGAACCAGTGCCGCGCCGTTACGTGCCGCCTCTTCGGCCAACACACGCGGCACGTCGGCATTCAGCCGGCGCGCGGCGTCGACGTCCGTCTCCGCCTTGTCGACGGCCGTGTACGCAGCAGGATTCACGATGATCGACGGCTTCAACTCGCGCACGACGCTGCGCACCCGATCGAGATCGGACAAGTCGAGCATCGAACGGTCGCATGCCACCACACGACCGAGACCTTGCAGCGAACGCAGCAGTTCGAACCCGACCTGGCCATTCACACCCGTCACGAGGATCGTCGGTTCAGGAGTCACACCCACCTCACGCATAAACTTCGGCTTCGCTCAACCGCTTGCCGGCCGCATCCTTCGCCGCCAGCAGCGGCTCGAAGTCGATCGGCCATTCGATCCCGATCTCCGGATCGTTCCACACGATGCTGCGCTCGTGTTCCGGAAACCAGTAGTCGGTCGTCTTGTAGAGGAACTGCGCGGCCTCCGACAGCACGACGAAACCGTGCGCGAAACCGGGCGGCACCCACAGTTGCCGGTGGTTGTCGTTCGACAGCACCACGCCCACCCACTTGCCGAAGTTCGGCGAACCCTTGCGAATGTCGACGGCCACGTCGAACACTTCGCCTTCGACCACGCGAACGAGCTTGCCCTGAGCGTGCTGGATCTGATAATGCAGCCCGCGCAGCACGCCCTTCGACGAGCGCGAATGGTTGTCCTGCACGAATTCGACGCCGGGCGCGACCTGCTCGGCGAATTCCTTCCCGTTGAAGCTCTCGTAGAAGAATCCGCGCGCGTCGCCGAACACCTTCGGCTCGATGATCTTGACTTCGGGCAGCGCCGTTGCCGTTACTTGGATGGCCATGCGACTTGATCCGTGAGAATGTTCTTCAGGTACTGACCGTATGCGTTCTTCGCGAGCGGCTGGGCCAGCTTCAACACTTGCTCCGCGTCGATCCAGTTGCGGCGATACGCGATTTCTTCCGGACATGCGACCACGAGACCCTGTCGCTTCTGCAGCGTCGCGATGAAACTGGCCGCCTCGATCAGCGAATCGTGCGTGCCGGTGTCGAGCCACGCGTAGCCGCGCCCCATGATCTCGACATTCAGCGCGCCGCTATCGAGGTAGCGCGAGTTGACGTCGGTGATTTCCAGCTCGCCGCGGGGCGACGGCTTGATGTCGGCCGCGATGTCGCACACGCGGTTGTCGTAGAAATACAGGCCCGTCACCGCGTAGTTCGAACGCGGCTTGGCCGGCTTCTCCTCGATCGACAGCGCGCGGAACGACTTGTCGAATTCGACGACACCATATCGCTCCGGGTCGTGCACGTGATACGCAAACACGGTCGCGCCGCTTTCCTGCGCATGCGCACGCTCGAGCTGCTTCGCGAGATCGTGCCCGTAGAAGATGTTGTCGCCGAGGATCAGCGCCGACGGATCGTTGCCGACGAACTCCTTGCCGATGATGAACGCCTGCGCGAGGCCGTCGGGCGACGGCTGCACCGCGTACTGGATGTTCATCCCCCACTGGCTGCCGTCGCCGAGCATCGACTCGAAGCGCGGCGTGTCCTGCGGCGTCGAGATGATCAGCACATCGCGAATACCCGCGATCATCAGCGTCGACAGCGGGTAGTAGATCATCGGCTTGTCGTACACCGGCAGGAGCTGCTTCGACACGACGTGCGTGATCGGATACAGCCGGGTACCGGAACCGCCGGCGAGAATGATGCCTTTACGTGCCATCGCTTCTCTCCTCAGGTGCGTTTCGCGTAGTTCGTCTCGACCCACTTGCGGTACTCGCCCGATGCGACCTCGTCGGCCCAGGCCTGGTTGTCGAGGTACCAGTCGACCGTCTTCGCCAGGCCCGTCTCGAACGTTTCCGCCGGCTTCCAGCCGAGCTCGCGTTCGAGCTTGCGTGCATCGATCGCGTAGCGGCGATCATGGCCCGGGCGGTCGGTCACATAGGTGATCTGGTCGCGGTACGACCCGGCTGCCTTCGGGCGCGCCTTGTCGAGCAGGTCGCACAGCGTATGCACGACTTCGAGGTTCTTCTTCTCGTTCCAGCCGCCGACGTTGTACGTCTCGCCCGGCACGCCGCGCGCTAGCACTTCGCGGATCGCGCTGCAGTGATCGCCGACGTACAACCAGTCGCGCACGTTCTGGCCGTCGCCATACACCGGCAGCGGCTTGCCCGCGAGCGCATTCGCGATCATCAACGGGATCAATTTCTCGGGGAACTGGTACGGGCCGTAGTTGTTCGAACAGTTCGTCGTCAGTACCGGCAGACCGTACGTATGATGGTATGCGCGTACCAAGTGGTCGGATCCCGCCTTCGTCGCCGAATACGGGCTGTTTGGCGCGTACGGCGTCGTCTCGGAGAATTGCGGATCGGTGGCCGACAGCGAACCGAACACCTCGTCGGTCGACACGTGCAGGAAGCGGAACGCGGCCTTGTCGGCGTCGTTCAGGCCGTTCCAGTACTGGCGGGTCGCCTCGAGCAGCGTAAACGTGCCGACGACGTTGGTCTGCACGAAGTCCGCGGGGCCGTGGATCGAGCGATCGACGTGGCTTTCGGCGGCGAAATGCAGCACCGCGCGCGGCTTGTGCTCGGCGAACAGCGCATCGAGCGCGGTACGATCGCAAATGTCGACGCGTGCGAATACGTGCTTCGGGTTGCCGTCCAGCGATTGCAGTGTACGGAGGTTGCCCGCATAGGTCAGCTTGTCGACGTTGAGCACCGCTTCGTCGGATTCGCGTAGCCAATCGAGTACAAAGTTGGCACCGATAAACCCTGCGCCGCCCGTAACCAGAATCATGAGACTCCCTCTGTAGTAATGCGCGGCGAGCGCCATCAGGCGGTCGCCGCGTCAAAATTCGAAGCACTTGGCGATGGCCGCCACGTCAGACCGGGAATTTTAACCGGTCGACATGGCCTCCAAAGTCATGAAATGCTAATTTTGTTGGGGAAAGCGACAATTATAGGGAGTCGCCCCCTGCAAAAGCCATGCCGCTAACAACTTGATACAGCGCTTCGAACCCTTTCCAGGCGCGAAATTTATTGCCAGATTACCGCCCTGTTGCGGAACAGAAATTGCACGGCGCCGCATTGACTGGATAATTTTCCCCGCGTTCTCGATACTCGCAAAATCCGCCGCCCCATGACCCTCTCCCCCATCGCCATCGGCGACATCCAAGGCTGTCATTCCGCTTTCCAGTCGCTGCTGGCCAAGCTTTCAGTCCCCGCCGACACGCCGCTCTGGATCGCCGGCGACGTCGTCAACCGCGGCCCTGGCTCGCTCGCCGCCTTGCGCGCCATTGTCGATCTCGGCCCGCGCGCGACCGTCGTTCTCGGCAACCACGACCTTCATTTGCTCGCCGTCTCGGCCGGCATTCGCACCGAGCGCCCCGGCGACACCATCGGCGAGATCCTCGACGCGCCCGACGCCGACGCGCTGCTCGACTGGGTCCGCCACCGTCCGTTCGTGCATGTCGACGACGGAAAACTGCTCGTGCACGCCGGCGTGCTGCCGCAATGGGACACCACGCTTGCCCTCGAACTCGCCGACGAACTGCAGCACGCGCTGCGTGCCCCCGACTGGCGCGACACGTTGCAAGGGCTGTACGGCAACGAGCCGAACCAGTGGAGTCCGAACCTGAAGAAACGCGACCGGATGCGCGTCGCATTCAATGCGTTCACGCGCCTGCGCTTCTGCACACCCGACGGCGCGATGGAGTTCAAGGCGAACGGCGGCCCCGACAGCGCGCCGCCCGGCTACCTGCCGTGGTTCGACGCGCCGGGGCGCCGCACCGAGGACGTGACGGTCGTGTTCGGGCACTGGGCCGCGCTCGGCCTGATGCTGCGCGACAACGTCGTCGCGCTCGATTCGGGTTGCGTATGGGGAAACCAGTTGTCGGCCGTGCGACTCGCGGCCGATCCGGCGCAGCGCACGGTCACGCAGGTGCAGTGCGAAGCGTGCCGCTCGCCGGGCGGCGAGTGACGGCACGCTGATTCACGCGCCGCGGTCGCGCGTCAGCCCTCGCGCCCCGGCACGGGCGCGTCGGGCGTCGCGTCGCCCGCAGCATCGGCGCCGAGCTCGGTCGCCGGATACGCATGCTTCTGCAGCTCGGCAAGCGACTCCGCCGTCGGCTTGCCGACCTTCTCCTGCAGTGTCACCAGTGCGGCGGCGATCGCGTCGCGCGCCGCCGCGGACGTCGCGCGGCGGTCGCCGCCCGGCGCGATCGGTTCGCACACATACAGATGCGCGACGAGCGGGCCGCCGCGCAGCACCATGTCGAGCGACTTGCCGAGCGACAGGTCGCCCGTGTACGCCGGCGCGACCGACTGCCGCCCGTGCGCGTCCTCGTACATCAGGCAAATCGGCTGCACCGCGCAGCCGGCCGATACCGCGGCCTGGAACAGGTTCGCATGGAACGGCAGCAGATCCTGGCCGTCGGACGTCGTCCCTTCCGGAAACACGCACATCACGCCGCCGTTGCGCAGGCGCTCGGCCATCTCGTGCATGATCCGCATCGCCTCGGTACGCTTCTCGCGCTGCAGGAACACGGTGTCGAGCTTCTCGGCGAGCCAGCCGACGATCGGCCACTGCCGCACCTCGGCCTTCGACACGAACGGCGTCGGCCGCCACGCGTTGACCGCATAGATGTCCAGCCACGAGACGTGATTGCCCACGACGAGCGCGCTCGCATCGAGCCGCGCGCCGTCGTTGTGGACGACGAGGCGCATCCCGCAGATCCGCAGCATCTTGAGCGACCAGCGGCGTATCAGCTCGGCGCGGTGCGCGGGCGTGACGTGCGAAAAGCGCAGCGCGACGATCGCCATGCCGCGCAACAGGTGAAAGACGAGACGCAGCTTGCGAATGGCGGTCATGGCGAAGGTCCGACGGGGTTCAGTGGCGCTCGAACGCGATCTGCCCGGCGACGAGCGTCGTGCGCACGGTGGCCGGCAGTTCGTAGCCGAGGAACGGCGAGTTGTGGCCCTGGCTCTTCAGCGCACGCGGCTCGACGCGCCAGTGCGCGCGCGGATCGAACACGCACAGGTCGGCCGCGCCGCCTTCGGCGAGGCGGCCCGCCGGCAGCTGCAGCACGTCGGCCGGCGCGGAGGTGATGCGGCGCAGCGCCTGCGCGAGCGGCGTGCGCGTCTCGTCCGCCCACTTCAGCGTCAGCGACAGCAGCAGCTCGAGCCCGGTCGCGCCCGGCGTCGCTTCGCCGAACGGCAGCAGCTTCTCGTCGTCGTCGACCGGCGTGTGATCCGAGCAGATCGCGTCGATCGTGCCGTCGGCGAGCGCCACGCGGATCGCTTCGCGGTCGCGCTCGCCGCGCAGCGGCGGGTCGAGCCGGAACTGCGAATCGAAGTAACCGATGTCGACGTCGATCAGGTGAACGTGGTTCGCGCCGACGTCGCAGGTCACGGGCAGTCCTTCCGCCTTCGCCGCACGCACGAGCGCGAGGCCGGCCGCCGACGACAGCCGCGCGAGGTGCACGCGCGCGCCCGTCACGCGCATCAGTTCGAAAATGGTGTGCAGTGCGATCGTCTCGGCCGCGACCGGCACGCCGGAGAGCCCGAGCCGCGACGCGAGCGCGCCGCTCGCGGCCACACCGCCGCGGCCGATGAACGCGTCGAGCGGACGCAGCCACGTCGTGTAACCGTAGGTGCTCGCGTATTGCAGCGCGCGCAGCAGCACCTGCGTGTCGCGCACCGGCACGTTGGCGTGCGTGAAGCCGACGCAGCCGGATTCGGTCAGCGCGACCATCTCGGTGATCACCTCGCCCTTGAGGCCGACCGTCAGCGCGCCGAGCGGATGCACGTTCGCCTGCCGCAGGTTGCGCGCGCGGAACTTGAGCATTTCCACGAGGCCCGGCTCGTCGAGCACGGGATCGGTGTCCGGCGGGCACACGAGCGTCGTGACGCCGCCCGCGACGGCCGCGGCCATCTCGGACGCGAGCGTCGCCTTGTGCTCGTAGCCGGGCTCGCGCAGCCGCGCGCACAGGTCGACGAGGCCGGGCGCGACGATCAGGCCCGACGCGTCGATCGTCCTGTCCGCGTTGAAACCGGCCGGCGCGCTGCCAAGCGCGGCGATCTTGCCGTCCGCGACGAATACGTCGGCCTGCCCTTCGGTGTCGGCGACCGGGTCGATCAGCGTGCCGCCTTTGATATGAATCTTCATGCGCTGTCTGTGAATGCGTTGATTGCGTTGAATGCCTGGATCGGGATGCGCGAAAGCGGGCTCAGTCGCTGTTGCCGGCGACGATGCCCATCACCGCCATCCGCACGGCGATGCCGAACGTGACCTGGTTGAGGATCACCGACTGCGGACCGTCGGCGACCTGCGAATCGATCTCGACGCCGCGGTTCATCGGGCCCGGATGCATCACGATCGCGTCGGGCGCGGCGAGCGCGAGGCGCTCGGGCGTCAGGCCCCACGTCTTGAAGTACTCCTGCGCGGACGGCAGCAGCGCGCCGCTCATCCGTTCGTTCTGCAGGCGCAGCATGATGATCACGTCGACGCCCTTCAGCCCCTCGTCGAGGTTGTGGAACACCTTCACGCCCATCTGCTCGAGCCCGCCCGGCAGCAGCGTGCGCGGGCCGATCGCACGCACTTCCGGCACGCCGAGCGTGGTGAGCGCGTGGATGTCGGAGCGCGCGACGCGCGAATGCAGGATGTCGCCGACGATCGCCACGCGCAGCTTCGTGAAGTCGCGCTTGTAGTGACGGATCGTGTACATGTCGAGCAGGCCCTGCGTCGGGTGCGCGTGGCGGCCGTCGCCGGCGTTGATCACGTGCACGTGCGGCGCGCAGTGCTCGGCGATCAGGTACGGCGCGCCGCTCGACGCGTGGCGCACGACGAACAGGTCGGCATGCATCGCCGACAGGTTGTTGATCGTGTCGAGCAGCGATTCGCCCTTGCTGGTCGACGACGCATTGATGTTCAGGTTCAGCACGTCGGCCGACAGGCGCGTCGCGGCGATCTCGAAGGTCGTGCGCGTGCGCGTCGAGTTCTCGAAGAACAGGTTGAACACGGACTTGCCGCGCAGGAGCGGCACCTTCTTCACTTCGCGGTCCGTCACGCTGACGAACTGCTCGGCCGTATCGAGGATGTGATTGACGATCGAGCGCGGCAGGCCCTCGATCGACAGCAGGTGCTTCAGCTCGCCGTTTTTCGTGAGCTGCGGGTTGCCCTTCAGGAACCCGTAGCGAAACCGGTCGGGGCTCGCGGCCGCCGCGGGATTGCCGGTGCGGCCAGTGGTGTCGGTGGTCATGGTGTGCGTGATTCCAACTATGCAAACGGGCCGCGGTGCAAACCAGCGGCCCGGGATACGGTTCGCGTGTCGTTCAGGTGCCGTGCGACTCGGCGTGCAGCGTGAACCGCGTATCGTCGCGCGCGAGCACGAGCGTCGCGTCGGCCGGCACGTCGAGCGTGCCGCCTGCGAAGCGCGCGGCGACCGGCAACTCGCGGCCGCCGCGATCGGCGAGCACCGCGAGCTCGACCGCGGCCGGACGGCCGTAGTCGAACAGCTCGTTGAGCGCCGCGCGCACGGTGCGCCCGGTGTACAGCACGTCGTCGACGAGCACGATGCGCGCGCCGTCGACGTCGAACGGCAGCGACGTCGGGCTGGCCTGGCTGTGCAGCCCCTTCTTCGCGTAGTCGTCGCGGTGCAGCGCGACGTTGACGACGCCGAACGCCGGTGCGCCGAGATCGCTCGCGAGGCGCTCGGCGAGCCACGCGCCGCCGCTATGAATGCCGGCGAGCCGCGGGCCGCCCGGTTCGGCGAACGCCGTGCCGTACGCGGCGCGGATCTGGTCGAGCAGGACGCGGTAAAGCGCCTCGGCGTCAATGGTGCTCATGGTCGGACAATTGATCGAAATACTGTTGAAGGATGACGCGCGCGGCTTCGGCATCGAGCATGTCGGTGCGTGCGCGACCGCGCACGTCGCGCTCGCGCAGCCCGGCCTCGGCCTCGACCGACGAATAGCGCTCGTCGATCCACGTGACGGGTAGCCCGAAGCGGCCGTTCAACTGGTTGCCGAAGCGCTTCGCCTGCTGCGTCATATCGTGCGGCGTGCCGTCCGGATGCATCGGCAAGCCCACGACGAGCGCATCCGGCCGCCATTCGGCCAGCAGGTCGCCAACCGCCTTGAAGCGGTGTTCGCGGTTCAGGTTCTGGATCACGACGAGCGCACGGGCGGAGCGCGTCAGCCCGTTGCCGATCGCGACGCCGATCCGTTTCTCGCCGTAGTCGAACGCCAGGAGCGTCGCATCGCGCGCGCTCGCGCCGCTCATGCGTGCCCTGCCTCGCCGGACAGCATCGACGAGCTGACGCCGAGCAGGCCGAGGGCGGCTTCGAAGCGCTCTTCGGCCGGCGTATCGAACACGATGCGCGGGTCGGCGGCGACCGTCAGCCAGCCGTTGCGGGAAATTTCTTCCTCGAGCTGCCCGGCACCCCAGCCTGCATGACCGAGCGTCAGCAGGAAGCGTTTCGGGCCGGTGCCCGTCGCGACCGCCTCGAGCACGTCCTTCGACGTCGTCATCTCGAGCCCGCCGTCGACGGACATCGACGAGTTGTAGCTCGCGCCCTCGACCGGCTCGTGCAGCACGAAGCCGCGCTCGGTCTGGACCGGGCCGCCGAAGTACACGGGAATGTGCAGCAGCGGCTCGATGTCGAGCTTCAGGTCGATGCGGTTGAACAGCGATTCGAGGTCGATGTCGGTAGGACGATTGATGACGAGGCCGAGCGCACCGCGCTCGCTGTGATCGCAAAGATAGACCACCGTCCCCGAGAACGTCGGATCGGCCATGTTGGGCATGGCGATCAGGAACTGGTTGGTGAGATTGATGCGATCGGAAGGCTTTGACATGGTTTGAATTTTAGCAAAGACGCCGCGACCTGACCGGGCCGCGATCAACAAGCAACGCCGCGCCGCGCTGGCAACGGCGCGCGCGGATCACACGGCACTCTAACACGCGCGCGGGCGCTGTCGGCAGCGTGTTGCAGGCCCATGCGACAAGGGCCGCCGCCGTGTGTCCGTCCCCTTGTTCGTCAGGTCCGGCCGAGCGCGGCGCCGAGCGCTTCGGACGCCGCCGTGAGGTCCGGCGGCGCGACGCCGGCCGCGATCTTCAGGAGCGCCGCACGCAGCATGTCGGACGCGTGGCGGTGCGCATCGAGGCCGCCGTCGGCGAGCGGCACGCCATGCGCCGCACGGCGCCACGCCAGGCCAAGCGTGTCGGCCAGCAGCGCCGCGTGGCCGAGCCCCAGCGCGCACGCGGCCGTGCCGACCCGATAGGCCGCGCCGGACGCGTGCCACGCGGCACCCGCGTCGGCGGTGGCCGGATCGGCCGCCAGGTCGGCCATCGACGCATCGGCGGTCTGCAGGAAATCCTCGTAGGCGTGCGCGTTGACGGTCACGACGCCGAGCGCGCGAGTGGGCGCGGCGGCGACCGCATCGTGCTCGGCCCGCGCCGCATCGGCCTCCCACAATGCTTCGGATGCGGGCGTGCCGGCGACGTGCCAGTCGACCGTCAACCCGTAGTCGTGCAGCACGTCGACGAGCGCGACGTCCTCGGCCGCGGCGCCGAACAGCGCGAAATCGCGCCATAGCAGCGCCACCGTCTCGCGCACCAGTTCGGGCGGTGCGCCGCGCCGGCCCTGCGCGTGTTCGCCGAGCAGCAGGTTGGTTCGCGCGAGAAAGCGCTTCAGCTCGGGCGCGCCGCTTGCGCGCAGCGCGCGCACGCATGCGGCCGCGAGCCGCCAGAAATCGTACGGTGCGTCATCGGCGAGCGCGGCCAGCATCGCGTCGAGTTCGTCGAGCGCGGCCCCCGGCGCGCCGTGTTCGGCACGCAGCACGCCCAGCAGCGCCTGCTCATAGCGGGCGCGAAGCCGGGCCGCGAATGCATCGGGCAGCGCGCGCAGCGTGGCAGGCGGCACCGCGCGGCCGACCAGCGCGAGCGCATCGAGCGGCGCGCTCGCGCGCAGGTCGGCGGCGCTTTGCGCACGCAACGCACGGAAATGCTCGAAGAGAACGGGCGAGCACGCGAGCTCGCGCAGGTTGTGACGCCCGACGGCCGCACGAAAATCGTGCAGCGCGGCCCGCCAGCCGGCCGAAGTCGGCTCGGTGCCGACGAGCGGCACGGCGGCCGACAGTTGCCCGGCGAAACGCGCGGCCGGCAGCCAGCCGGCTTCCGCCAGCACGGCCGCGGCCGCGGCGAGCGGCGCCGCGGCGTCGTCGCGCCGCTCGAATGCGTCGGCAGCCGCCGCCAGCCATGCTTCGGCCGCGCGCACGGCTCCGCCACGCGGGTTGGGCAATGCGTCAGGGTGGGGAACGTTCGCCGGATCGGACGTCATGGACACGCGCGCCTGTCATCGTCGAGTCGCTCGCGCGAATCGCGGCGCGCGAGCGCCGAATCCGTGCGAGGCCTGAGCGGAGTGTGCGTGGGCCAGCGGTCCGATCAGATCTGGACCATCTCGAAGTCTTCCTTGCGGGCGCCGCATTCGGGACACGTCCAGTTGATCGGGACGTCTTCCCAGCGCGTGCCCGGGGCAATGCCCTCTTCCGGCAGCCCGGCTTCTTCGTCGTAAATCCAGCCACAAATCAGGCACATCCAGCTCTTGTATTCCATCTTAAGCCGCGTCGGGGAAAGTCGGTAAATTCGGGAGCCATGATGGTACCGTGTCGGGGCCGGACTGCCTAGCAATCGCGCTGGAGGACGGCGACTACGTTGCGCTGCGCTAAAAAATCCGTCGTACCGGCCGGATTCCACCGCATAATGGCTGAAAGTGCGGCCTGCCGGGCAACACAGGGCCGAAAACGCCCCTCTCGCCTCGCGGTCCGCATCTCCGTCGCTTTTCCGTTTTTCTCTTGCCCCATTTTTACATGTCCAGCAACGCCCCTCCGATCGTCCTCACCTTCGGCCTGTCCGATCCCACCGGCGGCTCCGGCCTCCAAGCCGATCTGATGACCCTGGCGAGCATGGGCTGTCACGGCGTGTCCGTCCTGACCGGCTATACCGTGCGCGACTCGGCCGCCTGCGATGAAGTCACGGGCCTCGACCCCGACGTCGTCGCCGCGCAGGCGCGCATGCTGCTCGAAGACATGCCGGTTGCCGCGTTCAAGATCGGCGCGGCGACGCGCGCGGAAGTCGTGAGCGCGATCGCCGAAGTCGTCGCCGACTACGACGGCGTGCCGCTCGTGCTCGCGCCGGACTTCACGCTCGACGACGAACACGTGCTCGCCGCCGACGACCTGCGCGAATCGATCGCCGACCTGCTGGCGCCGCAAACCACCTTGCTCGTCGCTGACCACGCGACGCTGATCGCGCTCGCGCAGCCGGACGGCGATGCCGAGGCACCGAACCTCGATGCGGCCGTGTCGCACCTGCTGTCGCAAGGTTGCGAATACATCCTGTCGTCGGAAACGGGCTCGCACCGGCTCGTCAATACGCTGTACGGCGAAGAAGGCCAGCTTCGCGAAGACATGTGGGATCGCTCGCCGCACCGGCTGATGGGCATCACCGATACGCTCGGCGCAGCTATCGCGGCGCTGCTCGCGAACGGGCAGGAGCCGCCGGAGGCCGTGCGCGAGGCGCAGGAATACCTGTACCAGGCCGTGCGCGACGCGTTCCGGCCCGGTATGGGCGCATACCTGCCCGACCGGTTCTTCTGGGCGCGCAGCAACGACGATTCGGACACACCGCCGGCCGTGAAGGCCGACCCGGCGCCGAGGACGTCGCACCGGCATTGAGTCGCGACGCGGCAGGCAGGTCCCGCCGCCGCACGCCGCGCCGCGCCTGGTGCGTGACAGATCCGGCCGCCTCGCGCACGCATCGAAAATTACGCGCGCATAAAAAAAGACCCGCATCGCTGCGGGTCTTTTCTTTTGGCTGGAACGCGCATCGCTGCGCGTTCCGGACACCATCGACCGAAGTCGATTACATGTCCATGCCCATGCCGCCCATGCCGCCCGGCATGCCGCCCGGCATCGGTGCGTCTTCCTTCGGCAGTTCTGCGACAGCTGCATCCGTCGTCAGCAGCAGGCCTGCAACCGACGCTGCGTTCTGCAGTGCAGTGCGCGTGACCTTGGTCGGGTCGACGACGCCGGCTTCGACCATGTCGACGTACTCGCCCGTTGCTGCGTTGTAGCCGTAGTTGCCCTTGCCTGCAGCAACCGCCGCCACCACGACGCTGGCTTCTTCGCCGCCGTTCGTGACGATCTGGCGCAGCGGCTCTTCCATCGCGCGCAGCACGATCTTGATGCCGGCGTTCTGGTCGGCGTTCGCGCCGGTCAGGCCTGCGATCGCGGTGCGTGCGCGGATCAGCGCGACGCCGCCGCCTGCCACGATGCCTTCTTCCACAGCTGCGCGGGTTGCGTGCAGTGCGTCTTCGACACGTGCCTTCTTTTCCTTCATTTCGACTTCGGTCGCAGCACCGACCTTGATCACTGCAACGCCGCCCGCCAGCTTGGCCACGCGCTCTTGCAGCTTTTCACGGTCGTAGTCCGACGTCGCTTCTTCGATTTGCGCGCGCACTTGCTTCACGCGTGCTTCGATGTTCGCCGCTTCGCCTGCGCCGTCGATGATCGTCGTGTTTTCCTTGCCCACTTCGATGCGCTTCGCCTGGCCCAGTTCTGCCAGCGTTGCCTTCTCGAGCGTCAGGCCGGTTTCTTCCGCGATGACCTGGCCGCCGGTCAGGATCGCGATGTCTTCCAGCATCGCCTTGCGACGATCGCCGAAGCCCGGCGCCTTGACCGCAACGGTCTTCAGGATGCCGCGGATGTTGTTGACGACCAGCGTGGCGAGCGCTTCGCCTTCGACGTCTTCTGCGATGATCAGCAGCGGACGGCCTGCCTTCGCGACTTGCTCGAGCACCGGCAGCAGGTCACGAATGTTCGACACCTTCTTGTCGTGCAGCAGCACGAACGGATTGTCGAGGACGGCGACTTGCTTGTCCGGGTTGTTGATGAAGTACGGCGACAGGTAGCCGCGGTCGAATTGCATGCCTTCGACGACGTCCAGCTCGTCGGCCAGCGACTTGCCGTCTTCGACGGTGATGACGCCTTCCTTGCCGACCTTGTCCATTGCTTCAGCGATGCGATCGCCGATCGACGAATCGCTGTTCGCCGAGATCGAGCCGACCTGTGCGATTTCCTTGTTGGTCGTGCACGGCTTGCTGATCTTCTTCAGCTCTTCGACAGCCGCTGCGACTGCCTTGTCGATGCCGCGCTTCAGGTCCATCGGGTTCATGCCCGATGCGACGTACTTCATGCCTTCGCGAACGATCGATTGCGCGAGGACGGTTGCCGTCGTCGTGCCGTCGCCTGCGTTGTCGCTGGTCTTGGAAGCGACTTCCTTGACCATTTGCGCGCCCATGTTCTGGAGCTTGTCCTTCAGCTCGATTTCCTTCGCGACCGACACACCGTCCTTGGTGACCGTCGGGCCGCCGAAGCTGCGCTCGAGCACGACGTTGCGGCCCTTCGGACCCAGCGTGACCTTGACTGCGTTGGCGAGAATGTTCACGCCTTCGACCATCTTCGAACGGGCGGAATCGCCGAATACGACGTCTTTAGCTGCCATCTTTAACTCCTTGAATTCTTGGGAATATGTACCGTCGGAGGACGCTTACTTGGCGTTGACAACGGCCATGATGTCTTCTTCGCGCATGACCAGCAGTTCCTGGCCGTCGACCTTCACGGTCTGGCCTGCGTACTTGCCGAACAGGACACGATCGCCGACCTTCACGTCGAGTGCGATCGGCGCGCCCTTGTCGTCGCGCTTGCCCGGGCCGATGGCCAGGACTTCGCCCTGATCCGGCTTTTCAGCAGCGGCGTCGGGGATCACGATGCCCGAGGCGGTCTTGGTTTCCTGATCCAGGCGCTTGACGATCACGCGATCGTGCAAAGGACGAAGGTTCATATTCACTCCTCTCTTGACTGAGATTGAAGAACGCTTAGGGAAACTGCCCGGCTCATCGCCCGGCAGAGAATTGTTAGCACTCTCGTGCAGCGAGTGCTAATTATATGGACGGGTTTTGACAAATTCAAGAAGGGAAACCGGGGGGAATTTTCGGGGCGGCGAGGCGGCGGGAAAAATGCAGAAACACAACAAAAAACCTTTAAAAACAGCTACTTGAATACGGCAGCCGTCCCGATGGACAGCCCCATGCGATTCACCAACCTCATCCAGCCCCGATTGGACACCGGGTAAGCCCGGAGTTCCTGAGACCGGCGACATCGCCGCGAAAAAACCGTGTGGGCGCCGATTTCATCCGCCGCGCCACGTTCGTGCGCCTGCGTCGCCGGAGCAAGCGTCGCGCGCCTCACGCATCGGCACAGTCCCCGCCCGACAGCGGCCGGAAGGTCCGGCCGTCCGTCTCGACGGCCGCGCCCAGCCGCCGCGCGAGCCCCTTCGCGCCTTCGCGCATCACGACGTCGTGATTCCATCGGAACAGCGGCCGTGCGAGCGGCTCCAGCCAGTTCATCCAGCCGTGCGTGCGAATGTGCCAGTCGTAGCGCACGACGGTGCGCGCGCCGTCGGCGGCGAACGACCAGCGTCCGTCGCCTTCGATCGCGCCGCTCGCACGGCCTTCGAGCACATGCGGCCGCTCGACGCGCCGCACGCGCATGTCGAAGGTCAGCCGGTACGGCAGCGCGCCCTTCCACGTGTACCGGTGCAGCGCGCCGACGCCGCGTGCGTCGCCATGCTCGAGCTCGACGGTGCGCACGGCGCCCTTCCACCAGTCGGGCCAGCGATCGACCTGGTAGATCGCGTCCCAGACCGCCGCGAGCGGCGCATCCACCCGCCAGATCGTCGAAAACCGGTACTCCGCCATGCAGCCTCCGGCATGCGCGTCAGGAACGCGGATCGGCGCCGTCAGGGCGCGAAGAAACGTTCGGGAAACGCGACGTCGATCTCCACATCGTCGAGCGTCACGGTTTCGAGCGGCACGTCGTCGCCGTCCGCGTAGCTGACGACCTTCAGCGGAAAACCGTCCGCGGCGTCGAGCCACAGCCGGTAGCGATGCACGCCGTCGACCGCGTGCGCGGGCGCGCCCGTGACCAGCACGCGCAGCGCGGTCCGGCCGCCGACGGCCTCCTCGCCTTCGGTCACCGTCGCGCCGCCCTGCTGCAGCGCATGGACGTTGCGCAGCAGTTCGCCGACGTCCGAGCGGTCGACCCGGTGGCCGGTGCGATCGCGCACGAGCGGATTGGACGGCGACAGCGTCAGCGCGGGCGGTGCATGCGTGCCGAACGGGCGCAACCGCACCTTGCCGTCGCCGGGATCGTACGCGAGCACCGCGCCGCGATGCGGCGACACGAAATCCATCCGGACGAAGCCCGGTTTCAGGTATGCGTAGCGGATTTCGGTGTGCTCGCCGTCGCGCGCCGACGAGCGGATCGTCGCGCGGTACGAGCGGACGTGGTCGAAATGCGCCTGCGCGACGGTCACGGGATCGGCTGTCATGCTCGCTCCTATCAGGCTCGCGGCCAGCAACGCGGCGATCACGGCGCCGCCTCGACATCGAGCACGCCTTCCATCCCGCGCTCGCGATGGCTTCTGAAAAACAGCAGCCGGTGCGTGCAATAGTAGGCGAATCGCCCCGGCTGCAGCGGCGTGAAACGAAACGTCCTCGGCGTCGTGCCGAGCTCGGTGCGTACCGCGATGCCGGCCTGCGGCGCGTCGATTTCGAAGCTGTGCGGCACCACGCCGGACTCGGCCGACACGGTCAGCTCGACCGGCACGTGCGCGCGCACGATCACGTGATCCGGCCGGAAGAAATAGCTGCCGCCGACGATCGCCACGCGCTGCACGCCATCGGCGTCGACCGGCACGCGCACGGGCGGGTCGCCGTCCGCTTGCGCAAGCATCGTGCCCGCGAGCAACGCTGCCAGCCCGAACCCCTTCGTCATCGCCGTCTTCATCGCTTGCTCCCTGCGAGCGCCGCGCGTCATCCCTTCCATGCGTCGGTCGGGCCGCCCAGCGCACCGCATGCATCGATCGCGAACTCGCGCAGGCGCGTTCCATTCCGGTCTCCTTGGCGGCTGCCGCCGGACGGGACGATCGGCTGCGTCGCGATCATTATCCCGCCGGCCGGCCGTGCCGGAACTCGGTATGTAAACGGACGGCGACGGCCGGTTATTCCATGGCACGCCGTGCCGCAACGCGGCGAGCGGCGGCGATCATTGATGCGAAGAAAGAAAACGGCAAGCCCGAAATGACAACGCGGCATGACATCGCTGTCATGCCGCGTTGCGCGACCGTTGCGCACGACGGCCGATGCGGCGCCGTCGTGCGGTTTCGGCCGGTTACCTCGGCAGTGCGCCGGTCAGCGACTGGAGCAGCGTCGTCACCGGTGCGAGCGGGTTGTTCGGCGAGCTGTTGCCGGAATGCGGCGTCACCGACAGGCTCGGCGCGGAGCCGAGCACCGTGCCCGCCGACGTGCCGACCGCATTGACGACCGTCGCCGTCGAGTTGGCACCCGTCGTCAGCAGCGAGCCGACCGCGCCCGCCGTGCCGCCGGCCGCATTCGCGCCCGAGCCGAGCAGACTGCCGCCTGCCGCTGCCGTCGAACCGGCCGCGCCCGACAGCGCGCCGGCCGCCTGGCCGAGCGCCGCCGGACCTGACGCGAGTGCGCCCGTCACCGAACCGAGCGCGCCAGTCAGCGCGCCGGCCGGGTTGCCTCCGCCGGTCAGGCCGCTCACCAGATTCGTGATCGGCGCGATCGGGTTGCTGCCGGCGGCGCCGGACAGCGTGCCGACCACCTGGTTCACGACGCCTTGCACCGGCGCCAGCGGGTTGGAACCGCCCAGGTTGCCGAGGGCGCCCGTCACCGAGTTCAGCGCGCCCGTCAGTGCGCCGGCCGGATTGCCGCTGCCGAGCGTACCGACGACCTGATTCACGACACCCTGCACCGGCGCCAGCGGGCTCGTGCCACCGAGTGCGCCGAGCGCGCCCGCCACCGAGCCGACCGCGTTGCCGAGGGCGCCCGTGGCCGTCCCGACCGCGTTGCTCAGCGTGCCGGCCGCGTTGCTGCCGCCGAGCGTACCGACCACCTGGTTCACGACGCCTTGCACCGGCGCCAGCGGGTTCGTCCCGCCGAGATTGCCGAGCGCGCCCGTCACCGAGCCGAGTGCGCCGGTCAGCGCGCCGGCCGGATTGCCGCCCGGCAGGGCGTTCTGCAGACCGCTGACGAGGTTCGTGATCGGCGTGATCGGGCTGCCGCCGCCAGCACCCGACAGCGTGCCGACGACCTGGTTCACGACGCCCTGCACCGGCGCCAGCGGGTTCGCGCCGCTGAGCGCGCCCGTCACCGAGTTCAGCGCGTTCGTCAGCGCACCGGCGGGATCGCCGTTGCCGAGCGTACCGGCGAGTTGCGTGACGGCGCCTTGCACCGGCGCGAGCGGGCCGCCTGCGCCACCGACGTTGCCGAGCGTGCCCGTGATCGTGTTGACCGCGTTGCTCAGTGCGCCGGCCGGGTTGCCGCTGCCGAGCGTGCCCGTGACCTGGTTCACGACGTTCTGGATCGGGGTGATCGGATTCGCGCCACCGCCGAGGTTGCCCAGGGCGCCGGTTACCGTGCCGAGTGCGCCGGTCAGAGCGCCTGCGGGATTACCGCCGCCGATGCCGCCCAGTGCACCCGTCACCGTGCCCAGCGCGCCGGTCAATGCGCCTGCGGGATTGCCGCCGCCAACGCCGCCCAGTGCACCCGTTACCGTGCCGAGTGCGCCGGTCAATGCGCCTGCGGGGTTGCCACCGCCGACGCCGCCCAAGGCGCCCGTTACCGTGCCGAGTGCGCCGGTCAGTGCGCCCGCCGGGTTGCCACCGCCAACGCCGCCCAAGGCGCCCGTTACCGTGCCGAGTGCGCCGGTCAATGCGCCTGCGGGGTTGCCACCGCCGACGCCGCCCAAGGCGCCCGTTACCGTGCCCAGCGCGCCGGTCAGAGCGCCCGCCAGGTTGCCACCGCCAACGCCGCCCAAGGCGCCCGTTACCGTGCCGAGTGCGCCGGTCAATGCGCCTGCGGGGTTGCCACCGCCGACGCCGCCCAAGGCGCCCGTTACCGTGCCCAGCGCGCCGGTCAGAGCGCCCGCCGGGTTGCCACCGCCAACGCCGCCCAGTGCGCCCGTCACCGTGCCCAGCGCGCCCGTCAATGCGCCTGCCGGGTTGGCGCCACCAAGCGCGCCGGTAACACCGTTCACCACGCCCTGCACCGGCGCGAGCGGATTCGAGCCGCTGCCAAGGTTGCCCAGTGCCCCCGTGACCGTGCCAACGACACCGGTCAGTGCGCCGGCCGGGTTGCCGCCGCTCAACGCGCCCGTCACTTGATTCACCACGCCCTGAACCGGCGCCAGCGGATTCGCACCGCCGCCGATCCCGCCCAGCGCACCCGTCACCGTGCCGATGGCGCCGGTCAGCGCACCTGCCGGATTGCCACCACCGAGCGCGCCCGTTACCTGATTCACCACACCTTGAACCGGCGCCAGCGGGTTCGAACCACCGCCGATCCCGCCCAGTGCACCCGTCACCGTGCCGATGGCGCCGGTCAGCGCACCTGCCGGATTGCCACCACCGAGCGCGCCCGTTACCTGATTCACCACACCTTGAACCGGCGCCAGCGGGTTCGAACCACCGCCGATCCCACCCAGTGCGCCCGTTGCCGTACCGAGCGCATTGCTCAGCGTGCCGGTTGCCGTGTTCAGCGCACCGGTCAACGCACCCGCCGGGTTGCCGCCGCTCAACGCGCCCGTCACTTGATTCACCACGCCCTGAACCGGCGCCAGCGGATTCGCACCGCCGCCGATCCCGCCCAGCGCACCCGTCACCGTGCCGATGGCGCCGGTCAGCGCACCTGCCGGATTGCCACCACCGAGCGCGCCCGTTACCTGATTCACCACACCTTGAACCGGCGCCAGCGGGTTCGAACCACCGCCGATCCCGCCCAGTGCACCCGTCACCGTGCCGATGGCGCCGGTCAGCGCACCTGCCGGATTGCCACCACCGAGCGCGCCCGTTACCTGATTCACCACACCTTGAACCGGCGCCAGCGGGTTCGAACCACCGCCGATCCCACCCAGTGCGCCCGTTGCCGTACCGAGCGCATTGCTCAGCGTGCCGGTTGCCGTGTTCAGCGCACCGGTCAACGCACCGGCCGGGTTGCCGCCGCTCAAGGCACCCGTCACTTGATTCACCACGCCCTGAACCGGCGCCAGCGGATTCGCGCCGCCACCGACATTACCCAGTGCGCCCGTCACCGTGCCAGCCGTATTGCTCAGCGTCCCCGTCGCCGCATTCAGCGCACCAGTCAACGCCCCCGCCGGGTTGCCGCCGCCGAGCGCGCCCGTCACCTGATTCACCACGCCCTGTACCGGCGCGAGCGGCTGCACCGTGCCGCCGCCACCGCCGAGTGCGCCCGTCACCGCCCCCACGGCGCCCGACAATACTTGCCCCGGCTCCCCCAGCGACGTCTGGATCGCGCCGGACCCGCCCGCCGTCAGGGTCACCGAGCCCAGCGGCGACGTGCCCGTCGCGGCCAGCCCGACCGACACGCTGTTCGTCGGCGGATTGACGATCACTTGCGGGATTGGCAGCGCATCGAGGGCTCCCGCCATCGCGGAACCCGAAGCCAGTACGCCGAACACCGTCGCGACCGACAGCGCCACACCCGTTAATTTGAAGTTCTGTCCCATCTTTGTTTTTTCCCCATCTCGGTTGGCACTACGTTGACAAAGCATGGGGACGGATTGCACGAAGCGTGCCAATTCCAAAAATCGGCCGTTTCGTCTGCCTACTTATCGGCAATAATGATTTTTAAATCGATTTCAGGTGAAATTGGTGGGTTGCAGAGACTCAATCGTCTGATGAAAAGGCCTCCGGAGCGCGGATGTAACGTAACGTTTGCGAGCCCTACGGTAACGTGTTCCGGTACATTCCGCGTAACGCCTGAACGCGCGGCCGCGATGGAGCCTATACCGTCGGAACTGGCTGCCCATTACGCATTTCAGCAATATGAAAATGCATTGATAAATCGCGAATTTGCTGATTTTCTTTTATCGCGCGATTTTCTTTCCTATCGATTACGCAGATCATTTCCGATTGCGTGGATTTCGACAATCCGGACGGCAAAATGAAAAACTGTGAACGACACGCGTTGCCACCGGCGCATGCCGGTGGCCGAATCCGCATCTGCGCACCGCGGGTTCAACCGAAGCGTGCGGGCCGGTACGGACGGGGATCGATATAGGTCGGCGCGCCCGTCATCATTTCGGCGAGCAGACGACCGGTCGCGGGCCCGAGCGTGAGCCCATGATGGCAGTGGCCGAACGCGAACCACAAATGGCGGTGGCGCGGCGCGGGCCCGATCACCGGACGCATGTCGGGCGTGCACGGCCGCATCCCGAGCCAGGGCTCCGGATCGAGCCGCTCGCCGATGCCGAACGCGTCGCGCGCCAGCGGTTCGGCGCGTGAGAGTTGCACGCCGGTCGGCGGCGCGTCGCGCGGCGCGATCTCGACGCCGGTCGTGAGCCGCAGGCGGCCGCCCTCCATCGGCGCGACGACGAAGCCCTCCTCGGTATCGCACACGGGCACGTTCAGCAGCGTGCGGGTCGGCAGGTAATGCATGTGATAGCCGCGCTTCGCGCGCAGCGGAATCCGGTAGCCGAGCGGCGCGAACACCCGATCCGACCACGGCCCGAGCGCGACCACGGCCGAGCGCGCCGAGATCGGCCCGTGCTCGGACCCGACCTGCCAGCCGTCATCCACCTGCGCGAGCGTCGTCGCGTCGCCGCGCACGAACGTGCCGCCGTCGCGCTCGAACAACCGCGCATAGGCCTTGGTCAGCCCGCCCGGGCTCGACACCGTCTTCGGGTCCTGCCAGTGAAAGGCGCCGCAGAAGGCGTCGCCGATACCGGGCTCGCGCGCGCGCAACGCACGCGCGTCGAGCACGGTCATCCGCAGCCCGTGCGCGTCGGCCACGCGCTGCTGGGCGCGCGCTTCCGCGTCGAACAGCGCGGGCGAACGAAACGCCTCGATCCATCCGCCGTCGTGCACGAGCGGCTGCGCGTCGGTGCGCGCGAGCAGCGCATCGTGCTCGACGACGCTCGCCGCGACGAGCGGCAGCAGGTCGCGCGCGGCGGCCGCGAGCCGCTGCGGCGACGATTCGCGCCAGAAGCGCGCGAGCCAGCCGGCGTACTCGGGCAGCGCCTTGTAGTCCCAATAGAGATCGACCGAACGGTTGCGCGCGTAGCGCAGCAGCGTGCCGAGCCGGCGCGGAAACGCATACGGCACGACCGACGAGCGCTCGATCAGCCCCGCATTGCCGTGGCTGGTTTCCTCGCCGGGCGCGCGCCGGTCGACGAGCGCGACGCGCAGGCCGCGATCCTGCAGATGCAACGCCGACGACACGCCAACGATGCCGGCCCCCAGAACGATGACGTCGAAATCCATGGTTCCCCGCACTGCGTCGAGATGGGAGGCGCCGTGCGCCAGCCCCGCGGCCGGCGCGCGGCGGCGCTTACTTCGCGATGATGTCGCGCTTGAAATACTTCCGCGACAGCGCGCTCAGCGTGCCGTCCTGCTTCAGCGCGTCGAGCGCGCCGACGATCTTCGCCTGCAGCGCCTTGTCGTTCTTGCGCATCCCGAAGCCGGTGCCTTCGCCGAGCGTCGCCGGATCCTTCAACGGCTCGCCGACGATCCGGTAGTCGCGACCGGCCGGCTTGTCGAGGAACCCGTCCTGCGCGGTTTGCGCTTCCTGCACGGCCGCATCGAGACGCCCCGCGACGAGATCGGCGTAGATCTGATCCTGATCCGGGTACGACACGACGGCCACGCCCGCATCGGCCCAGTGCGCCTTCAGGAAATCCTCCTGCGACGAGCCCTGCAGCACGCCGACGTGCTTGCCGCGCAGGCTCGCGACGTCGGGCTTCAGCGGCGAACCGTGCTTCGCCACCATCACGATCGGCACCACGTAGATCGCCGGTGTGAAGTCGATGCTTTGCTTGCGCTTCGCGGTGATGTTCATCGCCGAGTTGATCGCGTCGAACTTGCGCGCCTGCAGCGCCGGGATCAGCCCGTCGAACGCATTCTCGACCCACACGCATTTCATGTTCAGCTTCGCGCACACCGCGTTGCCGATGTCGACGTCGAAACCCTGCAACTGACCGGCCGGCGTCTTGCTCTCGAACGGCGGATAGGCAGCTTCGATCCCGAAGCGCAGCGTGGCCTGTTCCGCATGGGCCGTGACGGCCGCGCACGCGAGCGCCGCAGCGGCGCAGAGGGAAAGTTTCCGGTTCATGACGGTCCTTCTGTTCTGGATTGAGGCTGGAGATCGGTCGTGCGACGCCCTCGACCGGGCGCCAGCGCGGCATCCGAGGCACGCAGCCGCCTGGCGGCGTGTCGGATCCCACATGCGAAATATAGACTTAAAGTCTACTATAGACTATAGGGGATACGAGAATGTCGCGCCAATTTCTCGACGTCGAAATTTCGTAGCCTGCTTCCAACGCCTTTGATTCCATGGTGTTTTCCATGAATCCAGCAATGACGCAGCGTCTCGAAAAGAAAAATTCTCCCGATTTTGTTTGTCTATATTAGACTTTTCGTCTATCACGAACCCTGCCGGACGCCGTCTTTCGAGACTTTCTGTCCAGCCCGAACCGGAGATGTCCGATGACGCAAACCGTCCCCACCCCGCCGCTGATCGTCGACGAAGCCGCAGTGCGCGCGGCGCTGCCGTCGCTCGACGTGCTCGGCACGCTGCGCCGCATGTTCGCGTCGCTCGCCGCGGCGCGCGCAGTGCAGCC
The DNA here is from genome assembly GCF_001524725.1 of Burkholderia sp. MSMB1072. Lineage (NCBI taxonomy): Bacteria > Pseudomonadati > Pseudomonadota > Betaproteobacteria > Burkholderiales > Burkholderiaceae > Burkholderia > Burkholderia sp. MSMB1072. The sequence continues at coordinate 350,494 of NZ_LOYC01000030.1, forward strand.
GCCGCAGACGCTCACGCTGTTTCCCGATCAGGCCGGCGACTTCATCACGTATCTCGGCGCGCTCGCCGATGCGCAGGTATTCGGCGCGAAGCTGTCGCCGTACATCGTGACGGGCGGCAAGCCCGACGGGAGACCGATCGTCACCGCATGGACCGCGCTGATGTCGATGCAGACCGGCCAGCCGCTGATGTGGTGCGACGCGGGGCTCTTGACCGTCGAGCGCACGGCCGGCACGACGGCGCTCGCGGTCGACTGCCTCGCGCCGCGCGACGCGCGTCATCTCGCGATCGTCGGCACGGGCGCGGTCGGCCTCGCTCACCTCAGGCACACGGCGCCGCTGCGCGATTGGGACACGATCCGCGCGTATTCGCCCGCGCTGGCCGGCGATGCGGCGCAGCAAGCGGCCCTCGCCGCGCTCGACCCGCGCGCACGCGCGGCGGCGAGCGTCGAGGCCTGCGTGCGCGACGCGGACGTGGTGATGCTGTGCACGTCGTCGGGCACGCCCGTGCTTGGCGACGGGATGCTCACCCGCCCCGCGCTCGTCACGTCGATCAGCACGAACGTCGCGCGCGCACACGAAATCCCGCCCGCGTGGCTGCCGGACATGGACGTCTACTGCGACTACCGGTACACGACGCCCGCGAGCGCCGGCGAGATGCAGATCGCGGCGGCCGAGCACGGCTGGGATGCCGGCCGGATCGTCGGCGACCTGCCCGCGCTCGTCGCCGGCACCTGCGCGGCGCCGTCGCGCACGCGTCATGCGTTGTTCCGCTCGATCGGCCTCGGGCTCGAGGACATCGCGATCGCACATGCGCTGTACACGCATCTGACGCGCGCATGAACGGCATGCGCACGCGGGGCCGATACAATGGCGCAACCGCCGCGGCGGCCGCGCGCGGGCGCACGGGCATGCCGGCCGACGGTGCGCCGGCTCGCCGGCCCGACACGCTGCCCGGCTCCCGCCCACCCGAGATCGCGACACCGATGCGCAAGAAGAAATCTCCCGTCAAAGACCTGCTGCTCACCCGCTATGCGCCGATCGCCGACGGCATCGCCGCACTGTTCTTCCCGTACGCGGAAGTCGTGATCCACGACCTGCACGACCAGACCGTGCTGTATCTCGCGAACAACCTGTCCAAGCGCGAGGTCGGCGACGATTCCGCGCTCGAGGAAATCGATCATTCGGCGCGCGAGCGCGTGATCGGCCCGTACGAGAAGCTGAACTGGGACGGCCGGCGGATGCGCTGCGTCAGCAACGTGCTGTTCGACGACGAAGGCCGGCCGGCCGGGATGATGTGCATCAACTTCAACATCGCGGTGTTCGACGAAGTGCGCGCGACGCTCGATCTGTTCATCAAGGGCGCGGGCGTCGTCGCGCAGCCCGACGAGTTGTTCCGCGACGACTGGCAGGAGCGCATCAACACGTTCCTGCACGGCTGGCTGCGCGAGCGGCAGGTCGGGCTGAACGGTCTCACGCGCGAGCACCGGCGCGAGCTCGTCGAGGCGCTGTACGCGGAAGGCGCGTTCCGCGGCAAGAGCGCGGCGAACTACGTCGCGAACGTGCTCGGGATGGGGCGCGCGACGGTCTACAAGCACCTCAAGCACCTGAAGGAAACGCAGGGCGACGCGTGAGCGCGACGCGGCGGGCACCATCGCGGTAGCCCGGCGTCGGTACCGGGCCGGCGGTTCCACGCCCCTGCTTCGCGACACGCGGGCGCGCGCCCTTTCGCACCGTGCCACACGGTTCCGCGAGCGACGAAGCGTCGAAACATAAAGTGATATAGTCTCGGTTACATTTTTTGCCGCCCGGACCGCCCATGACGACCGCTCCCGCCCCGACTGCCCGCCCGACCCTGACCGTCGAAATCTGGTCCGACCTGATCTGTCCGTGGTGCTGGATCGGCAAGCGCCGCTTCGACGAGGCGCTGGCCGCGTTCGCGCACGCCGACCGCGTCGACGTCGCGCTGCGCGCGTACCGGCTGATGCCCGGCCAACCCGTCGAGCCGGTCGAGGCGATGCTGGCCGGCAAATACCGGATGGCGCCCGCGCAGGTCGACCAGATGCTGCGCCAGGTGACCGATGCGGCCGCGAGCGTCGGGCTGCGCTACGACCTGCCCGGCACGCTCGTCGGCGACACGCTCGACGGCCACCGGCTCGTGAAGCTCGCGCAAGCGTCGGGCCGCGCGCACGCACTGACCGAGCGGCTCTACCGCGCCTATTTCTGCGAGCACGGCTCGCTGTTCGATCATGCCGTGCTGACCGAGCTTGCGGTCGAAGCCGGACTCGAGCGCTCGGCCGTCGAAGCCGTGCTCCGCAGCGACGCGTATCGCGACGAAGTCGAAGCCGACATCGCGCGCGCCGCACGAATCGGCGGGCGCGGCGTGCCGCTGTTCGTGTTCGGCGGCCGCTACGCGGTGTCAGGCGCGCAGCCGGCCGACGCGTTCGCGCGGGCGCTCGATCAGGCGTGGCGCGACGGCATCGTCGAACCCGCCGGCGACGACGCGGCCGCCTGCGGCCCCGACGGCTGCGAACTGCCGGCTCGATCGTAACGGCTCATCCCGCAGCACGCGCGCCACTACGCGACGCTCCTGCCACAAACCGGCAGGAAGCCCGCGCCGCCGGCATCTACAATGCATCCTTTCAAATAACTATCGGAAGGCTGCAGGCCCATGACCCACGGGATTCACGGCGAGAAGCGCTGGTACGCGCTGATCGTGCTCTGTCTCGGCGTGCTGATGATCGTGCTCGACAGCACGATCGTAAACGTTGCGCTGCCGTCGATCAGCACCGATCTCCACTTCACCGAAACGGCCCTCGTATGGGTCGTCAACGCATACCTGCTGACGTTCGGCGGCTGCCTGCTGCTCGGCGGCCGGCTCGGCGACCTGTACGGCCAGCGGCGCATGTTCCTCGCGGGCCTCGTCGTGTTCACGCTCGCGTCGCTCGCGTGCGGCCTCGCGCAATCGCAGGCGATGCTGATCGCCGCGCGCGCGGTGCAGGGGTTCGGCGGCGCGGTCGTGTCGGCCGTCTCGCTGTCGCTGATCATGAACCTCTTCACGGAACCCGGCGAACGCGCACGCGCGATGGGCGTCTACGGCTTCGTGTGTGCGGGCGGCGGCAGCATCGGCGTCCTGCTCGGCGGGCTGCTGACGAGCTCGCTGTCGTGGCACTGGATCTTCCTCGTCAACCTGCCGATCGGCGTCGCCGTCTACGCGATGTGCGTCGCGCTGCTGCCGCGCACGCGTGCGCCGGCGGGCACCGCACGGCTCGACGTCGCCGGCGCGATCACCGTGACCGCGTCGCTGATGCTGGCCGTCTACGGCATCGTCGGCGGCAACGAGGCCGGCTGGCTGTCGACGCAAACCGTCGCGCTGATCGGCGCGGCCGTCGTGCTGCTCGTGCTGTTCATCGCGATCGAGTCGCGCGCCGCGCATCCGTTGATGCCGCTCACGCTGTTCGCCGCACGCAACGTCGCGCTCGCGAACGCGATTGCCGTGCTGTGGGCAGCCGCGATGTTCGCGTGGTTCTTCCTGTCGGCGCTGTACATGCAGCGCGTGCTCGGCTACGGGCCGCTGCAGGTCGGCCTCGCGTTCCTGCCGGCGAACCTGATCATGGCCGCGTTCTCGCTCGGGCTGTCGGCGCGCATCGTGATGCGCTTCGGGATCCGCGGCCCGATCGCCGCCGGCCTGCTGATCGCGGCGTGCGGCCTCGCGCTGTTCTCGCGCGCGCCGGTCGACGGCGCTTTCGTGTGGCACGTGCTGCCCGGCATGACGCTGCTCGGCATCGGCGCGGGCGTCGCGTTCAATCCGGTGCTGCTCGCCGCGATGAACGACGTCGACCCGGCCGATTCCGGGCTCGCGTCGGGCATCGTCAACACCGCGTTCATGATGGGCGGCGCGCTCGGGCTCGCGGTCCTCGCGAGTCTCGCCGGCGCCCGCACCGACGCGCTCGCGACGGCGCAAGCCGCGCCGCTCGACGCGCTGAACGCCGGCTACCACGCGGCATTCGCGTTCGGCGCGGCGTTTGCGACCGTGGCCGCGCTGATCGGTTTCGCGCTGCGGATCCGGCCGCAACGCTCGGTCGAAGGCGCAGGACCCGCGATGCACTGACCGTCGGCAGCCGGACGGGAACCGACCTCGAGTCAGGGCGTGCAGCATCGCGCCCTTTTTTGTGCGCACCGGACGCGCGGCGTACACGCCCGGTTCGCCCTGCCTTTCAGGCCGACGACGCCTCTCAGCCCCTGCTCAAACGCCCGTTTCACGCCCGCCGGCCGTCGCCGCGCGCCCCCTCGCGGCCGATTTTTAACCCAGTCGTACGTTGACGCGTCACTTTTGCGACAATGGCGGACTTTGATGCGCGCGCCCCGGCCGCGCGCCGCCGCCGAACGCCGCATAACCGCCTGCTTCCGATGTCGCTTCCCCATATCGATCTGCTGTACTCCCTGTCCGGCCTGTTCGTCGGCATCCTCGTCGGCCTGACGGGCGTCGGCGGCGGTTCGTTGATGACGCCGATTCTCGTGCTGCTGTTCGGCGTCCACCCCGCGACGGCGGTCGGCACCGACCTGCTGTACGCGGCCGCGACCAAGGCCACCGGTACGCTCGTCCACGGCCTGAAAGGCTCGATCGACTGGCGCATCACGGGCCGGCTCGCGGCCGGCAGCGTGCCGGCCGCGGCGCTCACGCTGTGGTGGCTGCACACGCACGGGATGAACACGCCGGGCACCGCACGGATGATCCAGCTCGTGCTCGGCGTTGCGCTGCTGCTCACGTCGCTCGCGTTGATCTTCCGCCCGCAGCTCACGGCATTCGCCGCACGCAACCCGCTCGCGCCGAGCCCCGCGCGCACGCTGTGGTCGACCGTGCTGACGGGCGCCGTGCTCGGCGTGCTCGTGTCGATGACGTCGGTCGGCGCCGGCGCAATCGGCGTGACCGTGCTCCTGCTGCTGTATCCGCTGCTCGCGACGACCCGCATCGTCGGTTCCGACATCGCGCATGCGGTGCCGCTCACGCTGGTCGCGGGCATGGGCCACTGGCTGCTCGGCTCGGTCGACTGGTCGATGCTGCTGTCGCTGCTGCTCGGTTCGCTGCCCGGCATCGTGCTCGGCAGCCTGCTGTCGGCGCGCGCGCCCGAGCGGCTGCTGCGCAACCTGCTCGCCGCGACGCTGGTCGCGGTCGGCGTGCGGCTCGTGCTGGCGTAAGCGGCGAGGCCGCCCTTTCCTCCGCGGTTACACCCTTTTCCCGTCCGGCGCATGACGCGCCGGCCCAGCGCTCGCTGCACAAGAAAAACAGCCCGACCGGCCTGCGCCGATCGGGCTGTCGTCCATCCGGGGCGGCGCGCGCCGCCCCACGCCGCTTACTGCCCCTGCTGCTGCAGTTTCTGCTGCTTCATCTGCTGCGTGCGCGCCTGCAGCTTCAGCACGCGCTGCAGCGCGGTGCGATTCGCGAGGATGCCGTCGTAGAAGTTGGCGAGATCGCCCTTCAACGCGGTCCGCGATGCGTCGTTCAGGTAGATCATGTGACCCGACGGGTAGTTCTTGATCGTCAGGTTCTGCGCCTTGAGCGTCGGATCGAGCGGCATCTGCGCGAGCGTCAGCTCCGTCTGGTGGAACGGCGTGACGGCGTCGAAATAGCCGTTCGCCGACAGCACCTTCAGGTCCGGGTTCACGCTCATCGTCGACGCCAGGTCGCCGGCCGTGTACAGCGTATTGCCGCCGCCCTTGTTCGCGCCGGTCGGGTCCGTGTGGCTGAAGTCCCAGTTGTTGAAGACCTGGTCGTTCAGGTCCACGAACGACGACGTCGACGTGTACTTGAGGTCGGTGTTGATGTAGCTGTTCCACAGCACCGTGTATGCGCCGCCGACGTTCGTGATCGACGGATCGTTGCTGCCCGAGTTCGGCAGGATGTACGGCGCGATGCCCTTGCCCGTGAAGTTCGCGCGACCGTCGTACTGGCCGATCTGCGTGCCCGGCACGAGCGTCAGGAAGAACGTGTACGGCGGGTTGTCGTCCGACGACGGCACGTTGCCGAGCGCGGCCGGGTTGCCGAAGGTCTGGATCAGCGACGTCGGGTCCGTGCCGATGTACGCGCCCATCTGCTGCGCGGTCTGCAGGTTCAGGTTCAGCCGCACGTTCACGAAGCCGCCGTCCTGCGGGTTCGGCTTCTGCGCGAGCGGCGCGAGCGTGTTGTCCGCGTAGTTGCGGGCCTGAACCATGTACGCGTCGAGATCGGTCGGCGTCGGGTTGAGCGTCGTCTTCTTCCAGTAGAACGCGTCGGCCGCGAGCGTCGGGAACGTGCCCGGCGCGGACAGCGCGTTCGCGTAGTCGAGGATCGACGACTGCAGCGTGATCCCGTTCAGGTCGATGCCGTCCTCGTGCAGCACCCACGACACGACCGCGCTGCGCGCGGTGCCGTACGACTCGCCGTACAGGAACTTCGGCGAATTCCAGCGCGAGTACTTGGTCAGGTAGCGCTGGATGAAGCGGTCGATCGAGCGCGCGTCCTGGTCGGTGCCCCAGAAGTCCTTGTTCTTCGCCGGCGCGATCGCCGTCGAGTAACCGGTGCCGACCGGGTTGATGAACACGAGGTCGGTGCGGTCGAGCAGGCTGTCCGGGTTGTCGAGCAGCTTGTACGGCGCGGGCGGGGTGAAGTTCGGGAACGACGACTGCAGGCGCTTCGGCCCGTACGAGCCGAGCAGCAGGTAGACCGACGACGAACCGGGGCCGCCGTTGTAGAAGAACGTGACCGGGCGCGGCTTCGACGGGTCCGGATTGTCCTGCGTGTACGCGACGTAGAACATCTTCGCGTTCGGCGCCGACGTGATCGGATCGATCGTCGTCAGGTGGCCCGTGGTGGCCGTGTACTTGATCGTCTTGCCGCCGATCGTCACCTGGCGGTGCACGACTGCCGCGCCTTCGGTCGAATCCGTGACCGCGTCGTTCGGCCCGGTGCCGTACACGTCGGTGTCGACGTACGGCTGGTCGGCCGCGGCGGCGGCCGTTGCGTCGGTGCTGGCCGACGTGCTGCCGCTGGACGTCGCGGCCGCGGTGGCGGCCGCCGCACTCGGGCTCGGCCCGTCGTCGCCGCCGCACCCCGTGACGAGCAGCGCCGCGGCCGCTGCCGCGGCGAGCGGTACGCTCAGGGTCGTTCCAAATAGCGCGAAACCGTCTTTCAAGGACTTGCGTGTCGTCATTATTGCCTCTCGAACAGAACGATAAATACCGCCGGCCGCAAAGGATCATTTGCGCCGGCGCTCCGCACCGGGAATGCATTCGTTATGCGACGCACTCCGAGTTTTTTACCGGATCGGCGAATACCGATCGGCACGATTTACCCCACCCACGTTTTTTGCAACCGCACAATGGAATCAATTCCATTGCGAACGGCAATTCAACGGTTTGCAGCAATACGAATGCATTTCGCGAATTCGCATGCGCACGAAATCGACGTCCAAAGGACGCCCTGCGAAGCCCGCCCGGCAACGCGCCTTCACTTCGAACAGACGAACGATCCCGGTCGGCGCGATACCGATTAATCGCGAAACGGCGATCAATCGCGACGCGAGCCGACTGAATAAAATCGAAAGGATCGATTAACTAAAAGGAAAGGAATATTCTCGTATCTGGAATTTATTAAATTAAGTGAAAATACCGGCGCATAATAGGTTCCGGATTTATGGCCGTAAAGTAATAATTTGTTACGGCGCTCGCCATTCGGATAAAAGGCAGTACGGGACCGATTCCAGGCGACGTAAAAAAAGCCGGACGGCTGTCCGGCTTCTTCGGAGGCGGCGCGACGGCCGCCGTCAGAGCGGCACGTCGATCGTGCCGACGCCGGCGGAGATCGCGTTCGCGCCCGGCGCGGCCGAGATCGGCGGCAGGTTCGCGCTCGTCAGCGCGGGTGCGGCGCCCGGCGTGCCGCCGCGCGGCACCGTGCGGATCACCTGCGACGGCGGCAGCGGCGCGCCGTTCTTCAGGTGCTTCCACATCAGGTTCAGCGCCTGCACGTTGTAGTAGTGAACCGGCACGAAGCGCGTGTCGAAGCCCGGAACCGACAGGAATGCGTCGAAGTGCTGGCCGTTCGTCACTTCGTAGAACACCAGCTGGCTGCGCCCGGCTTCGCTGATGCCGTTCTGCGCGACGTACGCGCGCGACGCGTGGTTCACGGGAACGAGCGCGTCGCTGCGGCCCTGCACGATGATCGCCGGCTTGCCGTGCAGGTTCGCGTTCACGCGCACCGCGTCGACGTTCGCGGGCATGCCGAGCATCCCGTTCGTCCACAGCTGGCGCAGGCACAGCGCGCCCGCGAAGCTCGCGTCGGGCGTCGCGAGCCGGTGGTCGACGCCCGCGCCGTTGTTGAACACGAGATTGATGCCGGCCGTCGGCGGTACGCCGTTGCCGGCGCCGAACACGGCCGGCATCGGCGACGCGGCGGGCGCCGCGACCGCGCCGGTCGCCGGGTTCGTCGTCGCGAAGCTGAAGTTGCACAGGTTGTCGGTCACGCGCGAGCGCGTGTACGCGTTCGCATAGGTGACCGCGATCGCGGGAATCGCCTGCGAATCCCACATCGACGCCTGCAGCAGGTCGGAATCTGCCAGATAGCCGGCCGCATGGAGCTGCGCGAGCGCGTCGGCCGCCTGGCTCTGCGTGTCGGCGCCCGCCACCAGCCCGGCCGCGGCGAGCGTCGCGCAGCGCTGCGCGCGGATCGACTGCGTGGTCGCGGCCGGCAGCGCGCTCAGGTACGGCGCGCCGGCCAGCGACGCCGATGCGGCCGCGCACGGTTCCAGCAGGTTCGCGAGCGTCGCGTAATCGGCCAGCGGCCGGCCGAACGACGGCACCGGCTGGCCGCCCGCGCGAACGACCGCATTCGGCGCCATCCGCACGTTGATCTGCGGCTCGCCGACCACGACCGCGGTAATCCAGCCGCGGTCGTCCTGCTCGGCCGCCGCGAGCGAGGCGCCGCCGCCGTTGCTGACCGACGCGGCGATCGTCGTGATGTCGCCCGCGCGATAGCGCACGCCGTGACGCGCGCCGTCGATCAGCGGTCCGAACTGCTCGTTGAGCGCCCAGTACGCGAACTCGACCGACTGCAGCGTCACGCGCCCCCAGTCCTGCTCGGGATTCTGCTGCGAATGCGCGTGCTTGAACGCATAGCGGTTCGGGAAGCGGCTGTTGAACGCGGCGAGATCGCCGCTCGTCACGTTCGCGGTGAACAGGCTCGCGGTGCCGGCCAGCACCGCGTTGGCGAGCGTGCCGTCGATCAGCGTGACGGTGTCGGAACCGAGCTCGTGCGCGCCGTTGCCGCCGCCCTTGTCGTTGTAGGCCACCGCGCAGCCGCGCTTGAGCGCCCACTCGCCGGCCGCGGAAATCGCGCCGTACACGCCGCGCGAGCCGGACGACGTCGCGGTGACGATGCACGGCCGCGCGGGATCGAAGCTCGCGGGCACCTGCACGAGCAGCGTCACGTTCTTCGCGCCGCTGCCGTCGTCGGCATACGCGAGATATTCGGTGCCGGGGATCTTGCCTTCGCCGAGCGTATCGTTGCCGTCGAGGTCGACGTTCGGCCCCCAGAAGCGGCCGTAGCCGCCGTTCGCGCTCATGTCGACGAGCGCGCGGTAGTTCGACCAGATGGCAAGGCGACGCAATTCGGCGCTCGTCGGCCGCGACGGGTTCGCGAAGCCGGGCGCACTCGCCGCGGCGAGGCCCGTCTTGCCGAGGCCGGCCGTCAGCAGGTCGTCGCTCGCGCCGTCGTAGGCCGTCGTGCGCACGCTGCCGGACACGAAGCCGGGCAACCGGTTGCGCTCGGCCGACTCGTCGCCGTTGCAGGCGCCGAGCATCGCGACCGCGGCCAGCGCCGCCCCCCACACCACCCGCCTGCCCCACCCGAGCTTCGTCATCGCCGCCCCCTCGATATCGTTATCGGTCCGCCGCCGCGCCGCGCACGGCGTTCGGTGTCTGAAGCGCAAACGGGCCCCGGCATGCCGGGGCCCGCCTGGAAACGGGCGCACGCGGCGCTCGCGCGCCGCCGCCCGGCATTACTGCTGCTGAACCGTCAGCTTGTTCGTGACCGACGTCACGCCCTTCACGCTCTTGGCTGCCGCTTCCGCCTTGTCGATCTGTGCCTGGTCGGGCACCGTGCCCTCCAGCGAGATCGCGCCGCCCTTCGAACGCACGACGAGGTTCGCCACGTCGATGCCGCCTGCCTTCGTAATGGCCTTGCGCACCGCGTAGCCGAGCTTGCGGTTCGCCTTCTTCGCGGTTTTCGCGGCGGCCTTCGGCGCGCTCGCCGCGGCCGACGGCGCTTCCGTTGCCGCTGCATCGCTCGACTGCGCATACACGCTGCCCGACAGACAGGCCGCCACGGCGGCGACACCCAACGCTCTCAACACGATCGACTTCATGCTATCTCCTTATCACTCCGGAACGGCCGTGCACAGTACGGCCGGATACCCCCAAAAACAGCCGGCCCGCGCGCGAACGGGCGGGACAGCCGGTGTTTTCCACGGCGATACGAGAGAGGCGTCACGGGCCGGCGGCCGGCGCACGCGAAAGCGGGCCGGCCGGGCCGGACAGCCGCCGGCCGGACGCGCCCGGTCTGATGACGTGCCGGGTCGCGCGCGATTCGGGCGCGGCTGCGTCGCACAATGTAATCCAGCGCCCGCGGAAGCGCAAAGCTTTTGACGCGACGGCGCGCGCCGCTGTCGCCGCGCCGCCGTGCAATCCCGCCGCGACTCGCGCATGCACGGCGAAACCGGGTACCATCGCCGCGAGCATCCGTGTCATCCGGTGACGACCGTCACCGATGCGTCACGCCAGCGTCATCCGCCGATCCCATGAAGCCAGCCCGCCCTCGCCCGCCGCGCCGTATCCTCGCCCGCTTCGTCGCCGTCTCGTGGCGCGACCTCGCGCTGTCGATCGGCCCGACCGTGCTGCTCGCCGGCGCGGCCGTCTGGCTCGCGGTCAAGCTGATCCAGCCGGCGCCGCCGTCCACGCTCGTGATTTCGTCCGGGCCGCCCGGCAGCACCTACTGGAACGCCGCCCAGAAATACAAGACGATCCTCGCGAAAAACGGCGTCACGCTCGACGTTCAATCGTCCGAAGGTTCCGCGCAGAACCTCGCGCGGCTGTCGAACCCGAACGCGCCGGTCGACGTCGGCTTCGTGCAGAGCGGCATCGGCCCGAAGGAGCGCGACGAGCATCTCGTGTCGCTCGGCAGCATCGGCTACGTGCCGCTCGCGATCATGTACCGCGGCCCGGTCGTCGGGCGCCTGTCCGACTTCAAGGGCAAGCGGCTCGCGCTCGGCGCGCAAGGCAGCGGCGCGCGCGAACTGAGCCTCGCGCTGCTGAAGATGAACGGCATCGTGCCGGGCGGCCCGACCGAGCTCCTGCCGACCGCCGGCGAGGACGCCGCGACCGCGCTGCTCGACGGCAAGATCGACGCCGCGTTCCTGTCGGGCGACTCGACGCAGATCCCGGTGATGGCGAAGCTGTTCCGCGCGCCGGGCGTGCACGTCTACTCGTTCACGCAGGCCGACGCGTATGCGCGGCGCTTTCCGTACCTGACCGCGATCACGCTGCCGATGGGCGTCTACGATCTCGGCCGCAACCTGCCGCCCGCCGACATCCACACGGTCGCGCCGACGATCGAACTCGTCGCGCGCGACTCGCTGCACCCCGCGCTGTCCGACCTGCTGATCGAGGCGGCGCGCGAAGTGCACGGCCACGCGACGATCCTGCAGCACGCAGGCGAATTCCCGTCGTCCGTCACGCGCGGCTTCCCGCTGTCCGACGATGCCGCCCGCTACTACAAGTCGGGCAAGACCTTCCTGTACCGACGGCTGCCGTTCTGGGTCGCGAGCCTCGTCGACCGGCTGCTGGTGGTGGTCGTGCCGCTGATCGTCGTGCTGATTCCCGGGTTGCGGCTCGTGCCGTCGCTGTACGGCTGGCGCGTGCGCTCGCGCATCTACCGCTGGTACGGCGCGCTGATCGCGCTCGAGCGCAGCGCGCTCGGCGAACATACGGCCGAGGAGCGCGTCAAGCTGCTCGACGAGCTCGACGACATCGAGGAAGCGGTGAACCGGATGAAGATGCCGCTCGCGTACGCGGGGCAGTTCTACGTGCTGCGCGAGCACATCGGCTTCGTGCGCGAACGGCTCACCGCGCACGACCAGGACGCGCCGGCGGCCCCGCCCGGCGCCGGCAATCCGCCGGCACGCACGGTAACCGACCCGCCGCCGGCCGGCGACGCCCCCCGGGCGACTCCCGGTTCCGCGTAAGCGAACGATCCGCGATCATTGCTGCATGCGCGCGCCGCCGCGTAACATGGAGGCCGCCGCCAGGCGCCGCACGCCCCACCTTCTGGAGAACGACATGACAACCGGCCTCGACACCGCCCAACCCGCCTGGTTCTTCGACTTCGTGTCGCCGTTCTCGTATCTGCTGCTCGAACAGCACGACAAATGGCCGGACGTGCCGTTCAACCCGGTCGCCGTCTCGCTGCCCGACCTGCAGCGCCACTGGGGCCAACGCCCGAGCGCCGACGTGCCGGCCAAACGCGTGTTCACGTACCGGCATGCGCTGTTTCGCGCGGAACAACTCGGCATCCGCTTCAAGATGCCGCCCGCGCATCCGTTCGATTCCGACAAGGTCCTGCGCCTCGCGATCGCGCTGCGCGCCGATATCGTGACGGTGCTGGAAATGTTTCGCTTCATCTGGCGCGAAGGGAACGATCCGTCGACACCGGAAGGCTTCGCGGCGCTGTGCGAACGCGTCGGCGTCGGCCACGGCGACGAGCTGATCGAATTCGAGGAAACCGCTGCACAACTGACCCGCAACACGACCGACGCGATCTCGCTCGGCGTGTTCGGCGTGCCCACCTTCTGGATGAACAAGCAGCTGTTCTGGGGCGAGGACGCGCTGCCGATGGTGCTGTACTGCGCGCGCACGCCGAACTGGCTCGAATCGCGCGAGGTCAAGCGGATCAGCACGCTGCCGAAGGGCCGCGCGTGATGGCCGGTATCACGCACGGCAACGCGCGGCTGCGGTAAGGTTACGCGTCACCGGAATCACCCCCAATCGATGGAAGACGACGACCGTACCGCCTCGCTCGACATCTGGCTCGTGCGCGTGTTGCGCACGCTGCTGCTCGAGCGCAGCGTCACGCAGGCCGCGCTGCGGCTGAACCAGACCCAGCCCGCGATCAGCACCGCGCTGCGCAAGCTGCGCGAGACGCTGAACGACCCGATCCTCGTGCGCGGCAAGTCCGGCATGGTGCCGACCGAATACGGCGCGTCGCTGCTCGACGCCGCATCGCGCGCGCTGCGCGAGGTCGATTTCATCGCGACGCCGCACGGCGACTTCGATCCGTCGTCCGCGCGGCGCACGTTCCGCGTCGCCGCGCCCGACTACCTGAACGATTTCTTCATGCCGACGCTGATCGAGCGCTTTCGCGACGCGGCGCCGCATGCCCATCTGGAGATCGATTCGCTGAATCCCGCGCTCGACCACGCGGGTGCGCTCGAATCGGGCGCGCTCGATCTCGTGATCGGCAACTGGCCGAAGCCCGACCCGCAATTCGCGCGCCAGGACCTGTTCTCCGACACGATCGTGTGCCTGATGCGCGACGCGCATCCGCTCGCCCGCGTGCCGCTCACGCGCGACGCTTATGCGTCGGCCGCGCACGTCGCGCCCACCCCGTACACCGGCGACAAGCGCAACGCGATCGAGATCGGCCTCGCGCGCGCACGCCTCACGCGACGCATCGTGACGACGCTGCCGTACTTCGGGATCGTGCCGCAGGTGCTGCTGCAGTCGGACCTGATCTTCACGACGACGCGCCGCTTCGCGACGCACTATGCGCAACTGCTGCCGCTCGTCGTCGTCGCGCCGCCCGTGCCGTTCCCGCGTATCAAGAGCTACCTGCTCACGCATCCGCAGCCCGATCGGCCGACCGACATCGCGTGGCTGTGCGCGCTGATGCAGAGCGTATCCGACGAGCTGACGGTCGCCCGCACGCGCAAGCGCTGACGCGCGGCCGGCGCGCCGCGCGACCGTTCGACAGCGCGGCCGCTCAGGCCGTGCAGAAGGTTTCCTGCAGATGGGTCCAGCGCACGACGCCCGCCGCGTCGCGCGCGAACACGGCGGTCGCACGGCGCGCAGGCAACTCGCCCGCCGCCGCATGCTGCGCTTCGAGATAGGCGATCACCGCATGCGATGCGTCGGCCGCGAGCACGCGGATCTCCGACAGCGTGATGCGCAGCCCCGGCTTCGCGCCGGCCAGCTTCGCGAACAGCGCGCGCGTGCCGTCACGGTCGACCACGCGGCCGTCGGTCAGGGTCATCGTGAAATCGGCGGCAAACGCCGCGAGCAGCGCATCGAGCGCCGCCGGCGCGGTATCGACGCCGGACAGCCAGCGCTCGATGACGACGAGGCTCGCATCGAGCGCGTCGAGATAGACGGAGTGATCGGACATGGGTGTGCACGGTGAGGTGAAGCACGGCCCGCTGCCGCGCGTCGTCGTGCAGTGTATGCAAAAACGCGCGGCCGTGCGCCGGCCGCGCGACATCGGCGTTTTACCGCGCGCAGGACACGTCTTCGCGTGCGCGCCCGGCCACCGCCGCCTTCGCATCGGCCACCCGCATGCCCGAGCGTGCCTGCAGCAGCTCCGCGCAGACGGCCACCGCGATCGCGCCCGGCGCCTTGTCGACGATGCCGGCGACACCGATCGGACACACCATCTCGACGAGCCGCGCCGGGTCGACGCCGCGCGCAACGAGCCGGCGCTCGAACTTCACGCGCTTGGTGCGCGAGCCGATCATCCCGAAGTACGCGTAGTCGCGCCGCCGCATGATCTGCGCGGCGAGCGAGAAGTCGAGCGCGTGGTTGTGCGTCATCACGAGGAAGTACGCACCGGGCGGCGCCGCGTCGACGACGGCCTCCGGCGTGTCGGTCGGCTCCGGCTGCACGTTCGGCGGACATTCGTCCGGGAACAGCTCGTCGCGCGTGTCGACCCACTGCACGACGCACGGCAGCGCGCCGAGCAGCGTGACGAGCGCGTGGCCGACGTGCCCGGCGCCGAACAGCACGATGTGCATCGGCGCCGGCGCGCCGGTCGCGCGGTTGCGCTGGCCGGTGCCTTGCGCGAACGCCGGGGTCGACGCGGCGCGCGACGGCTGGGCCGGCCCGTTCATTCCAGCCTCCGCCGGGCCGTGCCGCCGTGAGCGGGCAACGTACGAAGCACGCGCAAAGAGCGTTTCATGTCAGCCTGCCTGGCCCGCGCGGGCCGCACGCACCGCGCCGATCGCGCGCAGGATCGACTCGCCGGTGGCCGGCGCGTCGAGCGGCGGATTCACCTGGTAATCGCCGACTGCCGCGATCGCGTCACGCACCGCGAAGAACACCGAGAACGGCAGCAGCAGCGGCGGCTCGCCGACGGCCTTCGAGCGGTGGATGCTGTCCTCGACGTTGCGGTTCTGGAACAGCCGCACGTTGAACTCGGGCGGCGTGTCGTTCACCGTCGGGATCTTGTACGTGGACGGCGCATGCGTCATCAGCTTGCCGCCCTGGTTCCACCACAGCTCCTCGGTCGTCAGCCAGCCCATCCCCTGGATGAACGCGCCTTCGACCTGGCCGATGTCGAGCGCCGGGTTCAGCGACGCGCCCACGTCGTGCAGCGCATCGACGCGCAGCGTGCGCATCTCGCCCGTCAGCGTGTCGATCACGACTTCCGACACGGCCGCGCCGTACGAGTAGTAGTAGAACGGGCGGCCCTGCAGTTTCGACTGATCCCAGTGCAGCTTCGGCGTCGCGTAGAAGCCGTCGGACCACAGCTGCACGCGCGCGAGGTAGGCCTTCGCGATCACTTCGCCGAACGGCACGCTCGCGCCGCCGATCCACACGAAGTCGTTGCCGAACTTCACGTCGGCCGCATCGACCGTGCCGTCGCCGAACTGCTTCGCCGCGAACGCCGCGAGCCGCTCGCGCAACTGACGCGCAGCGTCCTGCGCGGCCTTGCCGTTCAGGTCCGAGCCCGTCGACGCGGCGGTCGCGGACGTGTTCGCGACCTTGCTCGTATCGGTCGCCGTCACGCGGATCCGGCCGAAGCGGATGCCGAGCTCGTGCGCGACCACCTGCGCGACCTTCGTGTTGAGCCCCTGTCCCATTTCCGTGCCGCCGTGGTTCACGAGCACCGAGCCGTCGGTGTAGATGTGCACCAGCGCGCCGGCCTGGTTGAAATGCGTGACGTTGAACGCGATGCCGAATTTCACCGGCGTGAGCGCGATGCCCTTCTTCAGCACCGGGTTGCGCGCGTTGAACGCGCGCACGCCCGCGCGCCGCGCACGGTAGTCGCTCGTCGTCTCGAGTTCGCCGAGCAGCTCGTGCAGGACGTTGTCCTCGACCGTCTGCCCGTACGGCGTCACGTTGCGTTCGGTCTTGCCGTACAGGTTCGCGTAGCGCACGTCGAGCGGATCGCGGCCGAGCGAGCGCGCGATGTCGTCGAGGATGTATTCGATCGCGAACGCGCCCTGCGGGCCGCCGAAGCCGCGGAACGCGGTGTTCGACTGCGTGTTGGTCTTGCCGCAGTAGCCGGCGATGTCGACGTCGCCAAGCCAGTACGCGTTGTCGAAGTGGCACACCGCGCGCGTCATCACCGGGCCCGACAGGTCGGCCGAGAAGCCGCAGCGCGACGTCATGTCGAGCGCGACGCCGTCGATGCGGCCGTCGTCGTCGTAGCCGACGTCGAAGCGGTAATGGAAGTCGTGCCGCTTGCCGGTGATCATCATGTCGTCGTCGCGGTCCGGACGCAGCTTCACCGGGCACAGCAGCTTCCACGCGGCAAGCGCCGCGCAGCACGCGAACAGGCCCGACTGCGATTCCTTGCCGCCGAACCCGCCGCCCATCCGGCGGCATTCGACCAGCACGTTGTGCGACGCGACGCCGAGCACGTGCGCGACGAGGTGCTGCATCTCGCTCGGGTGCTGCGTCGAGCAGTACACGTGCATCCCGTCGTCGTCCTTCGGCACCGCGTACGCGATCTGCCCTTCCAGGTAGAACTGCTCCTGCCCGCCGAGCAGCATCTCGCCCGACTCGCGGTGCGGCGCGGCGGCGAGCCGCGCGGCCGCGTCGCCGCGCGCGAGCTTCAGCGGCGGGATCACGTAGGTTTCGGCCTTGCGCGCTTCCTGCGCGGTCAGGATCGCGGGCAGCTCCTCGTAGTCGACCTGCGCGCGGCGCGCGGCGAGCCGCGCGGTCTCGTGCGACGTCGCGACGACGATGAACATCGGCTGGCCGACGAACTGCACGACGCCCTTCGCGAGCACCGGATCGTCGTGGACGATCGGCCCGCAATCGTTGACGCCCGGGATGTCGTCGGCCGTGAACACGGCGACCACGCCCGGCGTCGCGCGCACCGCGTCGAAGTTCATCGACACGATCCTCGCGTGCGGCTTCGCCGACAACCCGAGCGCCGCGTGCAGCGTGCCCGCGACGAGCGGGATGTCGTCGGTGTAGGTGGCGCGCCCGCTCACGTGCAGGTGGGCGGACTCGTGCGCGCGCGACACGTGCACTTGCGCGGCGTCGGCCTGCGGGTCGACGGTGCTGAGGAACGGTTCTGCTTGCTGGTTCATGTTCGGTGTTCTCCGTCTTCAGACGCGCGCCGCGTCGTTGGCAACTTCGGCGGCTACTTCGCGCACGTTCAGCGCCTGCGGCGGCAGCGGGTCGTGCGGACGCGTCTCCAGCCAGAACCGGAACATCAGGTTCTTCGCGGTATCGAGGCGATACGTGCTCGTCGCGCGCATGTCGGACAGCGGCTGGTAGTCGCGCTCGAGCGCCTGCATCGCGGCCTGCGCGGTGGCTTCGTGCCACTGTGCGCCGTCGAGCACGGCTTCCGTATGCGTGGCGCGCTTCGGCGTCGCCGCCATCCCGCCGAACGCGACGCGCGGCTCGCGGATCGTGTCGCCGTCCGCGATGAACGCGAACGCCGCGCACACGGCCGAGATGTCGGAGTCGAACCGCTTCGACAGCTTGTAGGTGCGGAACTGCAGCTTCGCGCGCGCGCCGATGCGAGTCGGCACCTTCAGGCCGACGACGAATTCATGCGGCGCCATGTCCTTTTGCTGATAGCCCGTGTAGAGCGCTTCGAGCGGCAGCTCGCGCACCGTGTCGCGGCCGCGCAGTACGACCCGCGCGCCGAGCGCGATCAGGCCCGGCATCGAATCGCCGATCGGCGAGCCGTTCGCGACGTTGCCACCGATCGTGCCCGCGTTGCGGATCGGCAGCGACGCGAAGCGCTTCCACATCTCGGTCAGCTCCGGGTAGGTGCGGGCGAGTGCCGCATAGGCCTTCTCGACCGTCACGCCCGCGCCGATCTCGATCCAGTCGTCGCCGTCCACGACCTGCTGCAGTTCGGCGATCTGGCCGACGTAGATCAGATCGTCGAGGCGGCGCATCTGCTTGGTGACCCACAGGCCGATGTCGGTGCTGCCCGCGAGGATGCGCGCGTCGGGACGCTCGGCCTTCAGCGCGGTCAGCGCGTCGAGCGTGCGCGGCGCGGCAAAGCGCGCGCCGTTGGCCGCCGTGTAGTCGAACGTGTCGTCGCGCTTGAGCGATGCGAGCGTGCGGGCAAGCGCCGCCGTGTCGACCACCGCCGACGGCGCCGGCGAGGCTTCGCCGGCCGCGCCTTCGCCGGTCGCATCGAACATCCGCACCGCCGCATCGACGATCGGGCGATAACCGGTGCAGCGGCACAGGTTGCCCGTCAGCGCATCGGCGATCTCGCTGCGCGTCGGCACGTCCTTCGCCTTCGCGCACGCATTGCCGCAGCCTTCGTGGCCGTGCTTCTCGTACAGCGCCCACATCGACATCACGAAGCCGGGCGTGCAGAACCCGCATTGCGAACCGTGGCAATCGACCATCGCCTGCTGCACCGGATGCAATGCGCCGTCCGGCCGGCGCAGGTCCTCGACCGTCAGGAGCGCCTTGCCGTCGAGCGTCGGCAAGAACTGGATGCACGCGTTGACGGCCTTGAACTCGACCGCGCCGGCGTCGGTCAGTTCGCCGACGACGACCGTGCACGCGCCGCAGTCGCCTTCCGCGCAGCCTTCCTTGGTGCCGGTGCAATGCGCGTCCTCGCGCAGGTATTGCAGCACGGTGCGGGTCACGTCCGCGCCGCTGACTTCGCGGATCGCGTGACGATGGTAGAAGCGAATCGGCTCACTCATGTCTCGGTGTTTCTTCAAATTGGGGGCAAGGCGGCCTGCGCGGAGCGCTCGACCGACGTTTTTCCGACAGTTTGAACGCTATCACCGTCAAATTCCGCAACCCATAGTCCATCGCGCATGCGGCTCATATAACTGCCGCGATATGCGCGCCCGGCCGCCCGCGCCCTTTGCCGCACCGTGCGCTCTGCCGTTCCCGGCGCCCGCGACCGCCGGTCGTCTTCGCGAACGGCGGCCCGGTTAACTAAACGGTACCTGCGTGAAAACCGGTTCCATGGGAAAATCCCGATTCCCTTCTCCGCCGTTTTCCGTTCGATTCGCCATTCGTTCCGACCCCATGTCAACCGATTCCGCCACACCGCCGCACAGCGGGTTCGCGGTCACGCTGCAAATCGTGTCCGTCGTCTGCTTCACGTTCATCTGCTACCTGACCATCGGCCTGCCGCTCGCGGTGCTGCCGGGCTTCGTCCACGACGACCTCGGCTTTTCCGCGATCGTCGCGGGCGGCGCGATCAGCGTCCAGTATTTCGCGACGCTCGCGTCGCGGCCGCTCGCCGGGCGCCTCGCCGATACGCTGGGGCCGAAGCAGACGGTGCTGCGCGGGCTGGTCGGCTGCGGCGTGTCGGGCGTGCTGCTGCTCGTCGCGCTGCTGCTCGCACACTGGCCGGTCGCGAGCCTCGTGCTGCTGATCGCGAGCCGGCTCGTGCTCGGCGTCGGCGAAAGCCTGTGCGGCACCGGCGCGATCCTGTGGGGCATCGGCCGGGTCGGCGTCGCGCACAACGCGAAGGTGATCTCGTGGAACGGCATCGCGACCTACGGCGCGCTCGCGCTCGGCGCGCCGGTCGGCGTCGCGATCGCCCATACGCTGAATCCGGCGCTGATCGGCGTGATCGTGATCGCGCTGGCCGCGCTCGGCTTCTACCTCGCCCGCCTGATCGCCGCCGTGCCGCTCGTGCACGGCGAACGGATGTCGTATGCGAGCGTGTTCACGCGCGTGCTGCCGCACGGCCTCGGCCTCGCGCTCGGCTCGGCCGGCTTCGGCTCGATCGCGACGTTCGTCACGCTGTACTACGCGGCGCGCCACTGGCCGAACGCCGCGCTGTCGCTGACCGTGTTCGGCACGCTGTTCATCGGCGCGCGCCTGCTGTTCGCGAACACGATCAAGACCCACGGCGGCTTCCGCGTCGCGATCGTGTCGTTCGCGTTCGAATGCGCGGGCCTCGTGCTGCTGTGGCTCGCGCCGGTGCCGCACGTCGCGCTCGTCGGCGCGGCACTGACGGGCTTCGGCTTCGCGCTGATCTTCCCGGCGCTCGGCGTCGAGGCCGTCGCACTCGTGCCGCCCGCGAGCCGCGGCGCGGCGCTGTCCGCGTATTCGGTGTTCCTCGACCTGTCGCTCGGCATCACCGGCCCGCTCGCCGGCTATGTCGCGGGCGCGTTCGGCTATCCGCAGGTGTTCCTGTTCGCGGCGGTGGCCGCCGCCGCGGGCGTCGCGCTGTCGATGGTGCTGTATCAGCGGCAGACGCGTGTGGCGGGAAGCGGCGCGGCGGCTTGATCACGCCGCTCGCCCCACGGCGGCCAGTTGCGAAAGTCGCGGCGCCGTCGCGTCAAAAAGAAAACGCCTGCATCGCGCAGGCGTTTTTTTATATGGCGGCCGTTGCGATGGCCGGCGCGGTCACGCCGTCCGCAGAAACAACCGGCGCGTGAGATCGAACGCGACGAGATTGCCGGCCACCACGAGCAGCAGCCCGATCACCGCGAGCGGCGACCATTGGTAGCCCTCGAACACCGTCGACACGGCCAGCGCGACGATCGGGAACAGCACCGTGCAGTACGCGGCGCGCTCCGGCCCGATCCGGCCGACGAGCGTCAGGTAGGCGGTGAAGCCGATCACCGAGCCCGGCACGGCCAGGTACACGAGCGCGCCGAGATAGCGCGGGCTCATGTCGAGCGTGAACGGCATTCCGGCCACCGCGCTGCCGACGGTCAGGATCGCCGCGCCGATCAGCATCGCCCAGCCGTTGGTCGCGAGCGGGTGCAGCCCCATCGACTGCATCCGGCTCGACAGCAGGTTGCCCGCCGAGAAACACATCGTGCCGGCGAACGCGATCGCGAGCCCGATCCACGTCGCGTGATCGTCGAGATGGCCGGCCATCTGCTGCCAGAACAGGCATGCGATGCCGGTCAGACCGAGCAGCGCGCCGGCGATCGCCGACGGCCGCAGCGGGCGGCCCATGAACAGCCGGCCGTTGATCGAGTTCAACAGCGGCGCGGTCGAGAAGATCACCGCGACGAGCCCGCTCGGCACGACCTGCTCCGCATAGTAGAAGCACAGGAAATTCAGGCAGAACAGCGCGAAGCCCTGCGCGACGAGAAAGCGCCACGCTTCGCGCGGCGGGCGCACCGGCCGGCGCATCACGCGCAGCAGGGCGAACAGCACGGCGGCCGCGAGCCAGAAGCGCCACGCGATCGACACGGGCGGCGGCACCGAGCCGAGTTGCCACTTGATCGCGATCCAGGTGGTGCCCCAGATCAGCACGGTGACGAAATAAAGCGACAGGTTCATGGCGACAATCCGGGAAATCGGGTGAATCGGGATCCCGACTATGCCGCCGCACCGCGCGTGCCGATTGTCCGGAATTGCGGTCTTTTTCGGGACCCCGCGCACGCGGTCGCGCGGCCGCTTATACTCGGCGCATCATGAGTCCCTCCCTCTGCGCCCCGCCCGTCGACCGCGCCGCCGCCCTGGCCGGCGGCGATCTGCCGTTCGGCCTGCAGTCGGTCTGCCGCACGCTCGCCGACGCGAACGCGACGCTCGAGCGCTTCGCGTGGCTCGGCGACCATCTCGCGATCGCCGAATGGACGCGGATCACCGACGAAAGCGAGACGATCTACGAGCAGCCCGGTCACCACACGCTGTCGTGCTACCTCGACGGCGGCTACCGGACCGAGCGCCAGCGCGTGCCGCGCTACGGCGCGCCGAGCCTGCTGTGCGCATTGCCGGGCGACCATGAATCGCGCTGGTGGGTGCGCGGCGAAATGCATTTCATCCACCTGTATTTCCTGCCCGAACACTTCACGCAGCGCGCGATCCGCGAGCTCGACCGCGAACCGCGCGAACTGAAGCTGGCCGATCGCACCTATTTCGAGGATGCGCGCGTCGCCGCGCTGCTGCGCTCGCTCGCGCTCGACGGCTGGGACGATGCCGACGACCGGCTGCGCGCGAACGAAACCGCGCATGACGTGCTGAGCCTGCTGCTGCGCGGCCAGAGCACGACGCGCACCGACACGTCGTTCCGCGGCGGGCTCGCGCCGGCCGTGCGCCGCCGCGTGCGCGACTACATCGACACGTACCTGACGCAGCCGCTGACGCTCGGCGAACTCGCCGAGGTCGCCGCGCTGTCCGAATACCATTTCTCGCGGATGTTCCGGCTGTCGTTCGGCCGTGCGCCGCACGCATGGGTGGCCGAGCAACGGCTCGCTCGGGCACGCGAGTTGCTGCGCACGACGGCGCTGCCGCTCGCGCAGATCGCGGCCGACTGCGGCTACGCGAACGCCGGCCACTTCAGCCATCGCTTTCGCGACGCGCACGGCACGACGCCGAATACGTACCGGCGCGCGATGCAGGGCCGCTGAGCGCGGCCCCGTGGCGCTGTTCCGCGCTTACGCGCCGCGCCGCGACAGTTCCTGTTCGAGCGCGGCGACGCCGGCCGGCAGGTCGACCGGCACCTTCAGGTCGACCATCGTGCGGCCGAACGCATGCAGCGTGCGGAACAGGTTGTGTTCGCGGCACTGCTCGCCCATCTGTCCGATCCGCACGATCGGCAACCCGAACGAACCCGAGATCTCGACCTGGTACTGCTTCGAGATATGGCCGCAGACCATTCCCGGCGTGAGCCCCTCCGGCGTCTCGATCCCGACCACCGAATTGAGCCGGCAGTCCTTCGGCGCATAAAGCTTGAGCCCCATCGATTCGACACCCGCCTGCAGCGCCAGCGAGCAGCGCAGGTGGCGCGCGAAGCGGCTTTCGAGCGTCTCCGCGCAGACGAGCCGCAGCGCCTCGTGCAGCGCGAGCACGCCCGACACGGGCGCCGTGTAGTGATAGCCGGCGTTGTGCCAGAAGTTCTCCGCGAGCGCCATGTCGAGGCACCAGTGCGCATTCGGCTCGGGGCGCTTCTTCATGCGTTCCCACGCGGCATCGGAAAACGCGATCAGCGACACGCCCGGAATCGACGACAACCCCTTCTGGCCGCCGGTGATCACCGCGTCGATGCCCCACGCGTCCATCTCGAGCGGCATCGTCGACAGCGTGCACACCGCGTCGACGACCACCAGCGCGCCGGCCGCCTTCGCGAGCGCGGCGATGTCGCGCAGGTCGCGGTTCCATACGGTGTTCGACGTCTCGCCCTGCACGATCGTGACGATCTCGGGCCGCTCGCGGGCGATCGCGTCGGCGATCTCGTCGAGGCTCGCGACCGCGCGGTCGGCGACTTCGAGCGTCGCGACGTCGGCGCCGACGCGCGTGGCCATCTCGGCCATCCGCGCGCTGAAGAAGCCGTTGCGGATCGACAGCACGCGCGTGCCGCGCCACGCGAGGTTCGAGATCGCCATTTCCATCGCGGCCGAGCCGGGGCCCGCAACGCCGAGCACCCACTTCGTGCGGGTCTGGAACACGTAGCGCGCCATCTCCTTCACCTGCTCGATGATCTTCGCCATCGTCGCGCCGAGATGGTTGATCACGATCGTGTTCGCCTTGGCCACCGCGGCCGGGATCGGAACCGGGCCGGCCCCCATCATCAGCAGCGGTTCTTCGGGCAGGATCGCGTCGAGCGGCACGACGACGGGACAGGGAATCGGCGAATAATCGATGGACATGGCTGGAAAAAGGTGAGGAAAGGAAAATGCTCGGACGCCCGTGACATGGCACGGCGAACTGGTCGATCATTCCGCGTTCCGCCGCCCCGCGCAAGAGGCACGCACGTCCGGACAGCGCGACGCCGGCCGGTCGCCGGACCGGGCCAGCCGGTTGCGCCACGACCCGCCGGATTGAAAAAGGGATTGCCGGCCGGTTCCGAAACGGTTCCATTCGAGTTCCGCCCGCACGATTTTCTCCGTCAATATCGGCAACGATTCGCCGACACCGGCGGTTCAGCCGGATTCTCGGTTCGAACGAAATGGAGCGGTCACCTGATACAAATCGCGGAGCGAATTCGATACACAAAATCCGAACGTGGAAAAAACATCCACTATTGCGGCATGTATTGGGGAGCGATTCCGAAATTGCCCTGTCACGGTTCGCATGAATTTAGCTCAACACGTTGATTGGAATAGGCAATCCCGGCCGCCTCGGCGCTTATTCCAATACCGCACCGTTTTTCCCGGGAGGATCTTGCTGCATTGCAGCGTTAAACCGGTACTCGCGATTTCGATTTTACGCAAGCCGCCCATTTTCTCAGGTTGACGGATATCGGTTCCGTATTGAACAATCGTCTGCGGAATCGAAATTCGATTTTCGATACGAGGGAGAGCTGGGGCCGCACAATGCGCTTTCGATGTCGTGCGGCGATAAATCACAACCAAAATCAATCAACCGGGCCAGAAATACGCAAGCCATGAACCAGATTCAGACCATGCGTGTATTCGTCTGCGTCGCCGAACAGCAAAGCTTTCGGCGCGCGGCGCACCATCTCGGCGTGTCCAATGCGCTCGTCACGCGTTCGATCGCGATGCTCGAGGGCCACCTGAACACACGGCTGATCCATCGCACCACGCGCAACCTGTCGCTCACCGAGGCCGGCGTGCGCTACCTCGATGGTTGCCGCGCGCTGCTCGAGGAATTCGACCACCTCGAATCGTCGGTCGCGCATGCTGCGCGCGAACCGGCCGGCACGCTGCGCGTCGTCGCGTCGGGGCTGCTGTCGCCGCTGGCGCTGACACCGCTCGTCAGCAGCTTCCGGCACCGCTATCCGGAGCTGCGCGTGCAGCTGACCGTCGCCGAAGGCCCGCTCGACGTACTCGATTCGGGCTACGACGTCGGCATCGTCACCGGCACCCGGCTCGACGGCAACCCGTCGCTGATCGGCCATGCGCTCGCGCCGAACCCGTTCGTCGCGTGCGCGGCGCCGGCCTATCTCGACCGGCGCGGCGAGCCGCGCGTGCCCGACGATCTACCGGGCCACGACTGGGTCACGCTCGCGCCGCACCAGCACGCACCGACGTGGCAACTGGTCGGTCACGACGGCGTCGCCCATTCGGTCACGGTGCGCCCGGCCTGCACGGTCAACCAGCTCGCGCTCGTGCAGGCGGCGGCCGTGGCCGGCGCCGGCATCGCGGTGCTGCCCGAGCCGTGCGTGGCCGACGCGCTCAACCACGGCACGCTCGTGCGGCTGATGGCCGGCTACCGGATCGACGATCCCGACGCGCAGTTGTCGCTCGTCTATCCGAACCGCCAGTACGTGCCGGCCCGCACGCGCAGCTTCGTCGAGCACGCACTCGAGCACTTCGGCGCGCCGGCCGCCCGCGAGCGGACGGACTACGGCTTCCTGCGGCCGGTGCGCGGGCCCGAACACGCCGATATCGTCACGGGCCTGCAGTAAACTGCGCGCGTCAGCCATCGGAGGTGCAGCGTGCGCGTGATCCTGTTCAGCAGCCGGCAGTACGACGACGATTCATTCACCGCCGCCAACCGGCAGTTCGGCTATCGGCTGCACTTCCAGCCGTCGCACCTCGACGCGGAAACGGCGATCCTCGCGCACGGCTATGACGTCGTCTGCCCGTTCGTCAACGACACCGTCGATGCGGCCGTGCTCGAGCGGCTCGCCGACGGCGGCACGCGGCTGATCGCGCTGCGCTCGGCGGGCTTCAACCATGTCGACCTCGCCGCCGCCGAACGGCTCGGCATCGCGGTCGTACGCGTGCCCGCGTATTCGCCGCACGCGGTCGCCGAGCACGCGGTCGCACTGATCCTCGCGCTCAACCGCCGCCTGCCGCGCGCCGTCGCACGCACGCGCGAAGGCGATTTCTCGCTGAACGGGCTGCTCGGCTTCGACCTGCACGGCAAGACCGTCGGCGTGATCGGCACCGGCATCATCGGCAGCGTGTTCGCGAAGATCATGATGGGTTTCGGGATGCACGTGCTCGCGCACTCGATGCCGCCGTACAACGACGAGCTGATCGCGTTCGGCGCGCGCTACGTCGAGCTCGACGAGTTGCTGCATCACGCCGACATCGTCAGCCTGCATTGCCCGCTGCTGCCGTCGACACACCACCTGATCGACGAACGAACGCTCGCGCGGATGAAGCACGGCGCGATGCTGATCAACACGGGGCGCGGCGGCCTCGTCGATGCGCAGGCGCTGATCGACGCGCTCAAGAGCGGCCAGCTCGGCCATCTCGGGCTCGACGTGTACGAAGAGGAAAGCGGGCTTTTCTTCGAGGATCACTCCGACCTGCCGCTGCAGGACGACGTGCTCGCGCGCCTGCTGACGTTCCCGAACGTGATCGTCACGTCACACCAGGCATTCTTCACGCGCGAGGCGCTGGCCGAGATCGCGCACACGACGCTACTGAACATCGAGGCGTGGCATGCGGGCGCGCCGCAGAACGTTGTCATGCCAAACCGTTGAGAAATAGCCCGTTTGACGGCCAGCAGCGCATCCGCAATCGTTTGCTTCTGCCCATTGCCACTCACCGCACCCAACCTCGTCAACAATTGAGTGCATTGTTTCGCGTGAAGTAACGTTTCGTGCGCGCCGTCTGTTATCGTTGCGCCGACGTCCTTCCCTGCCTTTGCCGCTCATGCGTTTCGACGATTCCGACATCGCCGCCGTCTATCGCGCCATCTTCGAACGGCGCGACATGCGCCACTTCACGCCGGCGCCCGTCGATCCGGCCGTGCTCGCGCGGCTGCTGCGCGCGGCGCACCACGCACCGAGCGTCGGTTTCATGCAGCCGTGGCGCTTCATCCGCGTCACCGATCCCGCATTGCGCACCGCCATTCACGCGCTGGTCGAGGCCGAGCGCCGCGCGACCGCCGACGCGCTCGGCGAGCGTCAGGACGAATTCATGCGGCTGAAGGTCGAGGGCGTGCGCGAATGCGGCGAGCTCCTGGTCGTCGCGCTCGCCGACGGCCGCGAACGCCATGTGTTCGGCCGCCGCACGCTGCCGGAGATGGATCTGGCATCCGCCTCATGCGCGATCCAGAACATGTGGCTCGCGGCGCGCGCGGAAGGCCTCGGGATGGGCTGGGTGTCGCTGTTCGACGTCGATGCGCTGCGCACGCTGCTGCGGATGCCCGACGGCGCGAAGCCGATCGCCGTGCTGTGCATCGGGCACGTCGATGCGTTCTATGCGAAGCCGATGCTCGAAGCAGAACGCTGGGCCGCGCGGATGCCGATCGAAGCCTGCCTGTTCGAGAACGGCTGGGACGCGCCGGCGGCGATCGACGGGGCCGGATCGGCTGCGTCGCCGGCAGATGCTGAAATCGAAAAAACCTCGGCCGCGATACCCGACGGGGCGCCCGAACGCATCGCCTGATGCACGGTTCGGCAGCCACCATCGTGCCGCTACCGAATCGCCGCCGATCCCACGGGGGGAAGCTCCCCGCCCGCCGCCCCGTCGCACGCCGGCAACAACCGTTTTGGCCCCAAGCATAGGGGTTTTCACTGAAGTAGAATCGCGGCTGACGTTCGCCTGACCGACCGCCCGTCCCGCGCATCCCGCGCCTGGCTCGAGCGGCATCCTTTCCCGAGCCTACCGCGATGCCCCTGCCTCTTTTCGCCCTTGCCGTCGCCGCATTTGGAATCGGTACCACCGAATTCGTGATCATGGGCCTGCTGCCGAACGTCGCGCGCGACCTCGGCGTGTCGATCCCGGCCGCCGGAATGCTCGTGTCGGGCTACGCGCTCGGCGTGACGGTCGGCGCGCCGATCCTCGCGATCGTCACCGCGAAGATGCCGCGCAAGCGTGCGCTGATGGGTCTGATCGGGCTGTTCATCGCGGGCAACCTGTTCTGCGCGATCGCGCCCGGCTACGCGGTGCTGATGGCCGCGCGCGTCGTCACCGCGTTCTGCCACGGTGCGTTCTTCGGCATCGGCTCGGTGGTCGCGAGCAACCTCGTCGCGCCGAACCGCCGCGCGCAGGCGATCGCGCTGATGTTCACCGGCCTCACGCTCGCGAACGTGCTCGGCGTGCCGCTCGGCACCGCGCTCGGCCAGGCGTTCGGCTGGCGCGCGACGTTCTGGGCCGTCACCGGCATCGGCATCGCCGCGGCCGCCGCGCTCGCGGTGTGCCTGCCGAAAAATCTCGCGATGCCCGACACCAGCATCACGCGCGAATTCAGCGTGCTGAAGCACCCACAGGTGCTGATGGTGCTCGGCATCAGCGTGCTCGCGTCCGCGAGCCTGTTCAGCGTGTTCACGTACATCACGCCGATCCTCGAGGACGTGACGGGCTTCTCGCCACGCCAGGTCACCTACGTGCTGCTGCTGTTCGGCCTCGGCCTGACGGTCGGCGGTACGCTCGGCGGCAAGCTCGCCGACTGGCGCCGGATGCCGTCGCTGATCGCGACGCTCGCGCTGATCGGCATCGTCCTCTCGCTGTTCGCGGGCACGATGCATCTGCCGTTCGCCGCGCTCGCGACGATTTTCGTGTGGGGTATCCTCGCGTTCGCGATCGTGCCGCCGCTGCAGATCATGATCGTCGATCGCGCGAGCGACGCGCCGAACCTCGCATCGACGCTGAACCAGGGCGCGTTCAACCTCGGCAACGCGACCGGCGCGTGGCTCGGCGGCATGGCGATCGGCTCCGGCGTGTCGCTCGTGAACCTGCCGTGGGTCGGCGTCGCGATGGCCGTCGCCGCGCTCGCGCTCACGCTGTGGTCGGCGTCGCTCGAACGTCGCCCGGTGGCCGTGCCGACCGAATACGTGTAACGCGACCCTGCCGCGATCGTTGCGGACACAACTCCATCCGAACCTGACGGCCTTCATGGACCTTTCAACGATCGCGGTGTAGCATCGCGGCCGATGAAAGCCATTCTCAATCGCGATTTCCTCGCGCTGATCCTGAGCGTCGCGGTCGTCGGCCTCGGCACCGGCGCCACGCTGCCGCTCACGGCACTT
The DNA here is from genome assembly GCF_001524725.1 of Burkholderia sp. MSMB1072. NCBI lineage: Bacteria > Pseudomonadati > Pseudomonadota > Betaproteobacteria > Burkholderiales > Burkholderiaceae > Burkholderia > Burkholderia sp. MSMB1072. The sequence continues at coordinate 379,815 of NZ_LOYC01000030.1, forward strand.
GCACTGACCGAAGCCGGACACGGCACCAACGTCGTCGGCATGCTGACGGCCGCGCAGGCCCTCGGCGGCCTCGCGATCGTCCCGTTCGTCACCGCGCTCGCGCGGCATATCGGCGCGCGCCGCGCGATCGTCGTGTCGGTCATGCTGCTCGCGGCCGCCACCGCGCTGATGCAGTTCACGTCGAACCTGGTCCTGTGGGGCGTGCTGCGCGTGCTGTGCGGCGCCGCGCTGATGCTGCTGTTCACGATCGGCGAGGCGTGGGTCAACCAGCTCGCCGACGATTCGACGCGCGGCCGCGTCGTCGCGATCTACGCGACCAATTTCACGCTGTTCCAGATGGCGGGCCCCGTGCTCGTCAGCCAGATCGCCGGCGCGACGAGCATCCGCTTCGCGCTGTGCGGCGCGCTGTTCCTGCTCGCGCTGCCGACGCTCGCGACGATCCGCCGTGCGCCGCTCGCCGGCGACGACGCGCATCACGACGCGCACGGCCGCTGGCTCGACGTGCTGCCGCGCATGCCCGCGCTGATCATCGGCACCGGCTTCTTCGCGCTGTTCGATACGCTCGCGCTGTCGCTGCTGCCGCTCTACGCGATGGATCACGGCGTCGCGAGCGCGACCGCCGTGCTGCTCGCGTCGATCATGCTGTTCGGCGATACCGCGATGCAATTCCCGATCGGCTGGCTCGCGGACAAGCTCGGCCGCGAACGCGTGCACCTCGGCGCCGGCTGGATCGTGCTCGCGGGCCTGCCGCTGCTGCCGTTCGTGATCGCGAACCCGTGGCTGTGCTGGCCGCTGCTGTTCGTCCTCGGCGCGGCGGCCGGCAGCATCTATACGCTGTCGCTCGTCGCATGCGGCGAGCGTTTCCGCGGCGCGGCGCTCGTCACCGCGAGCTCGCTCGTGTCGGCGTCGTGGAGCGCCGCGAGCTTCGGCGGCCCGCTGGTTGCGGGCGCGTTGATGGAGCAACTGGGCAGCAACGCGCTGATCGGCGTGCTGGTCGCCTGCGTCGCCGCGTTCGTCGCGGCCGCATTGTGGGAACGGCGCGCGGCGGTGCAACGCGCGGTCTGATGCAGATTGGCGTTGGCGTTGGCGTTGGCGCGCAACATCATGCGTCGATACGCGTCAGCCCGCTCGCACCCATCCTCCGGTCAACGAAAAACGGTCCGCGCAATGCGGACCGTCCCGTCATTCCGTACTAGCGTGGCCGGCCTGCGCGTGACTTCCCGCACTGCGGTCCGTCAAGCACGCCGCGCCGGCAAAATCTTGCCCGCACACGTGCCGAAGCCGACGCGATAGCCGTCGCCCTGGCACCAGCCGGCAAGCGTCAGCTCGTCGCCGTCCTCGATGAACGTGCGGCTGCCACCGCCGTTCAGCGCGACCGGCTCCTTGCCGTTCCACGTCAGTTCGAGCAGGCTGCCGAACGAATCCTTGGTCGGCCCGCTGATCGTGCCCGAACCCATCAGGTCGCCCACGCGGGTGTTGCAGCCGGCCACCGTGTGATGCGCCAACTGCTGCGCCATCGTCCAGTACATGTGCTTGAAGTTCGTTCGGCAGATCGACGTCGCTTCGGCTGCCCCCTCGGCCCGTAGCGTCACCTCCAACGCGATGTCGAACGCATGCTTGCCCGCATGCCGCAGATACGCGAGCGGTTGCGGCGACTGCTCCGGCTGCGCGACGCGGAACGGTTCGAGCGCGTCGAGCGTGACGATCCACGGCGAGATCGTCGTCGCGAAGCCCTTCGAGTTGAACGGGCCGAGCGGCACGTACTCCCACTGCTGGATGTCGCGCGCGCTCCAGTCGTTCAGCAGCACCATCCCGAAGATATGCGCTTCCGCGTCCTCGCACGCGATCGGCTCGCCGAGCGCGTTGCCTTTCCCGACGATGAAGCCCGTCTCCAGTTCGATGTCGAGCTTCCGGCATGCGCCGAACACCGGGCGCTCCTGGTCGGGCAGCTTCAGTTGCCCGTTCGGGCGCCGCACCGGCGTGCCGCTCACGACCACCGACGACGCGCGGCCGTTGTAGCCGATCGGCATCTCCGACCAGTTCGGCAGCAGCGCATTCTTCGGATCGCGGAACATCGAGCCGACGTTGGTCGCGTGCTCTTTCGACGAATAGAAATCGGTGTAGCCGGGAATCTCGACCGGCAGATGCAGCGTCGCGTCGTGCTGTGCGACGAGCACCTGCGCACGCAGCGCCGCATCGTCACGCAGCGTCGCGTTGTCGCGCGAGAACAGCGCCGACAGTTGCACACGCACGCTGCGCCACGTGTCGCGACCGAGCGCGATGAACGCGTTGAGCGTCGGCGCGGCGAATGCATCGGCGCCGGCCGGCAGCGTCACGAGGCCCGCACGCGCGAGCGCCGCGAGGTCGACAATCTGGTCGCCCAGCGCGACGCCGGCACGGCGCGCCGGTTGCTTCGCATCGCTGAAGATCCCGAACGGCAGGTTCTGGATCGGGAAATCGCAGGCGGGATCGTTCGCGGTCTCGACCCAGCTCTTGCGAGCCGGGTCGAGCGTCGCGCGCCAGTCTTGGGTATCGCTCACTTTTGCTCCGGATTGAAGTGTTTCTTGATGCCTTGCCAACATTCGAAGTAATCGGCCTGCAGCTGCGCGGTGTCGAGCGCGTAGCGCGTCGGCCGGATCAGCGTGCGGGTTTCGAACATGAACGCCATCGTCGCGTCGACCTTGTGCGGCTTCGTCGTATCGCTCGCGGACGCCTTCTCGAACGTGTCCGCATCGGGCCCGTGGCCCGACATGCAGTTGTGCAGGCTCGCACCGCCCGGCACGAAGCCCTCGGCCTTCGCGTCGTACGCGCCGTGCACGAGCCCCATGAATTCGCTCGCGACGTTGCGGTGGAACCACGGCGGGCGGAACGTATCCTCGGCCGCGAGCCAGCGCGGCGGGAAGATCACGAAGTCGATCGTGTCGACGCCCGGCGTGTCGCTCTGCGCCTGCAGCACGAGGAAGATCGACGGATCGGGATGGTCGAAGCTGATCGAGCCGATCGTGTTGAACAGGCGCAGGTCGTATTTATACGGTGCGTAGTTGCCGTGCCATGCGACGACGTCGAGCGGCGAATGGCCGATGTCCGCGCGCCAGAGGCGCCCGTTCAGCTTCGCGATCAGCTCGAACGCACCTTCGCGGTCTTCGTAGGCGGCCTGCGGCGTCAGGAAATCGCGCGGGTTCGCGAGCCCGTTCGAGCCGATCGGGCCGAGATCCGGCAGGCGCAGCAGCGCGCCGAAGTTCTCGCAGATATAGCCGCGCGCGTCGCCGTCCGGCAGCGCGACGGCAAAACGCACGCCGCGCGGAATCACCGCGATCTCGAACGGCTCGACGTCGAGCCGGCCCAATTCGGTCGCGATGAACAGGCGCCCCTGCTGCGGCACGATCAGCAGTTCGCCGTCCGCGCTGTAGAAGAAGCGGTCCTGCATCGAGCGGTTCGCCGCATACACGTGGATCGCGCAGCCGTTCATCGCGGCGGCCGAGCCGTTGCCGGCCATCGTCACGAGGCCGTCGACGAAATCGGTCGGCTCGACCGGCATCGGCAGCGGATCCCAGCGCAACTGGTTCGGCGGCGTCGGCGGCACGTCGGCCGAATCGGCGAAATCCGACACGAGCCGCTGCGGGCCCGCATACGGCTCGAACGGCCGGTGCACGGCGGCCGGGCGGATCCGGTACAGCCACGAGCGGCGGTTGTGGCCGCGCGGTGCGGTAAACGCGGTGCCCGACAACTGCTCCGCGTACAGCCCGTACGGCGCGCGCTGCGGCGAGTTGCGGCCGTGCGGCAGCGCTCCGGGCAGCGCCTCGGTCGCGAATTCGTTCGCGAAACCGCTCAGGTAGCCGGCGGTCGCCGGTTTCGACAGGTCAAGCGTCATCGTTTCCTTTCTCCATCAATTCAGGGCGGCGTTCGGCGCCTGCGCGCCGCTGCGTCGCGTGACGCCCGCCAGGCCCAGCACGAACAGCGCCGAGCACAGCACGGGCACCGCGGCCGCGTGGAACAGCGCGCCGTTCGACCAGTTGAGCGCAATCAATTGCCCGCCGACGAGCGGCCCGAGCACCGAGCCGATCCGGCCGATGCCGAGGCTCCAGCCGATACCGGTCGAGCGCAGCGACGTCGGGTAATACTGGCCCGCGAGCGCGTTCACGGCCGGCTGCCCGCCGACTACGCAGAACCCGCCCGCGAACACGACCACCAGCAGCCACGGCAGCGCATGCGCGACCGAGCCGATCAGCCCCACCGACACGGCCGCGCACACGAAGCACGCGAACAGCACGCGCACGAAACCATGACGTTCGATGAACCAGCCAAGCGACAGCGTGCCGATCACGCCGCCCGTCTGCAGCACCGTGCCGACGATCACCGCCGTGCTCGGCGAATAGCCGGCGTCGCGCATCACGGTCGGCAGCCAGTTCGACAGGAAGTACAGGTCGATCAGGTTCATGAAGCTGATGGCCCACAGCAGCAACGTGACCGGCAGGCGGCCATGGCGGAACAGCTCGGCGACCGGCGCGCCGCTCGCGGCACGCTCGCGCACGACGAGCCGCGTATTCGCATCGATGCCGGCTTGCGGCGCGAACCGCGCGAGCCAGTCGCGCGCCTGCGCGACGCGCCCTTTCAGCACCAGGAACTGCAGCGACTCGGGCAGCCGCGCGAGCATCGCGATCGTCAGCACGAGCGGCACCGCGCCGCCGACGAAGAACACCGAACGCCAGCCGAGCGCCGGAATCAGCGCCGCGCTGATGAAGCCGCCGACCGCCGCGCCGAGCGTGAAGCCGCACGACACGATCATCATTCGCTTCACGCGATGCGCGGCCGGGCTGAACTCGCCGACCAGCGCCATCGCGTTCGGCATGATGCAGCCGAGGCCGAGGCCGGTGACGAAGCGCAGCGCCATCAGCACGGGGATCGAGCTCGCGAACGGCGTCGCGAGCATCGTCGCCGCGAAGAACAGCGTCGAGCCGATCAGCACCGGGCGCCGGCCGATCCGGTCGGCCAGCACCGACAGCCCGAGCGCGCCGAGCAGCATCCCGAACAGGCTCGCGCTGAACACCGGCCCGAGCGCCTGCTTCGGCACGCCCCATTCGGCGATCACGCTCGGTGCGACGTAGCCCATCGCCTGCGCATCGAAGCCGTCGATCACGAGGCATAGCCCACACAGCATCAGCAGCATCCAGTGAAAACCCGGGCGATGGGTCTCGTCGATCACGCGCTCGACTTCGAGCACGCGCGCGTCGGCCGGCGCCGCGCTCATTGCGCGACCTCGGCGGCCGGATGCACGGGCGGCGTCACGCCCTGGCGCGCGAGCGCCATCGCTTCGCGCAGCACGTCGGCGTCGCCGACCTGGTTCGCGAGCAACAGGATCAGCTTCGCGTTGACGAGCTGGCTGTCGGCATCCGACAGGTCGCGATGCATGTCGATCAGCGCTTCGTAGAACGCGTCGGGGTCGGCCAGGCGCGGGCGGGTATCGAGTGGGGGCATGACGGTGTCTCCGGTGTCTTTGTCGTATCAGCGGGCGCAGGTCGCGCGCGCCAGTGCGTCGGCAATCGCCTGACGGTCGAGCGTGCGCGTGCGTGCGCAGACGTGCTGGTCGGGGCGCAACAGGTAGAACGTGCCGGGCTGCGCGTCGTAGCGCCGCGCGGCGAGCCCGTCGACGTCCTCCACGACGTCGACGCCGGCCACCGGCTGCGCGTGCCCGGCCGGCACGACGAGCACGGGACGCACCGGCAGCGCGAGACCGCCGACGGCCTGCGCGAGCGCCGCCGCGTCGCCCGGCAAGCCGAACAGCACGCCGGTGAAGCCGCCGCGCAGATGCTGCAGCAGCCATCCCCGCGCACCCTGCACGCGCACCGGCGCATCGGCCGCCGCCGCGCCCGGCCGCATCGCGCACGCGAATGCGTCGCCGCCGCGGTCCGGCGTGTTGAGCGGCGAATCGGCGAGCACGGCCGGCACCGACAGGCGCCCGCTGTTCACCAGCTTGCGCGCGAACTCGCAGTCGCGCGCAAGCTTCAGCGTCGCATCACGAAACACGCGCGACACCGCGCTCTTCGGCGTGATGAAGTCGGTCGAGCGCGTCGAGTGGCGGATGTTCTCGTCGGCCGCAAACTCGCGCTCGCTCGCATACGTATCGAGCAGGCTGTCGGCGGAATGGCCGTCGAGCACCAGCTTCAGCTTCCACGCGAGGTTGTCCGCGTCCTGCACGCCGCTGTTCGCGCCGCGCGCGCCGAACGGCGACACGCCGTGCGCGGAATCGCCCGCGAACAGCACGCGGCCGTGACGGAACGTGTCCATCCGCTGGCAGCGGAACGTATAAACGCTCACCCACTCGAGCTCGAACTCGACGTCCGGCCCGAGCAGCGCGCGCACGCGCGGGATCACGCGCTCCGGCTGCTTCTCGGCGACGGGATCGGCATCCCAGCCGAGCTGGAAGTCGATGCGCCACACGTTGTCGGGCTGGCGGTGCAGCAGCACTGACTGGTTGCGGTGAAACGGCGGATCGAACCAGAACCAGCGCTCGGTCGGAAACTCCGCCTTCATCTTCACGTCGGCGATCAGAAAGCGGTCCTTGAACGTGCGGCCGCGGCTTTCCAGACCCATCATCGTGCGCATCGGGCTGCGCGAGCCGTCGGCCGCGATCACGTACTGGGCGCGCAGCGTCGCGACGCCGTCCGGCGTCTCGACCGTCAGCACCGCGTGTTCGGCCGACTGCTCGATACCCGTCACCTTGTGCTTCCAGTGGATGTCGATGTTCGGCAGCTCGAGCGCGCGATCGGCCAGATAGCCTTCGACGTAGTACTGCTGCAGGTTGATGAACGCGGGGCGCGCATGCCCTTCCTCGGGCAGCAGGTCGAACGCGTAAAGCTGCTCGTCCTGCAGGAACACCTTGCCGACGTGCCAGCTCACGCCCTTGTCGACGAAGCGCTCGCCGCAGCCGAGCCGGTCGAAGATCTCGAGCGTGCGCTTCGCGAAGCAGATCGCGCGCGAGCCGGTCGACAGCGTGTCGTCGTCGTCGAGCAGCACGACGGGCACGCCCTGCTGCGCGAGGTCGATCGCGGCCGCGAGGCCCACCGGGCCCGCGCCGACGACGATCACCGGGTGGACGGCCGCGTCGTGCGCGCGGGCGCGGTACTCGAACTTCAGCGTCTGGTAATCGATGCTCATGGTCGCCATCCGCTCCTCAACCGCGCCGTGCGCGCACCGCCGCGCCCGTCGTCCCGCCCCTCTCCTGCCGGCGCGCCTGCCCGCCTGTCCTGTCAACCGCCACGTCTCGCTCCTTGCTTCCTGTTGATTCGTGAACGGCGCCGTTTCGCGGCGCCCGCGTGCCGCATTGCTTGATCGGCGGCACATTCTGGATTTACGAATAGTAAAACCAATTACGAATAGTGAAATCAACGTAAACCCTAGGCATCGACGCGGGGACGGGATAACCATATGAGCGAAACGCCAAGCCGAGCGCGGCGCGCACTGCTAATATCAAGTCAACGAGGCGGCCCTTTCGGCCGCCATTTTTCCTTCTCACGCCGATGATTCCGCCTACCATCCCCGAGCTGGTCGCCCGTGCCGGGCAACTGCCGTATCTGCGGGAACACCTCGCGCTTGCCGAGGGCGGCACCGCGTGCGCGAATCTGCCCGAGCGCACGCTCGCCAGCGCGTACGAGCCGATCTACGACGTGACGATGCCCGGCTCGCCGCAATCGACGTCGTTCGCCGACGCGATCGAGCGCTACGGCGACGAGCTCGGCTTCCAGGCCGTCACGCTCGTCACGGGCGCGCAGCACGATCCGGTCGACGCGGCCGTCGACGACCAGACACTGGTCGCGATCGACCGCCTGTCGCGCGCGCTGCACGCGATCAATTTCTTCGGGGCGCAGCGTCACGGGCTGCTGTTCCTGCGCGTGCACGAGCGGCTGCTCAAGAGCGTGAAATACGACCACGGCAAGCATTTCTCGTCGGTGCTGCAGCGCTTCGGGCTGCCGCCCGAGCGGATCGTGATCGAGCTGCCGGCGGTCGCGGTCGCCCACAAGACGTTCCTCGGCTACCTGACGCGCAGCTACCAGCATCACGGGTTCAAGGTCGCGGACAAGCTGCCGGACCCGGGCCGCATCCTCGCGGTCGAATCGGACATGGCGCGCCCCGACTACATCAAGATGGATGCGGGCATCGCGTTGCGCGACGGGATGGTCAAGGCGCTCGTCGCCTACGCACAGCGCGTGCGCATTCCGCTCATCTTCGACGGCGTCGTCGACGAGACGCAGTGCGAGCTGCTGCGCCAGCACGACGTGCGGTTCATGCAGGGGCCGGTGTTCGCGAAGGTCGTGACGGCCTGAGGGATCGGCGGGGAAGGCGCGCGGGAGCGGCGCGCCGGACGGCGGACTCCGGTGTCGTGCCGCTGCGCGGATCGGGTTTCGGCACGCAGCGTGGCGCGACGCCGGTCGGTTCCTGGTTCGTTCATGCAGCGAAGCCGGACGCGCTTGCGCGCGCTCGACGCCGGCGCAGCGACCGACGCCGATGTGGCGCCTATTCTGGTCCGCCGTCGGCGTACTTCGGTAGATCGTCGTCGATCTCGATGCCGGGGAAACGATCCCCATACCAGACATGCCACGCCGGACGCAGCCGCGACGGTTCGTCGAGCGTCGCGGAATTGATCTCGACCGTCTGCGGCGCGTCGGAGCGCCGGTATTCGAGCTGCGCGCCGCAACGGCCGCAGAAGCGCCGCTCGCCCCACGCGCTCGATGCATAGACGGTCGGTTCGCCCTGCAAGTATTCGAATGCGCCGATCGGCACCGATGCCGACGCAACGACCGCCGCCCCGGTCGTGCGCTGGCAGAGCCGGCAGTGGCAGAAGCCCGCATCGGCGGGAACGTCGGCGATACGGTAGCGGATCGCGCCGCACGCGCATCCGCCTTCCATCGGTTCGGAGTGCGCCATTGCAAACCTCGTCGTCGGGAAGCACGCGAACGATGATGAGCGCGGTTCTCCCGTCGCGCAATACGCAACGGCGCCGCGCCGCCTCCGCGCCCCACGCTTTACGCCCTACGCCCTACGCCCTACGCCGACCCAACGCGAACCAACCGGTTGCCGCGCGACGGCAACGCCCGCGCGCTTGCTCAGACCGTCTGCCCGAGCCGCTGCGCGAGCGCCTTCAGTCGCGGTCCGACCTGCGTGCGAAACACGTCCTCGTCCATCGACGACGCGGGGCCGCTGCAGCTCAGGATCAGCCAGCGCCCCTCGCGCGGCTCGCGAAACGGCACGGCCGCCGCGTTCACGTCCATGTGCCACGCGCGGAACGAATAACAGCAACCGCCCGTCGAGAACTCGGCCACCGCCCGCTGCGCGGCCTCGACGAGCGCATCGGCGTCGGCCGCGCCGCCGGCCGCGCGGTGCAGTTCGGCATAGAGCGCACGGCGCGCGTCCTCCGGCTGCACGGCCAGGTACGCGCGCCCCATCGAGCTCGTCAGCATCGACAGCCGCGAACCGGGCGCGAGCCCGAGCGTCAACGCGGTCTCGCTGCGGATCGTCTCCAGGTAGATCATGTCGAGCCCGTCGCGGCAGCCGAGCGACACGGCCGCGCCGATCTCGCGCGCCAGCGCCTGCATGTGCGGCCGCGCGAGATCGATCGTCCCCGAGCCCGACAGCAGCGCGTAGCCGAGCGACAGCACGCCGGCGTCCAGCGCATACTTTCCGAGCGTCTCGTCGTAGCGCAGATAGCCGAGCACCGTCAGCGTATAGGCGAGCCGGTTCACCGTCGCCTTCGGCAGGCCCGTGCGTTCCGCGAAATCGCGATTGCCCAGCATCGTCTCGCCGGGCCGGAAGGCGCGTAGCAGGTCGAGCCCGCGCGCGAGCGCGACGACGAACTTGCGCTCGTCGATCGGGGTGTCGTCGATGGTTGAAAGTGTCATCCGGTGCTACACTGGGTTCGGTTTGCAAAACATTGTTCCGCACAGCGGAACGCAAGTCAAGCGAACTTCACGCATCAGCCCGGAGCAAGCGCCGAAGCACTCTCTGCCCGACCGAAAAAGCACGGGTGTGGAGTCTCGCCGAGGCATCCGCTCCGACCGACCGCAAAGATGGGGCCGAGTAAGCACCACTCGGCCCGACCGCGAAGCATGGGGCCCGAGTAAGCGCTGAAGCGCCAACTCCGGCCGACAGGAGATGAGACGATGAGTGCTGCAACTTTTCATTGGGACGATCCGCTGCTGCTCGACCAGCAACTGACCGAAGAAGAGCGAATGGTCCGCGATGCCGCGCAGGCGTACGCACAGGACAAGCTCGCGCCGCGCGTCACCGAAGCGTTCCGCCACGAACGCACCGACGCGGCCATCTTTCGCGAGATGGGCGAAGTCGGCCTGCTCGGCCCGACGATTCCCGAGGAATACGGCGGCCCCGGCCTCAACTATGTGAGCTACGGATTGATCGCGCGCGAAGTCGAGCGCGTCGATTCGGGCTACCGGTCGATGATGTCCGTGCAGTCGTCGCTCGTGATGGTGCCGATCCACGAATTCGGCTCCGACGCGCAGAAGCAGAAATACCTGCCGAAGCTCGCGACCGGCGAATGGATCGGCTGCTTCGGCCTGACCGAGCCGAACCACGGCTCCGATCCGGGCAGCATGGTCACGCGCGCGAAGAAGGTGCCGGGCGGCTACTCGCTGTCCGGCGCGAAGATGTGGATCACCAACTCGCCGATCGCCGACGTGTTCGTCGTGTGGGCGAAGCTGGAAGAAAACGGCAAGGACACGATCCGCGGCTTCATCCTCGAGAAGGGCTGGAAGGGCCTGTCGGCGCCCGCGATCCACGGCAAGGTCGGGCTGCGCGCATCGATCACCGGCGAGATCGTCCTCGACGAAGTGTTCGTACCCGAAGAGAACCTGATGCCGAACGTGAGCGGCCTGCGCGGCCCGTTCACCTGCCTGAACTCGGCGCGCTACGGGATCGCGTGGGGCGCGCTGGGCGCTGCCGAGTCATGCTGGCACACCGCGCGCCAGTACGTGCTCGACCGCCGGCAGTTCGGCCGGCCGCTCGCCGCGAACCAGTTGATTCAGAAGAAGCTCGCCGACATGCAGACCGAAATCACGCTCGGCCTGCAAGGCGTGCTGCGCCTCGGCCGGATGAAGGACGAAGGCACGGCCGCCGTCGAGATCACGTCGATCATGAAGCGCAATTCGTGCGGCAAGGCGCTCGACATCGCCCGTCTCGCGCGCGACATGCTCGGCGGCAACGGCATCTCCGACGAATTCGGCGTCGCGCGCCACCTCGTGAACCTCGAAGTGGTCAACACGTACGAAGGCACGCACGACATCCACGCGCTGATCCTCGGCCGCGCGCAGACGGGTATCCAGGCATTCTTCTGACGATCCGGCCATGACGCACGCGGCAGCGATGCCGCGCACGCGCCCGCCGCCAAGCAAGCGGCCCGCCCGGCATCGCTGCCGGGCGGGCCTCTCGTCATCGGAGCCGCGGCTGCGGGCCGCCGATGCTTACTTGTTCGGCTGCGGCGTCAGGCGCAGATACGGACGCACTGCGTTGAAGCCCTTCGGGAAGCGCTTCTTCAGCTCTTCCGGATCCTGCAGCGACGGCACGATCACGACGTCGTCGCCGTCCTTCCAGTTGCCGGGCGTTGCGACCTTGTAATTGTCGGTCAGTTGCAACGAATCGATCACGCGCAGCACTTCGTCGAAGTTGCGCCCCGTGCTGGCCGGATAGGTGATCGTGAGCCGTACCTTCTTGTTCGGGTCGATCACGAACAGCGAACGCACCGTCAGCGTTTCGTTCGCGTTCGGGTGAATCATGTCGTACAGCTGCGATACCTTGCGGTCCGCGTCGGCGATGATCGGGAAACCCACGACCGTCGACTGCGTTTCGTTGATGTCGTTGATCCAGCCCTTGTGCGATTCGACGCCGTCGACCGACAGCGCGATCACCTTCACGTTGCGTTTCTCGAATTCGCCCTTCAGCTTCGAGGTCAGCCCGAGTTCGGTCGTGCACACCGGCGTGTAGTCGGCCGGATGGGAGAACAGGACACCCCAGCTGTTGCCGAGCCACTCGTGAAACTTGATGGTGCCCAGGCTCGATTCCTGCTCGAAATCCGGTGCGATGTCGCCAAGACGCAGACTCATGATGTTCCCTCCTCGAACGATGCTGGTTGAAACCGCGCGCCGGACAGCGCGGGGCAGTCCATCAGCTTACGGGAAGCAATGGGCCGTGCGAACGATTATTCCGTTTGATATTCATACTTTTTTGTCATTTTTACCCGGCGTCGCGGCAGTGCGGAGGGCTGCGAGGGAAACTTTTCAATCCTTTGCCGCTCTGTTCATGATTACAAGTCGTTTACCATGCAGTCTTGCGCTGCCGCCGTGTGTCTTCCCGGCTCGCCAGCAGGCAGGGGTTTCGCTACGATGTGAACCTGCAGCATGACAGCACGAAGGGAGTTGCAATGTCGGAAATCAACAAGGAGAAACTGATGTCGGATATCAAAACCGTTCTCTCGGACGCCGAAGACCTGCTCAAGCAAGCGGCGAGCAGCACGGGCGACCGTGCGGCCGAGCTGCGCGAGAAGGCCATGTCTCGCCTGAAGCAGGCCAAGGAAAAGGCGGCCGACGTCCAGGTCGTGGTGGTCGAGAAAGGCAAGAAGGCCGCGCGCGCGACCGACGACTACGTGCACGAGCATCCGTGGACGTCGATCGGCGTGGCCGCCGGCGTCGGCGTGCTGATCGGCCTGCTGATCAATCGCAAGTAACGCGCTTGGCGCCGTTTCGTCCCGCAGGCCGCGTCGCGCGGCCCGCGGGCGTCGAAGCCAGCCGGCTGCGCCGGCCGGCTTTGTCCTAGCTGCTCACTGCACGCGCAAGCACCTCATCCATGACGACAGACACCCCCTCGCAGCCGTCCGGTCAAGGACCGCTGCGCCGCCTCGTCGGCTCCGCCATCGGCCTTCTGCAGACGCGCCTCGAACTGGTGGGCATCGAGCTCGCCGAGGAGAAGGAGCGCCTGATGGGCGTGCTGTTCCTCGGACTCGCCGCGATGATGCTCGCGACGATGGCGCTCATCAGCCTGACCGTGCTGGTCGCGATCGCGTTCTGGGATACCTACCGCTGGCAGGCACTCGCCGCGATCACCGCGCTGTATGCCGTTGGCGGCATCGTGTGCGCGCTGAAGGCCCGCTCGGGCCTGCGCGACGCGCCGACCGTATTCGAGGCGACGCTCGCCGAACTCGAGAAAGACCGCGACCTGTTCCGCGGCAAGTCGTGAACGCCCTCGCGCTCATCCCTCCCACCTACCTCGCCGACGCGCCATGAGCCAGAACATCACGGGCAATTCATCCCGCTCCCATTCGTCGCGATCGAACTGGAGCGCATCGCAGCACCGCGCGCTCCGCAAGGAATTGCTGATCCTGCGATCCGAAGTCGAGCGGCTCGAACTCGCGGAAGCCGCCGCCGAAATGCGTCAGGCCGTCACGCGCTTCAGCTGGCTCAAGGTGTTCATCCCCGGCCTGTCCTCCCACAAGTTCGGCCAGTCCGCCAAGAACCTGAACGCAAGCCTCGGCCAGCTCGTCAACCAGTATCCGATGCTGAGCTCGCTCGCGTCGCTCGTGCTGGCAAAGCCCATTCGCTCCTTGCTGCGCGCGAGTGCAGGCCCCGCGTTGAAGTGGGGCACGCTCGGCTTCGCCGCATGGGAGGTCTACCGGATTTGGAAACAGTCCCGCGACGAGCGCGGGCTCGACGCACACGACGACTGACCGTCGGCATCCCCGCGCGCACGGCCACGGCCGCTGCGCGCCTTCCTTGCGAACTCAGCGCCCGCCCCAGCAGATAGCGCCCGGTTCGTCGGCGCCATCGTTTCTTGCATTGCCTTTCGTCCCGTCCGAGCGCAGCGTGAACGTGCCGCATGCAACGTCATGCATCGGACCGGTGTCAGGCGGCATCGCTGCCTATTCATAGCTCACCGGCGAATCGTCGCCGCCGGCCGCCCGAACGTTATTCAATACACGGCATGCCAGTCCGGCGGCGCCTGCGCGAGCATGCCGCGGGGGGAACCGTCGGCTATGGTGGGCGACATAGCGACCATCAGCTCGACGAACAGGAATCCGCCCAGTCGTTGCACGACATTCTTCAGGGGTTAAGCGTCCCGTTCCATCGCAATCGTCCTCCGCCGCGGTGATGCGACGACTGTAGCGGCGCGTGCAAGCACGCACCATTTGCCGAACAGCCGACCGACTGGCGACATGCGATCGCGACCGACACAATCGGCGCGAATTGAACCAACGGAGCAGACGATGAACGAACGCAGCGCGTCAGCGCTTACGTGGGGTCTTGGCAGGAGAGGCGCGACGGAACTCTTCGATCACGTCGGCAAATTCGGAAACGTCCTCGAACTGGCGATACACCGATGCGAAGCGCACATAGGCGATCGTATCGAGGCCGCGCAACTCGTTCATCACGAGTTCGCCCAGCTTCTCGCTACGCACTTCGCGCTCGCCAGTCGCGAGCAGTTGATATTCGATACGGGCGACCGCCGCGTCGATCGCGTCGGCGGCAACCGGCCGCTTTCGCAGCGCGAGTTGCATGCTGGCGACGATCTTGCGACGGTCGAACTCCGTGCGGCTGCCGTCCTTCTTCACGACGAACGGCAGGGACAACTCGACCCGCTCGTACGTCGTGAAACGCTTGTCGCAAGCCGAGCAGCGACGGCGCCGCCGAATCGCGGCGCCATCTTCGGACACGCGCGAGTCAACGACCTGCGTGTCGTCATGCCGGCAGAACGGGCAGCGCATCGGCGATCAGCGGTAGACCGGGAAACGCTTGGTCAGCTCGGCGACCTGCGCGCGTACGCGCTCGATCGTCGCTGCGTCTTCCGGGTTCTCCAGCACGTCGGCAATCAGGTTGCCCACCTGCTCGGCTTGCGCCGGCCCGAAGCCACGCGTCGTCATCGCCGGCGAACCGAGACGGATGCCGCTCGTCACGAACGGCTTTTCCGGGTCGTTCGGGATCGCGTTCTTGTTCACCGTGATGTGCGCCGCGCCGAGCGCCGCTTCCGCTGCCTTGCCCGTGATGTTCTTCGCGCGCAGGTCGACCAGCATCACGTGGCTTTCCGTACGGCCCGATACGATGCGCAGGCCGCGCTTCACCAGCGTTTCGGCCAGTACGCGCGCGTTCTCGACGACCTTCTGCTGATATTCCTTGAACTCCGGCGACAGCGCTTCCTTGAACGCCACGGCCTTTGCCGCGATCACATGCATCAGCGGGCCGCCCTGGATCCCCGGGAAGATCGCCGAGTTGATCGGCTTCTCGTACTCGGCCTTCATCAGGATCACGCCGCCGCGCGGGCCGCGCAGGCTCTTGTGCGTCGTCGTCGTCACGAAATCCGCGTGCGGCACCGGGTTCGGGTACACGCCCGCCGCGATCAGGCCTGCGTAGTGCGCCATGTCGACCATCAGGTACGCACCCACCGACTTCGCGATCTTCGCCAGACGCTCGAAATCGATCTTCAGCGCAAATGCCGACGCGCCCGCGACGATCAGCTTCGGCTTGTGTTCCTGCGCGAGCTGCTCGGCCGCTTCATAGTCGATGTCTTCGTTTTCGTTCAGGCCGTAGCTCACCACGTTGAACCACTTGCCCGACATGTTCACCGGCGAGCCGTGCGTCAGGTGGCCGCCATGCGCGAGGCTCATGCCCATGATCGTGTCGCCCGGCTTGAGCATCGCGAAGAACACGCCCTGGTTCGCCTGCGAACCGGAGTTCGGCTGCACGTTCGCCGCTTCCGCGCCGAACAGTTGCTTCACACGGTCGATCGCCAGCTGCTCGACCACGTCGACGTACTCGCAGCCGCCGTAGTAGCGCTTGCCCGGATACCCTTCCGCGTACTTGTTCGTGAGCTGCGAGCCTTGCGCGGCCATCACGGCCGGGCTCGTGTAGTTTTCCGACGCGATCAGCTCGATGTGATCTTCCTGGCGGCGGTTTTCCTGCTCGATCGCTGCAAAGATTTCGGGATCGACGTTCGCGATGGTGCTTTGGGCTCTGTCAAACATACGGTTTCCGTTAAGTGTGTACAGGTTGACCGGAGTGGCCAAGTACGGTGCGCTGCTGGCGAGACCAGCTCGACGTGGCGGAAGAATCCGTATGACGCGAGGCAGGACAGCCACCGGCGATGCACGCGACGGCGCACAACGGCTGCCCAGGCGAACGGCAAAAACAGCGCCCCGCGCTTCACGGTGGGATGCTCCACCTTGAACCCGAAGGGTTCTATCGCCAGTCACGCAGGGGTGATGAGCGCATTAGTGTATTGGATGCGTCATGAATAGGCAACCGCACGGCGGGGCGCCCGAATCAATTGGGGCCAGGTTTTACGCGCCCGTGCCGAAACGCTTCGTCGCCTTGCCGCGGTGCGGCATTCTCAGTAGGCTTGCGGGATTCCACCCGCTATCACGTCACCGACCAGGAGCAGCAATGATCGTGTTCGTCACAGGCGCGTCCGCCGGTTTCGGCGCCGCCATCTCCCGTGCCTTCGTCAAGGGAGGCCACCGCGTGGTCGCGACCGCGCGCCGCAAGGATCGTCTCGATGCGCTCGCCGCCGAGCTCGGCGACGCCCTTCTGCCGCTCGAGCTCGACGTGCGCGACCGCGCGGCCGTCGAAGCCGTGCCGGCCGCCCTTCCCGCCGAATTCGCGGCGCTCGACGTGCTCGTGAACAACGCCGGCCTCGCGCTTGGCGTCGAGCCTGCCCATAAGGCCAGCCTCGACGAATGGCAGACCATGATCGACACGAACTGCTCGGGCCTCGTGACCGTCACGCATGCGCTGCTGCCCGGCATGATCGAGCGCGGCCGTGGCCATATCTTCAATCTCGGCTCGGTTGCCGGCACCTATCCGTATCCGGGCGGGAACGTATACGGCGCAACCAAGGCTTTTGTCCGACAATTCAGCCTGAACCTGCGCGCCGATCTGATCGGCACGCCGTTGCGCGTGACCGACATCGAGCCGGGCCTGTGCGGCGGCACGGAATTCTCGAACGTCCGCTTCCGCGGCGACGACGCGAAGGCGGCGAACGTGTACCAGAACGTCCAGCCGCTCACGGCCGAGGACATCGCCGACACGATCTACTGGATCGCGACGCGCCCGGCGCACGTGAACATCAATACGATCGAGATGATGCCGGTCGCGCAGGCGCCGGCCGGCCTCGCGATCCATCGCGGCTGACGCATCGCGCACCGCCGCGGCGGCCTCCGGCCGGCCCGCGGCGTGCCGCGTCGTACTACATTCCGTTACGAAACCGTTACGAATCCGGTTCCTGCGTTCCGGTAGAATGCGCGCCATGACTCAGCCCACCCGCTCCCCGGAAGCGCCGTCCGGCTTTACCTGGCCGGTACGCGTGTACTACGAGGATACCGATGCAGGCGGCATCGTCTTCTATGCCAACTACCTGAAGTTCTTCGAGCGCGCCCGCACCGAGTGGCTTCGCGCATGCGGCGTCGACCAGCGCCGGCTCGCCGACGATACCGGCGCGATCTTCATCGTGCGCAGCACGTCGCTCGACTACCGCGCGCCGGCGCGACTCGACGACACGCTGACGATCACGAGCCGGCCCGGACGCATCGGCCGCGCGTCGGTGGAATTCACGCAGGAAGCTTGGTGTGGCGACACGCTGCTCGTGGCCGGGCACATCCGCCTCGGCTGCGTCGACCGTCACGGCATCCGGCCCGCGGCCATCCCGCCGGCCGTGCTCGACGCGCTGCAACGCGGGCCCGTCATCGACGACGCCGGGCAGCCTGACCTGTCAACGAAGCTCGCATGAGCGCCGTTTAGACACAGCCTATGAACTTGCCGTTCTGATTCGATACTAAGCAAGGTTCGGCGTCAGGCATGGCCGGCGCGCCGCGCCGCACGCACACCGGACGCCCTTGCCGGGCACTCCCGAAGGGACGTTACTCAAACCTCTATGAATACTGCTCAAGACCTGTCGATCATTTCCCTCGTCCTCAATGCGAGCGTGCTGGCCCAGGCCGTGATGGGACTGCTGCTGCTGCTGTCGCTGATGTCGTGGACCTTCATCTTCCGCAAGTGGTTTGCGATCCGTCGCGCGCGCGCGCAAACCGAACGCTTCGAGAAGGATTTCTGGTCGGGCGGCGACCTGCAGGCGCTGTACCAAAGCGCAGCCAACAACCGCCACACGATCGGCGCACTCGAGCGGATCTTCGAATCGGGGATGCGCGAATTCCTCAAGGCGAAGGAAAAACGCCTCAGCGATCCGGGCCTCGTGCTCGACGGTGCGCGCCGCGCGATGCGTGCGTCGTTCCAGCGTGAAATGGACGTGCTCGAAGCCAACCTCGCGTTCCTCGCGTCGGTCGGCTCGGTCAGCCCGTACATCGGTCTGTTCGGCACGGTCTGGGGGATCATGAACTCGTTCCGCGGCCTCGCGAACGTGCAGCAGGCCACGCTCGCGAACGTCGCGCCCGGTATCGCCGAAGCGCTCGTCGCCACCGCGATCGGCCTGTTCGCCGCGATTCCGGCGGTGGTCGCGTACAACCGCTACGCGCACGACATCGACCGCCTCGCGATCCGCTTCGAGACCTTCATCGAAGAGTTCTCGAACATCCTGCAGCGTCAGGCCCAGTAAGGAGCGCGCCATGGCAGGAAGCCCCATCCGATCCAGCATGCGCGGCGGCCGCTCGCGCCGCGCGATGGCCGACATCAACGTCGTGCCGTACATCGACGTGATGCTGGTGCTGCTCGTGATCTTCATGGTCACCGCACCGCTCGTCGCGCCGTCGATCATCAACCTGCCGACCGTCGGCAACGCCGCGCCGCAGGAGCAGACGCCGCCCGTCGTCGTCAACATCAAGGCCGACCGCACGATGAGCGTCAAGTACAAGGGCGACTCGGGCGCGACCCAGGAAGACACGATGACGAAGGCCGAGCTCGACAGCTTCATCTCGGCCCGGCAGGCCGATCACCCTGACCAGCCAGTCGTGATCGCAGCCGACAAGACCGTGCAGTACGATGCCGTCATGACCGTGATGTCCGATCTGAAGGCGCGCGGCGTCAAGCGCGTCGGCCTCCTCGTCAAATCGCAATGAACCGGCAGCAATCCACGCGCAGATCCGCATACCCGCTCCAGCCTCCCCGCGAGCGTGGGACGTGGCGCGCGTTCGCGCTCGCCGCGCTGATGCACGTGCTGCTCGCGCTGTTCCTCTATCACGGCGTGCAGTGGCAGAACAGCACGCCGGCCGGCGCCGAAGCCGAGCTGTGGACCGAAGTGCCCGACGTCCCCGCGCCGCGGCCCGTCGTCACGCCCACGCCGCCCGCGAAGGTCGCGCCCCCTCCCCCGGTGCGCGACGAACAGGCCGACATCGCGCTGCAGCAGAAGAAGCGTCAGCAGGAAGCGGCCGCGCGCGAAGCGCAGCTCGAGCAGCAACGCCGCGCGCAGCAACTGAAGGCCCAGCAGGAAGAAGAAGCGCGCCGCGCACAGCTCGCCGCGCAACAGGCCGCCGCGCTCGCCGCCCAGAAAGCCGCGGAACGCGACAAACAGAAGCAGGCCGAGAAACTCAAGCAACAGCAGCTCGCCGAGCAGCAGAAGCTCGAACAGCAGAAACTCCAGCAGCAAAAGCAGGCTCAGCTCGAAGCGCAGCAGGCGGCGAAGGCGAAGGCCGACGCAGCCGCGAAGGCAAAGGCGGAAGCGCAGGCCAAGGCGAAGGCCGAAGCCGCGGCGCGTGCGAAGGCCAATGCGGCGGCGAACGCGAAGCTCGACCGCGAGCGCAGTGCGCGCCTCGCGCAGCTGCAGGGGCTGTCCGGCGCCGGCGAAGGCGGCGGCGAAGGCCTCGCGAAAAGCGGCACGGGCACGGGCTCCGGCGGCAATGCCGCCACGCCCGGCTATGCCGACAAGGTGCGCCGCCGCGTCAAGCCGAACATTGTTTGGGGCGGCGAGCGGGCAGGCCTGACCACCGTCGTCAAGATTCGGTGCACGCCGTCCGGTGACGTATTGAGCGCATCGGTCTCCCGCTCGAGCGGGAATTCGGGGTGGGATCAAGCCGTGGTCAATGCGATCCACGCATCGGTCCCGTTGCCGCCCGATTCTAACGGTCGTACCCCGTCTGACATTACGATCACCTTCAAGGCGGCGGAGTGAAACGAAATGCGCTTACACTCCGGGCGTCGCTGTCAGATGGGAACGAATCGGGTATTTTTACTGTCTCTGCCGTTGCGCAGCGATCCAAGCCATACGGGAAGCAAGAAGCATGAGTTTGATGACAAAGCTAGGTTTCAGGGCACTCGTGGCCTCGTGTCTGATTACGGCCGGCAGCGCCGCTAACGCCCAGGTCAACGTGCTGATCACCGGTGTCGGGTCGACCCAGTTCCCCATCGCCACCGCGAACTTCACGAACGAGGCGAACCTGCCGCAGCAGGTCACGTCGATCGTGCGCGCCGACCTCGCCCGCAGCGGCAAATTCACCAACATCGACGCCGGCAGCACGCCCGTGCCCGAGACCGCATCGGTCGATCTCGGCGCATGGAAGGCCAAGGGCGCGAATGCGTTCGTGGCCGGCAGCGTGAACCGCGATGCAAACGGCCAGTACAAGGTCAACTTCATCCTGTACGACACCGTGAAGCAGCAAAGCCTCGGCGGCCTGTCGCTGACGGCCACCGACACCACGCTGCGCACGGCCGGCCACAAGATCGCCGACTACATCTACCAGAAGCTGCTCGGCGTGCGCGGCGTCTTCGCCACGCGCCTGTCGTACGTGATCAAGACCGGCAACCGCTACCAGCTGCAGATTTCGGATTCGGACGGCCAGAACGCGCGCATCGCGCTGTCGAGCACCGAACCGATCATCTCGCCGGCCTGGTCGCCGAGCGGCACGAAGGTCGCGTACGTGTCGTTCGAGCGCAAGAAGCCGATCGTCTACATCCATGACCTCCCGACCGGCAAGCGTTACATGGTCTCCGATCAGAAGGGCAACAACAGCGCACCGGCGTGGTCGCCGGACAGCAACACGCTCGCAGTCGCACTGTCGCTGACGGGCAATACGCAAATCTACACGGTCAACGCGAACGGCGGCGGCCTGCGCCGTCTCACACAGAGCAGCTCGATCGATACCGAACCGTTCTACTCGCCGGACGGCCGCTGGATCTACTTCACGAGCGACCGTGGCGGTGCGCCGCAAATCTACCGGATGCCCGCACAGGGTGAAAGCGCCGGCGCCGCACAGCGCGTGACCTTCACCGGCAGCTACAACACGAGCCCGCGCGTGAGTCCGGACGGCAAGCTGCTCGCATACATCTCCCGCACGGGTGGGGGCTTCAAGCTGTACGTTCAGGATCTGCAGACCGGCGCGGCGAACGCCATCACGAATACCAATCGCGACGAATCGCCGAGCTTCGCGGCAAACGGCCAGTACCTTCTGTACGCGACCCAGTCGGGTGGTCGCAATGTTCTGGCTGCAGTGCCCTCCGACGGCAGCGCGCCGCCGCAGATCCTGTCCGTCCAGGGCGGCTCCGTTCGCGAGCCGTCGTGGGGGCCCTTCATGCAATGACCACAAGGAGAGTAACCATGATGTCGAATAAAGCTCGTCTGGCCCTGGCCGTGATGATGATCAGCGCGCTCGCAGCGTGCAAGTCGGGCGTGAAGCTCGACGACAAGGCAAACAACGCGGGCGCAGTCAGCACGCAGCCGAGCGCCGACAACGTCGCGCAAGTGAACGTCGATCCGCTGAACGACCCGAACAGCCCGCTCGCGAAGCGCAGCATCTACTTCGACTTCGACAGCTATTCGGTGAAGGACGAGTACCAGCCGCTGATGCAGCAGCACGCGCAGTACCTGAAGAGCCACCCGCAACGCCACGTGCTGATCCAGGGCAACACCGACGAACGCGGCACGAGCGAGTACAACCTCGCGCTGGGCCAGAAGCGTGCGGAAGCCGTCCGCCGTGCGATGGCCCTGCTCGGCGTGAACGATTCGCAAATGGAGGCCGTGAGCCTCGGCAAGGAAAAGCCGCAGGCAACGGGTCACGACGAAGCATCGTGGGCGCAGAACCGTCGCGCCGACCTCGTCTACCAACAGTAAGTAACGGAAGAATCGCCGTATGACGCACCGTTTAACCTGGCTGCGCGTTGCCGCAGCATTCTGCGTCGCGGGCGCGGCGTGGTCGGCCGCGCCGGCGCACGCCGGCATGTTCGACGACAACGAAGCGCGCCGTGCCGTACTCGATCTGCGCAGCAAGAGCGACAACTTGTCGAGCCAGTTGTCGGCCGCCCAGCGTACGATCCTCGATCAATCCGGCCGTATCGACCAGCTGAATCAGCAGGTCGCGACGCTGCGCGGCGAGAACGAGGATCTGACGAACCGGCTGACGACGCTCGAGCGGCAGCAGAAGGAGTACTACCAGGATCTCGACACGCGGCTGAAGAAGTTCGAGCCGCAGCAGGCGACGATCGATGGTGTCGAAGGCACCGTGCAGCCGGGTGAAACGGATGCGCTCAGCGCGGCGCAGCAGCAGTTCCGCAACGGCAACTTCAAGGCGGCGGCGGCTTCGTTCCGCGCGTTCATCGCGAAGTATCCGCAGAGCCCCTATCAGCCGACCGCGCAGTACTGGTACGGCAACGCGCAATACGCGCTGCGCGACTACCGCGGTTCGACCGCGACGTGGCAGGGGATCGTCAGCAAGTTCCCGCAGCACCCGCGCGCGGCCGACGCCCTCGTGGCGATCGGCACGAACCAGCTCGAGCAAGGCCAGAAGGCGGCCGCGAAGAAGACGTTCGAGCAGGTCGTGTCGCAGTACGCCGGATCGAACGCGGCGCAGACGGCGCAGGGCAAGCTCGAAACGATCAAATAATTATCGTGACGGGTTGTTGACAGCCCTGCAACCCGTCGCTATAATCTTTTGCTCTTTAGGTCGTTGCCCAAGTTGCTGAAGCAACGAACCGACAGGTTTCAAGAACGTGGGGTGGTAACTCAGTTGGTTAGAGTATCTGACTTTTAATCAGAGAGTCGAGGGTTCGAGTCCCTCCCACCCTACCAACTATCTTCGATAGTGCAAACAAGCCTCCCTCGCGGAGGCTTTTTTGCGTCTGTTGTGTCGATGTTGAACCCCCCCCCCTCAACTGCCGACCGACAGGCCGACGAAGTCGCGTCCGTAAGCGTCGCGAGTACCGAGAGACAGCCCGGTGCAGCACCCGCAGCGTGCAATCGGCCGTCACTTCCTTGCCTCCAAGGGCCGCGCTACACAAACACAAAGCGACTCATCGCCCCTACTGAGGCGAGGATTCGGCAAATGCCTCAACGAGCGCTAATAGTGCCTCTCGTTTGCGCACATTAAGCGATCGAAACCCTGCAACTACTCGTTGCTCCTCATCATTCTCGAGGGACGTTCCTACCTGCCCTGTGAGCAGATAGTGAATGTCCACTCCTGCTGCGGCAATCGCAATCAAATAGTCCGAGTTAGGACGCCTCAAGCCCTTCTCGTACTGATATTGCGCGCGTTGTTTAACGGCCCCGAGAGCTGCGAACTCTGTTTGGTTGAGGCCCAATCGTGAACGCTCATGCCTCAGTCTCTCCCCAAATACGTCCATTCGAGGTAATTTCCTTCTTGACACAGGATCAATTGATCCTATAATTGGCGATACACAAGTCCGAATGAGTCATCATGGCAGCGCCCGAGGTCACCCCGTACGTCGGGCGGACAACAAGGGCGCCCCCCCCTTCACGGAGAACCACCATGTCGACGACTTACGAAATTTGCGGTGCATTGCCCGTTCTCGATCATTTTCGCCCTAGCCACGCGCAGCAATTCGTTGACAGGATCGGATTCGCCGCACGCGTCTACTTCGCCACGGATGCAGTCACGCATACGCTCATGCTCCGTATCAGCGGAGCACTCACGGATGCAGAGATGAAATCGATCGAAACCGCGCTAACCGGATTTTCCCAGAAATGGGCGCGAGGTGGAGCCTTCTTCCGTCGAACCCGCTATGGTGAATCGACATTCGTCCCTATCGGCATAGCGTTGCATGTCGGCTCATCGTGTCCCACCTCGGACAGCGTATGGAATTGATGTTGTTGCCCCACTTCAGCGGAAAAGCGAAAGCAATCGATCTGCTCAGGAGCCACCATGGAAGAGCCCGCAATCTATACGTTGTCTGGAGCGATTTCAGTCCAAGAGGACATCGAGAACGAACAACTTGATCGGGTTTCGCGCCATCTGTGCGGCATCGCGACCGTGCACCTCCACCATGATCCGATCGCAAACACGGTATCTTTGCGCATATCCGGCACGCTCATGCGTGATGATAAGCGCTATATCGAACAGCGCATCGAGCGATTCGCCGAGGAAAACGCCCGTGTCGCTGCGATTCTTCTAAGTGAGTGGAATGGCGTTACGAGCGAACTCGTCGTGGGAATGAACTGGGACGCCCAATGCCTCATTCACTTGGGAGCAGTACAAGAGCAACTGGCAAAGCTGTCGACTCGGTACTTCGACTTCATTCTCCGTCTTGAGCCGCCAAGCTCTCCGGCACACGGCGAACCGCTTATGTGCGTCTCAATTGAATCATCGGACACGCAACAGTCCTGACTCAGTCCACGGCAACCCGTCGAATGTGCGCGCGCAGCAGAAGCTCATGAATGACAACTTCAAACTCAGCACGCGCCCTCTTCCAGAGGGAGCAGCTACGCCCGGTCCTTTTGAAACCAGAGTGAGTCCAAGGGTCGCCGAACCCGCCTCGGTGACCAAATGTGCACGACTGCCCGCCGTGATACTCAATTGCTTTCATGAAAGCGATTTGCTCGACTTCATCGAACAAGCAGCCGATGTCGATCACGCTGAGCCAACTACGGAAGCATTAGTGCAGCGGCAGTCCAACGGAACGTTACCAAGCCACACCCCAGCACTGAAGTGTGCAGGCCGAACTATCCGCGGATAACCCAAGCGAAACGCATTGGCGTGGATCGGATGACATCGTCGATGCACCATCGATCCATATCATGACGCCTTGTCGATACAGAGCTGCTTGCGCGTCGCTGCAATTGTCCCTAGTGAGAAATGTCACTGTATCGCGCGACAAGCCCGCCCATACAGGTGGTCATCCAGAAAACCGTCCTTGCCTGAAAGTCGCTGATGGGGCAATTGCATTTCTCCGATGCGGCGCACCTCACGCGAGTCGCGGAACAATGTTGCACGCCTCCTACGGGCGGACTGCATCCGGCAGCATCGGTGCAGATGGAACTTCTGCGGCTTGCAAGTCGGTCAGCACGACAGCAATGCTCGCATGAGGAACCCTCCTGACTTTAGTAGTTGTCGCCTTCGCGATACTTGCTTAGATTAAAAGTCAACATCTCGGACCCGAACCGCTCGCCGCAGATAGCACCATTGATCTGCGGCAGCTCTGGGCTGTCTTTTCCGATTTTGAATCGCAGCGCGTCTTTATTGCAGCCAATCGAACGATCGAGCCGTTCGAGAAGCAATTGCCAAGACATCACCTTCGTTGCCATCTCGCAGCGAAGCGCATGAACTTACGGATGTCGGAGGACCATCGATGACTACGAGCGTACGACACAAGGCTGGTACACCTGGTCGGTCTCGACTAAGCGTGGAATTGGGAACGCTAAAATCCCGATGGGCAACATGGTGTGCGCAACGTGGTGTGACGCCGAGTGAGGAATTGAGGCGAATCATTACCGAAACAGTTGGTGTTGCAGAAACTCAACCCCGGGCGCCGCAGACGCTACCTGCTCGCAATGGGCCGTGCGCACGCGTCTCGATCGGACTTACCAACGCCGAACTGGAACGCGTTAGGGGGATAGCTTACGTTCGCGGTTTCACGCCGAACCGTTGGATCGTCGCCTTGGTTCGGGCGAAGCTTACCGGCGAACCGCAACTTAGCAGCAGAGAGATGGTGCTTGTTGCGGAGTCAAATAAGCAGCTCGCAATAATCCGAACGCTGCTCGGCGAATGTGCAAGAGAAGCAGCCACGAACGATTGCAATAAGTCGTTTAACTGGGAGCAAGTCCGCACCACAATAGAGGCACATTTGCGTACCACAGCGACGCTTTTGCGAAGCAATCTAGATCGCTGGAGTCGTTAAAATGCCGTTCCCAAAGACCTATGTTGATGCACTCTTGGTGAACTGGGGAGATCGGCTATTCCCCAGTGCACTTCGCCACGCCCGTGGCCTGCATCTGCCCCACTGGGCCTTACAGCAGGACGCGCTACATTTGCGCGAAAGGATCGCCCGAACGCTTCGAAGGGCGCCCGAAGTAATGGTGAAGATATCGAACAGAGCAACGGGCACGCAGGGAATGAAGGCGGTTCGGCGCCATCTGCGATACATTTCGCGACATGGTAGCGTTGATCTGGAGGATCAAGACGGACGCATGATCTCCGGAGAAATGGCATTGCAGGATCTTTTCGAGCAGTGGCACTGGGGCAGTTGGGGCATTCCAAATGAAAGCAAACGCAGGGAAACCCTCAATGTGGTGCTCTCGATGCCGCCTGGTACCGATAGCGAGGTCGTATGGGATGCAGCAAGGATGTTCGCCCAGGAAACATTTGGTGATGGACGACCATATGTATTCGCACTGCACAATGACGAAGCGCATCCCCATGTACATTTATGCGTCCATGCGCGTGGCCCCGACGGCCGTCGGCTCAATCCCCGAAAGCAGGATTTGCATCGTTGGCGAGAAGCATTCGCGCAGCAATTGCAGGCACGCGGCGTCGACGCGAACGCTACTTCTAGAACAGTACGCGGGCAAATACAGTACTTTCCTAAACAAGCGGCGCTCCGGGTGGCGTTACGAGGCGGTCACCCTTTCAATGGCACGCATGCCATCGACATCGAGACCCGATGTGCAATGTCGGGCGCCCACATGGAGACGCTAGGCAACTGGTATAAAGTCGCGCGCACCTTGGCTCATTCCGATTCCCCCGAAGACCGCGAAATGGCGATGAACATCGCAGACTTTGCTCGGCGAATGCCAGTCCGGACCCTAAACCCAGAGGCGCCACAGTCGCCTCGGGCTGTCACGCAGGGGTTTCGCGATTCGTATTACATGCAACGTACGCCATATGCGGACGAGCCGCGCCCTGAAAATAGTTGCGAGCCATCGATAGAGATAGGTCGCTAATTAGCGAGGCCGTCGGCATCCAAAGTATCTTCTTCGTCATGCACGATGGCATAACGAAACGAAAGGACGGCAGGCGCCCGCTGCACGCGATATCACTCGTGGACCGACGGCGCGGAATCGGCGTCGGTATAGCGCGGCTTCGCGTTCTGCAAATCGCGCGTGTTCTTCTGCACGGCCACCGAGCCGAACAGCGCGAGCACGAACGACATCGCGTAAAAGCCCTTCTCACTCAATTGAAGCGTCGCGTTGAAAAGGCCCACGATCAGCAGCGCGATCGACAGCAGCAGCGCGATCCAGCTGAGACCGTAGTAGATGCCGGTGACGGGAATGCCTTCCGCGCGGTCGCGCACGCTTTTCTGCAGCGAGATCGCCGCATAGAGGCCGAACACCAGCACGGTGAAGTAGTAGCCCTTCTCGTTGAGCTGCATGCCGGCGTTCCAGAGCCCGATCAGGAATGCCGCGAAACCGGCGAGCAGCGCGGCCCACGAGGCGGCCACGAACGCGAACGACGGTTGCTGGATGGTGGTCTGGTTCATTGCTTTGCCCTCTCTTTCTTGTTGTTCGAAATCGTTTTCGTTGAACTGTGTTTTGCGCATGGTAACAGCTTTGACGCGCGTCACGACGCGCGCGCTCGCACGCTCACGTTTCGCGCCGCGCGCGCCGCCAGCGCCCCGGCGTCGTGCCGAGCACCGCGCGAAACGCCTTGCCGAATGCGGCCTCGGACTGGTAGCCGACCGCTTGCCCGATTTCCGCCTGCCCGCGTTGCGTGTCCTGCAGCAGCGCGCACGCATGCATCATCCTGATCTGCGCGACGAATGCGCCGACGCTCATCCCGGCCTTCTCGCGGAAATGCCTCGCATAGGTCGCGCGCGACATCGCCGCCGCGGCGCCGAGCGATTCGACCGTCCACGGTTGCGCCGGCGCCTGCAGCACGGCCCGGACCGACGGGCCGAGGCGCGCATCGGCCGCCAGCGCGAGCCAGCCGGACGGCACGCGCGCGCCGCGGCCGTATGCACGCAGTGCATACGCGAGCAGCGTCTGCCCGAGCGCGTTCACGATCGCGCCGGCGCCCGGCTGCATGTTCGACGCCTCAGTACGCAGCACGCTCGTCAGCAGTTGCAGCGGCGCGGCACCCGATGCGTCGCGCAACCCGACGTGCAACACCTGCGGCAGCGTGCGCATCAGCAGTTCGCCCGCGCCGCGCGCATAGACAAACCGTCCGCAGAGCAGATCGACGCTCGCGCTGCCCGGGTCGGCCGGATCGAGATTCGATTTGACCGGCAGCACCGCGCCGTCGCCGGCACTCGAATCGCGCAGCGGCACGAGCGGCTTCGACCGGCTGCCCGCCGCATCGAGCAGGTCGTGCGCGCCGCCGGCGGGCAGCAGTACGAAATCGCCTTCCGCGAGTTGCAGCGTGCGCCCGTCGGCGACACGCAGCCGGCACGTTCCTGCGAGCACCAGATGGAACGCCGCCTCGCCGGGCGGCAGCGGGTCGTGCGGCATCGCGAACGGGCCGTCGAGCAGGCAGCGCACGTCGAGCTCGACATGGCTGCGACCGAGCGACAGCAGTTGACTCAATGCATCCATGAGACGATCGCACTAAAAAACAACACTCTAGCGTATCGAAACCCTCGGCGCGAGCGCTCAGAATAGCCATGCATCGCCTGAGATCGCGGCACCCGCCGCCCTCCTCACTCTTCTCGACAAGGACGCATCATGCTGAACTGGAACGAATACCGAAAGGAACTCTCGACGCGTATCGGCGACATCGCCAAGCTGTCGCCCGACACGCTGGCCGGCTACAAGGCGCTGTCCGGCGCAGGCGCCAAGACCGGCCATCTCGACGCGAAGACACGCGAACTGATCGCACTCGCGGTGGCCGTCACGACGCGCTGCGACGGCTGTATCGCCGTGCATACGGCCGAAGCCGCCAAGCATGGCGCGACCAAGGAGGAAGTGGCGGAAGCGCTGGGCGTCGCGATTGCGTTGAATGCGGGCGCGGCGCTCGTCTATTCGGCGCGTGTGATGGACGCGCTCGGCGATTGAGCCGGCGGCTGCGGCACGACCGTCGGGCCGCGTCGCATTGTCGTGTTGCGCCCGGTCGCATGGCCGGGCGGTTGCGCATCGCGCGGAAGGCCTGCGATGCGTGAAGCGCGTGCTGGCGACTCGCCTGGACGCGTCAGCGTCGCGGAGTCGGCTACCATGCGCGAACGATACATCGCGAAGGAGCGCTTCATGTGCCGCTGGCTCGCCTATACGGGTAATCCGATCCATCTGGAAACCGTGCTGTTCCGCGCGAAGCATTCGCTGATCGACCAGAGCCTGCATTCGGAGCTGGGCGCCACGACCACCAACGGCGACGGCTTCGGCATCGGCTGGTACGGGCATCCCGACGAACTCCCGTTCCGCTATCGCTCCGTGCATCCCGCGTGGAACGACCGCAACCTGCGCGAAGCCGCGCGGGCGATCCGCTCGCGAATGTTCATCGCGCACATCCGCGCGGCGACCGACACGCCCGTGCAGGAAACCAACTGCCATCCGTTCCGCCACGGCCGCTGGCTGTTCGCGCACAACGGGCTGATCCGCGACTTCCACAAGCTGCGCCGCGACCTGACGATGAAGGTCGATCCCGCGCTGTTCCCGACGCTCGAAGGCTCGACCGACTCCGAGCTGATGTTCCGCCTCGCGCTGACGTACGGTCTCGAGCAGGCGCCGCTACCGGCGCTCGAACGGATGGTCGGCATGGTGGAGGAAACCGCCGCGCGGCATCGCGTCGCCGATCCGCTCAACATGACGATCTGCGCGACCGATGGCGAACGAATCGTCGCGGTGCGTTACTCGAGCGAACGGCAATCGCGCTCGCTGTTCCACAGTACGTCGTTCAAGCACCTGCACGAGTTGTACCCGCATAACCCGCGTATCGCCGAGGTCGGCGACGATGCGTTCATGGTCGTGTCGGAGCCGCTCGTCGACCTACGCGGCGCGTGGGAGGAAGTACCGGAAGGAATGGCGATCGTTGCACACGGCGCCGATGTGCAGCAGCGGCCGTTCGGGCCGCGGCACAAGTAGGCAGACACGCGATCCGGATACGTACCGAATCGAGTTCGGCGCGCAGCAGCGCGAGCGCTGACGCGCACTCGTCATGGATCACCATCACCGGCCAGCACCGCGCCACGGGCGCCCACCGCGACCCGAGAACCTTCCACGACGAAACCGAAGTGCCTGTTGATCCATCGCCATGATTTTTTGCTCTTTGGATTGTTGGCGCAGTTGGCCGAGAGCGGACCTTCAATCCGTTGGTCGCGTGTTCGTGTCAGGCACGACCTATCATCAACGTGTACGCACGCCTCCGGGTACACCGGAATCCTCTGTGCCGATCGGCAATTGGTTGCGGTTCTGTTCCGCAAATCGCGACGGTCGCAGACATGCTTCATGCATTGCCCCCGGCAACTGATTCGCGCCTCGCTGCATGTCAAAATCGTCACAAAGACATCGCTTCTCGCGACTCTCACCGCCGAGTCTTCGTCGACAAATCGCCCTTTCCGTTCTCGTCGGTTGACCACCTCAGATGCGCCCTCTCGCTAAATGCAGATTTGTGACGACAGCGGCAGACAGTGGTACCGAAAAGCACAAAAGCGGCATGGCTTCTAAGGTACACTCCCGGCGATAACTATCATCTGGCCAATGAGGACGCGAATGCTGAAAGGGATTCTCAATCGGAACGTAAGAAACGCCTTTGATGAAACACCGGAAGCCGATGCGACTCTGTCGGAACGCGAACGCATGTCACGTGCCGGATTACGTGCCGCTTACGTCGGGATACTGGGCCGTGAGCCAGATGCAGCCGGCTTTGCGAGCAACCTTCGTTTTTTCGAGGACGCGGAATTTGAAGACGCGATGGCGACCGTCCTTGGTACGTTTCTGAAAGGCCCGGAAGCCGCTCCAATCCTGATGTCGCACCTTGTGAATCGCATGCGCCCGGAAGTCACCAAACACCGGATTGCCAACCTGCCGACCTTTCGACATGTGGTCAGCCTCGGGTGGAATTGCATGCCATCGTCACTGTTCAAGCGCCATGGCTTGAAACGTTACTCGCTCCCGTTCGACTGGATCTTCGGCGGTCCGGACGTTGTCGATCACATGATACGTGATGAGTTCCGCGAACTTATGTCGCCGCGGAACCATTTGCATGTTCCCGTCGAGAAGCGCCCCTCTCCGAACCTAGGTCTCTGCGACCATCGGTTCTACCTCGAGAATTTCGGCGTGAAGGACATGTTCAATCACTACGATCCCTCAATACCCGGGGACCGTGGCTATCTCGGCCGATGTGTCTATCGTTTCAAGAAACTCTATGAGATCGACGAGCCGAAGCTATATGTCGCAACCGTGAAGGACGAAAAGTATTCACCGCAAGTCGCCAGCAGGCTGAACGATGCTATTCATGCAAATTCAAAGAACGCAAAGCTGCTGTTTGTGCGTCTCGGGACCGCCCCGACTGGCTCGCTCACGCCGATCGTCACCTCCGAGAAGCACGGTGCAAATTTCGAGGTAGTTCGCTTCCTAGGACTTGGTAGCCTCGCGGATGTCATATTCCCAAACATGCTCGACGAAGCCGCTTTCATGTGGATGATTCTGCGACATGACATTCAACCGTCGGACACCATTCCCGGCTGATAGCAGTTTTCCCATCAATCCGGAATGGACGATACAGCTCGGTGTTGCCTAACGTTCTCGATAGCAACACGCGAGCTGCACGTTCGCCGACATCGTTGCCGATGCCGGCCTGCCAGAAAGATATCTAACGCCAGGGCAGCACTCGTCCAGATACCTCGATCGCCGTTCGCAGCGACAGAAACGAAACAGCTGGACCTCAAGCCATCCCTCCAGACTGCGCGTCGCGTCTGGTCGCGGTCTTTCCGGAGCGTATGAAACCCACCCACGCCGCCTTATAGGCCACGCGCTGCGCGGCGCATGGGAGGGCATACCCGAAAGCATCGCGATCATCACGCGGAGGGAGGATGTGCAGCTGCGGGCGTTCGGGCCGCGGTACAAGTAGGCGGGGAACGCGTTCGCGCCGTCAACCGCGGCGCGCGAGCCGCATGCGTACGGCATCGAGTTCGGCGGGCAGCCTGCGCGACCGCTGGCGCAAACGCGTCTGCGCAACAAAGTCGAGCCGCTCGTATAGCACACGCGCACGCACATTCCGGCTCAGCACGTCGAGCACGACGTCACGGCTGCCGTCGGTCGGCAACGCGCCGGTATCCAGCGCATCGCGAAACAGCGCGCTGAAGATGCCCGTGCCGCGCTGGCGCTCATCCGTCGCGCAATGTGCAATCAAAATCTGCGAACGCTTCGGCGCCGGAATCTCTGTCTCGAGCACCAGTCCGCGTAGCAGCTGACCAATCGTACGGCGCAGCCCAAAGAAGCGCATCAATGCCCACACGACGTGCACGTCGTCGAACGTCGTCCGCTGCCCGTCGTGAATCGCCATCACCGCGAGCACCGTGCCATCGTCTGCGACTGCGACCCGATGCCGGCGCCACGAGAAGCGTCCGTGGCGCGACCGAAATGCCTGTTGCAGGAACGCGATGCAGCGCGCGTCGCTTTCGCCAAGAAAGAACCCGAATTCGGCCACACCGGACGCAAATACCAGCGGCGCGCATGCTGCCGCGTCATCCGCATCGGCCGCGCGAAACCGCGCCGGTTCGCCGGCGCGCGGGACCGCTTGCGAAACCACGGCGCCCCGCGTCACGCACTGCGCCCTGCAAGACGCGACAACACGGCAACCGCCCGACTGATCTGCTCCGGCTCATGCGTCGAACAGATGAAAAAGCGCAGCCGCGCGGCCTTCTCCTCGACGGCAGGATAGAAGATCGGCTGCACGTTGATCCCTTCGTCGAACATCGCATTCGCCCACTGCGCGGCCTTCAGCGAGCTGCCCGTGATCACCGGCACGACCGCATACCCGGCGCTCGTGCCCGTATTCAGCCCGGCGGCACGCGCCTCGGTCAGGAACTGGCGCCCGCGCGCCTGCAGTTGCGCGACGCGCTCCGGCTCGGCCTGCAGGCGTTCGAGCGCGGCCAGCGACGCTGCGGCGAGCGTCGGCGCGAGTCCGACGCTGTACAGGAAACCCGGCGCCAGATGGCGCAGCATGTCGACGAGCGGCTGGCAGCCGGCGATGAAACCGCCGCAACCGGCCAGCGTCTTGCTCATCGTGCCCATCCACATGTCGACCTGGTCGGGCGCGACGCCGCCATGCTCGCGGATGCCCTTGCCGGTCGCGCCGAGCACGCCGAGCGAATGCGCCTCGTCGACCAGCAGGAATGCGCCGTGGCGCGTCTTCACGTCGACGAAGCGCTGCAGGTCGGGGAAATCGCCGTCCATGCTGTACAACCCTTCGATCGCGATCAGCACGTGCCGATATTCGCGGCGCACGCGCGACAGCAGCTCGTCGAGCGCCTGCCAGTCGTTGTGCGCGAAGCTCAGCCGCTTCGCACCGCTCAACTGCGCACCCTGCACGATGCTGTTGTGCGCGAGCGCGTCGTGGACCACCAGGTCGCCCGGGCCGAACAGCGCGCCGATCACGGTCACGTTGGTCGCGTGGCCGCTCACGAACGCGACGCAGTCGTCGGTCTCGTAGAACGCAGCCAGCGCCCGCTCGAGCTCGCGCTGCACCGGGCGCTCGCCCGCGACCATCCGGCTCGCCGAGGCCGACGTGCCGTAGCGGTCGATCGCGGCTTTCGCGCGCGCGGACACCGCCGGATCGCCGGCCAGGCCCAGATAGTTGTAATTCGCGAAGTTCAGGTATTCGCGGCCGCCGATCTGCGTGGTCGCTCCGGCGACGCCGTCGTGCACACGGAAAAACGGCGAGTCGACCCGCAGCTTCTCGCCCATCTCGCGCATGATCCGGACCTGCTGATACTGCGGCATCGATTCGAAGCGGCTGCGCGCCGACGTGGCCTGCGCCGCCGGCGTGCCCGGCACGCCGGGCGCCGCCGCGGCGTCGGTCGCGCGCTCCAGTTGCCGTTTCAGCGCTTTCGCCGCCAGTTGCTGGCGAAGATGCTCTCCCAGTGCCATTGCTTCCTTCGCGTTATCTCGAAAAGACGCTATGTTACGCCGCGTATTTTTAAAAGGCGTGGTGTCACGCGTCGGAAAAGTCAGCCCACTGCCACGCATCGGGCGTGGCCAGCAACGCATCGACCAACCGAAAATTCATCTCGTGGCTCGGCCGCAGCGCGCTCACGCGCGCGAGCAGCGGTGCGCCGGCCAACGCGAGATCGCCGATCAGGTCGAGCACGCGATGCCGGACGAACTCCTCCGGCAGCCGCATCCCGCCCAGCACGCGATTGCCGACGATCGACGCGGTGCACGACGGCCGCGCGCCGCGCAGGATCGGCACGCCGCGCAGATAGCCGGCGACGATCGCCGGCACGGCCCACTTCACGCGCCCGTACGAGCGCGACGGCGCGATGTCGGTCGCGAATGCGGCCGGCGTCAGCGCGCCGTCCCAATGCATGTCGCCGAAGCCGCGCAGGTCGTTGCGTACGCTCAGTTCGTAGCGCGGCGCCGGCTCGAGCCGCATTTCGCGCCGCTGGTCGCCATCGCCGTCCGTGACGACGACCGGCCGCAATACGCGGATGAAGCGCTTCGGCGCATCGAGCGCGACGCGGCCGCACGCGCGGATCGCATCCACCCATGGGGTTGCGCTGCCGTCGAGAATCGGCACCTCTTCCGCATCGAGCTCGACGATCGCATGATCGATCTCGCATGCGAGCAGCGATGCAAGCAGGTGCTCGACCGTGCGCACGCCGATGCCGTCGGCATTGCGCAGCATCGTGCAGAGCGGCTGCGCACGGCGCAGCGCGGGATCGACGGGCAACGTCGCAACCGTGCGCCCGTGCTCGACCCGACGGAACACGATACCCGTCACGCCGTCTTCCGGACGCGCGGGCAGAATCCGCACGGCGACCCGGCGGCCCGTGTGCAACCCGTGCCCGTCGATCGTCAGCGGGCGCGCCAGCGTGCCCTGCCGCGTCGCCCAGCCGGTCGGCGCGCTCACCGCGCCACCTCGAGCGACGGCGGCGGCGACGCCTGGCCGACAACCGATGCCGGCCGCGTATCGAGCATCGCACGCGCTTCGCCTTCGATCGCATGCTTCGCGGCGAGCGCCGCGACGGCCTCTTGAGCGGCATCGGTCGCCGCCACGGCATCGGCGCCGGTATCGGCCGACGCGCCGATCGAATCGACGATGCGCGCGGCCAGCGTCGTCACCGACGCGCCTTCGGCGATCGCCATCACCGACAGCTTGACCTCGAATGCTTCCTCTACCGCGAGGCCGAGCTCCATCCCCATCAGCGAATCCATGCCCATATCGAGCACCGACTTGTCGAGCGCGATGCGATCGGGTGTCATGTGCAGAATCCGCGCGATCTGCGCCTGCAGCGTCCGCGCGACCAGCGCGATCGCTTCGTCGCGCGGCAGCGCGAGCACCTCTTCGCGCAGCTGCGTGCCGCCATCGCGCGCATCGCCGCCCTTCGCTTGCGATTGCAGCAGCGCATACCGGCGCGCCTTCGCGGCCGGCATCCCGCGTGCGACCGCGTGCCAGTCGAGCCGCACCACCGCTTCGCCGGCCGCGCCCGCGGTCAGCACGCGCTCGAGCGCGGCCATCGCTTCGTCGGACGTGATCGACGCGCCGCCGATCCGCGACTGCAACGCTTCGCGCGTATCGGCGTGGCGTGCGAGGAAGCCGACGTCCTCGAGCGGCCCCCAGGCCATGAACGTGCCGGGCAAGCCCGCTGCACGGCGATGTTCGACCAGCGCCTCGAGGAAGGTGTTGGCCGCGACGTAGTTCGATTGCCCCGGATTGCCGAGATAGGTCGTCGCCGACGAATAGACGACGAACAGGTCGAGCGGCAGCCCGCGCGTCGCGCGATGCAGGTTCCATGCGCCGGCCACCTTCGGCGCGAGCACCGCGGCCATCCGCGCATCGTCGAGATTGCGCACGAGGCCGTCGTCGATCGACATCGCGGAATGCAGCACGCCCTTCAGCGGAAGGCCGCGCCGGACGATCGCGGCAATCATCGCGTCGACCGCCGCGGCATCGGTCACGTCGCACGACACGACGTCGACGGCGACGCCGAGCGTATCGCGCCAGCGCGCGACCTCGTCGCGCGCCGGCGTAGCGAGTTCGCCGGAGCGGCTCGCCAGCGTCAGCCGGCGTGCGCCGCGCTCGATCATCCAGCGCGCGCTCGCGAAGCCCAGGCCGCCCGTGCCGCCGACCACCAGGTATGCGCCATGCGGATCGAGCGCGAGCGCCTCCGCCCGCGCGACGCCGCGCGTCGGCGCGGGCGTACCGGACGGATAGGTCACGAGCACCTTGCCGATCTGGCGCGCCTGCTGCATGTAGCGGAACGCATCCTCGGCCCGCTCGGCAGGAAACGCGCGATACGGCAGCGGATGCAGCACGCCTTCCGTGAACAGCGCCATCACTTCACCGAACAGCCGTGCGGTCAGCGCCG
Organism: Burkholderia sp. MSMB1072; assembly: GCF_001524725.1. Taxonomy (NCBI): domain Bacteria; kingdom Pseudomonadati; phylum Pseudomonadota; class Betaproteobacteria; order Burkholderiales; family Burkholderiaceae; genus Burkholderia; species Burkholderia sp. MSMB1072. Next base: position 416,429 of record NZ_LOYC01000030.1, read on the forward strand.
GCAACGCGCCCATCAACTGATCGGCGTCGATACCGAAATAGCTGATGTTGTTGCGGAACGGCCGCAGGCCGATATGGCTGTTTTCGTAGAAATCGCGCTTGCCGAGTTCGAGGAAACGGCCGAACGGACGCAACGTATCGATGCTGCGCACCATCGCCTCGCCGGCGAGCGAATTCAGCACGATGTCGATGCCCTCGCCGCCCGTCATCGCGCGAATCTCGTCCGCGAAGGCCAGGCTGCGCGAATCGAGCACGTGATCGGCGCCGAGCAGACGCACGAACTCGCGTTTCTCGTCGCTGCCGGCCGTCGCGAACACTTCCGCGCCGAAGTGGCGCGCGAGCTGAATCGCGGCGATCCCTACGCCACCCGCGCCGCCGTGCACGAGCACGCGCTCGCCGCGGCGCAGCCGTGCGAGTTCGACCAGTGCGTAGTACGCGGTGAAGAACGTGGTCGGCACCGTCGCCGCTTCCTCGAACGACAGGCGTTCGGGCTTCGGCGCGATGGCCTGCGCGCGTGTCCTCACGCGCGTCGCGAACGATGCCGGCGCGAAGCCGAGCACCGCGTCGCCCGGCGCGAATTCCGTCACCGCGCGGCCCACCCGGACGACGCGGCCGGACAGTTCCATGCCGATCGTCGCGCCCGCGAAGCCGGTCTCGACCGCTTCGTCGGACAGGAGCCCCATCGCATACATCACGTCGCGGAAATTCAGGCCGGTGGCAACCGGCTCGATTTCCACCTCGTCGTCGCCCAGCGCGCTTTCCGGCAACGCGAACCATTCGAGATTGCGCAGCGAGCCCGGTGCATCGAACGCGAGCACCGACGCGCGCGCCATCGCGCCGTCGCTGCGCGCCGCGGCCTGCGCGGCCGTCAGCATGCGCGGCACCAGTCGCCCGTGTGCGCTCAGCACGACTTCTTCCTCGACCGCCGCGCCGGTCAGCTCGCGAATCAGCGCATCGGGAATCCCTTCCGCCGTGCGATCGACGTCGATCAGCCGGCACGCGAGTTCGGGATGCTCGTTCGCCAGCACGCGACCGAGGCCCCACAGCGTCGCCTGCTCCGGGTGCGCATGCGCGGCCCCGGCGAACGGCGCGCCGCCGCGCGTGACGACGGTCAGTCGCGTGGCCGCGTTCGGCTGCGCGCCGAGCGCGCGCACGAGTGCTGCCAGCGCGATCACGCCGTGACGCAGCGCGGCCATCAGGCCGTCTCCCGTCGTCGTATCGGCGAGCGGCGTCTCCGGCGCGCAGAACACGACATGCGCCGGCTGCCCGGCCGGCAACGACGCGATCGCGTCGGCCGCATGTGTGACGTCGACGATATCGGCCGGATAGCCCGCGTGCGCGAGCGCATCGGCCAGTCGCCCGCCGAAACCGCCGGCCGCGTCCGGGGCGTGCATCACGAGCCATTGTTCGCTGCGGGCGAGCACATCGAGATCGCTCGCGTCGCTGCCGTGTTGCGCGGCAGCGGTACTGGCCGGGTTGCGCGCGACGACGAACGTCGGCGTGCCATCCAGATCGAGCCCCTGCTCGACATGCCGCACGACGTCGACGTAGCCCGCGCGCGCCAGCGCTGCTTCGAGATCCGCCGGCGCCAGCGGCGCGGGCGCATCGGCCTCCGTCGTCGCCGCCTGCGGGGCGAACACGATGTCGGAGAAGCGGCCGCGACGCGACTCCGCCAGCAGCAGCAAGCCGCCCGACGCCAGCCACGACCGCATCGCATTCAGTGCATCGGCCGGATCGTGACGGCCGCTCAGCGCGCGATTCGCGACGATCAGGTCATAAGGCCCGGCATCGTCGGCGGACAGCGACAAGCGTTCGCCCGGTTGCAACGCCACCGTGCGCACCGTCGCTTGCGCATCCGTATCGAATCCGGCCAATTGCCCGGCCGTCGCGGCGATCGTGTGATCGCAGCGCGCGGCGGCGAGATGCATGCCGAGCGTTTGCAGCACGTCGCCGTCCGTCGCGCCCAGTTCGAGCACGCGCAGCCGGCGCGTCGGCTGCCACGCGTCGACCGCCTGCTCGACGCCGGCCGTCAGCAGCGCATGCACGTGCTGCCAGGTCGGCGATGCGGCAAGCAGTTGCTCGACCAGACTGTGCCCGGTCGGCGACAACCAGCGAGCATCGTCCTTCGCACCGTTGAGCACGTCGGGCAGCGCCGCGCCGCAATGGGCGAGCAACGTCAGCTCGGCCACGTGCCCCGGCGATTCGGCCAGCAGCCCGCGCCACAGATCGTCGAGCGGCGGCAGCGCCGCGCACGCCGCATCGTCGCGCACCAGACGCGCGCCGTCACGAGCGGCAAGACCATCCTCGACGAGCATGTCGGCCAGGCGTGCAGCGAACGCCGCCCGCTCCGGAGCAGGCTGCCACGTGCCGGCGAACACGCCGAGCGCATCGAACGCGCGGAGCACGTACAGGCTTGCCAGCACGTCGAGCAGCGGCAGGATTTCGGTCAAATGCTGCGTCCGGCGGCCGTCGAGGCCCGCGGCATCGACGCGCGCGACGGCTTGCGCGAGCAGCGCGTCGGGCGCCGGCAACGCGGCCGCGTCGACGTCGTTCGGCAGCGGCATCTCTTCGAGGCGGTAGACGAAATGCGAAGGCAGGTTCTGGCGGCGACCGACGAGATCCACGCGCCGGAACCGGCATGCGCCGAGCCGCGCCACGATCGCGCCTTGCGCGTCGAGGAATTCGAAATGCGCGACGATCGAATGCGGGCTACGCCGGTCGATCCGCGCGAGCACGCGGGCGACCGTCTCGCCGCGCAGATAATCGACCCGGCCGATCTGCACCGGCACGTAAGCCGGATGCTCCCCGTCGCGCGCCTGCGCCGTCAGCAGCGCGAACAGCGGATGAAACCCGCTGTCCATCAGCGCCGGATGCAGCAGATAGGCGGACAGCGCCCGCGCATCGCCGCATGCGGCCGGCGCGGCGACGTCGGCCAGCGCGACGTCCTCGGCCGCGGCAACCCGCACGGTGCGGACCCAGCGGAACGCCGGCCCGTAGCCGAGGCCGATCGCCGCGGTATTCGCATACAGCGTGTTGCCGTCGGCGGCCGGCAGCGCGAGCAGGCGCTCGAGCGTCTCGGCCGGCACGCTGCTCGCGGCGCCGAGCGCGTTGCCGCTTTCGAGCATCCGCCCCGTCACGTTCAGCGCCCATGCGCCGTCGGACATCCGGTCGCGCGTCTCGATCGTGAACGTCGCGGTGCGCGGCTCGATCACGAGCCGGAACAGCTTCGCCTGCTGCGGCTGGAACACGACCGGCGTGCGGATCTCGACGTTTTCGAGCGCCGCATCCGGCGTATCGAAGAAGGTCCGCGCCGCGGCGAGCGCCATTTCCACGTAGCCGGCGCCCGGGAACGCCACGCCGCCGTCGACGACGTGATCGGCCAGCATCGGCAGCTTCGCCGGATCGAGCTGGTTTTCCCAGCCGAATGCGTGTTCGTGCAGGCGATAGCCGAGCAGCGGATGCTCGCGGCGCCGATCGACGAGACCGTAGCCTTCGACGGTCGGCGTGAGCCAGAAGCGGTCGCGCTGCCACGGATAGGACGGCAATGCCGCACGCGATGCGCCGGGCGCGAAGCGGTCGGGATCGACGCTCGCGCCGTGCGCGATCGCCGCGAGAATCGCTTGCCGCAGCGTCGCCGCGCTGCCGTGATCGCGCTTGAGCGTCGGCAGCGCCACGCCCGTCACGCCGGCGGCCATCAACGCCTGCTTCACGTACGTGCGCAGGATCGAATGCGGCGAGACTTCGATGAACAGCCGGACGCCCTGCTCGATCAAGTGCGCGATGCCGTCGCCGAAGCGCACCGGCTCGCGGATGTTGCGCCACCAGTAGCGCGCATCCAGTTCGTTGCCGGCCAACGGGCCGCCGGTCACCGTCGACACGAATGCGCCATTGCCCGGTTGCGGCCGCACGCCCGCCAGTTCGGCCAGCACCACCGGCTCGATGCGATCCATGTGGCTGCTGTGGAACGCATAGTCGAGATCGAGCATCTGGAAGAACTTGCCGCTGCCGCGCAGCGCCGCTTCCAGCGCCTGCAAGCCCGGCAGTTCGCCTGCGAGCGTGACCGCATCGGGGCTGTTGATGCCGGCCACCTCGACCCGGCGCGCCAGCCCGTGGCGCGCGATCAGCTCGCGCGCCGCCGCCTCGCCGATGCCGACCGCTGCCATCCGGCCGCTGCCGCGCGTCATCGCCTGCGCGCGACTGCGGATCTTGATCACGCGCACCGCGTCGGCGAGCGACAGCGCGCCCGTCACCCACGCCGCGGCAATTTCACCGACGCTGTGGCCGATCGCCGCGTCGTAACGCATGCCGCGTGCGTCGATCACGCGAATCATCCCGACCTGGATCGCGAACAGCAGCGGCTGCGCGTTCTCCGTCGCGGCGAGCCATTCGGCGCCCGCGCCGGCCAGCCATTCCGCGCTCGGGCCGCCGCGCATCACGTCGACAAGCGACGGGCTGCCGTCCTCGCACCACAGCGCGTCGACTTCGTCGAGCGCCGCACGGAAAACCGCGTTCTCCGCATAGAGTTCGTTGCCCATCCCGACCCACTGGCAACCGTTGCCCGAGAACACGAGCGCGGTGCGCAACGCGTCGGCGGGCGCCTGGCCGGTCGCGACGCAGGCCGGCAGCCCTTCCTGCGCCGGCTGCGCGAGCGCCGCAAGCGCCGCACGGCCTTCCGTCACGTCGGCGGGCGCGACGATCGCGCGATGTTCGAACCATTGACGTCGTCGCGCGGCCGCGCCGGCAAGCGCCTGCCAGTCGGCGCCGTTGTCGAGCATGGCCAGATAGCGGCCTGCGAGTGCGACGAGCGCATTCGCGCTGCGCGCGGTCAGCACGAGCGGCGACGGTTGCGCTTGATTCGGCGCGGGCGCTGCCGTCGATACGTCGTTTGCGACCGGCGCCTCGGTCAGCACGACGTGGGCGTTCGTTCCGCCGAAACCGAACGAGTTGACGCCGATCGTCAGCGGCGCGCCGCCCGCGTCGAGCGGCATGTAGCGATCGACGACACGCAGACGCCCGCCGTCGAAATCGATCCCGGGATTGGGCGTGACGAAGTGCAGCGAGCGCGGCACCGCGCGATGCTTCAGGCACAGCACGGCCTTCAGCAGGCCGGCCATGCCGGATGCCGTTTCGAGGTGGCCGATGTTGGTCTTCACCGAACCGATCAGCAGCGGACGGTCCGCCGGGCGCTCGCCCGACACGACGTCGATCAGCGCGCGCGCTTCGATCGGATCGCCGACCGCCGTACCGGTGCCGTGCGCCTCGAGATAAGCGAGCGACTGCGGATCGATGCCGGCGCGTGCATACACGCTGCGCAGCAGCGCTGCCTGCGCGGCCGCGCCCGGCACGCTGATCCCGCCCGGCGAGTGGCCGACCGAGTTCACGCCGGAGCCGGCGATCACCGCATGGACCGTGTCGCCGTCCGCCAGCGCGCGATCGAGCGGCTTGAGCAGCACGACCGCACCGCCTTCCGAGCGCACGTAGCCATCGCCGGTCGCGTCGAATGCGCGGCAACGGCCGCGCGGCGACAGCATCGACGCCTTGGAGAAGCTGACGAAGCCGAACGGGTGCAGCAGCAGGTTGACGCCGCCCGCGAGCGCCACGTCGGCTTCGCCGGACTGCAGCGCCTTGACGGCCTGATGGAGGGCGACGAGCGACGACGAGCAGGCGGTGTCGACCGTCATGCTCGGGCCGTGCAGGTCGAACAGATAGGACACGCGGTTCGACGCGATGCTCAGCGTATTGCCGGTCGCCGAATACGGATCGATCACGTTCAGATCGTCCATGTTGCGGTTGCCGTAATCCATGCTGGCCGCGCCGACGAAGACGCCGCAGTTGCTGCCGCGCATGTCGGCCGGGCGCACGCCGGCGTCCTCGAACGCTTCCCATGCGAGTTCGAGCAGCAGGCGCTGCTGAGGGTCCATCTGGGCCGCTTCGCGCGGGGAAATGCCGAAGAACGCGGCGTCGAAGCCGGCGACGTTGTCGAGCACGCCGGCCGCGAACGTGTAGCTCTTGCCCGGTTCGCGTTTGGACGGGTGCTGGTAGAAATCGGTGCCGAAGCGGTCGGCGGGGATTTCGGTTACTGCGTCGCGTTCGTCGCGCAGCAGTTGCCAGAAGTCGCCAAGATTGTTTGCGCCCCCGGGAAACCGACAAGCCGCCCCAACAATTGCAATCTTGCTTTTCATTATTACGTCGTGCTCTCTAGTGCGCACGAATTTTTCAAACGACTTCGACACCCTTGCACCGTGTGCAACAGCAACGAGCCCAATTCATCCGCGCTAATGTTCTTGTCATGAGTGACCGCCGCGCCACGATTTCGCCAAACGAAATAATCGGTGCTCTCCGGAAGAACGCCCAGCTTTTCAAACATTGCCGGCATGGCGGGAACGTGGTCCCCATAAAAACACACTACTGTTTCGCGCTCTCGCTCGCGCAATCGGTCCAGCAATGAGCCAATCATTGCATCTGCGTTGGCAATATGCCGCAGGTAGGCCGTTAGGTCACGCCACAAGTCACCATCGCCAAGGGTATGCCGCGAAGCCGATTCACCAGGCACAACGTGTTCGAGATGCAATGGCCCATGATTCTCCATCGTCATGGCAAATACGAACCGAGGCCGATCTCCGGGCGCGTCTATCGCGGCAAGAATTGCGTCGGCAACAGCGGAATCTGCTATATATTGCCCTTCGCGTCGCGCATTCACGAAGTAATTAATATCGAGAAAGGTTTCGAATCCTAGCAGTGGAAAGGCGCGGTTCCGCCCAAAGAAGTCTGCGTAATACGGGTGAATTGCTACTGTCTCGTATCCGGCCCTGCCGAACCAGCTGGCAAGCGACGCGCATGCGTGCCTAACAAACGCATACGGGTAAAAACGAGCATATCCAAGGGATACCGGAGGCACGCCCGTCAACACCGCAAATTCGGTGCGCATCGTGTTCGCTCCCCACGCCGGCACGGCCAGTTCACCGCAATACTCGGCATCTTGTCTCGCGCGAGTGAAATTCGACAGTAAGGACGACTCGATGGCGCTACTGATGCGGCGCACATCAAAAAACGACTCACTCTGAATAACGATGACATCGGGACCGCTGTGCGACGCCGGTCCCGCGAATGGCCCTGCCGCCATTACACGCCGAAAGGCGGCAAAGGTCGCAGGACGCAGTCCATTCAGAAGGTACGCCACGAACACTGCAAAGCAACCGTGCGTCGCCTGGTCCGCGGATGGTTCAAGCGTCAGAGGAAGCCTTGCCGCAATGAGCCGAGCGACCACAAATATACATAGGGAGAATACCAATGCAATCGGCAGAGAATATAGCTTGACAGGCTGCTCGGCGATGCATCCAGCAAGCATGAAGGCAACACCACCAGCTATCGAAATTGCCTTGCCAGCACTTAAAAATGGCAGGTAGAGGCGCGGATGCGAGAACAGCTGACTGAACAAGCTCAGATCGGTAAAAACGAAAGGCTCGCGCAGCGATTCATATTTCGCGTTGCTGACCGTCGCTATCAAGCCAACCAGAGCGGCCGCAACGAAGGCGGCGAAGATCGGGCGACATGTTACAGCGAATACCACGTTGACTACCCATATCACCGAAAGAATGTGAAGCAGCAAAGGCGCGACGGACCGCGGCATCGGAGCCCGAGGAATCGCGATGCGATCCAGAGCGAATGACAGCATGAGTGCAACGCCAGTCGCCAGACAGAATATCCCGTTCACTTGGCACCTTCCTCCTGGGGCAAGTAGGATAACCGATCAAGAATCACATCAGCGATCACGGCGGGCAGGAGCGGAAGAAGACGCATGCCGAGAACGAGCAGTCCTGGAAATGCTATTTCCGCGCGGCCCGTACTGAGTTTGCGGCGAATGTACATTGCCGCCCGATCGGCACTCCACATTAACGGTTTGTCACCGGGAAACACGTCGCTCATCTCGGTTTTGACAAAACCAGGAAGGATGATTGACACGCCGACCCCATGGCCGCGGAGCAGAGGTCGAATCGAGTCTCCGTACGCCTTGATCGCTGCTTTGCTCGCGCAGTATGCGGGAGAAATCGCCATTCCTCGCAGCGCGGCAATCGAGCTCACCATCGCAATTCGTCCACACTTGCGTGCACGCATCCTGTCCACCACCGGTAAGATCGTGTGAACGGCCCCGTAGAAATTCGTATCCACGACCTCCGCAATTCGCTCAACCCCTTCCCAGTCACTGGCATCCTTGAGCGTACTCGCCACCCCGGCATTGGCAATCAACAATTCGATCGGGAATACGTCATCGAAAGAATGCAACCAAACCTTGAGCGCGCCCGAGTCGCGCACGTCGAGTACCCCAGTGATAACCTCCGCTCCACGCTCCTCGCAGGCATCGGCGCACGCCCGAAGCCGCTGCTCGTGACGTCCGACTAACCCTAGTTTCACGCCCGGATTCGCATACGCAAGCGCAAGCGCATAGCCGATCCCTGAACTCGCCCCGGTAATAACGATCCGCGTCGGCGCCTCAACCATTGGACGCCTCCAGACGTCGAACAGCGCCAGCAACCGCACGCTCGATTCCCGAACGCGTATAAAAATCGCCGTTGATCTGCGTATGGTGAATTACATAGTCAAGAAATGACTGGTAGAGTTGCTCGTCGGGTTGCACATTCGCCTCCCAGAATGCATCGATACCCGACTGCCAAGTCAGCCCCGGCATGTCATAAATCGCATCGCCAAGCGCGATTAACGGGCGCCGATGATGCAATGCCGACAATCCCACCGTACTGTTTACGACCACGACGCCGCGCGCATACTCGAGCAAGGTTGGCAAATGACCAGCATCAATAAAACGAATCCGATGGCCGACCCCCAACTCCAACGCGACGCTGTTCGCGTAACGGCGGTAATCGACCAGGCCAGTGTCCAGCGGGTGGTTCTTGATGGCAAGCAGCGTTTGACTGGGTGCATGACATGCGAATGACCCAATAACATGCCGGATCGCCGCGCAAACGCCCTCAAATGGCGAATGTACAACGATTTGCGCATCCGAATTCAGTTGTAACGGGAAAAGGTAGTACCCCCCCGGATCCTGCAGCAGTTCACTGGTGATCCCTCGCGCATAGCACTCGTACTTCCGCTGTGACATGGCTCGCCAAGCGAGTCCCGAATATTCCACGAAGCCGTTTCTGGGTCGATGGCTTCGATAGTGCGGAAAGCGCATTGCGAACAGCGAGTTGGCGCCTCGGTAGACAATATCGTGATATGCACGTTCCGCCAGATTGTAACCGGTCGGCGCAGCGGGCGGGCTTGCCGGCGTCTCCTTGCGGCGCGCACGATACCAGTCAGGATCTCGTGGCAACAACGACCGCCCGTTGACACCGTGCCGTTCGAGCGTCACCCAGTGCGGACGGACATAACCTTCCTCAAAGACATGCACGCGCAAGCCTGCGACATCCGCTATCGGATGCATATGACGATGCACCTCGCGACAATCGCCGAACATGATGACATCGGTGAATTCGCCGGTTTGCACCTTGTCTGCATACCAGCCAGGCAGTTCGGCCGAACGGCCCGCATAATTCCAAGCTTGCTCGCTGCGGCCGCCATAGGCAAGATCACCGCCGCAAAAGTTCACCCGTCTCACCAGGTGCCCTTTGGCACGCAGCCCATCAGCAAGTCGTCGAAAAAATGGGGACGCCGTGCCTTGCAAGGCGAGGAATGAACGACGCATGAATTATGTTGAGCAGTCGGGGGAATGCGGAATGATGCTGCTGCGAAACTGCCGCCCCGCAAAAGGCGAGTTCCACCCCGGACACAGTACGCCGTGTTTACGGACGCTGCATTATCGCACCGGCGCAGCGAACGACTATTAAATATTCAAAACTTTGCTGCAAAACGACAAACGATAGCGCGACCCGATCTGGCTGGCTATAATCACCCGCCCTCGTGGAATCTGGATGGCCCCCGGCGGCAATCAGACGCGTGGATCGCCCGGAACCGACATGGCAAACCGGATCTTAATATGCTTGACATGTGGCGCGTTTACAGATTTGTCAAGGACTTCAGCAACCATCTTTGACGGACACGACACGTTGACAGCGTCGCCCCGCCCCATCGCGAACGACGCTGGCGACCAGCCGCAAGATCGCACTCAGAGTATCTAGGACCAAGTTGGAAAACGTATCTGGCAGCACAGCGGACTCATCGCTGAAACCCAAGCGAAATGTGCTTGAGAAAATGAGCGGCATTAATCGACTGTTCGCCTTGACCGTGATCGCACCGACCGTGCTCGCGACTGCTTATTTTGCCGTGATAGCGTCGGACGTCTATGTGTCGGAATCGCGCTTTGTCGTTCGTGGCGCCGAACAGCGCCAACAGATGAGCTTAGTTGGCGCGATATTGCAAGGCACCGGCTTCGCACGCTCGCAGGATGACACGTATCCGATCATTGACTACATTCAGTCTCGCGATGCATTGCGCGAACTGAATCGCAGCAACGTGATCCACGATGCTTACTCCAGGCAGGGAGACTTCATCAGTCGGTTCCATACGAGCTTCAACGACAGCTTCGAATCCCTGTGGAAATACTATGGAAAGCACGTCGTCACCGTGGATCTGGATGCAACCTCCGGAATCACGACACTTCAAACTCGTGCTTTCACGTCGGACCAGGCGACGCGCTTCAATCGTGAATTGCTGGATCTAAGCGAACAGCTAATCAATCGAATGAATAAACGCGCTGCGGCCGACACGGTCGAGTTTGCGCAACGTCAGGTGGATACCACCGCCGAAAAGGCGAAAGATGCCGCTGCCGCACTGGCCGCATTTCGCACTTCGCACACAGTCTTCGATCCAGATAAACAGTCCGCACTCCAGTTGCAACAGGTCACGAGCCTGCAAACCCAATTATTTGCAGCACAAACGCAGCTGACCCAGTTGCTGGCTATTTCACCGCAGAACCCGCAAGTCCCGGTCCTCAAGGCCAGCATCGAAACGTTGCAAAAACAAATCAAAATCGCAACGGGCGGCGTCACGGGAGGACAAGATTCGCTCTCACAGAAAGCAAGCGGTTACGCTCGCCTGCAGCTGGATGCCCAATTTGCCGACAAACAGCTCGCGTCCGCAATGGCCGCGCTAGAGAGCGCACGCAGCGAAGCAGAACGCAAACAGCTTTATCTTGAACGATTGGTAGAGCCGAATCATCCGGATATTGCCATTGAGCCGAAACGAATCCGAGGGATCCTGACCACATTCATTGTCGGGCTAGTCACTTGGGGCGCGCTAAGCCTCTTGCTTGCAAGCGTCCGGGAACATCGAGACTAACATGGAGCGCAAGGAGGCAACCCCGCTGCTGCGATCGCTGACCATTCAAGGTCGAGTCATCTTTGCGCTCATCATGCGCGAAATCATTACCCGCTACGGGCGCCACAATATCGGCTTTGCATGGTTGTTTGCCGAACCAATGCTATTCACACTCGGCGTGATGTTGCTATGGGGACTATTTCATGACGTGAGTTCGGGTCACCGCGTCAGCCTCATTGCGTATGCACTGACAAGCTATTCAACTGTACTCGTCTGGCGCAACACCATCAGCCGGTGCGCTCTCGCGGTCGAACCCAACGCATCTCTGCTGTTCCATCGCAACGTGCGAGTGATCGATCTGTTCCTGGCACGTATTGCACTCGAACTTGCCGGGATAACGTTGTCCGCGATGGTGCTGTTATGCATCTTCGTCGGATCCGGCATCATCGCTCCCCCCGCTGACCCGCTGAACATGATCGCGGGGTGGGCGCTCCTTGCATGGTACTCGACCGCGATGGGACTCATCATCGGCGGCCTGAGTGAGTACAACGAAATGGTGGAGCGTCTCTGGCACCCGATCGCATATTTTCAACTGCCGATTTCCGGTGCGTTTGCGATGGCAAGCTGGCTTCCACCCAACATACGCAATATCGTTATGATTTTTCCCGTGCCGCACTGTGTGGAATTGTTTCGTTACGGGTATTTCGGAAATCAGATCAAACCCTACTACGACATACCCTATGTCAGCGTGATCTGCCTCGTACTCACTTGGATCGGCTTAGCTGTTGTTCGCGATGCTTCACGCCGCGTGGAGTCCCAATGATCGAGCTCACCGACGTCTGCAAGCGTTATCAGGTCCGTGCCGGAAAGCGTGCCGTACTGGATCGGATCAATCTGAAGATCGCAAAAGGCGAGCGAGTTGGGATATTGGGACGCAACGGTGCCGGTAAGTCAACGCTCGTTCGCTTAATCGGCGGATCGGAGCTGCCGACTTCAGGGAAGATCGAACGCAGGATGAGCGTTTCTTGGCCTCTGGCGTTTTCCGGAGGATTTCAAGGCAGCCTTACCGGCCTCGATAACCTCCGCTTCGTCTGTAGAGTGTATGGTGCGTCGTATAAAGCAGCCCAGCCGTTCGTCGAGGAATTTACGGGCCTCGGTCAATACCTGCGTGAACCCGTCAAGAAATATTCGAATGGCATGCGTGCTCGCCTCGCATTCGCCATCTCCATGGCGATCGATTTCGACTGCTTCCTGATCGACGAGGTGATTGCCGTCGGCGACGACGACTTTAAGCGGAAGTGCCACGTCGAACTATTCGAGAAACGGGCCGATCGAGCAATGATTATGGTTTCACATGACCCGCATATGATTCGCGAACATTGCTCGCGCGCATACGTCCTCGATTCAGGAGCACTGCATGCGTTTCCAGATGTCGATGCTGCATATGCCAGCTACGGGAAGTTGTAGATAGATCGACGCAACTCCGAACAGGGCAAACGGCCCTCTTAGCGCTACGGCCTTGAATCGCAGACCGAGCGAGCCCATGTCGGCATCACCGGAACGGCCGCAGAGGATGATGTCGCGGCCCCAACTTCCGGGAGGGCATTTGGGGCCGCTTGTTCATCGTGGCATCAGACGACTTGCATGTCCCGACGATCCATAATTTCGAGACGGAACTCGAAATCATCCGGATCACACAACCCGAATTCGCGGAAACCAATCCCGATATTTCGCCGATCTCCGCCGTCGGAGTACTGAGCCATACTGGTCAACTCGCGGTGGTCGACTGCCAGCACGTTATACAACTGACTCTGCGGATCGACGAGCCACGACTTCTTGGCACGAAAACGCACGTACTCGACCGCCGTTGCTGCCAAAGTCACCGAACCGAGGACATGAACGCCTAGACGGAACGTTGCGCTCAGCGGCTGAGGACCACAAGAAACCTTCATATAGACGAAAAACTCCTCGCGCTTCAGCGCCCGCTCTTCGGACAGTTTGAACGCAAGCTTTGCCGTCTTGTTCTTAGCCCAGCAACCCCACGGCTCGGACGGATACCACGTCAGCTCGTGCCGTAACGTTTCTGCCGTTGCGCGATTTTCGTTGGTCCGCTCCTCGAGCGCGAGGCTGTAGAGCACCCCCGGCACCACCCGCGCGACCGGTGATTCATCTCGCGCCTTCGCCACCGAATTTCGGAAATAGGTTGTCACGCCATCAACGAGATCGCGCAGCAATTCTTCCCAGCGACGCGGACGAAACTGAGATGCGATCTCGGCTTCGCGCGATTTCCGGTATGCCTCATCGGAAATGAGCTTCTCAAGCCCGCGCAACAGGTCCGACACCGAGTCGTTGTCGAAATAGTCGGCAAACTTACCGCCGGCTTCCGGCAATGAGGAATTACTCGCGCTGAGACACACCTTACCGAAACTCAAGCTCTCTGTGACCGGCAACCCCCAACCTTCATAGTGGCTGGCATACACGGTGAACAGACATCCTCGATAAAGCGATGCCAACTCATCATCCGAGATGCCTGACAACATCAGCACCTTGCTGGCGAGCTGGCCATCTGATTCGAGCACGGCATTGGCTTGATCAAACAACCATCCGCGCTTACCAACGCAGACGAGCATCGGCGCGTTTTCGATTCCGAGCTTCGCGATCATCCGCTTCCAGGCCTGGAAGACGCCAACATGGTTCTTACGTGATTCGAGCGTGCCGACGAAAAGTACATATCGGCCAGCCATCAAGCCGCAATCGGTCACGAAACTGTCGTCGGCGGCAAATGCGGGATTCCGCGCAAATTCCGCGTCAAGCCTCACCACCTGCGGATCGTAGGCAAGCGCCTTGCGTGTCTTTGCATAGTTGACGACGTCGGTTTGGGTATTGACCGAGTTCACTGCGATAAAGTCGGCCTGAAGCATGACGAGCTCGATCCATGCCTTGAACTCTTGAACGAGTCCCTTCGAGCAGTGTTCAGGCGTAAGCAGCGGTATCAGATCATGCACAAACGGTACATATCGCAATCCGTACTTTTGCTTCGCTTGGCGGATATATGCACCATAGTCCTTGATCCACCATGAAGTACCGATATTGATGAGCGTTGCACCACGCGGGAAACGCACCGGCATCTTTCGAGACAGATTATCCAGTACCTGGTTGAGTGCCCCGACCCAGACGGGATCGTCGGTTTCACCTGGCAAAGAGGACAGATCGCACAAACGGCGGAATGCAATCGGGTCGATCTCGACCCAGAAGTCGGTCCCGTCGACGAACGCGCATGCCCGGATCGGCACATCGAATGCAGCCTCCTGAGCCGCCTTGAAGAGTTCGATCTGAACACGTTGAATGCCCGTCGGAAATCGGTTGTGACGGAAATACTGTACGAGATCGCTGTAGTCGAAGTAAATCGGGGCCAAGCCGTTTGCTTCTGCGGTGGGTTGCGGAAGCTCAACTTCTCCCGCATGGCTGTCGAGGTAACTGAAGACAATGGAATCCTTCGACCCCAGGGTTACTGCCGAACGATAGTGTTTGACTGCATGGCGTACGTCACCACGCACCGAGAATAAATGTCCGAGTTGGGTGTGCGTATCGTCGTTATTTGAATTCAGCTCCAGCGCCCGTTTATAGCTCGCTTCGGCCTTGCCAAACATGCCCAGTTCTTTCTGCGCATGTCCGAGTTGCACCCAAATATTCTCAGCCTTGGGATTGACTTCCAGCGCTTCCTGATAAGCACTGACCGCCCGCTCCCACGCACGTGCGTCGCGCGCTGCATCACCGGTTTTCACACACTCGGTGAACTGTTGTTTCTTTGTGTTCGGAAAAACGGACAACCCCTGTAGCATGATTGCTCCCTCAGAAAGACGAGAATTTTGATTAGAAAACGCGTTGATATAACTCATTCAACCGCGCCCGGTAAATGGCCATGTTGAACCGACCCGCCCTCTCGATTCCGGCAGCAGCCAGGCGTGTGCGCAAAGCGCTGTCGCGATCAAGCTGGGTCAGACCGCGCGCTATAGCGGTGACGTCATATGGATCCACACTCAACGTAGCGTCTCCCGCTATCTCCGGGAGCGAACCTTCGGTCGAGCTGAGCGTTGGTGTGCCCAGTTGCATCGCTTCGAGCACCGGCAATCCGAAACCTTCGTATAGCGACGGAAATACGACGGCCTTCGCAGACCGCACCAGGCTCACGAGAAACGGTCTCGGCGCGTAATCGAACACGCGAATCCGATGCCGCAATTCCGGCCGCATCTTCAGAAGACTTTCGACGAGTTTCATCTCTTCGGCAGACTTCCAGGCGAGCGAACCGACAATAACAAGGCTTGCATCGAGCGGGACCGACAAAAACGCTTCGACAAGCCTCCCGACGTTCTTCTTCGGTTCAATCGCCCCAAAAAACAAAAAATAGCCGCCAGGTTGCAAACCATACAGCCCAGCGACTTCGTGTTCGACCTCGCTACGGCTTCGGTCCGCGTTACCCCACGACGACTCGACCGCCTGGTAAGTATTGAAGACCCGCTCCTCAGGAACGTCGAACAAATCCACAATGTCACGCTTCGACTGTTCGGATACCGTGCAAATCAGATCACCTGATCGCACACATTCTCGGATCAATCGAAAGTAATACCTTTTGTTGTCGAGCGTCGTATACGGCAGCTTGAGCGGAACGAGATCATGGATCGTATAAATGTTCGGTACGCCCGTATACCGAATTGGCAACGGATAAGTCCAGTGCATCACATCTGGCTTGAGCTCCCCCTTGATTTCGAGAAAGCGTCCGTAGCGCTGAAAGTGCCGTCGCGCTACACCGAACATGCCCTCGACATTCAAGACCGTAGCCTGCTGAGGCAGTCGCGACGCAAAGCGCCGAATCTCGACACTTCCCGTCACCGGAATCTCGACTGCAGTGCGCCCGAATGGACTGGTTAAAACCTCCTTCACCCAGCCCATCACTTCAGAGAATGCACTTCTCTTTGTTTGAATCCCTCCGAGATAATCGAAGAAAGAAACTTCGCGCAGCAACGCCGGCACCCGATGGGATACAGGCGCACCGTAGACGGTGTGCACCCCCCATCCCATAGATGCAATTGCATCAGCGAGATTCTTCGCATAGGTCGCAACTCCGGTTCCGTGCTGCAATGCCAGATTGTGACCATCGATCGCTATTGTCCGACTCATATTCCCTCGTGCCTCACGAGCCTCGTCCCCACACCCATCCAAATGGTCCTTGTGGCGTGTGTCGTTAATATTCGCAGCTGGCCGCTACCGATCATTTATTTCGCGTATAACGACGCAAATCACAAAATGTGGCATCATCGCAGCGCCACGTGCAGTTACATCATCGGAATGTCTGTACACCGGTTACAACGGGGTAGGCAACAGAAAACACCAAGTTCAGTACTTTTTGGATTTCCGTCACGGGTGCGTTCGACACGTACAGAACGTCCCTGTTATCCATCATGAAGCTCTGCGCAACAAAAAATGCGTTCGGGTCTTTCAGGTCGATTCGGTAAATGACCGGCACCCTGCCGTCAGCCGTCGCCCGTACTGGTGATATCGGCCATCGCATCGCATCAGCATGCTCGAGGCGAAAAATGAATACCCCGCGTGCATCCGACCGCGTATCCTCGAGACCACCAGCCCGTGCCAACGCCTGGGCGAGCGTGATACCCTGCGCTTCGAAATTGATTTCTTGATTCTTCCCGGTTGCGCCGAGCGCAGTGAAGCTGAACGGCTGGAACAACGCCGTAACGACGTCCCCTGCCTGAAGCGGCACATTCTGCCGGGGATCTCGAATAACGACGTCCAATGGCAACGACGCGACAGTTGAGCCTCGCGTGACCTGCAGCATGATCTTGTCGATCGGCTGGCGAACCCCTCCTGCTGATGCCAGCGCGTCGAGCAGACGTTCTCCGCGAGGCGTCAGTTGCATCCGATTGCTGCTTGCAACATCACCTACCACAGTGACATAGGACGTCACATTTCTCGATAGTTTGACAAGAACCTGCGGATCATGCGCAATCGGCCGCAGCTTCCTCGCAATCTGCTGCTGCAGTTCGACCGGCGTTCGCCCAGACGCCTTAATCGTGCCAATAAAAGGCACGTCGATGTTTCCGTCACTGTCGATCATCTGGTCCGGCAATACCGTTACCCGCGCGTTGCTCGGACTGCTTCGTGCGTCGACCTGCGCTGCTCCGAACAATGTCGCGGGCGGTGCCTCCCAAATCGACACCTCGATCGTGTCCCCAATACCGAGTTGCTGCTGAAACTTAGGGCGATCGCCGAAGACCGTCGAAAAGTCCGTGCCGCTGCGTTCCGCATGCAGCTTGCGCGCAACCTCATCCGTCAAGTCGATGACCTGGATGCCAAGTGGATTATTCTGCGAATCCGCCACGCCACCAATCTGCGCCGAGCTCGGGCCAGACGAAGGAATGCCGGCGCACCCCGTCAATACGATTGCCGCACCGACAAGCCAGGCAACCAACGCGCTACGAGACAAATGCAACATTTTCGAGACACATGATTAAGTTCGGAGCGAATTGTCTCATGCCGTAAATTACAATAGATGGTCGCTGACAAAAAAACGACGCACTCCGGTCGTCTCGCCCTAAACACAACGCTTCCGTAACAGTGTTAAAAATATTCCTGGACATCTCCCGGCTATTGTCACGTCTTTACGGCGGGTTATTGCCTACCGGGGTGGACCGTGTCGGCCTCGCATATATCGAGCGGTATCGCTCGAACGCCCGCGCCGTGCTGAGCGAGCGCGGCTTCGCCACGATTCTGACGGAAAGGAACTCGCAGCATGCGTTTGATGTCCTGTCCTCGGCCGTCCGCGATCGGCACACGATTCGTCGGATCGTGGCTCGTGCATGCACCGACCAGATAATATCGCCCCGAATGGATGCTGACCGTGCTGTGCTCCTGCATACCAGTCACAACGGCATGGAGCACCTGCGTTATTACGCGGCGATGAAACGCCGGAAAATTCGGCCAGTGTTCATGGTTCACGACCTGATTCCGCTCACGCACGCCGAATATTGCCGTGCGGGTGTCGATGCCATACATCGTCTACGTATACATACCGCACTCCAACATGCGGCCGGACTGATCGCCAACTCTGAAGCGACACTCGCATCTCTGCATGCAGAAGCGCACGACGCTGGTTTGCCAACCCCTCAATCTGTCGTCGCAAAGCTCGCTCCGGGCGTCAAATCTGCCACGAGCACGTCGCCCCCCCTCCACGAACCGTATTTCGTGATGCTGGGAACGATCGAACCTCGCAAAAACCACTGGTTCATTCTTCACATCTGGCGACGCCTAGTCGAACAACTCGGCTGCGAAGCACCGAAACTCGTCATTGTCGGCCGACGCGGCTGGGAATGCGAGAACGTCGTCGATATGCTCGAGCGGTGCGTGCCGCTACGCGATTCGGTAATCGAAGAATCCGACTGCAGCGACGAGCGGCTTCTCGCTTGGCTCCAACATGCGCGGGCACTGCTGTTTCCGTCGTTCGTCGAAGGCTACGGGATGCCCCTCGTCGAAGCTCTCACGCTCGGCGTACCCGTTCTCGCCAGCGACTTACCAGTCTTTCACGAGATTGCAGCAGATTCCCCGGATTACATTGATCCGCTCGACGGCCCGGGTTGGTTAGCGCGAATCCATGCGTATTCCCGTCCCAACAGCATCGAACGAGCGACGCAACTCGCGCGAATATCCGACTTTCGTCCGCCAACATGGGCCGAGCACTTTCGGCAAGTGGATGATTTCCTTGAGGCACTTCGATAATGGCCCCAGTGCCAGACAAGTCGCAGCGCGCGCCCGCCATACCCGCGTTTGACGTCCGGACCACTCCGCGCGGCCATCGACTGACCGGCTGGCTGACCGGGCATGCGCCATTCGCCTGGATTGAGGGACGAGCAAGCGCAATATGTGCTCGAGTCGCTGCAGCCGCCGGCTTGCCAGTACAACCCGTCTGTGCGGGCCCCATTTTTGCGAGACGCAAGCGACACGCGCCGCCCTTGTCCTGGTTCCACATTCCGATAGAACTGACTACCCGTGGCGGACTTCCTGCCGCGATCGAAAGGGCGCTGGTCGAAGCGCGGAGTAGCGCGGACGAGACGCGAACATATGCCCTGATGCAACGCATTTTGGCGACGAATGCATTGCACCCGCGGCGGCGCATCGCCGATCTCCCAACAACGTGGCACTCGACCGGTAATGCACCACGAATTGTCATCGTCGACGAACGCGATGCATCACATGCCGACATCTGCACACCGCGCCGCACTCGGCTATCCGCATTTACAGCGCTGATCAAGGCCGTTTGCTCCGAGCATCCTGGCGCACCGCTATGGATCTTGCGTTCGGCCGACGAAGGAGCGGGCCGCTGGTTATCTGAAAGAACGAATCTGCCGCTCGACGCTAGATTCCTCGGTGGCGGACACTCACTGGCGCAAATACTCGAGCAAACGGGAGCAATCTATACGATCGGCTCATCGGAAGGCATGGCAGCGCTACTTGCGGGCGTTCCTGTCCACACTTTCGGCACGCCATATTACGCAGGATGGGGCCTGACAACCGATCACGCGAAAATGTCAGGACGTACGGCACGTCCTACGCTCGCCACCTTCTTCAACACGACGTTTCTACAGCTCGCCGCCTACCTCGATCCGCGTTCGCGCACGATCGGCACGCTGGATGCCGTACTTGACAGCATTGAATTGCAACACTCCGTCGCAACACGTTATGGCGATCTAAGTCGAATCGCATGCGTCGGCTTTCAATGGTGGAAACGCAAATACGCAACCCCGTATCTCTCGGCGGGAGGCCATCGCTTACGCTGGGTAACCGGTGCGTCCCGCGTGCGCTCCGACGAATGTGCGGCGATCTGGGGCGGCCGATTGGCCACCGGGCTAGCCAGCAATATTCGCCATATCCGGATCGAGGACGGTTTCCTTCACTCCGCCGGGCTCGGATCGGACATGTCACCGCCGCGGAGCCAGGTTATAGACAAAAGCGGAATCTATTTCGATGCGAGTCGCCCGAGTGACTTAACAGCGATCCTCAACACGGCGGTGTTCGACGATGTCGAGTTGAGCCGAGCAGCAGCGTTACGGCACGAGATCGTGCGACTGGGGCTGACCAAGTACAACTTAGGACGCCGCGCGCCTACATGGCACGCGCCACCAGGTCGTCGCATTGCGCTCGTCGCCGGTCAAGTCGCCGATGATGCATCGATCCGGCTCGGCACCGGTACCATCGCCACATCGGAGGACTTGTTGCGTGAAGTCCGCCAGCGGCATCCGGAAGCATTTATCGTATACAAGCCGCACCCCGATGTACTCTCCGGCAACCGCGCCGGACTCATTGATGCGACTCGCTTGGCCAATATCGTTGATGCAAACGCTGATCTAGTCTCTCTGATCGAAGCCTCCGACGAAGTACATACATTGTCGTCCCTCGCGGGTTTCGACGCGATCATACGGGGAAAACCAGTCTTCACCTACGGTTTACCGTTCTATGCCGGCTGGGGATTGACTCACGACTTACTGCCCCAACCCTGGCGAGAGCGTAGCTTATCCCTCGATATGCTCACCGCAGGCGTACTCCTCCGCTATCCGCTCTATTGGGATTGGCAACTGAGTATCTTCACCACACCAGAAGCTGTCGTCCAACAGCTTGCCGAGGCAGCCGCGCGCCCGCTTGGCAAAATCAATGGAAATCGCTGGCGCCCGTTCATCAAGAGTTGGCGCTGGAGCCGTAACGTACTCTGTCACGCCATCTGTCGCAGCAGGCATGCAGTTACCGGAAATAATGATGAAAGATCCTATCAAATATCGGATTAATGCATCGCGCACAAAGCCATTCAATCGAATATCTATAGATATCAAAACCGGAGAAAAATCATGATTCATCCCGTCATTCTGTGCGGTGGAAGCGGAACGCGACTGTGGCCTATGTCTCGAGGTGGTTATCCAAAGCAGTATCTTAAACTGACGGGTAACGATACGCTCGTTCAGCAAACAGCTCTTCGTCTGAGGAACATCGACGACGTACGGGATCCGATCATCGTCACCAATAACGAGCAACGATTTCTCGTTGCCGAACAACTCCGCCAAGTCGGTGTGACACCATCATCAATCGTTCTCGAGCCCGTCGGCCGCAATACGGCGCCTGCCATCGCAACCGCTGCGCTGCTTGCGCTTCGGGACTCTCCCGACGCGCTTCTCCTCGTGCTCCCATCGGATCACGTGATAACGAACGACGCCGCGTTCACGGCAGCCGTAGACGCCGCATCGGCTGTCGCTCGCGACCAATATCTCGTGACATTCGGCATCACACCCACGGCCGCGCATACCGGATATGGCTACATTCGCCGCGGCGCGAAAATCGCATCGTGTGAATCGACCTATGAAGTCGAAGCTTTTGTGGAGAAGCCTGACGCTCCGACCGCCGAACATTTTGTTTGTGATGGGAAATACTACTGGAACAGCGGCATGTTTATGCTGAAAGCGTCCACCTACATCGATGAACTGAAGCGTCACGCGCCAGACGTCGCTCACCATGTCGAATCCGCTCTCGAGTCTTCGAAACGAGATAGCGACTTCATTCGACTCGACGCCGACACGTTCGGCGCGTGCCCGAATATCTCTATCGACTACGCAGTAATGGAAAAGACCGAGCGAGCCGCCGTAATCGCGACAACAAGTCTCGGCTGGAATGACATCGGCTCATGGAGTGCACTGGCGGATATCGCGTCGGCTGACGATCGCAACAACGCACTTATCGGTGACGTCTATACGGATACAACGACCAATTCGTACATCCGGGCAGAGCATCGAATGGTCGCTGTGATCGGCCTGGAAAATGTAGTCGTCGTCGAGACGGCAGACGCCGTTTTGGTCGCCAATCGGAACCAGACACAAAACGTTAAGAAGATTGTCGAGTGGCTGAATGCATCCGGTCGGCACGAATCGGTCACGCACCGTCGCGTGGTTCGCCCATGGGGATCATACGAGGGCCTGGATCAAGGTGATCGGTTCCAAGTCAAACGTATTATCGTAAATCCGGGCGCTCAATTAAGCCTTCAGATGCACCATCATCGAGCGGAACACTGGATTGTGGTCAAGGGAACCGCGCTGGTAACGAATGGCGACACAGAAATCATGCTGACCGAAAATCAATCAACCTACATTCCGCTGGGTGCAACGCACCGCCTCACGAACCCGGGCAAGATTCCACTCGAACTGATCGAAGTGCAATCCGGCGCGTATCTTGGCGAGGACGATATCGTTCGCTTCGAGGACACCTACGGCCGCGCGCCAAAGTAACAGGAACGGTTCCCGCATCGTCAGACTGAATTCTTGCCGGCCCGCCATGGCGGGCCGAGGACCTTCTGCGCGATGCGCGCCAACGAGCCGCCTCTCACGTGCCGCCCCATTCACAAGTCGTGCAGTAGCCATACATATCCGAGAATTCGTTAGCACGAACCCTACAAATAAACTACTTTCAACACCACAAGAATATTACTGAATATTTCAAAGACCTTTATTCCGTTTCGTTTCAATAGTATTGTTTCGAGCCAGGAACGACACGGGAGAAGTTGAGGTGGAAAGTAACGCGAGTACGGCACTGTCGAGAGACGCAGTCACGTGGCTCTACAGAATATTGCTTGGTCGGGACCCCGAGACCGACGAAACAGTGGCAGAAGCGTTGCAGGCGCCAAGCTTCGACGAACTCCGCAGGCGAATGCTGCGCAGCGCCGAGTTTCAGTCACTCTTCTCGGCCGCCCATGAACAGCCGGCACCCTACGGTTTTCAAAACACGGCCTCACTTCGCGCGGATGTCGTGTGGCATAGCCGGCTTGCGGGTCCTGAAGTCGATCTCGCATACAACGCGATTTTAAAGCGCAGCTTGACGGACGCGCGAGTTCGCGCTACCCACGTATCGAATCATCCGAATCTGTTTGAACTGGTTTGCGAGCTGCTCGAATCTGACGAATTCAATGACCGTATCCGGCGCGCCGTGCTGCTCGAATCGCTGGCGGAACAATTGCGCACCGAACGCCAAGTCTCCATCGAGCGAGCGCCACGCGTTCTTTCCTTCGGTGCATTTCTCAATGGCAACGTCGGTGACTTCTGTCAGGTCCGTGCCATCGACTCGCTATTGCGCCATATCTTTGGCGACACAAAGCCCGCCAACCTGTTCGGATGCTCCTGGGAACAAAAGATCGACGCGGCAGCGGGCGTGCCAATGCTGCCGCGCTCCGCACTCTTTGACACCGCACTGCTGCGAACGATGGATTTGATCGTCATCGGCGGCGGCGGGCTATTGTCAACGCCGCACTTTCCGCTCTATGAAGCAGGGTGGGTCGAAGCCCTGATTGCAAGCGGCACGCCCTATGCAATCGTCGGTGTCGGCGCATCGACAACGGAATTGGAGGATCCTGTTCGCGCGTCGGGATACCGTCAGCTCATAACCAATGCTTTTCACGTATCCGGGCGCGACGCGACGAGCATTGCAGCTCTGCGTCGCATTCGGTCGGACGCCACCTGGATGTTCGATCCATTCGTTTCGAACCGAAGCGTATCGAGACAAGCAGCCGGCCATCGCCGCGTCGAGCCCATCCGGGAAGTAGTACTTGTACCAAAATTCCCGGTCGATGATCTGGAAGAGCGCAGCTTGCGTCACCTAAAGGCGTTGGAATTCGCCCTGCTCGCGCAAGGAATCGCAACGAAAGCCGTGCTAATGGAACCCGCTCTCGATCGAAATATGCCGATTGCTTTTCAGCATGTCGTCCATACGGCGCACGAACGCGAATTCCTCGATGCAATTCAACATAGCGAACACGTGTACACGATGCGCTATCACGGTGCAATTTTTTCCCTGTCGAACGGTGTCCCGTGTTCAGTCTATCCAGTCGCAAAAATCAAAGAGCTGTTTGAAGAAATCGGATTGACAAACCGTATATTGTCCGCTGACAACGAAGCTGCGCTGCCGACCCACTACACGCCCGAAGAATGGAATCGCTTCGCGGATTTTCTGGTTCGCGCTCGCCATTTCGTCGAAAATTTGAGAACCGAATTCATCAGTGCCACGGCACAATCCGCAATACAGGGGGCCACTCCAGTTCTACAAGCGTAACAATTGACGTGCCCCTCACGGACTCAAGTCTGATGGTCAAACAACCGCAACACATCAAACACCCCGGTGACATGCCTGATCCCGCACTTACGGGCGGCATGGTCACCATATCTGCGCCTCTACAGCGATTAAATCGACATAGTCAATATCTATGTGTTGGCTATGTCGTCCGCCGGGACTCCAATGATTTCCCGCCAGCAAATTATCAGTTCGTGCGATGGACTTCGGGCGAGAAATTCGAGTCGTTGCCTCATGTCCCAAGGTCGGTTATAACGGCAATCGACTGACGCCTTCAACCAGTCTTTGACGCACTAAGGAGAATCGTACGTTGAACATCGCTACCGTTCAGGAGTTCGTCATGACCCGCGGCCTCGACTTCGGCCTGAACCTCCTCGCGGCGATCGTCCTATGGTTCGTCGGCCGCTGGGCGATCCGCATCGGTACCCGCCTGCTCGGCAAGGTCGTCCGCCGCAGCGGCAAAGTCGACCCGACGCTCACTGACTACCTGACCTCCGTCGTCAGCGTGCTGCTGACGATCCTGCTGATCCTCGCGATCCTGCAGATCTTCGGCGTACAGACCACCTCGTTCGCCGCGTTGCTCGCCGGCCTCGGCCTCGCGATCGGCACGGCCTGGGGCGGCCTGCTCGCGCATTTCGCCGCCGGCGTGTTCATGCAGGTGCTGCGCCCGTTCAAGATCGGCGACGTGATCAGCGCGGGCGGCGTCACGGGCACCGTGAAGGAGCTCGGCCTGTTCGGCACGACGATCATCACCGCCGACAACATCGTGACGATCGTCGGCAACAACAAGATCTTCTCGGACAACATCGCGAACTACAGCGCGACGCCGCACCGCCGCGTCGACCTGACCGCGAAGATCGCGAACAGCGTCGACGCGGCCGATGCGATCAACCGCCTGAAGACGCAGATCCAGTTGGTTCCGAACGTGCTGAAAGTGCCGGCACCGGACGTCGGCGTGCTGCAGTTCACGCCGGAAGGTCCGCTGCTGTTCGTTCGCCCGTCGACTCAGCCGGAGAACTACTGGCAGGTGTACTGCGACACCAACCGCGTGATCCTCGAAACGTTCCGCGACGCCGGCTATCCGACGCCCGAAACGCCGATCTCGCATCGCAACACGTAACGGAAACAGCAGCGCAACCGCACGAACGAAAAAAGCGTGGCACTGAACTGGCCACGCTTTTTCACTGCGCCAAAAAAGAAGGAACGCGCTCAGCGCCCGCCCGCCTTCGGCGCCCCATCCGCCCGCCGCCCGCGCACGAGCTTCCACACCGCGCCGAGCGCGACCGGCACGATCGCCGCGCCGATCCCGACCAGCACGATCACGTTCAGGTACTGGCGAATGAACGGGATGTTGCCGAAGAAATAGCCGAGCAGCACGAGCAGCAGCACCCACACCAGCGCGCCGATCACGTTGAACAACTGGAAGCGCGCGACGCTCATCGACGATGCGCCCGCGACGAACGGCGCGAACGTGCGCACGACCGGAATGAAGCGGGCGAGCACGATCGTCTTGCCGCCGTGCTTGTCGTAGAACGAATGGGTCTTCTGCAGCGCGGCGCGATCGAGGAACCGCTCGAGCACCGGAATATGCGTATTGAACACCTTCGGGCCGATCCAGCGGCCGATCAGGTAGTTCACGGTGTTGCCGGAAATCGCCGCGACGAGCAGCAGCACGATCAGCAAGCCGACGTTCATTTCGCCCGTCGCCGCGAACGCGCCGCCGATGAACAGCAGCGAATCGCCGGGCAGGAACGGGAACACGACGAGCCCCGTCTCGCAGAACACGATCAGGAACAGGACGAGATAGACCCACGCGCCGTACTGCCGGATGAAATCGCCGAGGAAAGCGTCGATATGCAGGACAAGGTTGACGAAATGCAGCAGCGTATCCAAATGCGATTCCTCGAAGGCGGTAGGGCCGGAACGGCCGGAACAGGCCAGGGATGGCCGAGGCGCCCGCCAGCCAAGGCGGCGCGTGCAACGGGGTGATGATACCGAAACTACCTTAAGGCTCCGTGAAAAAACGTAACGGCCGGCCGCCCCGGCACGCGTTCGCGGCCTCGCTATAATTCGGCCATGTCCGATATCACCGAAACGGCCGCGGGCGCCGCGCCCGCCCCCGCCGCGCGCCCGCTGCGCGCGATCCAGCCCTTGCCCGACCAGCTGATCAGCCAGATCGCCGCCGGCGAGGTCGTCGAACGCCCGGCGTCGGTCGTCAAGGAACTGCTCGAGAACGCGATGGACGCCGGCGCGACGACGCTGCGCATCGTGCTGGAAGAAGGCGGCGTCAAGCGCATCTCGATCACCGACGACGGCTGCGGGATTCCGCCCGACGAACTGCCGCTCGCGCTGATGCGCCACGCGACCAGCAAGATCCGCTCGCTCGAGGAGCTCGAGGCGGTCGCGACGCTGGGCTTTCGCGGCGAAGCGCTCGCGTCGATCGCGTCGGTGGCCGAGATGTCGATCACGAGCCGGACGGCCGATGCCGCGCACGCGACGAAGATCGACGCGCAGACGGGCGTGCTGTCGCCCGCCGCCGGCTCGACCGGCACGACGATCGAGGTGCGCGAGCTGTACTTCAACACGCCCGCGCGGCGCAAGTTCCTGAAGAGCGAGCAGACGGAATTCGGCCACTGCCTGGAAATGATCCGCCGCGCGGCACTCGCACGGCCGGACGTCGCGATCTCGGTGCTGCACAACGGCAAGGCCGTCGAGCACTGGAATGCGACCGAGCCCGCGCAGCGCGTCGCGAAGATTCTCGGCGAAAGCTTCGCGACGGCGCACCTGCCGCTCGACGAGCAGGCCGGCCCGCTCGCCGTCTACGGCTGCGCCGGCCTGCCGACCGCGAGCCGCGGGCGCGCCGACCAGCAGTATTTCTTCGTGAACGGCCGCTTCGTGCGCGACAAGCTGCTGACGCACGCGGTGCGGGCGGCCTACGAGGACGTGCTGCACGGCGACCGCTACCCGTCGTACGTGCTGTTCCTCGACCTGCCGCCCGAAGCCGTCGACGTGAACGTGCATCCGTCGAAGATCGAAGTGCGGTTCCGCGATTCGCGCTCGATCCACCAGTACGTGTTCCACGCGGTGCAGCGTGCGCTTGCTCGCCATGCGGGCGCATCGCCGGAAACCACCGCGGGCGGCCATGCCGCGCATATCGAACCCGCGTCGCACGGGCCGGCATCGTTCCTCGATACGCCGCTCGGCCAAAGCCCGAGCGGCGCGAGCGGCGGCAGCGGTTTCTCGGCGCCGTCGTCTTCGTCGTCGGCGGGCAACACGTGGATGCGCCAGGCGCGGATGACGCAGGGCACGCTGCCCGTCGCGCAGCCGCTCGCGCTCTACGATGCGCTGTTCGGCCGCAAGGACAGCGGCGCGGGTACGCCGGACGGCACGACGTTCGTGGCGCGCGATGCCGCCGACGCCCCAGCCGCGCCGCTGCCGGGCTTCGCCGCGTCGCCGCCCGCGCACGACGAGCAGCCGCTCGGCTTCGCGCTCGGCCAGATCCACGGGATCTACGTGCTCGCGCAGAACGCGTACGGTCTCGTGATCGTCGACATGCACGCGGCGCACGAGCGGATTCTGTACGAGCAATTCAAGAACGCGCTCGCGGATCGCTCGGTCGCCGTGCAGTCGCTGCTGCTGCCGATCTCGATGACGGCCACGCCGGTCGAGATCGGCACGGTCGAGGAAGAGCGCGACACGCTCGAATCGCTCGGCTTCGACCTCGCGGTGCTGTCGCCGACGACGCTGGCGATCCGCGCGGTGCCGGCGCTGCTGAAGGATGCCGACCTGCAGTCGCTCGCGCGCGCGGTGCTCGCCGACCTGCACGCGTTCGGCGGTTCGCGCGTGCTCACCGAGCGCCAGCACGAACTGCTCGGCACGCTCGCGTGCCATCACGCGGTGCGGGCGAACCGGCGGCTGACGCTCGACGAGATGAACGCGCTGCTGCGCCAGATGGAGGCGACCGAGCGCGCGGACCAGTGCAATCACGGCCGGCCGACCTGGTATCAGCTCACGCTGAACGATCTCGACCGTCTCTTCATGCGCGGGCAATGAGCGCTTCTTCGCAGTCCAGTCCGACGACGATCGCCTGCCTGCTCGGCCCCACCGCTTCCGGCAAGACGGCCGCGGCGCTGGCGCTCGCCGCGCGCCGCCCGATCGAGATCGTCAGCGTCGATTCGGCGCTCGTCTACCGCGACATGGATATCGGCACCGCGAAACCGTCGCGCGACGAGCGCGCGAGCGTTCCGCATCACCTGATCGACATCATCGACCCGGCCGACGCGTATTCGGCCGCGGAATTCCGCGCGGACACGCTGCGCCTGATCGGCGAGATCGTCGCGCGCGGCCGCACGCCGTTGCTCGCGGGCGGCACGATGCTGTACTACAAGGCGCTGACGCAAGGGCTCAACGACCTGCCGGGCGCCGACGCGGAGATCCGCGCCGCACTCGACGCCGACGCCGCGCGCGACGGCTGGCCCGCGCTGCACGCGCGGCTCGCGCAAGTCGACCCCGATACGGCCGCGCGGCTCGCGCCGAACGATTCGCAGCGGATCCAGCGTGCGCTGGAAATCTTCATGCTGAGCGGGCAGCCGATGTCGGTGCTGCTCGCCGCGCCGCGCCGCACGGACGATGCGGCCGCCGCGTACCGCTTCGTGCCGGTCGCGCTCGAGCCGTCGGATCGCGCGATGCTGCACGCACGGATCGCGCAGCGCTTCGACGCGATGCTCGACGCGGGCTTCATCGACGAAGTCGAACGGCTGCGGCGCCGCGACGATCTCCATCCCGACCTGCCGTCGATGCGCTGCGTCGGCTACCGGCAGGCGTGGGAATTCCTCGACGGCGTCACCGACTACCGGACGATGCGCGACAAGGGCATCTTCGCGACACGCCAGCTGTGCAAGCGCCAGATCACGTGGCTGCGCGCGATGCCGGAGCGGATCGTGGTCGACTGCATCGCGCCGGATTCGACGGCCCGCGCGCTCGACGCGCTCGAACGCGTCCTCGACGGCCGCAAGCCGGGCTGACGCGTCAGCCCGCCCGACGCGCCGCCAGGCGCGCGCGGGCGCCGTCGACGATCCACGCGATGCCGCGTTCGAACGCTTCGTCGCCGCTGCGTTCCCGCAGCGCGGCCCAGCCTTGCGCGAGCCGCGGGTACTCGGCCGCGTCCGGCAGCGGCGCATCGGCTTCGCCGTCCGGCGCCGCCTGCTCTTCCAGCACCCATCCGACCACGAAGCGGCCGATCGCGACCATCACGTCGACCGCTTCGTCCGGCGTGAATCCCGCGTCGCCGAGCAGCGCGACCTTGCGTTCGATCGAGCTGAAATGCAGGGCGCGCGGCCGCGTGCCGGCATGCAGGCGTGCGCCGTCGCGATAGGCCAGCAGCGCTCGGCGAAAACTGCGCGCATTCTCCGCGAGCCATGCATCCCACACGTCGCCCGGCCGCGGCAGCGACGCGCCGTGACGCTCCAGCATGATCGCCTCGGCCATTGCGTCGAGCAGCTCGGCCTTGTTCCTGAAATGCCAGTACAGCGTCGGCGATTGCACGCCGAGCCGCTCGGCAAGCCGTCGCGTCGACAGTCCGTCGATCCCCACTTCATCCAGCAATTCGAGCGCCGCGCGCAATACCGTGTCGCGCGTCAGCCGCGCCCCCGTGTCCTTCATCTCTATCACCGATAGGGAAACTGTGGAATACTTCGCACTCTATCATCGATAGAGTGATCCTCTTGAACCCGTCCCTGATTGCCATCCTGGCCACGGTCCTGCTCGACGCGATCGGCGTCGGGATCGTGATGCCGATCCTCCCCGGGCTGCTGCGTTCGCTCGCCGGCGCGGGCAGCACCGACACCCACTACGGAATCCTGCTCGCGCTGTACGCGTTCGCGCAGTTCCTGTGTGCGCCGCTGCTCGGCGCGCTGAGCGACCGTTTCGGCCGCCGCCCGGTGCTGCTCGCATCGCTCGCGGGCGCCGCGCTCGACTATCTGCTGATGGCGCTCGCGCCGACGCTCGCGTGGCTTTACGTCGGGCGGCTGATCGCGGGCATCACCGGCGCGAACGTCGCGGTCGCGACCGCGTACGTGACCGACGTGACGGCCGAACCGGATCGCGCCCGGCGCTTCGGCCAGCTCGGCGCGATGATGGGCATCGGCTTCATCGCCGGCCCGCTGATCGGCGGGCTGCTCGGCGTGCTGCACCTGCGTGCGCCGTTCGTCGCGGCCGCGTTGCTCAATGCGCTGAACCTCGTGCTCGTGTGGCGCGTGCTGCCGGAATCGCGGCCGCGGTCGGCCCGGGAAGGCCGGACGGTCGGCGCGCTGAACCCGTTCGCGAGCCTACGCCGGCTGAGCGGCGCGCTCGCGCCGCTGGTCGGCATCTACGTGATCGTGGCGCTCGTGTCGCAGGCGCCCGCGACGCTGTGGATTCTGTACGGCCAGGAACATTTCGGCTGGTCGACGCCGGTCGCCGGGCTGTCGCTCGCCGGCTACGGCGCATGCCACGCGCTCGCGCAAGCGTTCGCGATCGGGCCGTTGATCGCGCGGCTCGGCGAGCGGCGCGCGCTCGCACTGGGCCTGGCAGGCGACGCGCTCGGGCTGGCGATCATCGCGTGCGCCACCGCCGCCTGGGTGCCGTTTGCGCTGCTGCCGCTGTTCGCGGCCGGCGGCATGACGCTGCCCGCGTTGCAGGCGATGCTCGCCCGGCGGGTCGACGATGCGCGCCAGGGCGAACTGCAGGGCACGCTGGCGAGCGTGGCGAGCCTGATCGGTGTCGCGGGGCCGCTGGTCGTCACCGCGACCTACGCGGCGACGCGCGCGACCTGGCCGGGGTTCGTGTGGGCTGCGGCCGCGCTGCTGTACCTGCTCGTGCCGCCGTTGCTGGCCGGCGCGCGCCCGGCGAATGCGCCGCGGGCATCCGCGTAAGCGTAAGCGCGAGCGTGCGCCGTCGCGCTCAGCTCGCGAGCGTGACGAGATTCGCGTCGCGCACGAGCTGCCAGCGGCCGTCGGTCTTGCGGAAGATCGTCAGCGTGTGGCCCGACCGGCGGATCGTCTCGCCGCCCGGCGGCGTCGCGTCGATCTCGATGAAATTGCGCATGTATGCCCAGTCGCCGATCACACGCAGCTCGTCGATCCGGTAGCGGCCGTCGATCTTCGGCGCGTTTTCCGCGCCGGCGTTCGCGTCGCGCGACGCGGCCGCGAACGCCGCCTTGTCGAACGGCGGCTTGCCGGCCACCATGAAGATCGCGTCGTCGGCGATCAGGTCGAGCACGGTCGCCAGATCGCCGCGCCGGCTCGACACGAACCAGGTTTCCACGAGCTCGCGGATCGCGCGTTCGTCTTCGGTCATCGTCGCCCCTCCTTCGTCGGCGCGCGTCCGTACGCACGCGGCGCCCGAAAAAAAACCGCCCGGAGCGATTCCGGGCGGCTTTCCGTACTGCATTCTGCTGCTGCCGTGCGTCAGACCACGACCGTCTGCGCCTCGCCTTCGCGGGTCGCACGCACGGTGCCGATCTTCCACACCTGTTCGCCGGCGGCGGTCAGGTCGGCGATCGCTGCGTCGGCGTCGGCCGCCGAGACGATCACGGCCATGCCGATCCCGCAGTTGAACACGCGGTGCATTTCCGCGTCGGCGACGCCGCCGTGCTCCTGCAGCCACTTGAACAGCGGCGGCAGCGGCCATGCCTGCTGGTCGAGCTCGGCGGTGAGGCCTTCGCGCAGCACGCGCGGGATGTTCTCGACGAGGCCGCCGCCCGTGATGTGCGCCATGCCCTTCACCGTCAGCTTCTGCATCAGCGCGAGCAGCGGCTTCACGTAGATGCGCGTCGGGGCCATCAGCGCGTCGGCCAGCGAGCGGCCGTGGAAATCCGCCGACAGATCGGGATTCGCGCGCTCGATGATCTTGCGCACGAGCGAGAAACCGTTCGAGTGGATGCCGCTCGATGCGAGGCCGAGCACCACGTCGCCTTCGGCGATCGTGCTGCCGTCGATGATCTTGCTCTTCTCGACCGCGCCGACCGCGAAGCCGGCCAGGTCGTATTCGCCGTCCGGGTACATGCCCGGCATTTCGGCGGTTTCGCCGCCGATCAGCGCGCAGCCCGACAGTTCGCAGCCCTGCGCGATGCCCTTGACGACGGTCGCGGCCGTGTCGACGTCGAGCTTGCCGCACGCGAAGTAGTCGAGGAAGAACAGCGGCTCGGCGCCCTGCACGAGGATGTCGTTCACGCTCATCGCGACGAGATCCTGGCCGACGGTGTCGTGTTTGTTCAGATGAAACGCCAGCTTGAGCTTGGTGCCCACGCCGTCGGTGCCCGAGACGAGCACGGGCTCCTTGTACTTCTTCGGCACTTCGAACAGCGCGCCGAACCCGCCGATGCCGCCGAGCACGCCGTCGCGCAAGGTTTTCTTCGCAAAAGGCTTGATCTTGTCGATGAGCGCGTCGCCTGCGTCGATGTCGACGCCTGCGTCGCGGTAGGACAGACCCTGAGCGTCGGGAGCGGATTTCGGAGGATTCATGGGGGAATGCGAGAAGGTCGGTAAAATGCGATTTTACCCGAAGCCGGCCCGTTGGCCGGAATTCCCAGCACCGAATCGTCAGGGATCGCATCTTGGTCAACACGTCCCCGTTTTCATCGCCGGGCGAAGCGCGCCGAAAGCCGCGCCGCGCCGCGCGTACGGTCGCGCGTGAAGCCAGCCGGGGCGCCTTCCCTCGCGCGTGCCCGGCGTACGGCACGCGTTTTTTCAACCGACCCGCATTGTGACTGCTGTGTCCCGTCAACTGACGCTCGATCTCGGCACGCCGCCGCCCGCCACGTTCGACAACTTCATCATGAGCGACGAGAACGACGAGCTCGTCACGCGCCTGCAGAAGCTCGATCTCGCGCTCGCGGCCGGCCCCGTGCCGGATCGGTCGTTCTATATCTGGGGCGAACCGGGCAGCGGCCGCACCCACCTGCTGCAGGCGCTCGTGAGCGACGCGTCGTACGGCTACGCGCGCTACCTGACGCCGCAGAGCCCGCTCGGTGCGTTCACGTTCGACCCGCGCATCGGCATCTACGCGATCGACGACTGCGACCGGATGAGCGACACGCAGCAGGTCGCGCTGTTCAACCTGTTCAACGAAGTGCGCGCGCACCCGTCGAGCGCGTTCGTCGCGGCGGGCCCGGCGGCGCCACTCGCGCTCGACGTGCGCGAGGATCTGCGCACGCGGCTCGGCTGGGGGCTCGTGTTCCACCTGTCGCCGCCGTCCGACGCCGGCAAGGTCGCCGTGCTCAAGCTCGCGGCGAAGGAGCGCGGGATCGCGCTCACCGACGACATCGCCGCGTACCTGCTGACCCATTTCCGCCGCGACATGCCGAGCCTGATGGCATTGCTCGACGCGCTCGACCGCTTCTCGCTCGAGCAGAAACGCGCGGTCACGCTGCCGCTGCTGCGCCGGATGCTCGCACGTCCCGGCGACGACATCGCACCACCGGGCACGGGCCCGAACCGCTTCGAGTAAAATGCGCTTCCATGACTAATCTGGCACTCTTTGACCTCGATCACACGCTGATCCCGACCGATAGCGACCACGAATGGGGTCGCTTCATGGTGAAGCTCGGCATCGTCGACGCGGAAAGCTTCTCGCGTCAGAACGATCAGTTCTTCGCCGACTACAAGGCCGGCAAGCTCGACATCCACGCGTACCTGTGCGCGATGCTCACGCCGCTCGCGAAGTATTCGCGCGCGCAGCTGGCCGAATGGCACGAGCAGTACATGCACGAGGTGATCCGCCCCGCGATGACGCCCGCCGCGCTCGAACTCGTGCGCAAGCACGTCGACGCCGGCGACCTGTGCTGCGTCGTGACGGCCACCAACGAATTCATCACGCGCCCGATCGCGACCGCGTTCGGCGTCGACACGCTGATCGCGTGCGAGGTCGAAACGACCGACGGGCATCCCGATTCGCCGTACACGGGCCGGCCGACCGGTACGCCGAGCTATCGCGAAGGCAAGATCGTGCGCACCGAAGCGTGGCTCGCGTCGCTCGGCAAGCACTGGGACGACTTCGAACACAGCTATTTCTACAGCGACTCGCACAACGACATTCCGTTGCTCGAGAAAGTCACCGACCCGATCGCGACCAACCCCGACGACACGCTGCGTGCGCACGCAAGCAACCGCGGCTGGCGCATCCTGGATCTCTTCTGAACGTCGTGATCAAAAAATTCATTCGCAAGCTGCTCGGGCAGGACGAAACCGAGCAAACGCCCCCCGCCGCGGCCCCGGCCGACGTAGCGGCCCCTGCTGCCCCGCGCGCGCCGAAGGGCGCCCGCGGCGGCGCGAAGCAATCGCGCAGCAACCATGAGCCGACCGTCGTGCCGGCCAGCGTGCACGGCATCAATCCGGCGCTGATCTCGAGGAACGCGGTGCGCGTGACCGACACGCTGCAGCAGGCGGGTTTTCGCGCGTTCATCGTCGGCGGCGCGGTGCGCGACCTGCTGCTCGGCATCGCGCCGAAGGACTTCGACGTCGCGACCGACGCGACGCCGACCGAGGTGCAGCGCCTGTTCCGCCGCGCGCGCCTGATCGGCCGCCGCTTCCAGATCGTCCACGTGCAGTTCGGCCAGGAACTGATCGAGGTATCGACGTTCCGCGCGCTGGTCGACGCGCCGCCCGAGGCGGCCGCGGCCGAGCCGCCGAAGCGCCTGAAGCGCGACGAACTCGATCGCCGCACGCACGCGGTCGATGCGAGCGGCCGCGTGCTGCGCGACAACGTGTGGGGCGAGCAGCACGAGGACGCCGCGCGCCGCGACTTCACGATCAACGCGATGTACTACGACCCGTCGACGCAGACGGTGCTCGACTATCACGACGGGATGGCCGACGTACGCGCGCGCTTGCTGCGGATGATCGGCGATCCGGCCACCCGCTTCCGCGAGGATCCGGTGCGGATGCTGCGCGTCGTGCGCTTCGCGGCGAAGCTCGGTTTCGAGATCGAGCCGCATACGCGCGAGCCGATCCACGCGCTCGCCGACCTGATCAACAACGTGCCGGCCGCGCGCCTGTTCGACGAAATGCTGAAGCTGCTGCTGTCGGGGCACGCGCTCGCGTGCCTGCAGCGGCTGCGCAAGGAAGGCCTGCATCACGGGCTGCTGCCGCTGCTCGACGTCGTGCTCGAACAGCCGCAGGGCGAGAAGTTCATCACGCTCGCGCTGAACAACACCGACGCGCGGGTGCGCGCCGGCAAGCCGGTGTCGCCGGGCTTCCTGTTCGCGACGCTGCTGTGGCACGACATGCGCCAGCGCTTCGAGCAGTACACGGCCGCGGGCGAAATCCCGGTGCCGGCGCTCCATCGCGCGATGGACGACGTGCTCGACATGCAGACCGAGAAACTCGCGATCCACAAGCGTTACTCGGCCGACATGCGCGAGATCTGGGGCCTGCAGTTGCGCCTCGAGAAGCGCTCGGGCCGCAGCGCGATGCGGCTGCTGGAACACCAAAGGTTTAGAGCGGGGTATGATTTCCTCCTGTTACGCTGCGAATCCGGCGAGCTCGATGCGGAAGTCGGACAGTGGTGGACGGATTTCATCGAAGGCGACGCGGCCGCTCGCGAGGCATTGCTCACGCAGGGCGGCTCGAAGGAAAAATCGCCCCGCAAGCGGCGCCGCCGCGGCGGTGCGCGAAACCGCAATCCGGGTGAAGGCGCCGCCGCGCAGGCGCCGGATACCGCGAGCGGTTCCGACGACTGACGCATGCGCCGGCGAACGACGTAGGAAGTGATGCCATGACGGTTGCATATATCGGATTGGGGGCGAATCTCGGCGATGCACGCCAGACCCTGAAGGACGCGGTGGTGTGCCTCGCGCAGCAGCGCACCATCTCGATCCTCGGCAAGTCGAGCCTGTATCGCACGGCGCCGTTCGAAGCCGGCGGCGACGACTACTACAACTGCGTCGTCAAGCTCGACACGACGCTGTCGGCCCGCGAGCTGCTCGCGCTTTGCCAGAAGATCGAACATCACTTCGGCCGCGAGCGCCCGTATCGCAATGCGCCGCGCACGCTCGACCTCGACATCCTGCTGTTCGGCGCCGATTCGATCGACGAACCCGACCTGATCGTCCCGCACCCGCGCCTCACCGACCGCGCATTCGCGCTCGTGCCGCTCGTCGAAATCGAGCCGGCGCTCGACATCCCCGCGCGCGGCCGTGCCGACGCCTTTCTCGCCGCGGTCGCGGATCAGCGCGTCGAAAAGGTGCAAACCTGCCAGTGCCTGATGCAGAAGGCGCTCGCTGCCGGCGAAGACGCCGACAAGACCCGCTGCCGATGAACTCGACTCCGCTGACCGTCACCGCGCCCGACCTGCGCGCCCCGCACCGCTATCTCGTGATCGAAGGCCCGATCGGCGTCGGCAAGACGACGCTCGCGCGCCTGCTCGCCGAGCGCTGGTCGATGCAGACGCTGCTCGAACGCCCGCAGGACAACCCGTTCCTCGAACGCTTCTATCGCGACACCGCACGCTACGCGCTGCCCGTCCAGCTGTCGTTCGCGCTGCAGCGCGCGCAGCAGGCGCGCGAGCTGATCGGCGCGCTCGACACGGGCCGGCCCGTGATCGCCGATTTCATGCCGCAGAAGAACGACATCTTCGCGCGGCTGAACCTGCCGGAAGACGAGTGGCAGCTGTATCGCTCGGTCGCCACGCACGTCGACGTGCCGCAGGCGCCGTCGCCCGATCTCGTCGTCTATCTGCAGGCCAGCCCCGAAGTGCTGTTCTCGCGCATCCAGAAGCGCGGGACGCCGATGGAGCTGCAGATCAGCGACGCGTACCTGCGCTCGCTCGTCGATGCGTACAACGAATTCTTCTACCACTACGACCGCACGCCGGTGCTGACGGTCGCAGCCGAACACCTGAACCCGCTGGATTCCCCCGAGGATCTCGCCCTGCTGGTCGAGCGCATCGAGACGATGCGCGGCCGCAAGGAATTCTTCGTCAAGGGCGAGACGGCGCGTTGACGCGTCCCGCCCGTCGTTCCTCCCCCATCGACCCGGATTTCCCATGACCTATCTCCAGGAATCGAGCCGGCCTGCCGTGACGGTACCCAAGCTGCAGGCAATGCGCGACGCCGGCGAGAAGATCGCGATGCTCACGTGCTACGACGCGAGCTTTTCGGCGCTGCTCGATCGCGCCGGCACCGACGTGCTGCTGATCGGCGATTCGCTCGGCAACGTACTGCAGGGCCATACGACCACGCTGCCCGTGTCGCTCGACGACATCGCTTATCACACTGCCTGTGTCGCACGTGCGCAGCCGCGTGCGCTCGTCGTCGCCGATCTGCCGTTCGGCACGTACGGGACGCCGGCCGACGCGTTCGCGAATTCCGTCAAGCTGATGCGCGCGGGCGCGCAGATGGTCAAGCTCGAAGGCGGCGAATGGCTCGCCGATACGATCCGCTTCCTCGTCGAACGGTCGGTACCCGTGTGCGCGCACCTCGGCCTCACGCCGCAGTCGGTGCATGCGTTCGGCGGCTTCAAGGTCCAGGGCAAGACCGAAGCGGGCGCCGCGCAACTGCTGCGCGATGCGCGCGCGGTCGAGGAAGCCGGTGCGCAACTCGTCGTGCTCGAAGCCGTGCCGACGCTCGTCGCATCCGAAGTCACGCACATGCTGAAGATTCCGACGATCGGCATCGGCGCGGGCGTCGACTGCTCGGGGCAGGTACTCGTGCTGCACGACATGCTCGGCGTGTTCCCCGGCAAGCGGCCGCGTTTCGTGAAGGACTTCATGCAGGGACAGCCGAGCATTCAGGCGGCCGTCGAAGCCTACGTGAGCGCGGTGAAGGACCAGTCGTTCCCGGGCCCGGAACACTCGTTCTGACGCGTACCCGGCGGCTCGTTCGCCGGTGCCCTGCCGATAAAAAAGCGCGGCGCCCGTAAAGGGCGCCGCGCTTTTTTTCCGGAAGCCGCGTGGCCGATGCTCGGCGGCCGCAGCCCGGGCAGGCTCCCGAGCCGTCACCCCGTCACCCCGTCACTTCAGCACCGCGTCGAGCGCCCCGCGCAGTGCGTTGGTCAACAGCAACGCCTGCGCGCGCGCCAGATCGTCGCGCATGACGACCCGCTCCACGGCGCCGAACGCGCGATCGTCGAGCAGCACGCCGCGCATCACGCCCGGCAGCACGCCGCTCGTCAACGGCGGCGTCACCCACTGGCCGTCGAGCTTCACGAACAGGTTCGAGCGCCCGCCTTCCGTCACCTCGCCGCGCTCGTTGACGAACAGCATGTCGAACCCGCCGAGCGCCTCCGCCGCCTGCCACGCGCGGTCGTATTCGGCACGGCGCGTGGTCTTGTGCAGCAGCAGCGCATCGCTCGCGAGGGTCGGCGCGAAGCCGTGCGCGCAGGCCAGCAGCACGCCGACCGGCCCCGCCGGCAGCGGCTTGAGCGGCGCCGCGACGATCTCGATCGTGCCGTCCTTCGCCAGCGCGAGCTTCATCCGGTACGCGCCGTCGCCGTCGAGCGCCGCGCAGCGCGCATCGATCTCGCGACGCAACGCGTCGGCATCGAAGCGGAAGCCGAACGCATCCGCGCTGCGTTGCAGCCGCGCGAGATGGCGATCGAGATGGCGGATTCCGTCCGCCCGCGTCGCGGCCGTCGTTTCGAACAGCTGGAAGCCGGGGTCGGCGTCCGTCAGGAATCGCGCTTTCAATTCGCACTCCGCGTATTCATCGGCCGCGACGCTGTCGAGCACGATGCCCGCGCCGACGCCCATCGTGCCGCGCCGCCGGCCGGCGGCGGCCGTTGCCGCGTTGCGCGTGGCGCTCGTCACGGCGGGATCGGCTGCGACCGCATCGAGCGTCAGCGTCCGGATCGCGACCGATAGGCAGAAATCGCCGCACCCGGCCGCAGCGCCTGCCGACGCGGCCTCGTCCTTCGGCGCGTCGAGCCAGCCGATCGCACCGGTATACAGCCCGCGCGGCGTCGACTCGATCGCATCGATCAATTGCATCGTCTTGTACTTCGGCGCGCCCGTGATCGACCCGCAAGGAAACAGCGCGCGCAGCATCTGCGCGAACGTCGTGCCGTCGCGCCAGCCGGCCTCGACCGTCGACGTCATCTGCCACACCGATGCATACGGCTCGACGGAGAACAACGCCGGCACCTTGACGCTGCCCGTGCGCGCAATCCGCGACACGTCGTTGCGCAGCAGGTCGACGATCATCACGTTTTCCGCGCGGTTCTTCGGGTCACTCGCGAGGAACGCGGCCGCCGCCGCGTCTTCACGTGGGTCGGCCGAGCGCGGCGCGGTGCCCTTCATCGGCCGCGCGCGCAGCACGTCGCCATGCTTCTCGACGAACAGCTCCGGCGAGCACGACACGACCCACGCACCGTCGGGCAGCGCGATCAGCGCGCCGTAACGCACCGGCTGCCGCGCGCGCAGCCGCCGGTACAGCGCGAGCGGCGTGCCGAACACGTCGAAATTCAGCCGGTACGTGTAGTTGACCTGATACGAATCGCCCGCGCGCAGTGCGTCGTGCACCGTGGCGATCGCCGCGTCGAACGCATCGCGCGACACGCTCTTCGCGACATGCGCGACGCCCGCGATCGACGGCGCGGCGCCGCCGTCCTGCTGCGCGAGCCACGCGTCGACGTCGTCGCGCGACAGCCGCTCGCAGCGCGCATACAGCAAAAAGCGCAGCGGGGCATGGCCCGGCTGCGCCCGTTGCAGGTTGCGTCCGAATTCGTAATCGCCGACGACGACCGCATGCAGCCCGTCGCGCAGATCCTGCGCGAGCGCCGCGTCGATGGCGTCGAGCTGCGCCGGGTCCGTGCACACGCGTTCGCGCACGAAGCCCGAATACAAACGACTCGACCGCGCGGACGCGGTCGAGTCGCAATCGTCCAAGAGCGCGAACGACGCGCTCTCGTTGCCTTCAGTCATGCCGTTACTCGAAGAAGCTCTTCACCCGGTCGAACCAGCTCTTGCTCTGCGGGCTGTGACGCGCGCCGCCCTCGGCC
The DNA here is from genome assembly GCF_001524725.1 of Burkholderia sp. MSMB1072. Classification (NCBI taxonomy): domain Bacteria; kingdom Pseudomonadati; phylum Pseudomonadota; class Betaproteobacteria; order Burkholderiales; family Burkholderiaceae; genus Burkholderia; species Burkholderia sp. MSMB1072. The sequence continues at coordinate 456,834 of NZ_LOYC01000030.1, forward strand.
AGCGATTTCTCGAACTGCTTGAGCAGGTCGCGCTGGTGATCGGTCAGCTTCACCGGTGTCTCGACCTGCACGTGCACGTACAGATCGCCCGCAATGCTCGAACGCAGCCCCTTGATGCCCTTGCCGCGCAGGCGGAACGTCTTGCCCGACTGCGTGCCTTCCGGCACCGGGAACGACGCGCGGCCGGCCAGCGTCGGCACCTCGATCTCGCCGCCGAGTGCGGCGGTCGTGAACGGAATCGGCATCTGGCAGTGGAGATCGTCGCCGTCGCGCTCGAACACCGCGTGCGGCTTGATGTGGATCTCGACGTACAGGTCGCCCGGCGGCCCGCCGTTGATGCCCGGCTCGCCGTTGCCGGCCGAGCGAATCCGCATCCCGTCGTCGATCCCGGCCGGGATCTTCACTTCGAGCGTCTTGGTTTCCTTCACCTTGCCCGACCCGTGGCAATGCGCGCACGGTTCCGGGATATAGGTGCCCGTGCCATGGCACTTCGGGCAGGTCTGCTGGATGCTGAAGAAGCCCTGCGACATGCGCACCGTGCCCTGGCCGTGACAGGTCGGGCAGGTTTCCGGCTTCGTGCCGGGCTTCGCACCCGACCCGTGGCAGACTTCGCACGACACCCAGCTCGGCACGCGGATCTGCGTGTCGTAGCCGTGCGCGGCCTGCTCGAGCGTGATTTCCATGCTGTAGCGCAGGTCGGCGCCGCGATACACCTGCGGGCCGCCGCGGCCGCCCCGCGCGGCGCCGCCCGCGGCCTGGCCGAAGATGTCGCCGAAGATGTCGCCGAATGCATCGGCGAAGCCGCCGAAGCCCTGCGCGCCCGCACCGCCCATGTTCGGATCGACGCCCGCGTGGCCGTACTGGTCGTACGCGGCCCGCTTCTGGCCATCCGACAGCATTTCATAGGCTTCCTTCGCCTCCTTGAAATGCTCTTCCGCATCCTTGCTGTCCGGATTGCGGTCAGGGTGATACTTCATCGCAAGCTTGCGATATGCCTTCTTGATTTCGTCGTCGCTCGCGTTCTTCGCGACGCCCAGAACCTCGTAGTAATCCCGTTTCGCCATATCGATTCACTGTGCCGCCACGCTTCGCGCACGCGGCGGCTCCTTTCGCCCGCAGTAAAGTCTCTCGACTCGTCTGGCGCTGCACCGTCCGCGGACGGCTCACGCAGCACCCGCCAAAAAACAAATGTGCCCGGAGGGCCGCAAGGCCCGCCAGGCGTGGAGTCGATCCGGCCATCCGGAAGGAAAGACAGACCGCTTGTCAGCCGCGCCGCGCGCGTTTCGCGCGCGGCGTACGGTGCCATGGCAACCCGGCTCAGTCCTTCTTCACTTCCTTGAACTCGGCGTCGACGACGTCGTCGGCAGCCTGTTGCGCACCACCCGCATGGGCCGCGCCTTCCGCCGCACCGGCCGCGCCGGCCGCACCCGCCTGCTGGGCCTGCATGTCGGCGTACATCTTCTCGCCGAGCTTCTGCGACACCTTGCCGAGCTCCTCGACCTTCGCGTCGATCGCAGCCTTGTCGGCCGACGTGTCCTTCAGCACGTCCTCGAGCGACTTCAGCGCCGCTTCGATCGCTTCCTTCTCGCCCGCGTCCAGCTTGTCGCCGTACTCGGTCAGCGCCTTCTTCGTGCTGTGGACCAGCGCGTCGCCCTGGTTGCGCGAATCGGCCAGCTCGCGCAGCTTGTGGTCTTCCGCTGCGTTCGCTTCCGCGTCCTTGATCATCTGGTCGATTTCAGCCTCGGACAGACCCGAGTTCGCCTTGATCGTGATCTTGTTTTCCTTGCCGGTCGCCTTGTCCTTCGCGCCGACGTGCAGGATGCCGTTCGCGTCGATGTCGAAGGTCACTTCGATCTGCGGCACGCCGCGCGGTGCCGGCGGGATGCCTTCGAGGTTGAACTCGCCGAGCAGCTTGTTGCCCGCCGCCATTTCGCGTTCGCCCTGGAACACCTTGATCGTCACGGCGCTCTGGTTGTCGTCGGCCGTCGAGTACACCTGGGCGTGCTTCGTCGGGATCGTCGTGTTCTTGCTGATCATCTTCGTCATCACGCCGCCGAGCGTCTCGATACCGAGCGACAGCGGGGTCACGTCGAGCAGCAGCACGTCCTTGCGGTCGCCCGACAGGACCTGGCCCTGGATCGCCGCGCCAACCGCGACGGCTTCGTCCGGGTTCACGTCGCGGCGCGGATCCTTGCCGAAGAACTCCTTCACCTTCTCCATGACCTTCGGCATGCGCGTCTGCCCGCCGACCAGGATCACGTCGTCGATGTCCGACACCTTGACGCCTGCGTCCTTGATCGCGATGCGGCACGGTTCGATCGTGCGCTCGACGAGGTCTTCCACCAGCGCTTCCAGCTTCGCGCGGGTGATCTTCAGGTTCAAGTGCTTCGGGCCCGACGCGTCCGCCGTGATGTACGGCAGGTTGATTTCGGTCTGCTGGCTCGACGACAGCTCGATCTTCGCCTTTTCGGCGGCTTCCTTCAGGCGCTGCAGCGCGAGCACGTCCTTCGACAGGTCGACGCCCTGCTCCTTCTTGAACTCGCCGATGATGTAATCGATGATGCGCTGGTCGAAGTCTTCGCCGCCGAGGAACGTGTCGCCGTTGGTCGACAGCACTTCGAACTGCATTTCACCGTCCACGTCCGCGATCTCGATGATCGACACGTCGAACGTGCCGCCGCCGAGGTCGTACACGGCGATCTTGCGGTCGCCCTTCTCGGCCTTGTCGAGGCCGAACGCGAGCGCGGCTGCCGTCGGCTCGTTGATGATCCGCTTGACTTCGAGGCCCGCGATGCGGCCGGCGTCCTTGGTCGCCTGGCGCTGGCTGTCGTTGAAGTACGCCGGCACCGTGATCACGGCTTCCGTGACCGGCTCGCCGAGGTAGTCTTCCGCCGTCTTCTTCATCTTGCGCAGCACTTCGGCCGACACCTGCGGCGGCGCGAGCTTTTCGCCGTGCGCTTCGACCCATGCATCGCCGTTGTCGGCCTTGATGATCGAGTACGGCATCAGGCCGATGTCCTTCTGGACTTCCTTCTCTTCGAAGCGGCGGCCGATCAGGCGCTTCACGGCGAACAGCGTGTTCTTCGGGTTGGTCACCGACTGGCGCTTGGCCGGCGCGCCGACGAGGACTTCGTTGTCGTCCATGTAGGCGATGATCGACGGCGTGGTGCGCGCGCCTTCCGAGTTCTCGATGACCTTGACCTGGTTGCCTTCCATGATGGCGACGCACGAGTTCGTGGTGCCGAGGTCAATACCGATGATCTTTCCCATTTTTTCCTAATCTCCAGAAATGCTTGTTTGCTGCACGAAACACCGCGTTTTTGGGCGGTTTCGCACGCCAGAATTCAACTCTGTTCCCGAAATGCGTCCGTCCGATCCGTTTTCAAGACCCGACGAGCGATGCGGATATTAAATTTTTTCAATCGCCGCCGGCTAGCGGATCGTGCCGGCCACCGGTGCTTTCGCCGGACGGCGCACCCGCCGCGGCCATCTTCGCGCGTGCCGCCGCGACGGCTGCCTGGAACTGCGCGAGGCCATGCCAGCCGGTCGCGCGGCCCAGCCGCTTGCCGCGGTGGAAGAAGAACCACGTCGGCACGCCGTGCAGCCCGAAGCGGCGCCCCAGCTGATGGTGCTCGTACACGTTGCAATGGAACCACTTCAGGTCCAGCGCGCGGATGGCGCCGGGCTGCGCGAGCATCGCCTTCTTCGCGATCTCGCAGTTGAAGCAGTCGACGCCCCAGAAGAACACCACGGCCAGCGCATCGCCCGCGCCGTCGATGGCCGCGTCGAACGTGCCGGCGTCGAGCGCCTGCATGTCGAACGCGTCGAACGCGGCCGGATCGACGCCGGCGGGCACCATGTCGGCCGCCTTACTTGGGCTGGGCGACGGTGACGAGCGCCGGACGCAGCACGCGATCGGCGATCATGTAGCCCTTTTGCAGCACCGTGACGACGGTGTTCGGCTCCTGCTCGGCCGGCACCATCGAAATGGCCTGGTGCTGGTGCGGATCGAACTTCTCGCCGACCGGGTTGATCGCGACGACACGGCCCTTCTCGAGTGCGCTCGTCAACTGGCGCAGCGTCAGCTCGACGCCTTCGCGCACCTTCGCGATGTCGCCGGAGGTATCGCTGACGGCCGCTTCCAGGCTGTCCAGCACGGGCAGCAGGTGTTCCGCGAAGCTCTCGATCGCGAACTTGTGCGCCTTCGACACGTCGTCCTGCGCGCGGCGGCGCACGTTCTCGGTCTCGGCCTTCGCCCGCAGGAAGCTTTCCTGGAGCTCGGCGACCTTGGCTTGAGCCTCCGCGAGCGCCGCGTCGGCGGCTTCGGCGGCGGGCGCGGCGCCTTGCGCCGCCTGCTTTTCGCTACCGATGTCTTCGGCCGATTGGGTAGCCGGGTTCTCTTGCGTGTTTTCCATGTCGCTGAAAGTCGATTAGAGGTTGAAGCCAAATCGGCAACCGTCGGACGTATACCCGGCGGCACCGCACATTGATGGTGCAAATAAGGGCGAAAACTGCGATTTCAAGAGGGTCATTCGCCGGCATTCGCCAATGCCGTGAAACAACCGCGCGTTTCCTGGTGCAGGCGTCGCATAGTTCGCCGGATCGGGCGAAACGGCCTGTAACAACGCTTACCCGGCAAGTACTAGCTCCGCACAGGCCCGCTGCACTACACTCCACTCAAGCGTCGGAAAAGCGTGTTTACCCTAGCTGACCGCCGCCCGACATCCACCTGGCGCCGTTTTCACCCTTGTTCTCGAGGGGAGTACCGTGAAACTGACCTTTGCGATATCGGTGGTCGCGCTGGTACTCATTGCCGGCACCACCACCATCTGTCTGTCGGGAGCCGTCACCGACCGCACGACCGAATACGGAAGCGCGCGGGCGACGTTCGACCAGATGTTCAGCTCCCACCAGAAAATCTGTCGATGATGCGCCGGTCGCGCTTCGTCGGCCGGCCGTGCAGCCCGGCCGCCGGCTCGCGATACGTGCGGCGCCGCTCCAGTTCGGCGAGCCGCGCGGCCCGCCCCGCTTCCGTTTCCTCATAGAGCGTCTGCGCGACGCTCGCGGGGCCGCGCACGTCGCACACGCCCAGCACGGCAATGTGCCAGACGATGCCGTCGATCGCAATCTCGACCTCGTCGCCCACCCGCACGTCCTTCGCCGGCTTGACCGCTGCACCGCCGATCTTCACGTGTCCCTTGTCGACCGCATCGGTCGCGAGCGAGCGCGTCTTGAAGAACCGGGCCGCCCACAGCCATTTGTCGATGCGCAGCTTCGCGCCCGGTTCCGTGGAAATCTTGTAGTTCATGTCAGCCTCCGCCGGGCAGTCCCAAGGAGGCTGACCGCCCCTCGGACAACAACGGCGAACGAAAAGCGTGTGGAAATCGTTTCATCTCGTCTCAACCGACCGTTTCGGGCTGCGCGGCCTTGACGGGCCAGCCCTGCAGATTCTCCGCGACGATCTCGCCGAGCGCGCCGATCCACGCGGACGCGCCGTTCAGACACGGAATGCGGTGGAAGGTCTTGCCGCCGCCGGCGAGGAACTCGTCGCGCACTTCCATGCCGATTTCCTCGATCGTCTCCAGGCAATCGGCCGTGAAGCCGGGACAGAACACGTCCGCCCGCCGCACGCCGGCCTCGCCGAATTCGCGCAGCGTCGGCGCGGTGTACGGCTGCAGCCATTCGGCCTTGCCGAAGCGCGACTGGAACGTGACGCGGCATTCGGTACCCGACAGCCCGAGCGCGGCCATCAGCAATGCGCCGGTCTGCTGACACTGGTCGTGATACGGGTCGCCGAGGTCGAGCGTGCGCTTCGGCACGCCGTGGAAACTCAGCACCAGCTTGTCGCCGGCCGCGAAATCGGGCCGGCCGTGCTGCGCCCAGTACTGGCGCACCTGTTCGGCCAGCGCATGGATATAGGCCGGATGGTCGGCGTAGTGCCGCACCGTGCGCACTTCCGGCTGATTGCGCATGCGCGCGAGTGCGTCGAACGCGGCATCGAACGCGGTGGCCGTGGTCGACGCCGAGTATTGCGGATACATCGGCATCAACAGCACGCGCTCGACGCCCGCGCGCTTGAACTGCGCGAGCGCGTGCGCAATGTTCGGGCTGCCGTAGCGCATCGCGTAGTCGACCGTCACGTGATAGCCGTTCGACACGAGCAGGTGCCGCACGCTGTCGGTCTGACGCTCGGTGTACACGCGCAGCGGCGAGCCCTCGGGCATCCAGACGGCCGCGTATTTCTTCGCGGATGCACGGCCGCGCAGCGGCAGGATCAGCGTGCGCAGCAGCACCTGCCAGACGGCCTGCGGGATTTCGACGACCCGTGGATCCGACAGGAATTCGGCCAGGTAGCGCCGCACTGCGCGCGGCGTGGGCGCGTCGGGCGTGCCGAGATTGATCAGCAGCACACCGATGCGATGGGCGGCCGCGATATTCGAAGGCGGCTCAAGATCGAAACGCATGGGCAAGGACGTGCTCGAGGCACGGGACCGGATGGCCTTCAATTATAACGGGCCGCCCCGTGCCGTTCGGCCGACTGTCGCCGCAAGCGGCGCCGCGGCACGATAGCGGGGCAGGATCGGGCTGGTCGCCGGTTATTGCTGGCTCAGCGTGAGAGACAGCAGGCGCGCGGTGATGTCGACGATCGGTATCACGCGGTTGTACGCCATCCGGGTCGGGCCGATCACGCCGAGCGTGCCGACGATCTGCCCGTTCACCTCGTACGGCGCGGTGACGACGCTCATTTCCTCGATCGGCACGAGCGTCGATTCGCCGCCGATGAAGATCTGCACGCCCTGGGCGTGGCTCGACACGTCGAGCAGTTGCAGGAGGCCCGTTTTTTGGTCGAATACGTCGAACAGCTTGCGCAGCCGCGCCATGTCGGACGACAGGTCCGCCACTTCGAGCAGGTTGCGCTCGCCGGAAATCAGCACGGTGTCCTCGGTGTCGGGCACCTCGGTGCTGGCCGTCACGGCCGCGTGCATCAGCGTCGTCATGTCGCCGCGCAACTGGTCGATCTCGTCGCGCAGGCGGCGGCGCACCTCGTCGAACGACAGGCCGGCGAAATGCGCATTGATGTAGTTGGACGCCTCGGTCAGCTGCGACGGCGAATAGTCGCGCGGCGTCGCGAGCATGCGGTTCTGCACGTCGCCCTCGGGCGTGACGATGATCAGCAGGATGCGCTTGTCGGACAGGCGCATGAACTCGATCTGCTTGAACACGTGGCTGCGGCGCGGCGTCAGCACGACGCCCGCGAACTGCGACAGGTTCGACAGCACGCTCGCGGCGGCGGCGACCACCCGCTGCTGCGGCTCGCCGGCCTGCAGCGTGTTCTGCACCTGGCGCGCGACGGCCTCGGCGTCGATCGGCGCCTCGACCGTCAGCATCGTATCGACGAACAGCCGGTAGCCGCGCGGCGTCGGCACCCGGCCGGCCGACGTGTGCGGGCTCGACACGAGGCCGAGCTCCTCCAGGTCGGACATCACGTTGCGGATCGTCGCCGGGCTCAGTTCGAGCCCGGAGTAACGGGACAACGTGCGCGATCCGACTGGCTGACCGTCGGCGATATACCGTTCGATCAGGGTTTTCAGGAGGGTTCGTGCGCGAGGATCTAGCATGGTGGAAAATTTTAGCGCAACCGCGCGAGCGCGGCGAGTGGCGTCGTCCACCGTTGCGCGGGCCGGCCCGATCCGGCCCCGTCGGCGCACAGCCGGTTCTTTTCGTCAACGAGCTATGGTGTAATGCCGGCATGAAAACCGGTAATCAGTTCAATACTGTCGCGCTCGTCGGCCGGAGCAACACGCCCGGCATCGCCGAGCCGCTCGCCACGCTGGCCGACAGCATCGCCACGCTCGGCTTCGAGGTCGTGTTCGAAGGCGAGACCGCGCGCGAAATCGGCATCGCCGGCTACCCGGCGCTCACCCCGGCCGAAATCGGGGCGCGAGCGGACGTGGCGATCGTGCTCGGCGGCGACGGCACGATGCTCGGCATCGGCCGCCAGCTTGCGCCCTACCGGACACCGCTGATCGGGATCAACCACGGGCGGCTCGGCTTCATCACCGACATCGCGGCATCCGACATGCAGGCACTCGTGCCCGTGATGCTGGCCGGCAAGTTCGAGCGCGAGGAGCGCTCGCTGCTCGAGGCGCGGATCGTGCGCGACGGCGAACCGATCTACCACGCGCTCGCGTTCAACGACGTCGTCGTGAACCGCAGCGGCTTCTCCGGGATGGTCGAGCTGCGCGCGTCGGTCGACGGCCGCTACATGTACAACCAGCGCTCGGACGGCCTGATCGTCGCGACGCCCACCGGCTCGACCGCTTATGCGCTGTCGTCGGCCGGCCCGATCCTCCATCCGCAGCTGGCGGGCATCGTGCTCGTGCCGATCGCGCCGCACGCGCTGTCGAACCGGCCGATCGTGCTGCCCGACGATTCGAAGATCGCGATCCAGATCGTCGGCGGCCGCGACGTCAACGTGAACTTCGACATGCAGTCGTTCACGTCGCTCGAACTGAACGATACGATCGAGGTGCGCCGCTCGAAGCACACGGTGCCGTTCCTGCACCCGATCGGCTACAGCTACTACACGACGCTGCGCAAGAAGCTGCACTGGAACGAACACGCATCGAACGAAGACGACAAGGCGTCCTGACGCCGCTCCGCCCGACACCATGCTCCGCCACCTCTCGATCCGCGACTTCGTCATCGTCGCCGCGCTCGATCTCGAATTCGACAGCGGCTTTTCCGTCTTTTCCGGCGAAACCGGCGCCGGCAAATCGATCCTGATCGACGCCCTCGCCCTCGCGCTCGGCGAACGCGCCGACGCGAGCGTCGTGCGCACCGGCTGCGGCCGCGCCGACATCACCGCCGAATTCACGCCGCACGACCGCGTCGCGCGCTGGCTCGACGAGCACGCGTTCGACGCCGAGGACACCGTGATGCTGCGCCGCGTGATCGACGCGAACGGCCGCTCGCGCGCATTCATCAACGGCACCAGCGCGACGCTCGCGCAACTGCGCGAACTCGGCGAGATGCTCGTCGACATCCACGGCCAGCACGCGCACCAGCTGCTGATGCGGCCCGACGCGCAGCGCGAGCTGTTCGACACGCACGCAGGGCTCGTCGCCGATGCCGCGAACGTCGCGCGCGCGTGGCGCGTGTGGCGCGACGCAACGCAGGCGATCGATGCCGCGAAGGCGCACGAGCGCGAATTGCAGCTCGAACGCGAAAAGCTCGCATGGCAGCTCGCCGAACTCGACAAGCTCGCGCCGCAAGCCGGCGAGTGGGACGAAGTCAGCAACGAACACAAGCGCCTGTCGCATTCGGCGAACCTGATCGAAGGCGTACGCGGCGCGCTCAACGCGCTGTCCGAGTCCGACGACGCGATGCTCGCGCAGCTCGGCGCGATCGTGTCGAAGCTGCGCGGCCTGGCCGACTACGACACCGCGCTCGGCGATGCGCTCGCGTCGCTGGAGCCGGCCGAGATCCAGTTGCAGGAAGCCGTCTATTCGCTGTCGCACTATGCACAGCGCGTCGATCTCGACCCCGAGCGGCTCGCGCAGGTCGAAACGCGTCTCGACGCGCTGCACTCGACCGCCCGCAAGTTCCGGCTGCCGCCCGACACGCTGCACGAAGAGCATGCGGCGCGCCGCGCGCAACTCGCCGCGCTCGACGCGGCCGCCGATCTCGGCGCGCTCGAGGCGGCGCAGGCCAAGGCGCGGGAAGCCTATCTCGCCGACGCCAAACGCCTGTCGAAGGCGCGCGCGCAGGCTGCCAAGGCGCTCGGCACGGCCGTCACGGCCGGCATGCAGGAATTGTCGATGGCGGGCGGAAGCTTCGAAGTCGCGCTCGTGCCGCTCGCGGACGGCGGCCCGCACGGGCTCGAGCAGGTCGAATTCCGCGTGGCCGGTCACCCGGGCGTGCCGCTGCGGCCGCTCGCGAAGGTCGCGTCGGGCGGCGAACTCGCGCGGATCAGCCTCGCGCTCGCGGTGATCGCCAGCGCGGCGAGCCCGACGCCGACGCTGATCTTCGACGAAGTCGATACGGGAATCGGCGGTGGCGTCGCCGAAGTGGTCGGCCGCCTGCTGCACCAGCTCGGGCGCGACCGCCAGGTGTTGTGCGTGACGCACCTGCCGCAGGTCGCCGCGCGCGGCGACCATCATTTCCAGGTGGCGAAGGGCGCCGACGAACGCGGCGGCACGGTATCGACCGTGGTTGCGCTCGACCGCGCGAGCCGGATCGAGGAAGTCGCGCGGATGCTCGGCGGGCTCGAAATCACGGCCACCACGCGCAAGCACGCGAAGGAAATGCTGGCGGCCTGACGCCGCGGCCGCCTGTCCCGCTCGAGTCGAACGGGCTCGCTCATCCGATTCAGGGCGGTATGCGGATCGATGCCGCGCCCGCCTGCCTTCGTTCAAACGCCCGTTTCAACCGCGCCGAACACACGCGTCCACAGCGCCGTCACGGCCGCGCGCTCGTCCGCCACCACCGCCGGATCGACGCGCGCCTTCTCCATCCCGTCGAGCCGCAGCTTGTGCTGCAGCTTCCGGTATTTGCGGTACGCCGCGCCGACGCGCTCGGCCTCGTCCTCGCTCATCAACCCGAAGCGCGCGACTTCGCGCAGCAGCGCGATGTTGCCGGTATTGCGGATCAGCTCGGCGTCGCTCGACGCATGCAGCAGCACCCAGTACTGGACGATGAATTCGATGTCGACCATCCCGCCGCGATCGTGCTTCAGGTCGAACAGCTCGGTCTGGTTCGGGTGGCCGGCGAACACCTTGCCGCGCATGTCGACGATCTCCTTCGCGAGCACGCCGCCGTCGCGCGGCGTCGTCAGCACCTGCCGGCGGATCGCCTCGAAATCCGCGCCGATTTGCGCGTCGCCCGCGCTGTAGCGGGCACGCGTCAGCGCCTGGTGCTCCCACACCCACGCGGTGTTCGCCGCATCGCCCTCGCGCAACTGATAGCGGCGGAACGCATCGAGATCGGTGACGAGCAGGCCTGCCTCGCCGTTCGGCCGCAGCCGCAGGTCGATGTCGAACAGCGCGCCCGCGCCGGTCGCGGTCGTGAGCCACGTGATCAGGCGCCGCGTGAAGGTCGTGTAGACGTCCGCCGAGCGCTCGTCCGGATCGTCGTACAGGAAGATCAGGTCGAGATCCGACGCATAGCCGAGCTCCTTGCCGCCCAGCTTGCCGTACGCGATCACCGCGAACTTCGGCACGTCGCGGTGGCGCTTCGCGAGCTGCGACCAGACGACTTCGATCGTCACGTCGAGCACCGCGTCGGCCAGCTCGGACAGCCGGTCGCTCACGTGCTCGACCGACAGTTGCCCGGCCAGATCGATCAGCAGGATCCGGAACACTTCCGCGTGCTGCGCGTGGCGCAGCAGGTCCATCTGCTGCTCGGGGCCGTCGGCCGCCGCGAGCCGCGCACGCAGCGCATCCTTGAACGCGGGCCAGTCGAACGGGCTCGCGATCGCCTCGTCGTCGAGCAGCTCGTCGAGCAGCTGCGGGTGGCGGATCAGGTAGCCGCCGCCCCAGCGCGTCGCGCCGAGCACCGACAGCACGCGATCGAGCGCGGCCGGATATTCGGTCAGCAGCGCGAGATAGACGCCGCGCCGGCTGACCGTCTCCAGCAGGTCGAACAGGCGCACGATCGTGTCGTCGCGGCGCGCGGCGTCGATCTTCGGCGCGGCGTCGAGCGCGCGCTGCGCGACGCTGTCGAAGCGCTGCCGGCTCTTTTCCGGCAGCCCGGTGTAGCGCGACGATTGCCAGATCGCGCGCAGCCGCGCGAGCACGGCGGCCGGATCGGCGAAGCCCAGGCCGTCGAGGCGCGCGACCAGCGCGTCGTCCTCGCCGTCGTCGGCCAGCGCGCCGCTCCAAATCCACGCGGCGGCCGTGTCGTCGCCGGCCGCGCACGGCGCGCCGCTCGCCTTGTCGGCGAAGATCTGGTCGAACTGCGCTTCGACGAACGTGCGGTGGCCGTCCAGCACCGTCATCAGCGCCGCGTAGTCGGCAAAACCGAGCGACGCGGCCAGCGCCGCGCGCTCGTCGGGCTCGACCGGCATCGCGTGCGTCTGCGCGTCGTTGCGGTACTGCAGCCGGTGCTCGAGCGTGCGCAGGAAGTTGTAGGCGTCGGTCAGGCGGGCACACACGTCGTCGCCGATCAGCCCGCGCGCCTGCGCATGCCGCAGCACCGCGAGCGTCGGCCGCACGCGGAATCCCGCATCCTGGCCGCCGCGGATCAACTGGAACACCTGCGCGCTGAACTCGATCTCGCGGATCCCGCCGCGCCCGAGCTTGATGTCGTCGGCCTTGTCGGGCCGCATCGACGCGCGCCGCGCGGCTTCGTGCCTGATCTGCTGATGCAGCGAACGGATCGCGCCGATCACACCGAAATCGAGATAGCGGCGGTAGACGAACGGCTTGACGATCGACTCGAGTTGCGACGCCAGCCGCCGCGCCGCATCGCTGTCGCCCTCCGACACGAGCCGTCCCTTGATCCACGCATAGCGCTCCCACTCGCGCCCCTGCACGTAGAAATATTCCTCGAGCATGCCGAGGCTGCACACGAGCGGCCCCGAATCGCCGTTCGGGCGCAGCCGCATGTCGACGCGAAACACGTAGCCGTCGGCCGTGACCTCGGACAGCACACCGATCAGGCGCCGGCCGAGGCGCGTGAAGTATTCCTGCGTGGACAGCGGCGAACGTGCGCCGCCGGTGGTCTCGCCGTCGTCCTCGTAGACGAAGATCAGGTCGATGTCCGACGACACGTTCAGTTCGCGGCCGCCGAGCTTGCCCATCCCGACCACGCCGAGCACGACGCGCTGGCCGTCGGCGCCGCGCGGCTCGCCGTACAGCGCCTCGAGTTCGGCCGACAGCAACGCCAGGGAGCGCTGCACGGCCACTTCGGCAAGATCGGTCATCGCGCCCGTCACCTCGGCGACGTCCGCCAGCCCGCGCAGGTCGCGCTCCGCGACCGCACCGAACGCCTCGGCGCGCAGTTGCCGCAGCGCGCGCTTCAGTTGCTCGTCGCCCGGCGCGGCCGCGCCGGCCGGCGTCGCGAGCAGCTCGGTCAAGCGCGCGTCGAGCTGCGCGCGGCCGAGCGGCGCGGCCGCCCACGCGGCGACCTGCTCGGCCAGCGCGGGTCGAGCGGCAGCCGCGCGGGCCAGGTATCGGGAGTAGGACGTGCTGATCAGGGCGGAAGCGTCGGTCATCGAGAAGCGGGCCTGGCGGAAAGGCCGGGGGCAGCGGGCCGGCGCGTGCGCGCCCCGCTGCCCCCGGCCTCATGGACTCGGCGCGGCCTCGCCGGACGCTCGTGCGCCCGTCGCGACACCGCGCGCCGGAAAGCCCGTGCCGCGCTGCCCCAACGGCCGCCGGCACGAACCCGTGTGATACATTTCAACGTCAGTCTGCAAAACTACCATATCGCCGCCCGTCCGCCGCATGTCCGACCGTCAGGAATCCGCCGTAGCTGCGCCCGAAGCGGGACCTCCGAAGCACGATCATCCGGTCCTGCGTCGCGTGTTCAGGGTGACGCTGGCAGTCGGGATCGGCACCTACTTCGTCGCGTCCGGCGCCCTCCTCGGGCTGCGCTACGTGCTGCTGCCGCGCATCGACGAATTCCGCCCGCGCATCGAGCGCGCCGTGTCCGACAAGCTCCACGCGCAGCTTTCGATCGGCAAGCTTTCCCCGAACTGGTCCGGCATGCAGCCGGGCGTCGAACTTACGAACCTGACGATTCGCGGCCGTGACGGCCAGATCGCGCTGTCGGTGCCGCACGCGACGGCCGCGCTGTCGTGGATGTCGCTGCTGCGGCTGTCGCCCGCGCTGTCGAGCCTGATCGTCGATCAGCCCGACCTCGTCGTCGCGCGCGCGGCCGACGGCTCGCTGAGCGTCGCGGGCGTCGGCGTGGCCACCACCCACGGCGGCAACGACACGTTCGGCACCTGGTTGCTGAAGCAGGAGGCGATCGTGCTGCGCGGCGGCACGCTGCGCTGGCGCGACGCGCTGCACGACGCACCGGAGCTCGTGCTGTCGGGCATCCGGCTCGCGGTGCTCAACGACGGCCGCGTGCACAAGGCCGCGCTGCAGGCGCCCGCGAACGGCACGCTGCTGCTCGGCCCGCTCGATTTCCGCGCGCGCTTCAGGCACAAGCCGCTCGCGCCGATCGGCAAGCCGGCGAACTGGACCGGCGACGCCTACCTGTCGACCGGCCCCGTCGACCTGCAGACGCTCACGCGCTATCTCGACGTGCCGCTCACGATCCACGCGGGCCGGATCGACAATGCGATCTGGGCGACCTTCGGCGACGGCCACCTGCGCTCGGCGGGCGGCGACCTGCAAGGCGCCGACGTCGCGCTGCGCGTGCGCCCGACGCAGCCGCGGCTCGACGTGCCGACGGTCGGCTTCGGCTGGGACATGGTGCTCGACGCGGGCCACGACTACACGCTGCACCTGACGCGCTTCAATGCGGAGCTCGGCCAGCCACCGCTGCCGGACGGCACGCCGCTCGCCCGCTCGCTCGCGCTGTCGACGCTGACCGCGCGCTACCGCGTGCCGACCGCGAACCAGGGGCAACTGCTCAGCGTGGTCGGCGACCGCGTCGATCTCGGCATCCTCAGCGAATTCATCCGCGGGCTGCCGCTGCCGGCGCGCCTGCGCAACGAGCTGATCAAGATCGACCCGCGCGGGATGGTGTCGAACTATCACATCGAAGTCGAGCGCGCGAAACCCGCGCACGCCGATCTCGCCGACGAGGAGCGGCGCATGGGTGCCGCGCCGATCGTCCGCTACCGCTTCCTCGGCGATCTGCAGGGCATCAGCTTCGCCGCGCAGGAGCCGCCGCCCGGGCTTTCGCCGCGCGGCCACCCGCGCGCCGGCTGGCCGGGCGTCGAGAACCTGTGGGGCCGCGTCGACGCGAACGAGACGGGCGGCGCCGCGCATATCGACACGGTCAACGCGGCCGTCACCGTGCCCGGCGAATTCGACGAGCCGCGCCTGACGTTCGACCGGCTGCGCGGCAACGCCAAATGGACGATCACGCCCGCGCCCGGCGACAAGCACGCGCGCGTCGACGTGTCGCTGCCCGACCTGCTCGTGTCGAACCCCGATGCCGAAATCGCGGTGTCGGGCTCGTACACGAACCCCGGCCACGGCCGCGGCTCGCTCGACCTGCGCGCCGATTTCGCGCGCGCGTCGGTCGCGCGCATTCCGCGCTACCTGCCGACCGGGATGTCCGAACACCTGCGCGACTATCTCGGCCACGCGCTGCAGGACGGCAAGGTGACCAAGGGCGCATCGATCGTCGCACGCGGCCCGCTCGAGAAATTCCCGTTCGAACACGAGCCGGACGCCGGCGTGTTCCACATCGTCGCGCCGTTCACCGGCGGCCGCTTCGAGCCCACGCCGTACCCGCCGCGCAAGCTCGCGAACGGCACGCCGAGCGTCTGGCCCGCGCTCGACGGCATCGACGGCGTGTTCGAACTCGCGCAGAACAAGCTGCGCTTCGACATCGCGCGCGCGCACTACAAGCGCGTCGCGCTGACGAAGGTCGCCGGCCGCATCGACGATCTCGGCAATCCGTCGCACTCGCCGCTGATCATCGACGGCCATGCCCAGGGCCCGCTCGCCGACCTGATCGACTACGCGGACAACAGCTCGCTCGGCACGATGAGCGACCACATCGGCCAGCGGATCGATGCGCAGGGCCCCGCGTCGCTCGCGCTCAAGATCACGATTCCGCAGCACGTCCCCCATCCGCACACGCACGTCGAAGGCGCGCTCGCGTTCGGCGGCAACACGCTGTCGACGAGCGGCGTGCCGCCGCTGTCGGCCCTGCGCGGCACCGTCGGCTTCACCGAGGCCGGCGCGTCGCTGCACGCGCTGTCGGGGCGCTTCCTCGGCGGCCCGGTGCGCGCGAACGGCAACTTCCAGTCGCACGGCCCGTACGCGGTGAACGTCGACGGCCGGCTCGCGCTCGACGCCGCGCGCGGCCTGAACCTGCACGGCGCGGCCGCCGCGCTGCTCGAGCACGTGGTCGGCGACGCGCCGTACAAGGTCGCCGTGCGCGGCGCGCCGGGCCGCCTGCCCGACGTCAGCGCGCAATCCGACCTGACCGGCGTGGCGCTGAACTTCCCGGCGCCGTTCGCGAAGCCGGCCGGCACGCCGATGCCGTTCCGCTTCACGCTGCAGCCGGCGCCGCAGGCGGACGGCAAACGCCTCGAACACGCCGACCTGACGCTCGGGCCGGTGAGCGCGACCTACCTGCTCGACGCGACGCGCGGCCAGCCGCTGCGCGCGGTGCGCGGCGCGATGGGCATCCACCGGATGCCCGACATGCCGCAGGACGGCGTGAGCGCGGCCGTCGACGTCGGCGAACTGGACGCCGACGCGTGGCTCGCCCTCGCCCACACGCTGCAGCCCGACACGCCGCGCGCGCCGGCGCCACAGGCCGCGCCGCGCGTCGATTTCGCGAGCTTCGCGCCGAAGCGCTTCGCGTTCCATTTCGGCACGCTGAAACTGCTCAAGCGCAACTGGGAGAACGTGATCGTCGGCGCGTCGCACGTCGACGACCTCTGGCAGGCGAACATCGCGTCGAACCAGGTCTCGGGCTACCTGTCGTGGGCGCCGGGCGGCGGTCACAACGGCGCGGGCGTGCTCAACGCGCGGCTCGCGAAGCTCGTCGTGCCGCAGAGTTCGCAGCACGACCTCGTCGGCCGCGCGATGAACCTGCCGACGCCGGCCGACCGCCCGATGCCGTCGATCGACCTGATCGTCGACCAGGTCGTCGCGCGCGATCACGACATCGGCCGGCTCGTCGTCAACGCGCGCAACATCGACGAAGACGGCACACCCGTGTGGCAGCTCGACAAGCTGGAACTGTCGAACCCGGCCGCGAAGCTCACGGCGACCGGCAACTGGCGCACGTCGCGCCGCGCGCTCGCCCGCGGCGCCGACGAACACGACGCGCCGCGCCGCACCGTGTTCGACTTCAAGCTCGACATCGACAATGCGGGTGCACTGCTCGACCGCGTCGGCCTGCCGCGCACGCTCGCGGACGGTCACGGCTCGGTCACGGGCAAGGTCGGCTGGCGCGGCGGCCCGACCGCGCTCGACTTCCCGTCGCTCGGCGGCCAGGTCGCGGTCGACCTCGAACACGGACAGATCCTGAAGGTCGATCCGGGCGCGGCGAAACTGCTCGGCGTGCTGAGTCTGCAAAGCCTCGCGCGCTTCCTGACGCTGAACTTCCGCGACGTGGTCGGCAAGGGGCTGCCGTTCGACAAGATCACCGGTACCGGCCGGATTTCGAACGGGATCGCGCGCACCGACGACTTCTCGATGATGACGGGCCCCGCGAACGTCACCGTGCGCGGCGCGGTCGATCTCGGCGCCGAGACGCAGGATCTGCATGCGCACGTCGCGCCGAAAATCAGCGCGGGCGCAGCCGCGATCGGCGCTGCCATCATCAACCCGCTGCTTGGCGTCGGCGTGCTGGCCGCGAACTATGCGCTGTCCGAGACGCTGTCGCGCGCGTTCGCGCTCGACTACGCGATCACCGGCTCGTGGGCGCACCCGCACATCGAGCGGGTGCGCAGCGATCAGGGTAAGATGAATCACGGTCCGGCCGATGCAGCGAGCCATTGAGCGCGCATCGAACCGCGCAGGGCGCCGGGCCGCACCCCATTTATGACGCAACCGATTCCGCGATGACCGACCACGCCCGTTCCGCCACACCCTTCCGGGTCGCCGCGCTGCAGATGGTGAGCACGCCGGACGTCACACGCAATCTGGCCGAAGCGCGCCGCCTGATCGCGGAAGCCGCCGGCGAAGGCGCGCAGCTCGTGCTGCTGCCCGAGTATTTCTGCTTCATGGGCCACCGCGACACCGACAAGCTCGCGCTCGCCGAACCGTACCGGGACGGCCCGATCCAGCAGTTCCTCGCCGACGCCGCGCGCCGCCACGGCATCTGGGTGATCGGCGGCACGCTGCCGCTGAAGGCGCCGGAGCCCGATCGCGTGCTGAACACGACGCTCGTGTTCGATCCGTCCGGCAACGAAGCCGCGCGCTACGACAAGATCCACCTGTTCAACTTCGAGAAAGGCGACGAATCGTTCGACGAGGCACGCACGATCCGCGCGGGCGACACGGTCGTCGCGTTCGACGCGCCGTTCGGGCAGGTCGGCCTGTCGGTCTGTTACGATCTCCGCTTTCCGGAGCTGTACCGCCGCATGGGCGACTGCGCGCTGATGGTCGTGCCGTCGGCGTTTACGTATACGACGGGCCGCGCGCACTGGGAAACGCTGCTGCGCGCGCGGGCCGTCGAGAACCAGTGCTACGTGCTCGCGGCCGCGCAGGGCGGCAAGCACGAGAACGGCCGGCGCACGTGGGGCCACAGCATGCTGATCGACCCGTGGGGCGAGATCGTCGCGGTACGCGACGAGGGCGCCAGCGTCGTGCTCGGCGCGATCGATCCGCAGCGCATCGCCGACGTACGCCAGAGCCTGCCCGCATGGCGACACCGCGTGCTGACCTGAATCCGCCGCACCGCTTGACACGCCGTGCGGCCCACCCGTCTGCCCGGCAGCACCCGACAACTTTTTGAGAACTCCCGATATCCGCATGAACATCATCGAACCCGGCATCCGCAACCTCGCGCTGGCGAAGGACATCCTGCTCACGCCGTACGGCCTCGACGAAAGCCTGCTCACGCGCACGATCGCCGACATCTTCACGCATCGCGTCGACTACGCGGACCTGTACTTCCAGGCGACCCGCAGCGAAGCGTGGAGCCTCGAGGAAGGCATCGTCAAGTCGGGCAGCTTCAGCATCGACCAGGGCGTCGGCGTGCGCGCGGTCGCGGGCGACCGCACCGCGTTCGCGTATTCGGACGATCTGTCGCCCGAAGCAATCGCGCAAGCCGCCGCCGCGACCAAGGCGATCGCGGCGGCCGGCGGCGGCCGCCAGAAGATCAAGGCCGCCACGTCGCTGACGGGCATCTCGGGCCGCGACCTGTACCTGCCGTCCGACCCGCTCGCGTCGCTCGACGCGACGGCCAAGGTCAAGCTGCTCGAACGCATCGAGCAGATGGCGCGCGGGCGCGACCCGCGCATCACGCAGGTGATGGCCGGCCTCGCCGGCGAATACGACGTCGTGCTGGTCGCGCGCAGCGACGGCGCGCTCGCGGCCGACATCCGGCCGCTCGTGCGCGTGTCGGTCACCGTGATCGCCGAACAGAACGGCCGCCGCGAGATCGGCTCGGGCGGCGGCGGCGGCCGCTTCGACTACGGCTACTTCACCGACGAGGTCCTGTCGCGCTATGTCGACGACGCCGTGCACGCGGCGCTCGTCAACCTCGATGCGCGCCCTGCGCCGGCCGGCGCGATGACGGTCGTGCTCGGGCCGGGCTGGCCGGGCGTGCTGCTGCACGAGGCGATCGGCCACGGTCTCGAAGGCGACTTCAACCGCAAGGGCTCGTCCGCATTCGCGGGCCGGATCGGCGAGCAGGTCGCCGCGAAGGGCGTGACCGTCGTCGACGACGGCACGCTGCCGAACCGCCGCGGCTCGCTGAACATCGACGACGAAGGCAACCCGACGCAGTGCACGACGCTGATCGAGGATGGCATCCTGAAGGGCTACATCCAGGACACGCTGAACGCGCGGCTGATGAAAATGCCGGTCACGGGCAACGCACGGCGCGAGTCGTACGCGGCGCTGCCGATGCCGCGCATGACGAACACCTACATGCTGAACGGCGACAAGGATCCGCAGGAAATCATCGCGTCGGTGAAGAACGGCCTGTACGCGGTGAATTTCGGCGGCGGCCAGGTCGACATCACGAACGGCAAGTTCGTGTTCTCGGCGTCCGAGGCGTACATGATCGAGAACGGCAAGATCACCTACCCGGTGAAGGGCGCGACGCTGATCGGCAGCGGCCCGGAATCGCTGAAGTACGTGAGCATGATCGGCAACGACATGTCGCTCGACACGGGCGTCGGCGTATGCGGCAAGGAAGGCCAGAGCGTGCCGGTCGGCGTTGGCCAGCCGACCCTGCGGATCGACAAGATGACGGTCGGCGGTACGGCATAACGGCATCGCGGCGCACATGATCCGCGTATTTTGACGAAAACGCGCGGATTATCCGCATTTTCGACGGTCCCCGGTTGCCAGCCGCTCGGGGACGGGGTATAAATTCCGAATCAACTTTTTTGACGAGCCGAATTTCCGTCATGTCCGCCAAGTTTTACTTTTACTTTTTTTGGTATCTCAGACCGCTGGCGGATCGAGAGGGTTGATGGCGCGTAAAGCGCAACCGAAATTCCCGAAAAAACCGCCGGCGAACCCGGCGGTTTTTTTTTCGCCCTTCGCCAGCCGGTCGCCGCCGCAGCGGTCCCGCGGCCCCGACCGGCAGCACCGAATTGCCCGCATCGATGAATCCGCCGCACGCGCACTGACCGAACGGCGCCCCGGAAAACCAGGAGAAACAGCATGCCCCCGCACAACACCGACGACGTCCGCATTCGCGAACTCAAGGAACTGACGCCGCCCGCCCACCTGATCCGCGAATTCGCGTGCTCCGAAGCCGCGTCCGAGCTGATCTACCACTCGCGCCAGTCGATGCACCGCATCCTGCACGGGATGGACGACCGGCTGATCGTCGTGATCGGGCCGTGCTCGATCCACGACACGAAGGCGGCGATCGAATACGCGGGCCGGCTCGTGAAGGAGCGCGAGCGCTTCAAGGGCGAACTGGAAATCGTGATGCGCGTGTACTTCGAGAAACCGCGCACGACGGTCGGCTGGAAGGGGCTCATCAACGATCCGCACCTCGACAACAGCTTCAAGATCAACGAAGGGCTGCGCACCGCGCGCGAGCTGCTGCTGCAGATCAACGAAATGGGGCTGCCGGCCGCGACCGAATACCTCGACATGATCAGCCCGCAGTACATCGCCGACCTGATCTCGTGGGGCGCGATCGGCGCGCGCACGACCGAGTCGCAGGTGCACCGCGAGCTCGCATCGGGGCTGTCGTGCCCGGTCGGCTTCAAGAACGGCACCGACGGCAACGTGAAGATCGCGGTCGACGCGATCAAGGCCGCGTCGCAGCCGCACCATTTCCTGTCGGTGACGAAGGGCGGCCATTCGGCGATCGTGTCGACGGCCGGCAACGAGGATTGCCACGTGATCCTGCGCGGCGGCAAGACGCCGAACTACGATGCGGACAGCGTGAACGCCGCCTGCGCGGACATCGGCAAGGCCGGCCTCGCCGCGCGCCTGATGATCGACGCGAGCCACGCGAACAGCTCGAAGAAGCACGAGAACCAGATCCCCGTGTGTGCCGACATCGGCCGCCAGATCGCGGCCGGCGACGAGCGGATCGTCGGCGTGATGATCGAGTCGCACCTCGTCGAGGGTCGCCAGGACCTGAAGGAAGGCTGCGCGCTGACCTACGGCCAGAGCATCACCGACGCGTGCATCGCGTGGGACGACAGCGTGAAGGTGCTCGAAGGCCTGGCGGAAGCCGTGAAAGCGCGCCGGGTCGCGCGCGGCAGCGGCAACTGATAGCCGGCGGATCTCCGGCCGGCGCTTGACGCACGCGGCCCCGGTCTAGCGCCAAAAAGAAAAGCCCGGCTCGCGCCGGGCTTTGTCATTGCGTCGTTGCGTTGGCCGAAACCGGCCGTCGAACCTTCACTCGAGCGCACCCGACCCGAAGATCTCGGTGTTCACGCGTTCCGGCGCGACGCCGAGCGCGACGAGCGCATCGCGCTGCGCCTTCATGAACGCGACCGGGCCGCAGATGTAATAGTCGGCGTCCGGCACCAGCGCGTACTGCTGCACGCGTTCCGGCGTGAGGCGCCCTTCGAGGTCGTGGTCGATGCCGACGCGATCGTTCGGGCCGACCAGCTCGTACAGCACGGTGCGCTCGACGTTCGCGTGCTCGCCGACGGTATCGTTCAGCCAGTCGCGGAACGCGTGCACCGCGCCCGAACGGCATGCGTGAATGAACCGCACGTCGCGCTTGCTGCCTTCGGCGACCAGCGTCGACGCCATCGACATCATCGGCGTGATGCCGACCCCGCCCGAAATCAGCACGACCGGCGTATCCGCGTCGCGCTTCAGCGAGAAGTCGCCCATCGGTGCGGTCACTTCGACGATCGCACCCTCTTCCACGCCGTCGTGCATCAGCGTCGACACCTTGCCGGCCGGGATCGCTTCGGCCTTGCCGGCCTCGCGCTTCACCGAGATGCGCAGCCACTTGCCGTGCGGCGCATCGGACAGGCTGTACTGGCGCGGCTGGTCGACGCCGAGATCGCCGACGAAGCGCTTCACGGTGACGTACTGGCCCGGCTCGAACGTCGGCGCCGCGCCGCCGTCGGCGGGCGTCAGGTAGAACGACGCGATCTCGTCGCTTTCACGCACCTTGCGCACGACCTTGAACGGGCGGAAGCCGCTCCACGCGGCGTTCGCGTACAGATCGGCCTCGGCGCCGATCATGATCTGCGCGAGCTGGCCGTACGCGACCCGCCACGCTTCGAGCGTGTCGGCATCGACCGCGTCGCCGAGCACTTCGACGATCGACGCGAGCAGGTTCTCGCCGACGATCGGGTAGTGCTCGGGGCGGATGTTCAGGCTCGCGTGCTTGTGCGAGATGCGCGACACCGCGCCGCCGAGCGCGCCGAGGTTGTCGATGTTGGCCGCGTACGCGTAGACGGCCTTCGCGAGCGTTTCGGGCTGGCTGCCGGTCTTCTGGTGCGTCTGGTTGAACAGGTTCTTCAGTTCCGGATGACGCGCGAACATGCGCTGATAGAAATGCTTCGTGATCGTCGCGCCGTGCTCGGCGAGGACGGGGGCGGTGGCCTTCACACGGGCCATCTGGTCAGCGGTGATGTGGGTCATGTTCGTTCTCCGTTAAACATGCTCATACAATACATGTTTAAAAACGGACGCCTGCCGGACAAATTGTCGCAGTGCGCAAAAACGTGGCGGCGTGCTAGCGGACGCGTCCGCGCTCCCACAGCACGTCGGCGCCGCCGCCGGCGCGGTTCAGCACGCGCGCCAGCACGAACAGCAGGTCGGACAGCCGGTTCACGTACCGCCGCGGGGCATCGTTGAGCGTATCGCAGCGCCCGAGCGCGACGATCGAGCGCTCCGCGCGGCGGCACACGGTTCGGCAGACGTGCGCGAGCGATGCGGCGCGCGAGCCGGCCGGCAGAATGAATTCCTTCAGCGGCGGCAGCGTCGCGTTGTAGTCGGCGAGCCACTGGTCGAGGCGCGCGAGATGCGTATCGTCGAGCACCGTGTGGCCGGGAATGCACAGCTCGCCGCCGAGATCGAACAGGTCGTGCTGGATCGTGACGAGCGCCGTGCGCACGTCGTCCGGCAATGCCTCGGCCAGCAGCACGCCGAGATTCGAGTTCAATTCGTCGACGTCGCCGATCGCGGCGATCCGCGCGTCGTCCTTGCCGATGCGCCGCCCGTCGCCCAGCCCGGTGGTGCCGTCGTCGCCCGTGCGCGTCGCGATCTTGCTCAAGCGGTTGCCCATGCGAATGTCCTCTCGTGCGCGGCCGCCACGCGGCCCGGTTGGCTGGAACGCGATTATCGCAGCCCGCGGCGGGAGGCGCAGCGGACGTTACAGCGTAGAATGAGGCGACAGTATGACAAGCAGTCAGGAGACATTCGTGAATCACCCTGCCCCGCCGGCCGCCACGCGCCGCCCGCTGCCCCCCGCCATGCTCGATGCGCTGCGCTCCGCTTTCGGCGAGCGCGTGTCGACCGCCGACGCGGTTCGCGCCCATCACGGCCGCGACGAATCTCCGTTCGATCCGCAACTGCCCGACGCCGTCGTGTTCGCGCGCAGCACCGACGACGTGCGCGAAGTCGTGTCGCTGTGCTCGCTGTACGGCGTGCCGCTGATCCCGTACGGCGCCGGCTCGTCGCTCGAAGGCCACCTGCTCGCGGTGCGCGGCGGCGTGTCGCTCGACCTGTCGGAAATGAACCGCGTGCTGTCGATCAACGCCGAAGACCTGACCGTGACGGTCGAGCCGGGCATCACGCGCAAGGCGCTCAACGAAGCGCTGCGCGACACCGGCCTGTTCTTCCCGATCGATCCGGGCGCCGACGCCAGCATCGGCGGGATGACCGCGACCCGCGCGTCGGGCACCAACGCCGTGCGCTACGGCACGATGCGCGAGAACGTGCTCGGCCTGAGCGCGGTGCTCGCGGACGGCCGCGTGGTCAAGACCGGCTCGCGCGCGCGCAAGTCGTCGGCCGGCTACGACCTCACGCGGCTGTTCGTCGGGTCCGAAGGCACGCTCGGCGTGATCACCGAAATCACGCTGCGCCTGCATCCGCTGCCCGAGGCCGTGTCGGCCGCGATCTGCACGTTCCCGACGATGGGCGACGCGGTCCGCACGGTGATCGAGACGATCCAGATCGGCGTGCCGATCGCGCGCGTCGAATTCGTCGACGCGCTCGCGGTGCGCTCGATCAACCGTCACTCGAACCTGACGCTGACCGAGGCGCCGACGCTGTTCTTCGAATTCCACGGCACCGACGCCGGCGTGAAGGAACAGGCCGAACTCGTGCAGGCGCTCGCCGGCCAGAACGCCGGCCAGGGCTTCGAATGGGCGACGCGCCCCGAGGATCGCACGCGGCTCTGGTCCGCGCGCCACAACGCATACTTCGCGATGCTGCAGTTGAAGCCCGGTTGCCGCGCGGTGACGACCGACGTGTGCGTGCCGATCTCGCAGCTCGCCGCGTGCGTCGAGGAAACCGAGGTCGACCTGCGCGCGTCGTCGCTGCCCTGCCCGATCGTCGGCCACGTCGGCGACGGCAATTTCCACGTCGCGATCCTGATCGATCCCGACAAGCCCGAGGAACTCGCCGAAGCCGAACGCATCAACGACCGGATCGTCGAGCGCGCGCTGCGCCTGGGCGGCACCTGCACGGGCGAGCACGGCGTCGGGCTGCACAAGATGCGCTTCCTGCCGAAGGAGCACGGCGACAACGCAATCGACACGATGCGCGCGATCAAGCTCGCGCTCGATCCGCGCAACCTGATGAATCCGGGCAAGATTTTCACGTGCTGACACGGCGGCGCGGCACCGCGCCCCACGCAGGAGACCTCATGAACGCTCCCGTCGAACTGTCGAGCGCCGCGCGCGCGCAGCGCCAGCGCGAAGTCGTGCAGGCGCTGATGGCCGTGCTGCCGACGCACTGCCTGCTGTACCGCGACGAGGACACGGCGCCGTACGAATGCGACGGCCTGTCCGCGTACCGCCGGCTGCCGCTCGCGGTCGCGTTGCCCGAGACGGAGTCGCAGGTGCAGCGGATCGTGCAGATCTGCCGCCGCATGGAAGTGCCGATCGTGCCGCGCGGCGCCGGCACCAGCCTGTCGGGCGGCGCGCTGCCGATCGCGCTCGGCGTCGTGCTGTCGCTCGCGCGCTTCACGCGCATCGTCGAAGTCGACCCGTACGCGCGCACGGCGACCGTGCAGCCCGGCGTGCGCAACCTCGCGATCTCGGAAGCGGCCGCGCCGTACGGCCTGTATTACGCGCCCGATCCGTCGTCGCAGATCGCCTGCACGATCGGCGGCAACGTCGCGGAAAATTCCGGCGGCGTCCACTGCCTGAAATACGGGCTGACCGTGCACAACGTGATGCGCGTGCGCGCGGTGACGATCGACGGCGAGATCGTCGAATTCGGCTCGCTCGCGCTCGACATGCCGGGCCTCGACCTGCTCGCCGTGATGATCGGCAGCGAAGGGATGTTCGCGATCGTCACCGAGGTCACGGTGCGACTGATCCCGAAGCCGCAGACCGCGCAGCTCGTGATGGCGAGTTTCGACGACGTCGTCAAGGGCGGCGAGGCCGTCGCGGCGATCATCGCGTCGGGCATCATCCCGGCCGGGCTCGAGATGATGGACAAGCCGGCGACGCAAGCCGTCGAGGCGTTCACGCACGCGGGCTACGACCTCGACGCGAAGGCGATCCTCTTGTGCGAATCGGACGGCACGCCCGAAGAAGTCGCCGAGGAGATCGTGCGGATGACGGCCGTGCTGCGCGAACACGGCGCGACGCGCATCCAGGTGTCGCGCAACGAAAGCGAGCGGCTGCGCTTCTGGTCCGGCCGCAAGAACGCGTTCCCGGCCGCCGGCCGCATTTCCGCCGATTACTACTGCATGGACGGCACCGTGCCGCGCCGCGCGATCGGCCCGCTGCTCGCGCGCATCGAGCAGCTCGAAACGCGCTACGGGCTGCGCTGCATCAACGTGTTCCATGCGGGCGACGGCAACATGCATCCGTTGATCCTGTACAACGCGAACGATCCGGACGAGCTGCACCGCGCCGAGCAGTTCGGCGCGGAGATCCTCGAATGTTGCGTGGAATTCGGCGGCAGCGTGACGGGCGAGCACGGCGTCGGTATCGAAAAGCTCAATTCGATGTGCGTGCAGTTCTCGCCGCAGGAGCGCGACGCGTTCTTCGCGGTCAAGCGCGCATTCGACCCGGCCGGGCTGCTGAACCCGGACAAGGGCATCCCGACCCGCGCGCGCTGCGCCGAATACGGGCGCCAGCACGTGCGCGGCGGGCTGCTGCCGCACCCCGACCTGCCGCGCTTCTGAGCGGCGCGCGCGGGTCGCGGCTTGCACCGGCGGCCGCGCCGCGCGGGTCTGCCGTGCCCGCGCGGCGCGTTCGCGTGCCGGCCCCCGCATGCCGGAAGCGGGACGGGGCTTAGGGATAGTCGCGATGTGGAATCGCGCCACCCCGGTACAATCGACCGGACAACGAGACGAGAAAGCAACGGAACATGGAAGAGGACGACATCGTCGCCGGATGGGCCGAGCGCATCCGCGCCGCCAGTGCCGACGGCCGGCCGCTGCGGATTCGCGGCGGCGGCACCAAGGACTGGTACGGCCAGGCGCTCGAGGGCGAAATACTCGACACGCGCGCGTTTCAGGGCGTCGTGTCGTACGACCCGGCCGAACTCGTCGTCACGGTCCGCGCGGGCACGCCGCTCGCGCAACTTGAAACCGTCCTCGCCGAGCGCGGCCAGATGCTGCCGTTCGAGCCGCCGCACTTCGGCCGTTCGGCCACCGTCGGCGGCTGCGTCGCCGCCGGCCTCGCGGGCCCGCGCCGCGCCACCTGCGGCGCACCGCGCGATTTCGTGCTAGGCACCACGCTGATGAACGGTCGCGGCGAAAGGCTGCGCTTCGGCGGCCAGGTCGTGAAGAACGTCGCCGGCTACGACGTGTCGCGGCTGATGGCCGGCGCGCTCGGCACGCTCGGGCTGATGCTCGACCTGTCGATCAAGGTGCTGCCGATACCTGTCGCCGAAGTCACGCTCAAATTCGAGATGACCGCGACCGACGCGGTGCGCAAGCTCAACGAATGGGGCGGCCATCCGCTGCCGGTCAGCGCGAGCGCGTGGCGCAACGGCACGCTCGTGCTGCGCCTGTCGGGCGCGGAAGCTGCCGTGAAATCCGCGAAAACGCTGCTCGGCGGCGAAGTCGTCGACGCGGTCGAGGCCGAGCGCTTCTGGTCCGGCCTGCGCGAGCATACCGATCCGTTCTTCAACGGCATCCCGCCCGGCTACGCGCTGTGGCGCCTGTCGCTGCCGTCGATCACCGAACCGATGCACCTGCCCGGCACCCAGTTGATGGAATGGGGCGGCGCGCAGCGCTGGTGGATCACCGACGCCGACGCGCAAACCGTGCGCATGAGCGCGAAGCAGGCCGGCGGCCATGCGACGCTGTTCCGCGCGGGCGACACCTACGACCGCAGCGCGGGCGTGTTCACGCCGCTGCCCGCGCCGATGATGAAGATCCACCGCGGGCTGAAGAGCGCGTTCGATCCCGCGCGCATCTTCAATCGCGGCCGGCTCTACCCAGACCTCTGAGGGATCGATGCAAACGAACCTCGCCGATTTCATCCGTAATACGCCCGACGGCGACGAGGCCGACGCGATCCTGCGCAAGTGCGTGCACTGCGGGTTCTGCACCGCGACCTGCCCGACCTATCAACTGCTCGGCGACGAACTCGACGGCCCGCGCGGACGCATCTACCTGATCAAGCAGATGGTCGAAGGCGCGCCCGTCACGCGCAGCACGCAACAGCATCTCGACCGCTGCCTCACCTGCCGCAGCTGCGAGACGACCTGCCCGTCCGGCGTGCAGTACGGCCGGCTCGTCGAGATCGGGCGCAAGCACGTGGAGGCGCAGGTGGAACGCCCCGCGCAGCAGCGGCTCATGCGCCGCGTGCTCGCGAGCGTCGTGCCGAACGCCGCGCTGTTCTCGCCGGCGATGCGGCTCGGCCAGCACGTGCGGCCGCTGCTGCCGAAGCGGCTGCGCGACAAGGTGCCGCCGCGCACGCGGCTGCTCGAATGGCCGCATCGCACGCATACGCGCAAGATGCTGATGCTCGGCGGCTGCGTGCAGCCGTCGATGCTGCCGAACATCAACATCGCGACCGCGCGCGTGCTCGACGCGCTCGGCATCGAGACGGTCGTCTCGCCCGACGCGGGCTGCTGCGGCGCGATCCGCCTGCACCTGAACTATCACGACGAAGCGCTCGACGACGCGCGCCGCAACATCGACGCGTGGTGGCCCCACGTCGAACAGGGCGCCGAGGCGATCGTGATGAATGCGTCGGGCTGCGGCGCGACGGTGCTCGAATACGCGCACCTGCTGCGCGACGATCCGGCCTACGCGGAGAAAGCGCAGCGCATCGTGTCGCTGACGCGCGACATCTCCGACGTGCTGCTCGCGTTCGAGGCCGAACTCGCGACGATCGCCCGGCGCCGTGCGATCCATACGGTCGCATACCACCCGCCGTGCACGCTGCAGCACGGGCAGCAGTCGCGCGGCAAGGTCGAGCGCCTGCTCGAGACGCTCGGCATCGACGTGCGGCTGCCGGCCGACAGCCATCTGTGCTGCGGCTCGGCCGGTACCTACTCGCTGACGCAGCCGTCGCTGTCGTACCGGTTGCGCAAGCAGAAGCTGCTGAAGCTGCAGGCGCTCGAACCGCAGATGATCGTATCCGGCAACATCGGCTGCATCGCACACCTGCAAAGCGGCACGCAGGTGCCGGTCGCCCACTGGATCCAGCTCGTCGAGCATTTGCTGTACGGCTAGTGCCCGTTCACGCGTAACGGGCGGGCGCGCGGCGTCCGTATAATGAGCGGATCGATGCGCCGCGGATCGCGGCGCATCGGCTTCATGCCCGTTTCCGCGCTACCTGCGTGCCTGCTTCCGTGCCCGTCATGTCCGATCTCGCCGCCCGTCTCGACTCCGTTCACCGCCGCATCGCCGACGCCGCCCGCGCGGCCGGCCGCGATCCCGCCACCGTATCGCTGCTCGCCGTGTCGAAGACGTTTCCGGCCGACGACGTGCGCGCCGCGCATGCGGCCGGGCAGCACGCCTTCGGCGAGAACTACGTGCAGGAGTCGCTCGACAAGATCGACGCGCTCGCCGACTTGCGCGCGAGCCTCGAATGGCATTTCATCGGGCCGCTGCAATCGAACAAGACGCGCCCCGTCGCCGAGCGCTTCGACTGGGTCCATTCGGTCGACCGGCTGAAGATCGCGCAGCGCCTGTCGGAACAGCGCCCCGCGCACCTGCCGCCGCTCAACGTGTGCGTGCAGGTGAACATCAGCGGCGAGGCGTCGAAGAGCGGCGTCGCGCCGGCCGACGTGGCCGAGGTCGCGCGTGCGGTCGCCGCGCTGCCGTCGCTGCGGCTGCGCGGCCTGATGGCGATTCCCGAACCGGCCGGCGACACCGACGCGCAGCGCGCGCCGCATCGCGCGCTGCGCGCGTTGTTCGACGCATTGCGCGCCGACGGCCTGCCGCTCGACACGCTGTCGATGGGCATGTCCGCCGATCTCGACGCGGCCGTGCTCGAAGGCGCGACGATCGTGCGCGTCGGCACCGCGATCTTCGGCGCGCGCGATTACGCGCGCTGAACGCCGCGCTCTTTTCCGCCTTTCCGTTCACTCACTCGCTCATTCCCGACATCATGAAAATCGCATTCATCGGCGGCGGCAACATGGCCGCGGCCCTGATCGGCGGCCTGGCCAAGCGCGGCGTCGCCGCGGACGGCCTGTATGCCGTCGACATCAACGAAGACGTCCGCGCGCGCACCGCGCAGCAATTCGGCGTGCGCACCGGCGCGGCCGTCGACGCAACGCTCGCCGATTACGACGCGATCGTGCTCGCGGTGAAGCCGCAGGTGCTGAAGGACGTCGCGCAGGCGCTCGCGCCGCACCTGAAGTCGCAGCTCGTGATCAGCATCGCGGCCGGCATCCGCGGCACGGATCTCGCCCGCTGGCTCGGCGGCTACGCGCGCGTCGTGCGCACGATGCCGAACACGCCGGCGCTGATCGGCATGGGCGTGACGGGCCTCGCCGCGCTGCCGGGCGTCGACGCGGCGGGCCGCGAACTCGCATCGAGCGTGCTCGGCGCGGTCGGCGAGATCGTGTGGTTCGACGACGAATCGCAGCTCGACGCGGTCACGGCGATTTCGGGCAGCGGCCCCGCGTACGTGTTCTATTTCATCGAAGCGCTGCAGGAAGCCGCGCGCCGTCTCGGCATGAACGACGAACAGGGTCGCGCGCTCGCGGTCGCGACGTTCGCGGGCGCCGCGCAACTGGCCGCGCAATCGGGCGAGCCGGCGGGCGTGCTGCGCGAACGCGTGACGTCGAAGGGCGGCACGACGGCCGCCGCGCTCGCGGCATTCGACGCACAGGGCGTGAAGGAAGCGATCGTGCGCGGCGCGCTCGCGGCCGAAGCGCGTGCGAAGGAAATGGGCGACGAGCTCGGCCGCGCGTAAGCGCGACAGCGGCGCCGGTTTGCGCCGGCGCCGGACGTAAAAAAAGCGACCGTCGGGTCGCTTTTTTCGTTGGCGCCGCCCGCAAAGGCGCGATATGTCGGGGTGTCGTTCAGCGAGCGGCCAGCAGGTAATGCGCGGCGATGCCCGCGAACAGCACGCCGCCGAGCCAGTTGTTGTGGCGGAACGCCGCGAAGCACGGCATCCGTTCGCGACCCTTGATCAGCGTGTAGTGATACAGCGCGCAGCCGACCGCCGCCGCCCAGCCGGCCCAGTATGCGAGGCCGAAGCCGAGCGTCACGCCGATCCACACGTAGATGCCGAGCGTCACCGCGTAGCACGCCATCACGGCCGCGACGTCGAAGCGGCCGAACGTCAGCGCGGACGTGCGGATGCCGATCTTGATGTCGTCGTCGCGATCGACCATCGCATATTCGGTGTCGTACGCGACCGACCAGAAGATGTTCGCGAGCAGCATCACCCACGCCAGCACCGGCACCGTGTCCTGCACGGCCGCGAACGCCATCGGGATGCCGAAGCCGAACGCGATGCCGAGATACGCCTGCGGAATCGCGAAGAAGCGCTTCATGAACGGATAGGAGCCGGCGACGAACAGCGCGACGACCGACAATTCTTTCGTCAGCGTATTGAGCGGCAGGATCAGCAGGAACGCGACGAACGACAGCCCGACCGCGATCGCGACGGCTTCCCATGCCCGGATCTTGCCCGACGTCAGCGGCCGGTCGGCCGTGCGCTTCACGTGGCGGTCGAAATCGCGGTCGGCGTAATCGTTGATCGCGCAGCCGGCCGAGCGCATCAGCAGCGTGCCGAGCGTGAAGATCACGAGCAGCGGCCAGCGCGGATGGCCGTCCGATGCGATCCACAGCGCGTTGAGCGTCGGCCACAGCAGCAGCAGGCTGCCGATCGGCTTGTCCATCCGGACGAGCCGCAGATACAGGGGAAAGCGGGCAAGCATGGCGAAGCACCAGGAAGAGAATCCCGGCATTTTAGAGCCGAGCGGCGCTGCGCGTCATGTCGGCGCGACCCGCGGCCGGCGGTCGCGGCGGGCCGGCCGGCTGCCGCGGCCCGCTGCGCACGGCCGTGCGGCGGCGGGCATCGATCCAGGGACAGATTCGGAGCCGGCCCGCCCGGGCCCGGCCCGACGCCCCGGCAGCGCTGGACTTACGCGAGCAGCGACCGCAGCATCCATGCGGTCTTTTCATGCGTCTGCAGGCGCTGCGTGAGCAAATCGGCGGTCGGCTCGTCGCTCGCCGCGTCGGCGATCGGGAAGATTTCGCGCGCGGTGCGCACGACCGTCTCGTGCCCTTCGACGAGCTGGCGGATCATCTCCTCGGCGGCCGGCACGCCCTTCGCTTCGGGCACCGACGACAGTTTCGCGAAATCGCCGAACGTGCCGGGCGCGACGACGCCCAGCGTGCGAATGCGCTCGGCGACGGAGTCGACCGCGAGCCATAGTTCGTTGTACTGCTCCTCGAACATCAGGTGCAGCGTGTTGAACATCGGTCCGGTCACGTTCCAGTGGAAATTGTGGGTCTTCAGGTACAGCGAAAACGTATCGGCGAGCAAGCGCGACAGGCCCTCCGCGATGTTCTTGCGGTCCTTGTCGCTGATGCCGATGTTGATCTGCGTGGCATTGCCTTTCTTGGCCATCTTCGGGACTCCTCATTCGAAATGTTGAACCGGCGAAAATGCATCGGGCAATCCGCATGCCGCCTCGCGCGGCATCCGTTCGCGACTCGCCAGTCTAGCGTCGCGAATCCGTGGCCGCCCTCAACCGCCGGCGGCCGACACGACCGGCGCGAGCGCGTGCAGCGCCTGCGAGGCCAGCTCCGCCGCTCCGCCGACGACGATCGCGAAGCCGACGACGTAGCGCGCCAGCTCCACCGGCGATCGCAGAATGGGCGCCGCGGCAGCGCGCATGTCGAGCATCATTTGCGTCATGATCGTCACTCCTTTGACAAGACAAGACATCGTTCAGGGAAGAAACGGCCGGTCGCCGGACCGGCCGTTTCACGTTACTGCATCACCGCATCACCGCGTCGGGATGCGGCCGGGTTCACGCGAGGTCGAAGCGGTCGAGGTTCATCACCTTGTTCCAGGCCGCGACGAAATCGCGCACGAACTTCTCCTTCGCGTCCGCGCTGCCGTACACCTCGGCCAGCGCACGCAGTTGCGCATGCGAACCGAAGATCAGGTCGACGCGCGTGCCCGTCCACTTGAGCGCGCCCGTCGCGCGATCGCGCCCTTCGAACACGTCGTTCGCGGCCGACACCGGCTTCCATTCCGTGCCCATGTCGAGCAGGTTCACGAAGAAGTCGTTCGTCAGCGTTTCCGGACGATCGGTGAACACGCCATGCTTCGCATCGCCGGCATTCGCACCGAGCACGCGCAGGCCGCCGACGAGCACCGTCATCTCCGGTGCGCTCAGCGTCAGCAACTGGGCCTTGTCGACCAGCAGCGCCTCGGCCGGCGTCTTGTACGCGTGCTTCAGGAAGTTGCGGAAACCGTCGGCGAGCGGCTCGAGCACGGCCATCGCGTCGACGTCGGTTTCTTCCTGCGACGCGTCCATCCGGCCCGGTGCGAACGGCACGGTGACCGCGATACCCGCATTCTTCGCGGCCTGCTCGACGCCGGCCGCACCGGCCAGCACGATCAGGTCGGCCAGCGACACCTTCTTGCCGTCCGTCTGCGCGTCGTTGAACGCCTTCTGCACGCCTTCGAGCGTTTCGAGCACCGCCGCGAGTTCGGCCGGGCGGTTCACTTCCCAGTCCTTCTGCGGCGCGAGGCGGATGCGCGCACCGTTCGCGCCGCCGCGCTTGTCCGAACCGCGGAACGTCGATGCGGACGCCCAGGCGGTCGACACGAGCTGCGACACGCTCAGCCCCGTCGCCAGCACCTTCGCCTTCAGCGCGGCGACGTCGGCGGCGTCGATCAGCGGGTGATCGACGGCCGGGATCGGATCCTGCCACAGCAGGTGTTCCGCCGGTACTTCCGGGCCGAGATAACGGGCGCGCGGGCCCATGTCGCGGTGCGTGAGCTTGAACCACGCGCGTGCGAACGCGTCGGCGAATTCGGCCGGGTTCTCGTAGAAGCGGCGCGAGATCTTTTCGTAGGCCGGGTCGAAACGCAGCGACAGGTCGGTCGTCAGCATCGTCGGACGATGCTTCTTCGACGCGTCGTACGCGTCCGGAATGATCTCGTCGGCATCCTTCGCGACCCACTGGTGTGCGCCGGCCGGGCTCTTCGTGAGCTCCCATTCGTAGCTGAACAGGTGCTTGAAGAAGTCGTTGCTCCACTTCGTCGGCGTCGACGTCCACGTGACTTCGAGACCGCTCGTGATCGTGTCCTTGCCCTTGCCCGTGCCGAACGTGCTCTTCCAGCCGAGGCCCTGCTCTTCGAGGCCCGCGGCTTCCGGTTCGGGACCGACGTTCGAGGCCGGGCCGGCGCCGTGCGTCTTGCCGAACGTGTGGCCGCCCGCGATCAGCGCGACCGTTTCCTCGTCGTTCATCGCCATCCGCGCGAACGTCTCGCGGATGTCGTGCGCGGCGGCGACCGGGTCGGGGTTGCCGTCCGGGCCTTCCGGGTTCACGTAGATCAGGCCCATCTGCACCGCGGCGAGCGGGCTTTCGAGTTCGCGCTTGCCCGTGTAGCGGCTGTTCGGGCCGCCGCTCAGTTCCAGCCAGATCTTTTCCGAGCCCCAGTAGACGTCGTCCGGCTCCCACGTATCGACGCGGCCGCCGGCATAGCCGAACGTCTTGAAGCCCATCGATTCGAGCGCGACGTTGCCGGTCAGGATCAGCAGGTCGGCCCACGAGATGTTGCGGCCGTACTTCTGCTTGATCGGCCACAGCAGGCGGCGCGCCTTGTCGAGGCTCACGTTGTCCGGCCAGCTGTTGAGCGGCGCGAAGCGCTGCTGCCCGCCGCCCGCGCCGCCGCGGCCGTCGGCCGTGCGGTACGTGCCGGCGCTATGCCATGCCATGCGCACGAACAGGCCGCCGTAGTGGCCGAAGTCGGCCGGCCACCAGTCCTGCGACGTCGTCATCAGCGCGTGCAGGTCCTGCTTCACCGCGGCGAGATCCAGCTTCTTGAACGCCTCGGCGTAGTCGAAATCGTCGTCCATCGGATCGGACAGCGCCGAATGCCGATGCAGGACGTCGAGGTTCAGCCGGTTCGGCCACCAGTCCTTGTTCGTCGTGCCGCTGCCTGCGGTGTGGTTGAACGGGCACTTCGTTTCGTTCGACATGCTTTTTTCTCCTTCACTGGCTCGTAGGCCCCCACGTGCCGGGCGCGGTTCGTGGAGCGTTGCGGGGGGTAAGAAACGGAACAGGCGGGTCCTCCTGTCGTACTACGGGATGTCGTGCGCGGCCCTGGACACGCGTTCCCGTTGCCGTGCGCCGCAGGCGGGGCACTCGGGGAAGCGGCTGCCGGCAGTCGTCGTACCGACGACGCGGGCGGCTTTTCGGATATCGGACATGCGATGCTCCCTCAAGGCTCGACGGCAGGTGATTCGGGGGAACACTGGACCGGCGTGCGGCGGCACTCATCCGCCATACACACGGTCCGCCAGGTACGCGAACGCAATCGGGCGCAGGCCGCGAACCGCCGCCCTGGCGCGATGTACGACCGTGTCGCGCGACGGGATGTTCCGCTGCGCGTGCTTCAATACCGACCGCATCATGACATCCTCCTTTGACGCTTGCATCCAACGTGCATCTCGCACGTCGGCTCGACATCGATCCATGTAGAGGATTCTATCTATATCTATCAATTATTTGAATTTGATAAATTTCATCTATGCAATAGGGAAAAATAAACGGGGTCGCACGACCCCGTTCATCACGCTGCCACACACGCCTGCATCGGCGCGTCAGTTCATCGTGGCCGGCATGTCGAGCTTCGCGACACCCGGCAGCTCGCAAGCGGCAATCGCGTCGCTGATCGCGTCGATCGCCGGCATCCGCGTGAAGCTCTTGCGCCACACGAGCACCACGCGGCGGTCGGGCACCGGTTCGTTGAACGGTACGTACGACAGCAGCTCGGCATCGGGGCCGTTCGCGCGCGGGCCGATCTCGGCGACCGACATCCGCGGCAGCACGGTGATGCCGACGCCACTCGCGACCATGTGGCGAATGGTTTCGAGCGACGAGCCCTCGAACGTCTTCTGGATGCCGTCGGCCGTCTGCGAGAAGCGCATCAGTTCCGGACACACGCCGAGCACGTGATCGCGGAAGCAGTGGCCGTTGCCGAGCAGCAGCATGGTTTCCTGCTTCAGATCCTCGGCGTCGATTTCGTCGCGCTTCTCCCACGGATGGCCGGCCGGCAGCGCGACGACGAACGGCTCGTCGTACAGCGGCCGCACCATCAGGCCGGTTTCGGGGAACGGCAGCGCCATGATCGCGGCGTCGATCTCGCCCTGCTTCAGCAGTTCGAGCAGCTTCAGCGTGTAGTTCTCCTGCAGCATCAGCGGCATCTGCGGGACACGCTGGATCATCTGCTTGACGAGCGTCGGCAGCAGGTACGGCCCGATCGTGTAGATCACGCCGAGGCGGAACGGGCCGACGAGCGGGTCCTTGCCCTGCTTCGCGATCTCCTTGATCGCGAAGGTCTGCTCGAGCACGCGCTGCGCCTGGGTGACGATCTGGTCGCCGATCGGCGTTACGCTCACTTCGCTCGCGCCGCGCTCGAAAATCTGCACGTTGAGCTCGTCTTCGAGCTTCTTGATCGCCACCGACAGGGTCGGCTGGCTCACGAAGCACGCTTCGGCCGCGCGACCGAAATGCCGCTCGCGCGCGACCGCGACGATGTACTTCAATTCAGTCAGGGTCATTGTGGGTCAATCAGAGATATACAGGCGATAGGTTTAATTTATACACCCTCTTACCCAGGTTCGCCAAGTTTCTCTGCATCGCGATGCGTCGAGTGGCGGCTTTCGATCCGGCCCCAAGCCGGTCGATCAGGCCTTCAGGTATTGCTCGCGCGCGCCGAGCCAGCGCGCGAGATGCTGCGTGACGACCTCCGGATACGCGGCAATCAGCCGCGCCGCGGCCTCGCGGGCAGGATCGATCAGCCAGCCGTCGGTCTCGAGGTTCGCAAAACGCAGCATCGCCGCACCCGACTGGCGCGCGCCGAGGAATTCGCCGGGGCCGCGGATTTCGAGGTCGCGCCGCGCGATCTCGAAACCGTCGGTCGTCTCGCGCATCGTCTTCAGCCGCTCGCGGCCGGCGATCGACAGCGGCCCGGTGTACAGCAGCACGCACACCGACGCCGCGGTGCCGCGCCCGACACGGCCGCGCAACTGGTGCAGCTGCGCCAGGCCGAACCGTTCCGCGTGCTCGATCACCATCAGCGAGGCGTTCGGCACGTCGACGCCGACTTCGATCACGGTCGTCGCGACCAGCAATTGCACTTCGTTGCGCGTGAACGCTTCCATCACGGCCGCCTTGTCGGCCGGCGACAGGCGGCCGTGCACGAGGCCGACCTTCAACTCGGGGAGCGCCGCGGCCAGCGTCTCGTAGGTTTCGACGGCCGTCTGCAGCTGCAGCGTCTCGCTCTCCTCGATCAGCGGGCACACCCAGTACACCTGGCGCCCGATCAGCGCGGCCTCGCGCACGCGGGCGATCACTTCGTCGCGCCGCGCGTCGCCGACGAGGCGCGTCAGCACGGGCGTGCGGCCGGGCGGCAACTCGTCGATCGTCGATACCTCGAGGTCCGCGTAGTACGTCATCGCGAGCGTGCGCGGAATCGGCGTGGCCGACATCATCAGTTGGTGCGGCTGAAAGTCGCGCGCGCCGTTAGCGGCATTCGCGGCCTTCGCGCGCAACGCGAGACGCTGCTCGACGCCGAAGCGGTGCTGCTCGTCGACGATCACGAGGCCGAGCCGCGCGAATTCGACCGTATCCTGGATGATCGCGTGCGTGCCGATCACGAGCTGCGCGGTGCCGAGCGCGGCGGCCTCGATCGCCGCGCGTTTCTCTTTCGCCTTCAGGCTGCCCGCGAGCCATGCGACCGTGACGCCGAGCGGCTCGAGCCATGCACGCAGCTTGCGCGCGTGCTGTTCCGCGAGGATTTCGGTCGGCGCCATCAGCGCGGCCTGGTAGCCGGCGTCGATCGCCTGCGTGGCGGCCAGCGCCGCGACGACCGTCTTGCCGCTGCCGACGTCGCCCTGCAGCAGACGCTGCATCGGATGCGCGAGCGTGAGGTCGTGCGCGATCTCGTCGACGACGCGCGCCTGCGCGCCGGTCAACGTGAACGGCAGCGCCGCGTAAAGGCGCGTGGTCAACGCATCGGCATCGGTCGCGGCGCGGCGCGGCATTGCGGGCGCGGCGCGCGTGCGGCGCTCCTCGTGCGCCCGCTTGAGCGACAGCTGCTGCGCGAGCAGCTCCTCGAACTTGATGCGCGTCCATGCCGGATGCGAGCCGTCCATCAGCGCGGCTTCGTCGGAATCGACGCCCGGGTGGTGCAGGATGCGCACGGCCTGCGCGAGCGTCGGCACGCCGAGCGGCTTCAGGTAATCGCGCTCGATCTCGGGCGGCAGCAGTTCGGGCAGCGGCGTGCGCTCGAGCGCGTTCTCGATCGCCTTGCGCAGATACGCCTGCGACACGCCGGCCGTGCTCGGGTAGACGGGCGTGAGCACCTGCGGCAGCGGCGCATCGGCTTCGACGACGCGCACGGCCGGATGCACCATCTCCATCCCGAAGAAGCCGCCGCGCACGTCGCCGCGCACGCGCAGCCGCTGGCCGACGGCCATCTGCTTGACCTGGGAGCCGTAGAAATTCAGGAACCGCAGCACGAGCTGCTCGCCGTCGTCGTCCCGGATCTTCACGACGAGCTGGCGGCGCGGCCGGTACGCGACCTCGTTGTCGAACACGACGCCTTCGGTCTGCGCGATGCCGCCCGGCAGCAGTTCGCCGATCGGCGTGAGCGTGGTTTCGTCCTCGTAGCGCATCGGCAGATGCAGCACGAGATCGATCGAGCGCGTGAGGCCGAGCTTCGCGAGCTTGTCGGCGGTTTTCACCGGCTTGTCGGCGGCCGGCTTCTTCTTGCGCTTCGCATCGGCCGCCCCTGCTTCGTCGCCGGCGGCGCCGTCGGCCTCGGGCACGGCCGCCGCGGGCTGCGCAAGCCGCCCGTCGGCGCCGCGTTTCGGGCCGGCGCGGCGCGCGCCGGAGCCCGATGCGGACGGCGCGGACGAGGCGGCATCGTCCGCGTCGAACGGATCGGCGGAATCGGCAACGGCAGCGAGGGAACGGCGTGGTGACACAGGCATCGGATCGTCTGGGTGCTTCGCAAGGCAAGTACAATAGCGGCTTTCACGTCGTCCGAACGAACGACGCCGGCCAGGCCGCGCATCCCGTCATCATAGCGGCTCGCGCGCCCCGATTACGCGTTTGCGCGCTGTCGGCCACGCCCGCCGGCCGCTTCGAACCAACCCGCATGTTCACGCTTTCCGATTTCGATTTCAATCTGCCGCCCGAGCTGATTGCACAAACCGCGCTGCCCGATCGCACCGCGAGCCGCCTGCTCGAGGTCGACCGCGGCGTCGAGCCCGCACGCCTCGTCGACCGCCATTTCGCCGAGCTGCCGTCGTGCATCGCGCCCGGCGACCTGCTCGTGTTCAACGATACCAAGGTACTGAAGGCGCGGTTCTTCGGCCAGAAGGCCAGCGGCGGCAAGATCGAGGTGCTGATCGAGCGCGTGACGGGCACGCACACCGCGCTCGCGCAGATCCGCGCGAGCAAGTCGCCGGGCGCCGGCACGACGCTGCGCCTGGCCGATGCGTTCGACGTGACGGTCGGCGAGCGCGTCGAGCCGTTCTTCACGCTGCACTTCCCCGCGCCGTGCCTCGACCTGATCGAGCAGTACGGCCGCCTGCCGCTGCCGCCGTATATCGAGCACGATCCCGACGCAACCGACGAAACGCGCTACCAGACCGTCTACGCGAGCAACCCGGGCGCGGTCGCCGCGCCGACGGCCGGGCTGCACTTCGACCAGCCGCTGCTGGAGAAGCTCGACGCGATGGGCGTCGAGCGCGCGACGCTGACGCTGCACGTCGGCGCCGGCACGTTCCAGCCGGTGCGCGTCGAGAACATCGCCGAGCACAAGATGCACAGCGAGTGGTACGACCTGCCGCAGTCGCTCGTCGAGAAGATCGCCGCGACCCGCGGGCGCGGCGGCAACGTGATCGCGGTGGGCACGACGTCGATGCGCGCGCTCGAAGCCGCCGCGCGCTCGGCCGACGAAGCGGGCCGCCCGCTCGCGGCGACGCAGGCCGAAACCGACATCTTCATCACGCCCGGCTACCGTTTCCGCGTGGTCGACCGGCTCGTCACGAACTTCCACCTGCCGAAATCGACGCTGCTGATGCTGGTGTCCGCGTTCGCGGGCGTCGAGACGATCCGCGCCGCTTACCGGCACGCGATCGCCGAACGCTATCGCTTCTTCAGCTACGGCGACGCGATGCTGCTCACGCGGCGCGACACGCCGGAGGCGCCGCGCGCGTAAAGCGCGGCGGGGCAGCGGGCGCGACGGCCCGCACGCCACGCACTGCGCGGCCGCCGTTGCATCGCAGTGCCCGTATTCCCGCTGCGCGCGTCACGCTTTTGCGCGCACCCGCTTTTCCCCGCCGCCGGTTTCCCGGCGGCGTTTCCAACATGCGCCGGACTGTTTTCCGGTAGCAAGGAGCACTCACGATGACCGAAGGTTCATCCCACGATACGCACGCGAGCCACAACACGCCCGCTCCCGTGCAGAGCCGCCCCGCGAACGGGCTCGAATTCGAACTGCTGACGACCGACGGCCACGCGCGCCGCGGCCGCGTGAAGCTCAACCACGGCACGGTCGAGACGCCGATCTTCATGCCGGTGGGCACGTACGGCACCGTGAAGGCGATCCAGCCGCGCGAACTGCACGAAATCAAGGCCCAGATCATCCTCGGCAACACGTTCCACCTGTGGCTGCGCCCGGGCCTCGACACGATCGACGCGCACGGCGGCCTGCACGGCTTCATGGGCTGGAACAAGCCGATCCTGACCGACTCGGGCGGCTTCCAGGTGTTCTCGCTCGGCGACCTGCGCAAGATCACCGAGGACGGCGTCACGTTCGCGTCGCCGATCAACGGCGACAAGCTGTTCCTGTCGCCGGAAGTGTCGATGCAGATCCAGAAGGTGCTGAACTCGGACATCGTGATGCAGTTCGACGAATGCACGCCGTACGCGACCAACGGCGTGCCGACCACGCACAAGGAAGCGGCCGACTCGATGCGCATGTCGTTGCGCTGGGCGAAGCGCTCGCTCGACGAATTCGACCGGCTCGGCAACCCGAACGCGCTGTTCGGGATCGTGCAGGGCGGGATGTTCGAGGACTTGCGCGACGAATCGCTCGCGGGCCTGTCCGAACTCGGCTTCCACGGCCTCGCGATCGGCGGGCTGTCGGTGGGCGAGCCGAAGGAAGACATGATGCGCGTGCTGCGCCACGTCGGCCCGAAGCTGCCGGCGAACAAGCCGCACTACCTGATGGGCGTCGGCACGCCGGAGGATCTCGTCGAAGGCGTCGCGAACGGCGTCGACATGTTCGATTGCGTGATGCCGACCCGCAACGCGCGCAACGGGTGGCTCTTCACGCGCTTCGGCGACGTCAAGATCCGCAATGCGACGCACAAGAACTCGCTGAAGCCGCTCGATGCGAGCTGCACGTGCTACACGTGCCAGAATTTCTCGCGCGGCTACCTGCATCACCTGCACCGGGTCGGCGAAATCCTCGGCGCGCAGCTCAACACGATCCACAACCTGCACTACTACCTGCAGCTGATGAGCGAGATCCGCGACGCGATCGAAACCCATACGTTCGACGCGTTCCGGCAGCGCTTCGCGGAGGATCGCGCGAGAGGGGTCGACTGACCGGCCGG
The DNA here is from genome assembly GCF_001524725.1 of Burkholderia sp. MSMB1072. Classification (NCBI taxonomy): domain Bacteria; kingdom Pseudomonadati; phylum Pseudomonadota; class Betaproteobacteria; order Burkholderiales; family Burkholderiaceae; genus Burkholderia; species Burkholderia sp. MSMB1072. Next base: position 498,572 of record NZ_LOYC01000030.1, read on the forward strand.
CGGGCGGCCTGCCCCATAGGACACGACCTGAAAGAAAACCGCATCCAATGGGACACGCACTAAAAAACCCGGTCCACCCGCCGGACCGAGCCATCAAACATTACAATTGCCTTTCCAGACAAGCCGCAACGGTATCGGTTCGCGCTTTAACAGCTTGATCCGAAAGCGCATTTGCCGCGCCGTTTGCGCATGGGGCCGGTGGTAGAATAACCGGCTTATTTTTCGATCTTCCCCTACGGAGAGACCAACGTGCCGTTCATTTCCAATGCCTTCGCGCAAGGTGCCGGTGGCGCCGAATCGAGCCTGATGAGCTTCCTGCCGCTCATCCTGATGTTCGCGGTGCTGTACTTCATCATGATCCGTCCGCAGATGAAGCGCCAGAAGGAACACCGCAACATGCTCGCGGCCATGGCGAAGGGCGACGAAGTCGTCACGAGCGGCGGCCTCGTCGGCAAGGTGACGAAGGTCACCGAAGGCTACATCGGCGTCGAAATCGCCGAAGGCACCGAAATCACCGTGCAGAAGGCTGCCGTCACGACCATTCTGCCGAAGGGCACGATCAAGTCGCTGTAAGGCTTATACCGAGCGTCCGGCCCCCCGCGCCGTGCCCGCCTGAGAGAGCGGGCCGCCGCGGCGCCGGACGCGACGCTTTCACGCCAACCACCCGTTCGGCCCCCTCATGAATCGTTATCCACTCTGGAAATATGTCGTGATGGTCGTGGCGCTCGCCATCGGCCTTCTGTACACATTGCCCAACTTCTTCGGCGAAGCGCCGGCGGTGCAGGTGTCGAGCGGCAAGGCCACGGTCAAGCTCGACTCGACCACGCTGACCCAGGTCGAATCGGCGCTCGCGTCCGCGCAGATCACGCCGGACGACGTCACCTTCGAGAACACGGCGACCAACGCGAACATCCGCGTGCGCCTGAAGGACACCGATACGCAGCTGCGCGTCAAAGACCTGCTGCAGAAGTCGCTGAACGCCGACCCGAACGATCCGCAGTACGTCGTCGCACTGAACCTGCAAAGCGCGTCGCCGCGCTGGCTGACCGCGCTGCACGCGCTGCCGATGTATCTCGGCCTCGACCTGCGCGGCGGGGTGCACTTCCTGCTCCAGGTCGACATGACGGGCGCGCTCACGAAGAAGCTCGACTCCGACGCGTCCGACGCGCGCACGCTGCTGCGCGACAAGAACATCCGCGACGGCGGCGTGAGCCGCGTCGAGCAGTCCGTGGTCGTCAACTTCAGCGATGCGCAGACGGCGGAAGACGCCCGCAAGGTGCTCGCCGCGTCGATCACCGAGCTGCAATGGGCGACGCAGCCCGGCGGCGGCGGCACGCAGGTGGTCGGCACCTTCACGCCGGCCGTGCAGAAGTCCGTCGAGGACGCCGCGCTCAAGCAGAACCTGACCACCCTCCACAACCGCGTGAACGAACTCGGCGTGTCCGAGCCGATCCTGCAGCAGCAAGGCAGCGACCGCATCGTCGTCGAACTGCCGGGCGTGCAGGACACCGCGAAGGCGAAGGACATCATCGGCCGCACCGCGACGCTCGAGGCGCGCCTTGCCGACCCGATCAACACGCACCCGAACCCGAACGATCCCGTGCCGCCGGGCGAGGAACTCTTCACGCAGGGCAACCAGGCGCCCGTGCTGCTGAAGAAGGACGTGATCTTCACCGGCGACCGCATCATCGACGCGTCGGCCGGCTTCGACGAGCACCAGCGTCCGTCGGTCAACATCCGCCTCGATTCGGCGGGCGGCCGCGCGGTGCGCACGGTGTCGCGCGAGAACATCGGCAAGCCAATGGCGATGGTGCTGTTCGAGAAGGGCAAGGGCGAAGTGCTGACGGTCGCGACGATCCAGTCCGAACTCGGCGACCGCTTCCAGATCACGGGCCAGCCGACGCCGCAGGCCGCGGCCGATCTCGCGCTGCTGCTGCGCGCCGGTTCGCTTGCCGCGCCGATGGACATCATCGAGGAACGCACCATCGGCCCGAGCCTCGGCGCCGACAACATCAAGATGGGCATCCACTCGGTGATCTGGGGCTTCTGCGCGATCGCCGTGTTCATGGTCGCGTACTACATGCTGTTCGGCGTGGTGTCGGTGATCGGCCTGTCGGTGAACCTGTTGCTGCTCGTCGCCGTGCTGTCGCTGATGCAGGCGACGCTGACGCTGCCGGGCATCGCGGCCATCGCGCTCGCGCTCGGCATGGCGATCGACTCGAACGTGCTGATCAACGAGCGCGTGCGCGAGGAACTGCGCGCCGGCCAGCCGCCGCAGCTCGCGATCCAGGCCGGCTACGCCCATGCGTGGGCGACGATTCTCGACTCGAACGTCACGACGCTGATCGCCGGCCTCGCGCTGCTCGCGTTCGGCTCGGGCCCGGTTCGCGCGTTCGCGATCGTGCACTGCCTCGGCATCCTGACGTCGATGTTCTCCGCGGTGTTCTTCTCGCGCGGGATCGTCAACCTCTGGTACGGCGGCCGCAAGAAGCTGAAGTCGCTCGCGATCGGCCAGGTGTGGAAGCCGGAAGGCGCCGCTGCCGCCGCGTCGTTCGCCGATGCGGACGAATCGACCGACACTGCCCGCGCCGCGAAGCTCGCCGCCCCGGCGAAGGGCAACGCGCCGCGCGCCGGCAAGCCGCAGTTGCGCAACCGCGCGCAGCAAGGCGTGTCGCCGAAGAAACCGGGCTCGACCCAATAAGGCCCCGGAGACGAAGCCATGGAATTTTTCCGCATCCGTAAAGACATTCCGTTCATGCGGCACGCGCTGGTGTTCAACGTGATCTCGCTGGTCACGTTCCTCGCCGCCGTGTTCTTCCTGTTCCACCGCGGGCTGCACCTGTCCGTCGAATTCACCGGCGGCACGGTGATCGAGGTTCAGTACCAGCAGGCCGCGCAGCTCGAACCCGTGCGCGCGACGCTCGGCAAGCTCGGCTATGCCGATGCGCAAGTGCAGAACTTCGGCACGTCGCGCAACGTGCTGATCCGCCTGCAACTGAAGGAAGGCCTCACGTCCGCGCAGCAGAGCGACCAGGTGATGAGCGCGCTGAAGGCGCAGAGCCCGGACGTGACGCTGCAGCGCGTCGAGTTCGTCGGCCCGCAGGTCGGCCGCGAGCTCGCGACCGACGGTCTGCTCGCGCTCGCGTGCGTCGTGATCGGCATCGTGATCTACCTGTCGTTCCGCTTCGAATGGAAGTACGCGGTGGCCGGCATCATCGCCAACCTGCACGACGTCGTGATCATTCTCGGCTTCTTCGCGTTCTTCCAGTGGGAGTTCTCGCTGGCGGTGCTCGCGGCGATCCTCGCGGTGCTCGGCTACTCGGTCAACGAGTCGGTCGTCATCTTCGACCGGATCCGCGAAACGTTCCGCCGCGAACGCAAGATGAGCGTGCAGGAAGTGATCAACCACGCGATCACGACCACGATGTCGCGTACGATCATCACGCATACGTCGACGGAAATGATGGTGCTGTCGATGTTCTTCTTCGGCGGCCCGACGCTGCACTACTTCGCGCTCGCGCTGACGGTCGGCATCATGTTCGGCATCTACTCGTCGGTGTTCGTCGCGGGCTCGCTCGCGATGTGGCTCGGCATCAAGCGCGAAGACCTGATCAAGGAAAAGAAGGCCGCGCACGATCCGGACGATCCGAACGCCGGCGCGCAGGTTTGAGCGCCACGCCGTTTCGGCTTCGAAAAAACCGGCCCGTTTGGGCCGGTTTTTTTATGTGCGGGCCACCGCAGCCCGACACGCGGCCGGCTCGACCGGCGCGGTCGCAGGGGTCGGCTACAATCGTCACCGCGCCCTGCCCCGTCGCTTGCCGGTTGCCCCCGGCACCGGCCCCCCCCTCGCCACCCGTCCGAACGTGCGGTCCCGATGATGCCTCCCATGCGTGTCGTTCGTCGCCTCGCCGTCTGCGCAGCCGTCGCTGCCGCGTTCCCGTATGCGCCGCTCGCCGATGCGCAACCGGCATCCGCATCCCCCGCCGCTTCGCTGCCTGCCGCTTCACCGGCCGCCGCTTCGGCGCCCGCCATCCGACCGCCGTCGCCCTGCCCGCCCGACTGGGAGCCGCAGCTCTGCGAACTGAAAGCGGCCGTCGAAGTGCTGAAGAAACAGCATCTGACCGACGTCGACATCGGCGCACTGCTCGACGCCGCGACCCACGAAGGCATCAAGACGCTGCCGTACGCACGCTTCTTCAACGCGAAGGAAGAGCAGGAGCGGCGCGACGACGAGCGGCGCGCACGCGACGGCACGCCGGGCATCGGGATCGTGTTCGAAACACGGCCCGACGGGCTGCACATCATCGACGTGATTCCCGACGCGCCGGCGGAACGGGCCGGCGTGCGGCCCGACGATCTCGTCGTCGCGATGAACGACAGGAGCGTCGTCGGCATCGACGGCAGCGCGCTGATGCAACTCGCGAAGGGCGACGCGGGCGTGCCGCTGAAGCTCACGGTGCAGCGCGGCCCGAAGCATGCGGTGCTGAGCTTCGCGCCCGTGCGCACGATCGTCAAACCGCATCCGGCGACCGCGAAGCGGCTCGACGGCGACATCCTGTACACGCGGCTGTCGAGCTTTCCGGAGCCGGCGGTCGGCGACTATATCGACGCGGTGCAGGCCGCGCGCCGCGCGGGGCCGCCGGTGAAGCAGATGATTCTCGACCTGCGCATCAACGGCGGCGGCGCGCTCAATGCGGCGATCGGCATCACCGCGCTGTTCGCGGGACGCGACCGCACCGCGATGGTGACGGTCGAGCGCGGCGACACGCACCGCCGCCGCTACACGACCAACTGGCCCGACTATGAATTGCCCGTCATGCACGGGCAGGATCCGCTCGCGCCGCTGCAGGCCGACGACTGGTGGCGCACCGTGCCGCTCGTCGTGCTCGTCGACGGACAGAGCGCGTCGGCCGCCGAAGCGACCGCGGCGGCGCTGAAGGATCTCGGCCGCGCGAAACTGCTCGGCATGCCGACCTACGGGAAAGGGCTCGCACAGACGGGCGTCGACCTGATCGACGGCACGCGTCTCAATTTCACGTTCGCGCGCAACCTGCGGCCGAACGGCTGCCCGATGGACGGCTACGGCGTCATGCCGGACTGGCTCGTGCCGCCGCGCGTCGATTCGGACGTCGACGGCGTGCTGCTGTGGTACCGGGAAGCCGATCTGGCCCGCGCACCGTATGCGGACCGGCAGGCGCCCGACCCGTTCGCGCAGGTGCGCAACGCACGACAGAAGCTGCGCGAGCAGCGCGTGCGCGCGAAGATCGATACGGCGAGGAGCGCGGCGCTGCCGCAGCGCGCATTCGGCACGGCCGCCGACTGGCAGCTCCGGCAGGCGCTCGCCGCGCTCGCGGGGCGCCCGGTCCGGACCGTCGACGCGCCGCCGCAACTGATGCCGCCGCAACTGATGCCGGCGCAACCGGTGTGCGAGCGCGGCGGCAATTGACGCGCCGCCCCGCCCCTTTCAGCGAAACCCGAACCGCCGCCGCAGCACGACCAGCGCCGCGAGGCTCAGCACGGCCGCGAACATCAGGTAGAAGCTCGGCGCAGTCTTCATCCCGGTCTCGCGGATCAGCCACGCGATGATGAACGGCCCGAAGCCGCCGAAGATCGTCACCGCGACGTTATACGCGAGCGACATCCCGGTCGTGCGCGTCTGCACCGGAAACACCTCGGACAACAGCCCCGGCAGCGCCGCGAAGTAGCCGGTCATCAGGAACGCGAGCAGCACCTGCAGCGCGATCAGCGTGCCGAAGCCCGGATGCGCGACGAGATACGCGAACGCCGGATAGATCAGCACGAGGATGCCGACGGCCGGCGCGATCATCACGCGCACGCGGCCGTAGCGATCCGACCAGTGGCCGACGAGCGGTGCGAACGCCATCTGGATCACACCGACGACGAGAATCGCCGCGAACGCGGCGGACGGCGCGAGGCCGAGCTGCTTCACGCCGTAGGTCGGCATGAACAGCACGAGATAGGTCGCGACGGTGCCGAGCACGACCACGCCCATCGCCGCGACGAGGCGCGCCTTGTGCGACGCGAACGTATCGCGCAGCGGGTTCGCGGTGCCTTCGGCCGCGAGGAATTCGGGCGTCTCGTCGACCTTGGTACGGATGTAGTACGCGACCGGCCCGAGCAGCAGCCCGAAGAAGAACGGCACGCGCCAGCCCCACGACGCCATCTGCGCGGCCGACAGTTGCGCGTTCAGCACGGTGCCGAAGCCCGCGGCGAGCAGCGTCGTGAGCCCCTGGCTCGCGACCTGCCAGCTCGCGAAGAACCCGCGCCGGCCCGGCACGTGCTCGGCGAGGAACGCGGTTGCGCTGCCGAACTCGCCGCCTGCCGAAAAGCCCTGCATCAGCCGCGCGGCGACGAGGATCACCGGCGCGGCGACGCCGATCGTCTCGTAGGTCGGCAGCACCGCGATGATCAGCGTGCCGGCCATCATCAGCAGGATCGACAGCGTGAGCGCGGCCTTGCGGCCCGCGCGGTCGGCATACGCGCCGAGCACGATCGCGCCGAGCGGCCGCATGAAGAACGACACGCCGAACGTGCCGAGCGTGAGCAGCAGCGACACGGTGTCGTTGCCGGCGGGGAAGAACAGCTTCGAGATCGTCACCGCGAAAAAACCGTAGACGACGAGATCGAACCACTCGAGCGCGTTGCCGATCGACGCGGCGACCACCGCGCGCCAGACGCGCGGCGACGAGGCAATGGAACGGGACTGCGTGACGGCATGCATCGGCGATCTCCTTGTCGTTGTACGTTCTGTTCGAGGCGGCCGCCGTCGCGGCGTCGGCCTGCCCGGCGCCGCATGGCCGCATGCTGCGCTCGGGCGATTATAGGCGCGCAAAAAAACCGCCGCGCCCCGATAACGGGAGCGCGGCGGTTTGCCCGCAGGGGCCGGCACGATGGCCGGCCCGGCAGGAGAGCCTTACTGCTGCTTGACCGCTTCGGCCGTGATCAGCAGCTTCGTCTTCATCTTGAAACCGTACTGCTTGCCGTAGTCGAGACCGAAATCGTCGCGGCTGAATTCGCCGACCGCGTCGACGCCGCACACTTCGCGCTTGAGCATCGGGTGCGGCATGCACTTGAACGAATCGATCTTCAGCGTGAGCGGCTTCGTGACGCCATGCAGCGTCAGGTTGCCGACCACCGACACCGGCTTGTCGCCGTCGAACTTGATCGTGCCCTTGTAGTTCGCCTGCGGGAACTTCGCCGCATCGAAGAATTCGGCCGTCTGCAGGTGCTCGTCGAGCTTTGCGCTGCCGGTGTGGATCGACGCGATGTCGGTCGTCACGTCGACCGTGCCGGTCTTCGCCGCGCGATCGAGCGTCACGGTGCCGCTCGACTTGTCGAACTTGCCGCGCCAGACCGACAGGCCGCCGAAGTGGTCGGCCTCGAAGCTCGGGTACGTGTGGCTCGGGTCGAACTGGTAGGTCGCGCTTTCGGCGAAGGCCGAGAACGACAGCGAAGCGGCCAGCGCGCCGGCGGCGATGATCAGATGCTTTTTCAAACCTTTTCTCCTGGGAACGGCGCCGCGCCCTCGCGCGGCATTCAGTGGACGCGGCAACCTGCCGCTTACTTCGTGGCGACGAGATGGAACTTGATCTGCACTTCGTCCGCGACGACCGACGTGTCCTTCCACTCGCCGGTACCGACGTTGAAGGTCGAACGCTTGATCGGCAGCACGCCGTCGAACGTCTGCGTCGCGCCGTTCTGCGCGACCGTGACGGGCACCGTGACGGTCTCGGTCTTGCCCTTGATCGTCAGCTTGCCGGTCACGTTGTACTTGTTGCCGCCGGCCGGCGCGATCGCCGACGACACGAAGCTCGCCTGCGGATAGGTCTTCGCGTCGAACCAGTCCTTGCCGGCGACCTGGTCGTTGTACATCTTGTCGCCGAGGTCGAAGCTCGCGACGTCGATCGTCATTTGCGCGCTGCCCTGCGCGGCCTTCGCCGGGTCGAACTTCACCTGCGCGGAAAACTTCTTGAACGCGCCTTCGGTCGGCACGTTCATCTGCTTCGACACGGCGGACACCTTGCTCTTCGCGAGATCGACGTCGGCATGCGCCGCGCCCGACGCGACAAACGCCGCCGCGGCGAACGCGGTCAGCATGGAGCGGGAGAAAGACACTTTCATGGGATCCTTCATTTGGCAAAGGGAAGCATGCGCGACAGCAGGCCGTCGCGGTCCAACAACTGATGCTTGAGCGCCGCGAGCACGTGCATCGCGACGAGCGCAAGCAGAATGTAATTCAAAGACACGTGCAGCGTCTTGAAGGTTTCCTTGAGCGCCGGATCGGGGTCGATCAGGCGCGGCAGCGGCACGATGCCGAGATAGACGACCGGGATGTTCGACGCCGAGCTGTACAGGTAGCCCGTCGCCGGAATCACGATCATCAGCACGTACAGCAGCATGTGCACGCCGTGCGACGCCGCGCGCTGCCACGCCGGCGTGTCGCCCGGCAGCGGCGGCGGCACGTGGGTCGCCCGCCACAGCACGCGCACGACGGCGAGTGCGAACACCGTCACGCCGATCCACTTGTGCCACGAGAAGTACTTCAGCTTGGTCGGCGTGAAGCCGGGGATGTCCGTCATCACCCAGCCGAGCGCGAAGCCGCAGACGATCAGCAGCGCGATCAGCCAGTGCAGGGCGATCGCGGTAGGCGCGTAGCGTGCCGGCGCGGCCGGCGGCGATTTCGATGCCATCTTGGGTTCCTCAGTTCAGCGAACGGCTGCGCCGGTAAATTCGGCCGACGCATGTCGAGGGCGCCATGCTACCGCAACCTTTTGACGCGCGCGGACTCTGAGGACAGGCGCGCCAGCCGGCTGACGGCTTCCCGTCATGTTACCGACCGGTCACGCAACGCACGATCCTTGACCCATCGAAAAAGCCCTTTTGGTAAGATTGGCGCGGGTTCCGGCCCCGTCGACGCGTTCCCCGGCCGTCGCAGCACCGCCTTTTCCATGCAACGATACGACCTGATTGCCTGCCACGAATGCGACGCACTGTTGCATAAACCGCGCCTGAGCGGCCGCGAAATCGCACGCTGCCCGCGCTGCGACGCGCTGCTCTATCGCAACAGCACCACGCAGATCGAGCGCATCAGCGCGCTCGCGGTCGCGGCGCTCGTCACGTTCGTCATCGCGCAGGCGTTCCCGATCCTCGAAATGGACCTGAACGGCACGCGCGTGCAGACGACGCTGATCGGCGCGATCGATGCGCTGTGGCATCAGGACATGGAGATCGTCGGCGTGATGGTGTTCTGCTCGACCGTGCTGTTCCCGCTCGTCGAGATGGCCGCGCTCCTTTACGTCCTGCTGCCGATCCGGCGCGGCATCGTGCCGCCCGGCCTCAACGTCGTGCTGCGCACGATCCAGCTCGTGCGGCCGTGGGGGATGATCGAGGTGTTCATGCTCGGCATCGTGGTCACGATCGTGAAGATGGTGAGCCTCGCGCGCGTCGTGCCCGACGCGGCGCTGTTCGCGTTCGGCGCGCTCACGCTGATGACCGCCGTCGTGCTGATGTTCGACCCGCGCACGGTGTGGGACATCGCCGACGACCTGCGCGCCGGCCGCGCGCCGGCGCGGCCCGACCCCGCCGCGCCGCTGCAGGACACGCCCCGCCGATGACGAGGCCCACGCCGACCGCCGCCCGCGAGGGCTACGCCAGCTGCCACGCGTGCGGGCTCGTGCAGACGATCGACCGGCCGCACGCGCATTGCGCGCGCTGCGGCAGCGCGCTTCACGTGCGCACGCCGAACAGCATCATGCGCACGTGGGCGCTGCTGCTCGCGGCCGCGATCCTCTACATTCCGGCGAACCTGCTGCCGATCATGCGTACGTCGTCGATCGTCGGGTCGCAGCAGGACACGATCATGAGCGGCGTCATCTATTTCTGGACGTCCGGCGACTGGCCGCTCGCCGTGGTCGTGTTCGTCGCCAGCATTCTCGTGCCGATGCTCAAGCTCGCCGTCCTGACGATCCTCGTCATCAGCGCACAGCGCCGCACCGCCTGGCGGCCGCTGCAGCGCACGCGCCTCTATCGGATCGTCGAGCGCATCGGCCGCTGGTCGATGCTCGACATCTTCGTCGTGACGCTGACCGTCGCGCTCGTCCATTTCCGTTCGCTCGCCGTCATCACGGCCGGCCCCGGCGCGCTCGCGTTCGGCTCGGTCGTGATCCTGACGATGCTGGCGTCGATGCAGTTCGATCCCCGCCTGATCTGGGATCCAGTCGAAACCTCAGGGAATCACCATGAATAGTCCACAAGGCCCGCAGCACGATGCGCCCCGGCCGCCCGATCCGGCGATCTCGACGAAAAGCGGCTGGCTGCCGTCGCTCGTCTGGCTCGTGCCGCTGATCGCCGCGCTGATCGGCATCGGCCTCGTGATCAAGTCCGTGCGCGAGCGCGGCCCGGAAATCACGATCAGCTTCCACAGCGCCGAAGGGCTCGAGCCGGGCAAGACCCAGGTCAAGTACAAGGACGTCGAGATCGGCACGGTCAAGACGATCAAGCTGTCGAAGGACCTGTCGCGCGTGCTGGTCCAGGTGCAGCTCAAGAAGGAAGCGGAGGACTTCGCGGTCCAGGGTTCGCGCTTCTGGATCGTGCGCCCGCGCGTGGGCGCGACCGGCGTGTCGGGGCTCGGCACGCTGCTGTCCGGCGCGTACATCGGCGTCGACGCCGGTCACGGGCAGGACACGCTGACCGACTTCACCGGCCTCGAGACGCCGCCCGCCGTCACGGGCGACCAGAAAGGCACGCAGTACGTGCTGCGCGGCGATTCGCTCGGCTCGGTCGACATCGGCTCGCCGGTCTACTACCGTCGCGTCCAGGTCGGCCAGGTGGTCGGCTTCTCGCTCGACAAGGACGGCACGGGCGTCACGTTCAATGTGTTCGTCAATGCACCGTACGACCAGTACGTCGGCATGAACACGCGCTGGTGGCAGGCGAGCGGCGTCGATCTGCGGCTCGATTCGAGCGGCCTGAAGCTGAACACGCAGTCGCTCGCGACGGTGATCCTCGGCGGCATCGCGTTCCAGACGCCGCCGAACCAGGGCAGCGGCACGACCGCGCCGAACAACACGACGTTCCGTCTCGGCTCCGACGAGGGCGACGCGATGCGCGACCCGGACGGCCAGCCGCTGCAGGTCGTGATGAACTTCAACCAGTCGCTGCGCGGGCTCGCCGTCGGCGCGCCGGTCGACTTCCGCGGCATCGTGCTCGGCGAAGTGACGAACATCGGCATCGACTTCGATCCGAAGACGAAGAACTTCCTGATGCCGGTGACGATGAACGTGTATCCGGAGCGCCTCGGCCGCCGCTTCCGCGAGACGATCGAGAGCAAGGGCGAACCGGCGCGCCGCGAAATCGTGGAGCGGCTCGTCCAGCACGGGCTGCGCGGCCAGCTGCGCACCGGCAACCTGCTGACGAGCCAGTTGTACGTCGCGCTCGACTTCTTCCCGAAGGCGCCGGCCGTGAAGATCGACACGGCCCGCCAGCCGCTCGAGCTGCCGACCGTGCCGAATACGCTCGACGAGCTGCAGTTGCAGGTCGCCGACATCGCGAAGAAGCTCGACAAGGTGCCGTTCGACCAGATCGGCGCGAACCTGAACAGCGCGCTCGCGAACGCCGACAAGCTGTTCAAGCAGCTCGACACGCAGGTCGCGCCGCAAGCGCGCGACACGCTGTCGGCCGCGAAGCAGACCTTCTCGACCGCCGAGGCGACGCTGCAGCAGGATTCGCCGCTGCAGTCCGACGTGCGCGGCGCGCTGAAGGAACTCACGCGCACGCTGCAATCGCTGAACGCGCTCGCCGACTATCTGGAGCGCCACCCCGAATCGCTGCTCAAGGGCAAGCCAGGAGATAAACCATGACGACACGCGTGAACGGTTTCGCGAGCGGCGCGGCGGCCGTCTTCGCCGCACTCGCGCTCGCCGCGTGCAGCTCGCCGCCCGCGCGGTTCTACACGCTCAGCCCGGCCGACGCCGCGGCGCCGCTGCGCACCGCGCCGGCCAATCCGGCGTTCCTGATCGAGGTGCCGTCGGTCGGCGTGCCCGAGCAGGTCGCGAAGAACCAGTTGGTCGTGCAGAAGAACGCCGCGCAGGTCGACGTGCTCGAGCAGGAACGCTGGGCGTCGCCGCCCGCCGACGAGATCCGCCGCGCGCTGTCGGACGATCTCGCCGCTCGGCTCGGCACGATCGACGTCGCGAATTCCGCCTATCCGGCCGGCGTGCCCGTGTACCGCATCAGCGTGAACGTGCAGCGCTTCGAGTCGTGGCCCGGCAAGCGGGCCGCGGTCGACGCCGTGTGGAGCGTGCGCTCGCTCGCCACGCAGGCCGTGATGACCTGCCGCACGAGCGTCGCCGAACCGGTCGGCGACGGCTACGACGCACTCGTCGCCGGCCACCGGCGCGCGCTCGACGCGATTGCCGCGCAGGCCGCGGACGGCGTGCGCGCGATGGCCGCGCGCCGCGGCGCGCCAGCCACGCCCGCGGCCGGCAGCAAGACGGCGGCCGCGCCGGTCGTGCCGTGCCCGGCCAACCCGACGTCCGGCGGCGACGCCGGCGCGACGGGCAAGTCCGGCGCATAAGCGAACGCGGACGGCGCGCAGGCGAACGTTCGACACGGCGTTCGCCCGCGCGGTGTCGAATGGCGCGTCGGGCCGCGCGCCGCCCGTCGCGGGCTGCACGCCGCCGCAGCCGGCCTCGCGCACCGCCTTCATCGGCCCGACGGCCATTTAGAACGGCCATTTACATTCTTTGTCAAAGCCGCCGGAACCCGCGCCATGCAACGCGGTCGGCTTGCGTTTTCCGGCCCGATTGACGATCCTACGCACTTTCAGGCTCGCGCCGTTCGTCGTGCGCACCGGCCAGTGGCGCCGGGCCGCGTTCGGCCCGACCGCCGTGCCCCCGGCGCCTGCACGCGGTCGGCGTGCACCGCAGCGGGGCAATCGCATCGCGGGTCGCCGCGCCCCGTCCGGCACCGGCCCCGTCTCATCCGTTCTCCCGGCGCCGCACCGTTTCCCCGGCCGGCATCCCGAACCCGCCCGTCACGGGCTTTCGCTATTCCGTTTATGTTTCGTTCCCTGACGACCCTGATCAAGAAGTGGCGCGCGTCGCGCAATGCCGGTCACCAGCTCGATGCGCTGCTCGCGCATGCCGACGCCGACGCGTCGTACGCCGAGCGCAGCGAATGGCTGATCGAGCTCGCGCACTGGCTGCGCCGCAACGGCACGGTGCAGGACGCGCCGGCCGAGCGCGACGCCGACACGCGGGCCTATCCCGCCCATGCGCGGCTGCGCTACCTGTTCCACGTGCTCGATCGCAACCCCGCATGGAAAGCGCACGCCGCGCGCATCCTGCGCGGCATCCTGCGCGAGTGCGACGGCATCTCGCTGCTGTGCGACGCCGGCATGCCCGTGCATTCGGGCTTCTTCGGCGCGCTGTTCGAGCGGATCGATTCGTCGCTGATCCCGCCCGCGCCGAACCGCCGCGAACTGTCGGCGCTGTTCACGCTGATGTTCCCGACGCCCGAGGACGCGAAATGGATCGACGCGCTGCCCGACGACCTGCTCGCGCGTCTCGCCGAGCTGCTCTCGTTCGACGTCACCGACGAGGAGCGCCACGAGCCCGGCTCGTTCTCGCGCGACCTGCTGGCCGCGCTGCACAACCTGACCTGCCAGATCAGCTCGACCGGCCTGTCGCAGACGGTGCGCAGCCGGCTGTCCGACGACGATGCGCGCAAGCCGCTCGAATCGCAGCCGTTCTACCGCCTCACGCGCGCGATGCTCGCGGTCGAGACCGCGCACGCGGCCGTCGAGGACGGCGGCGATCCGAGCAAGCTGCTGCACGAGGTGAACTACCTGCGCGTGCTGCTCGACGAATGCCGGATCGCCGTCGACAACGTGTTCGCGCACCTGTACCGCAACGGCGTGTCGGTCGACATCGTGTTCCAGGTCGAGCGGATGCGCATGCGCATCCTGCGCGCGGAAATGCTGCTCAACGCGTGGATGGCGCGCGACGACCTGCACGGCATGGCGCACCTGACCGCCGAGCTCGTCGACGCGAACCAGAGCAGCCAGAGCGTCGCGCACCTCGTGCGCAGCAACTTCTCGCTGTTCGCACGCAAGCTCGTCGAGACCAACGCGGACACCGGCGAGCACTACATCTCGCGCGGCCGGGCCGAGTACCTGAAGATGCTGCGGATGGCCGCGGGCGGCGGCCTCGTCACGGTCGCGACCGTGTGCGTGAAGTTCGCGATCACGGGTGCGCACCTGCAGTCGATGCTCGAAGGGCTGCTGGCGGGCATCAACTACGCGGCCAGCTTCATGCTGATGCACTTCCTGCATTTCACGCTCGCGACCAAGCAGCCCGCGATGACCGCGCCGACGCTCGCGCGCGAGCTCGACGACACCGGTCACGAGGAAGGCGTGAAGGCGTTCGTCGCGTCGGTGATCGCACTGATCCGCACGCAGGCGGCCGCGATTTCCGGGAACGTGGTCGTCGTGCTGCCCGTGTGCCTGCTCGTGCAGCTGTTCGCGGCCAACGTCGCGCATACGAACCTGATCTCGCCGGAGAAGGCGCACGCGACGCTGCATTCGTTCTCGCTGCTCGGCCCGACGCCGTTCTATGCGGCGCTCACGGGCGTGCTGCTGTGGGCGTCGAGTCTGCTCGCGGGCTGGGCCGACAACTGGTTCGTGCTGCACCGCGTCGGCGATGCGCTCGCGTACAACCGCCGGCTGCGCCTGACGCTCGGCGCGGCCGGCGCCGCGAAGCTCGCGCATTTCTGCCGATCGAACGTCGCCGGCGTGGTCGCGAACGTCGGCCTCGGCCTGATGCTCGGCCTCGTCCCGGCGATCGTCACCGTGTTCATGTTCCCGTTCGAGGTGCGGCACGTGACGCTGTCGGCCGGCTCGATCGGGATCGCGCTCGGCGTACTGGGCAAGGATGCGCTCGGCACGCCCGAACTGTGGTGGGCCGGCGCCGGCGTGCTCAGCATGGCCTTCCTCAACGTGCTCGTGAGCTTCGCACTCGCGTTCACGATGGCCGTGCGCTCGCGCAGCCTGCGCCCGACCAAGGTGCGCGCGCTCGTCGCCGCGATCGTCCGCACGGTGCTGTCGAATCCGCTCGCGCTGTTCTGGCCGGCGGGCACCCCGGCCGCGCGCGCCGGCCAGCCGGGCGCGCACTGAGCTGCGGCGGGCAGCGGCGCCCCGCCGGTGCCCGTCGCCGTCCTCCCGGCACGCGCGAGCGGCCGTCGCGCCGGCGCCGCCGCGCCGAAACGCCGGCCCCGGTCGGCCGCGCCGCGTACAATAGTGGACTTTTGCACGTCCTCACCCGCCTTATGTCCTCGCCCACCCTGTTCGAATTCTTCGCCCCCTGCCCGCGCGGCCTCGAAGCGGCGCTTGCCGCCGAGCTGGCCGAAATCGCCGGCCGCCACCTGAACGGCGCGCCGTTCACCGCGGGCGCGCAGGTGCCGGGCGGCGTCCATTTCAGCGGCGGCTGGGCCGCCGGCATGGCCGCGAACCTCCATTCGCGGATCGCGAGCCGGATCCTGCTGAAGATCGCGCACCGCGCGTACCGCAACGAGCAGGACGTCTATGCGCTCGCGCTCGAGCAACCGTGGGAGCGCTGGTTCGCGGCCACGCAGACGCTGCGCGTCGACATCACCGCGATCAAGTCGCCGCTGAAAAGCCTCGAATTCGCGACGTTGCGCGTGAAGGACGCGATCTGCGACCGGATGCGCGACAAGACCGGCGCGCGCCCGAGCATCGACACCGGTGCGCCGGACGTGCGCGTGTTCGCGTTCCTGACGGCGGGCGAATGCACGCTGTACCTCGATACGTCGGGCGAGCCGCTGTTCAAGCGCGGCTGGCGTCTCGACAAGGGCGCGGCGCCGCTGCGCGAGAACCTCGCGGCCGGCATCCTGCGCCTGACCGGCTGGACGCCCGGCACCGCGCTGTACGACCCGATGTGCGGCAGCGGCACGTTCCTCGCGGAAGCCGCGCAGATCGCGCTCGGCGTGGCGCCCGGCGTCGAGCGCCGGTTCGGCTTCGAAAAGCTCAAGCAGTACGACATCACCGCGTGGCAGGGGCTGAAGGTCCCGGCGCTCGACGCGAAGCGCGCGGCGCGGGCCAGGCGCGGCGACGCGCTCGGCGTGTACGGCAGCGACATCTCCGGCGACATGCTCGAGAAGGCGCGCGCGAACCTCGAGCGCTCGGGCGTGCCGTCGGTGTGGCTCAAGCAGGTCGATGCGCGCGGGATGACGCCGCCGTGCGACGGGCCAGGCATCCTCCTCGCGAACCCGCCGTACGGCGAGCGGATCGAAGTGCGCGGCCGCAGCGCGCGCGGCGAGGTGCGCGAAACCGGCCGCAACCGCGGCAACGACGACGCATTCCGTCGCACGCACACCGACGCGCCGGACAGCGAGTTCTTCAACGCGCTCGGCGATGCGCTGAAGCAGCGCTTCACGGGCTGGCAGGCGTTCCTGCTGACGTCCGACCGTTCGCTGCCGGGCCAGTTGCGCCTGCGCGAATCGGCCAAGACGCCGCTGTTCAACGGCGCGCTCGAATGCCGGCTGTTCCGCTTCGATCTGATCGCCGGCAGCGTGAAGGCACGCCCGGCCGCGCCGGAGGGCGACGCGTAAGCCATCCGTGCGCTTGTGCAAGCCACGACGTGCAGGGGCCGCCATCGCGGCCCCTGTGCTTTTCCGCAGCCGGTCAATGCTTCGACTGCGACCAGCGCGCCATCGTGAACGGCAGGGCATGCCCCGTCTCGAGCAGCGTCTTCAGGCTCGACAGCACGACCGGCCAGCCGCCGCGAATCCCGCGGTCCATCTCCGAACCGGGCACCAGCCCGTCGTGCGTGACGGTCAGCTTCACGACGCCCTCGTGCGGCTCGACCAGATAGGTCACGCGAGATTCCCCGCCCTCCCCCGACGGCGTGCGCCATGTGACGACCAGCCGGCGCGGTGGATCGTTCTCGACCACTTCGCCGACGATGTCGACCCGCGACGGATCGTCGTAGTCCTGATGTTCCCACCGCGAACCCGGCCGCCAGTCGGGCGACGCGTTGCGATGCCGTACCCAGTAGTCCTTCGTCAGCTCGGCGTTGGTCAGCGCGTCGAACACGCGCTCGGGCGTGGCCGCAATGAAGGTCACGTACACGAAGTCGGGATTACCCATCGTCGTCTCCCGTGTCGCGGGGCGCTTCCAGCCCCCGCTTGAGGTCCGCCAGCGCCTGCAGGCGCTGACGCTCGAACTTGCCGATCCAGCGTTGTGCGATGTCATGGATCGGCACCGGATTCAGGTAATGCAGCTTCTCCCGGCCGCGCCACGTCGTCGCGACGAGATTCGCGGCCTCGAGCAGCGCGAGATGCTTGCTCACGGCCTGCCGGCTCATCGCGAGCCCGTCGCACAGCTCGGACACGGTCTGGCCGTTTTTTGCGTACAGCAGATCGAGCAACCGACGGCGCGTGGCATCGGCCAGCGCCTTGAAAACGAGGTCCATGCCGCTCCCGGGTCAACGGCCTTATTATGCAACCAAATGGTTGCATGTCAAGGGTGACAACTCTACTGACAATACGGTGTCAGCAGCCCGCGATCACACTGCAATCCCGGCGCAATGCAGGCTGGTTTCCCCACCGAATCCGAATAACAACGCAACACAAGGAGCTCGTCATGACGTCAGCAACCGCCACTGCAACCGTGGAACGCGCGATCGCCTGGTTCGACATTCCGTCCCTCGATTTCGACCGCGCGATCCGCTTCTACGAAACCGTGCTGCAAACCACGTTGCAGCGCGAGGTCATCGGCGGCGTGCCGATGGCGACGTTCGATCGCGACGCATCGAGCACGGGTGGCAGCATCGTGTTCGATCCGCAGCAGATGAAGCCGAGCGCGAACGGCGTGCTCGTCTACCTGAACGCCGGCGAGTCGGTCGTCGCGGCGCTCGAACGCGCGAAGCGCGCGGGCGGCGTCGTGCAGGGCTCCGTCGTCGAGCTGCCGAACAACTACGGCTACGTCGGCTACCTGATCGACACGGAAGGCAACCGCGTCGGCCTGCACGCGCCGAAATGCCACTGAGCGCAGCGGTCAGCGGGCCGGCGCGGCGCTATCATCGCGAAGTCCCCGTAGCCAGAGGAATCGAGGTGCTGTCATGACCCGCCGTGCCGACCGCCTGTTCCAGATCGCCGAGCTGTTGCGCGGGCGTCGTCTCACGACCGCGCAGCAGCTGGCCGACTGGCTGTCGGTGTCGCCGCGCACGGTCTACCGCGACGTACGCGACCTGCAACTGTCAGGCGTGCCGATCGAAGGCGAGGCCGGCATCGGCTACCGGCTGAACCGCAACGCGAGCCTGCCGCCGCTCACGTTCACGGCCGAGGAGCTGGCGGCGCTCGCCACCGGCGCGCGCATGCTCGAGACCTGGGGCGGTGCGCGCTTCGCGAGCGGCGCGCGCTCGGCGCTCGCGAAGATCGCGTCGGCGATGCCGGCCGACAAGCGTACGGCGCTCGACCGGCTGCCCGTGTTCGCGCCGTCGTTCCACATCGACGCGACGTTTTGCGCGAAGGTCGACGCGATCCACCAGGCGATCGACACGCGCCACATCGTCAGCTTCGACTATCGCGACCGGCTCGGCGCGCATTCGCAGCGCCGCGTCTGGCCGCTCGGGCTCGTCTACTGGGGCGGGCGCTGGACGATCGGCGCGTGGTGCGAGCTGCGCGACGATTTTCGCACCTTCGACATCGCGCGGATGGGCGACATCACCGTACACGAGCAGTTTCCGGACATGGAGGGCCGGCGGATCGCCGACTACATGCGGATCGCGGAAGCGCCGATGCGCTGACGCGGCGCGGCGGGCGGCCGCCGCCCTTCGTTTTCCGGGCGCCATGCGGCGCCCGCCTCCACTTTCGTTACCCGCCGAACACCACCGGCCGCTTCGGCCGCTCGTCGACGTGCAGCGAAAACACGTCCGCACGTGCGTAGTGGCCCACGACGTCGAAGTCGTAGCGCGCCCGCACGAGCTCGTCGGTGTCGATACGGGCGGTCACGAGCCCGGCCTCGCCGATCAGCGGCTCCGTCAGCAGGTCGCCGAGCGGCCCGACGATCACGCTGCCGCCGCGAATCAGCGGCCGCTCGGGGTCCCAACCCGGCACGTCGATGCCGAGCGCGCGCGGCGACGGCTGCACTTGGCACGCGCTCACGACGAAGCAGCGCCCTTCGTGCGCGATGTGCCGCATCGAGCTCTGCCACACGTCGCGCTCGTCGACGGTCGGCGCACACCAGATCTGCACGCCTTTCGCGTACATCGCGCAGCGCAGCAGCGGCATGTGGTTCTCCCAGCAGATCGCGGCGCCCGCGCGGCCCGCGGCCGTCTCGACGACGGACAGCGTCGAGCCGTCGCCCTGCCCCCAGATCAGCCGTTCGGTGCCGGTCGGCATCAGCTTGCGGTGCTTCGCGACGAGCCCGTCGCGCGGATCGAAGAACAGCGCCGTGCAGTACAGCGTGCTGCCGCCGCGCTCGATCACGCCGACCACGAGGCTCGCGCCGGTGCGCTGCGACAGCGCGGCCAGCTCGTCGGTTTCCGGCCCCGGCACGTCGATCGCCTGCGCGGCGTAGCGCGCATATGCGTCGCGTCCTTCGGGCAGCCGGTAGCCGAGCCGCGTGCCGAAGATTTCGCCTTTCGGATAGCCGCCGAGCACGGCCTCGGGCAGCACGACCAGCGACGCGCCGCTGTCGCGGATCGCGGTTTCGTAGCCGAGGATCGTGTCGAGCGTGGCGCGCGTGCCGGCGGGCGATGCGCCGATCTGCAGCGCGGCGATGACTGACGTGGACATGAAGGCGTCTCCGGTGAATGGGATGTCGCCATCTTTATCGATAAGATGCCATCGATCAAATCGATGGAACGATATGTGTCATGAATATGGATGATATCGCCGCGCTCGACCTGAACCTGCTGAAGGTGTTCGAGGCGCTGTACGAGGAAGGCGGCGCGAGCCGCGCGGCGCTGCGGCTCGACCTCACGCAGTCGGCGGTCAGCGCGGCGCTCGGGCGGCTGCGCGTGATCTATGCCGATCCGCTGTTCGTGCGCACCGGCCGCGGGCTCGCGCCGACGCCGCGCGCGGACGAGTTGAAGCCGATCCTGTCGGACGCGCTCGACCGTTGCCGCGAAAGCCTCGCGATCGCGGCCGACGGCGGCGACCGCGTCGGCCGCACGATCTCGATCGGGCTGTCCGACGACTTCGAGATCGCGCTCGGCCGCGCGTTG
The DNA here is from genome assembly GCF_001524725.1 of Burkholderia sp. MSMB1072. Classification (NCBI taxonomy): domain Bacteria; kingdom Pseudomonadati; phylum Pseudomonadota; class Betaproteobacteria; order Burkholderiales; family Burkholderiaceae; genus Burkholderia; species Burkholderia sp. MSMB1072. Next base: position 518,839 of record NZ_LOYC01000030.1, read on the forward strand.
ATCGATGCGCTCGCGCAAGAAGCCGCCGGCATCCGGCTGATCTTCCGGCAGACCCACAGCGGCATCGCCGGCGACGCGCTGCTGCGGCACGGCGTCGATCTCGCGATCGCATCGGGCGGCTTCTCGGCGAACGGGCTCAGCCGGCGCGCGGTCGCGACGGGCGGATATGCGTGCCTGATCGATCCGGCCGGCCGCGCGCGGACGCCGCGCACGCTGACGCTCGCCGAGTTCCTGCGGCGCGACCACCTGCTCGTATCGTCGGGCGGCGTGATCGGGATCGTCGACGAGGCGCTGGCCGCGCTCGGCCACCAGCGGCGCGTCGCGGCGTCGACCACGCATTTCGCCGCGCTGCCGTACCTGCTCGCCGGCTCCGACGCAGTCGCGACGATTCCCGCGCATGCGGCCCGCGCGATCGCGCAATCGACCGCGCTGCGCGCACTCGCGTGCCCGATCGACCTGCCGCGCTATCCGGTCGAAATCGGCTGGCGCACGAGCACGCAGCGCGACCCGGCGATCGTGCGCGTACGCGACGCGATCGCCGCCTGCATCGCGCAACGCGTCGCACCATGAAAAAAACCCGGCCGGCTTGCGCCGGTCGGGCCTGTGCCGGCGCGGCGCCCGCGCATCGAAGCGGGCGCCGCATAGTCTCGGCGTGCGCTACTCGACCGCCTTCACCATGTCCTCGATGACCTTCTTCGCATCGCCGAACACCATCATCGTCTTGTCCATGTAGAACAGATCGTTGTCGAGGCCCGCGTAGCCGGCCGCCATCGAACGCTTGTTGACGATCACCGTGCGCGCCTTGTACGCCTCGATGATCGGCATCCCCGCGATCGGCGATTTCGGATCGTTCTTCGCGGCCGGGTTCACGACGTCGTTCGCGCCGAGTACGAGCACCACGTCCACCTGGCCGAATTCGCCGTTGATGTCCTCCATCTCGTGCACGATCTCGTACGGCACTTCCGCTTCCGCGAGCAACACGTTCATGTGGCCCGGCATCCGGCCGGCGACCGGGTGGATCGCGTACTTCACGTCGATGCCCTTCTCGACCAGCTTGTCGGTCAGCTCCTTCAGCGCGTGCTGCGCACGGGCGACGGCGAGCCCGTAACCCGGCACGATCACGACCGATTCCGCGTTGCCGAGCATGAACGCCGCGTCGTCGGCCGAACCCGACTTCACCGGCCGCTGCTCCTGCGCGCCCGCCGCGCCGCCGGCCGCCGCTTCCCCGCCGAAGCCGCCGAGGATCACGTTGAAGAACGAGCGGTTCATCGCGTGGCACATGATGTACGACAGGATCGCGCCCGACGAGCCGACCAGCGAACCGGCGATGATCAGCATCGCGTTGTTCAGCGAGAAGCCGATGCCGGCCGCCGCCCAGCCCGAGTACGAGTTCAGCATCGACACGACCACCGGCATGTCCGCGCCGCCGATCGGGATGATGATCAGCACGCCGAGCACGAACGCGATCGCCGTCATGATGATGAACGGCAGCCACGCCTGCGTGATGAAGAACAGGATGCCGAAGCCGAGCATCGCGATCGCGAGCATCAGGTTGATCAGGTGCTGGCCCGCGTACACGACCGGCGCGCCCTGGAACAGCCGGAACTTGTACTTGCCCGACAGCTTGCCGAACGCGATCACCGAACCGGAGAACGTGATCGCGCCGACGAACGTGCCGATGAACAGCTCGACGCGGTTGCCGTACGGGATGAAGCTCGACGACACCGCGTCCTGCGGCACGAGGCCGAACGCTTCGGGCTCCGACACCACCGCATATGCGATGCACACGGCCGCGAGACCGATCAGCGAGTGCATGGCCGCGACGAGCTCGGGCATCTTCGTCATCTCGACGCGCGCGGCGACGAACGCCCCGACGCCGCCGCCGACGATCAGCGCGCCGAGCACGAGCGCGAGGCCGAGCGGCAGGTTCGCGCCGAGCCACGCGGCCTGCTTGACGATCAGCGCGATCGTCGTGAGGATCGCGATGGCCATCCCGACCATCCCGAACAGGTTGCCGCGCCGCGCGCTCTTCGGATTCGACAGGCCCTTCAGCGCCTGGATGAAGCACACCGAGGCGACGAGGTACAGCAGCGTAACGACGTTCATGCTCATCGCGCGCCCTCCTTGCCGCCCTCGATGCGCTTGGGCTCCTTCTTGCGGAACATCTCGAGCATTCGCCTCGTCACGAGAAAGCCGCCGAACACGTTGACGGCCGCGAGCGCGACCGCGAGCGTGCCGAAGAACTTGCCGGTCGCGCCGACGGTGAGCGCCGCCGCGAGCATCGCGCCGACGATCACGATCGCCGAGATCGCGTTGGTCACGGCCATCAGCGGCGTATGCAGCGCCGGCGTGACGTTCCAGACGACGTGGTAGCCGACGTACACCGCCAGCACGAAGATGATCACGTTGATCACCGTGTGATTGATGACTTCCATGGTCTCCTCCGTTATTTGCGCGTGACTTCACCGTCGCGGCACAGCAGCGTCGCGGCGACGATGTCGTCGGTCAGGTCGACGTTCAGCGTGCCTTCCTTCGTGACGATCAGCTTCGTGAAGTCGAGCAGGTTGCGCGCGTACAGCGCCGACGCGTCCGACGCGACCATCGACGCGAGATTCGTGTAGCCGGCGATCGTCACGCCGTTGTGCACGATCACCTGGTCGGCGACGGTCAGCGGGCAGTTGCCGCCCCTGCGGCCGTCGATTTCCGGGCCGCGGCCGGCCGCGAGATCGACGAGCACCGAGCCGGGCTTCATCGCCTGCGCGGTGTCGACCGAGATCAGCGTCGGCGCCGGGCGCCCGGGAATCAGCGCGGTGGTGATCACGATGTCGGCCTGCCTCGCACGCTCGTGCACGAGCGCGGCCTGGCGGCCGAGCCACGATGCCGGCATCGGGCGCGCATAGCCGCCCACACCCTGCGCGGCTTCGCGCTCTTCGTCGGTTTCGAACGGGACGTCGAGGAATTTCGCGCCGAGCGACTCGATCTGCTCCTTCACGGCCGGCCGCACGTCGGACGCCTCGATCACCGCGCCCAGCCGCTTTGCGGTCGCGATCGCCTGCAGGCCCGCGACGCCCGCGCCGAGAATCAGCACGCGCGCCGCCTTCACGGTGCCCGCGGCCGTCATCAGCATCGGCATGAAGCGCGGATACAGCGACGCGGCCACCAGCACGGCCTTGTAGCCGGCGATGTTCGCCTGCGACGACAGTACGTCGAGACTCTGCGCACGCGTCGTGCGCGGCGCGGCCTCGAGCGCGAAACCGGTCACGCCGGCCGCGGCGAGTTTCGCCGCCTGCTCGCCGTTGAACGGCTCGAGCATGCCGATCAGCACGGTGCCGCGCTTGAGCAACGGCAGTTCGGCGTCGGTGGGCGCCTGGACCTTCAGGACGAGATCGGCGTCAAACGCGGCCGACTGGTCGGTCAATTCGGCGCCGACGGCCGCATAGGCTTCGTCGGGATAGCTGGCTGCGCTGCCGGCCCCTTTCGCGATACTGACGCGATGGCCGGCCGCCGCGTATTTCTTCACGGTTTCCGGCGTCGCAGCCACACGCGCCTCGTTGGCCCGCGTTTCAGCAGGCACTCCAATATGCATCGTCAGTCCCTCCAGTCATTGTCAGTATTTCTTTTCTTGCGATCTTTACTGCACAACGAGCCGGACAGGCTGACATACCGGCTCACGAGCAACGGCTTTCACGCTGCACTTTAACCGAAAGCGATGGTCGCGCCAGCACTTTCCGCACGATCGTGCTCGAATGCGACAGGCGCTTGACCCGCGCCGCCACGCAGCGTCGTCACGCAGCGCCGGGACGGACGATCCGAGAGGGTCGGATCGTCTGACGAAGACCGGCAACGTTCGGGCGCAACCGGTAAAATGCCGAACCATGAAACCCGAAATCTGGACCCCGCATGTGACGGTCGCCGCGCTCGTCGAGCGCGCCGGCCGCTTTCTCGTGATCGAGGAAGAAACCTCGACGGGCCTGCGCATCAACCAGCCGGCCGGTCATCTCGAAGCCGGCGAAACGCTGGCCGACGCCGTGATCCGCGAAACGCTCGAGGAAACCGCGCGCCCGTTCACGCCCGACGCGCTCGTCGGCGTCTATCTCGCGCACTACGATCGCCCCGGCAGCGCCGGCGCGACCTACCTGCGCTTCACGTTCTGCGGCACCGCCGGCGAACCGGTCGCGGGCCATGTGCTCGACGACGGCATCGTCCGCACGCTGTGGATGACGGCCGACGAACTGCGCGCCTGCAGCGAGCGCCATCGTTCGCCCGCGGTGATGCGCTGCGTCGACGACTATCTCGCCGGGCGGCGCATTCCGCTCGATTTCGTGCACACGCATTCGGTCGCCCCGCGCCCCGAGGCATTCGAACGTCAGGCGGTCGGCAAATGAGCAAGCGCCGTGTAGTGGTGGGCATGTCGGGCGGCGTCGATTCGTCGGTGACCGCGTGGCTGCTGAAGGAACAAGGCTACGACGTGGTCGGCCTGTTCATGAAGAACTGGGAAGACGACGACGACGGCGAGTACTGCTCGACGCGCCAGGACTGGATCGACGTCGTGTCCGTGGCCGACCTGATCGGCATCGACGTGGAAGCCGTCAACTTCGCCGCCGAATACAAGGACCGCGTGTTCGCCGAGTTCCTGCGCGAATACTCGGCCGGCCGCACGCCGAACCCCGACGTGCTGTGCAACGCCGAGATCAAGTTCAAGGCGTTCCTCGACCACGCGATGTCGCTCGACGCGGAAATGATCGCGACCGGCCACTATGCGCGCGTGCGCGAGCGCGACGGGCGTTTCGAACTGCTGAAGGCCTTCGATCATACGAAAGACCAGTCGTACTTCCTGCACCGGCTGAACCAGGCGCAACTGTCGAAGACGATGTTCCCGCTCGGCGAGATCCCGAAGACGAAGGTGCGCGAGATCGCCGCGCAGATCGGGCTGCCGAATGCGAAGAAGAAGGATTCGACCGGCATCTGCTTCATCGGCGAACGGCCGTTCCGCGATTTCCTGAACCGCTATCTTCCGACGAAACCCGGCCCGATGAAGACGCCCGACGGCAAGGTCGTCGGCGAGCACATCGGCCTCGCGTTCTATACGTTCGGCCAGCGCAAGGGCATCGGCCTCGGCGGCAGCAAGAGCGGCAGCGGCGAGCCGTGGTTCGTCGCCGCGAAGGACATCGCGACGAACACGCTGTACGTCGTGCAGGGTCACGATCATCCGTGGCTGCTGTCGCGCGAGCTCGTCGCCGGCAACGTGAGCTGGGTCGCCGGCGAGCCCCCGGCGGACGGCTTCGCGTGCGGCGCGAAGACGCGCTACCGGCAGGCCGACGCGGCGTGCACGTTCGGCCGGGCCGCGGATGGCCGGGCCGCGGCAGCCGGCCCGGCAGGCGAAGCGCGCTTCTCGCTCGCGTTCGACGACGCGCAGTGGGCCGTCACGCCCGGCCAGTCGGCCGTGCTGTACGACGGCGAGATCTGCCTCGGCGGCGGCATCATCGAGTTCGCGGCCACCGGCCAACCCGGCCAGGCTGCACCGGCGGGCCACGCGCCGGCGCTCGCCGAAGCACGCTGACATCCATTCGGTTTAGACTTGCGGCACGCCGCGTCCGGCGGAACACGATTCCGCCGCGGCCGGCGCGCCGCCTTCGCAGCGTACGCATGGCGGTATTTCAAGATTCTTATGGAGTCCCCCATGCTTTCACGCCGCTACCTCGCGATGTGGTGTGCCGTGCTGCTGCTCGTCGCAGCGGCCGCGCTCGCGTCGGCCCACGTTCTTTCCTGGCTGTGGATCGTCGTCCCCATCGCCCTCGTCGCGCTCGGCCTGTACGACCTGAAGCAGGACCGCCACGCGATCCTCCGGAATTACCCGCTCTGGGGCCACTTCCGCTTCCTGTTCGAATTCATCCGACCTGAAATCCGCCAGTACTTCGTCGAGGACGACACCGACGAAAAGCCGTTCTCGCGCGCGCAGCGCAGCCTCGTCTACCAGCGCGCGAAGAACGTCGCGGACAATCGTCCGTACGGCACCGAGCTGAACGTGAAGGCCGTCGCGCACGAATGGATCAGCCATTCGCTCGCGCCGACGAAGCTGCCGAGCCACGACTTCCGCATCCGCGTCGGCGCGAATCGCGCGCAACCGTACGACATTTCGATCTTCAACATCTCGGCGATGAGCTTCGGCTCGCTGTCCGCGAACGCGATCCGCTCGCTGAACCTCGGCGCGAAGAAAGGCGGCTTCGCGCACGATACCGGCGAAGGCTCGCTGTCGAAGTACCACCGCGAGCACGGCGGCGACATCATCTGGGAAATCGCGTCCGGCTACTTCGGCTGCCGCAACGAAGACGGCACGTTCAACCCCGACAAGTTCGCGAAGCAGGCCGCCGATCCGCAGGTCAAGATGATCGAGGTGAAGCTGTCGCAGGGCGCGAAGCCCGGTCACGGCGGCGTGCTGCCGGCCGCGAAGATCACGCCGGAAATCGCCGAAACGCGCGGCGTGCCGATGGGCAAGGACTGCATCTCGCCCGCGACGCACTCGGAATTCTCGACGCCGCGCGGGCTGCTCGAATTCGTCGAGCGGCTGCGCACGCTGTCCGGCGGCAAGCCGACGGGCTTCAAGCTGTGCATCGGTCACCCGTGGGAATTCTTCGGGATCGCGAAGGCGATGATCGAGACGGGCATCGTGCCCGACTTCATCGTCGTCGACGGCGCGGAAGGCGGCACGGGCGCGGCGCCGCTCGAATTCACCGACCACGTCGGCGTGCCGCTGCAGGAAGGGCTGCTGCTCGTGCACAACACGCTCGTCGGGATCGGCGTGCGCGACCGCGTGAAGCTCGGCGCGAGCGGCAAGATCATCACCGCGTTCGACATCGCACGCACGCTCGCGATCGGCGCGGACTGGGTGAACTCGGCGCGCGGCTTCATGTTCGCGGTCGGCTGCATCCAGGCGCAGCACTGCCACACCGACCGCTGCCCGACCGGCGTCGCGACGCAGGACCCGGTGCGCCAGCGCGCGCTCGTCGTGCCCGACAAGGCCGAGCGCGTGTACAACTTCCACCGCAATACGCTGCATGCGCTGCAGGAACTCGTGCAGGCGGCCGGCCTCGCGCATCCGTCCGAGCTGCGCGCGCATCACATCGTGCAGCGGGTCGCGCCGCACGAGGTGCGACTGATGTCGCAACTGCTGAAATACCTGAAACCCGGTGCGCTGCTCGACGGCCAGACCTGCGGCTTGTCCCTGTACGACAAGTGGTGGCCGATCGCGCGCAGCGATTCGTTCTCGCTCGGCGAAGCCGTGTACGCGTCGATCGAGTGACGCGCGCGGCCGGCGCCGCGCTAGCGGCGGCCGGCGCGGCAAAAAGAAAAGCGCCCCGCGGGGCGCTTTTCTTTCGTCTGCCGAATGCGTGAAGGCCGGGCCGCGGCTCAGTTCTGCGGCAGCGTATCGGCGAACGACTGCCGCTGCTGCAGCTTCACGAAATGCTTGTCGAGGTTCGGGTGGCGATCGCGCCAGTCGAGCTCGGGCATCCGGAAATCGAGATAGCCGAGCGCGCAGCCGAGTGCGATGTCGGCGAGCGTGTAATGATTGCCGACGCACCACGTCTTGCCGCCGAGACCCTGCGACATCGCGACGAGCGCGTCGTCGATCTTGCGTTGCTGGCGCGCGATCCAGCTCGCGCTGCGCTGCCCTTCTTCCCGCAGCGTGTGTTCGAGACGGATCGCGACCGCCGCGTCGAGCACGCCGTCGCCCAGTGCTTCCCAGCAGCGCACTTCGACGCGCTCGCGGCCCGACGGCGGAATCAGCTTGCCGACCGGCGACAGCGTATCGACGTATTCGCAGATCACGCGGGAATCGAACACCGCGGCGCCGTCTTCCATCACGAGGCACGGGACCTTGCCGAGCGGATTCGATGCATGAATATCCGTCTCCGGCGCCCACACGTTCTCGAGCTCCAGCTTGTAGTCGATCTTCTTTTCAGCAAGCACGATCCGCGCCTTTCGGACGTACGGGCTGCTGAGCGAACCGATTAATTTCATCATCTGCCTTTTCAAGGGAACCGCCGAGAGTATACGTTGTCGCCGATCATAACCGGCACGCGCGGCCGGGTAGAAAATCGCCCGTCCGGCCTGTGGATGGTTTGCAACAGCCGCCGCGCGGGCCTTGGCCGGAGCGGCTTGCGGCCCCACTCTCACGCACCGCGTCGCGCGGCGCTACAATCGCACGATGAATGCGCCCCTCGATACCGCCATCGCCGTCGACGTCTACCGCCAGCGCCGCGAACGCGTGCTTGCCGCACTGCGTGCCGCGGGCGGCGGCGTCGCCATCGTCCCCACCGCGCCGGAAATGCTGCGCAACCGCGATACGGCCTACCCGTATCGGTTCGACAGCTATTTCCATTACCTGACGGGCTTCACCGAGCCGGATGCCGTGCTCGTGCTGAACGCGGCCGCGCCGCACGGGGCGCCGGAATCGATCCTGTTCTGCCGCGGCAAGAACGTCGACCGCGAGATCTGGGAAGGCTTTCACTACGGTCCCGACGCCGCACGCGACGCGTTCGGCTTCGATGCGGCATTCGCGGTTGACGTGATCGACACCGAAATGCCGCGCCTGCTCGCCGATGCGGGCACCGTGCACTACCGGTTCGGCGCATCGGCCGACTTCGAGCGCCAGCTCGCAGGCTGGATCGACGCGGTGCGCGCGCAGGCACGCACGGGCGTCGCCGCGCCGGACGCGCTGCTCGACCTCACGCCGCTGCTCGACGACATGCGGCTCGTGAAGGACGAACACGAACTCGCGATCATGATGCGCGCCGCGCACATCTCCGCGCTCGCGCACCGCCGGGCGATGCAGGTGTGCCGCCCCGGCATCCGCGAATACGAGCTCGAGGCCGAGCTGCTGTACCTGTTCCGCAAGCACGGCGCGCAGGCGCCCGCGTACGGTTCGATCGTCGCGGCCGGCGCGAATGCGTGCGTGCTGCACTATCCGGCCGGCAACGCGGCCGCGCGAGACGGCGACCTGATCCTGATCGACGCCGCCTGCGAACTCGACGGCTATGCGTCGGACATCACCCGCACGTTCCCGGCCAACGGCCGCTTCTCGCCCGCGCAGCGCACGCTGTACGACATCGTGCTCGCCGCGCAGCAGGCCGCGATCGACGCGACGCGCGCGGGCGTGCCGTTCGAGGCGCCGCACGACGCGGCCGTGCGCGTGCTCGCGCAGGGGCTGCTCGACACCGGGATCATCCCGAAAACGCGCTTCTCGAACGTCGACGATGTGATCGCCGAGCGCGCGTACACGCGCTTCTACATGCATCGCACCGGCCACTGGCTCGGGATGGACGTGCACGACTGCGGCGACTATCGCGAGCGGCTCGCCGCGCGCGACGCCAACGGCGCGCTGCCGTGGCGCACGCTGAAAGCCGGCATGACGCTCACCGTCGAGCCCGGCCTGTACGTGCGCGCGGCCGACGACGTGCCGCCCGAGTACTGGAACATCGGCATCCGCATCGAGGACGACGCGATCGTGCGCGAGCACGGCTGCGAACTGATCACGCGCGACGTGCCGGTCGCGGCCGACGAGATCGAGGCGCTGATGCGCGAGGGCGCCGCGCACGGCGCGTGAGCGGCCGCGTGCCGCCTGCGACTGCCTGGACCGCTTGAACCGCTTCGACCGCCAACACCGTTTCACGAACCCTGATGACGACCGCTTCCCCCTCCGCCACGCCGGATTACGACCTCGCCATCGTCGGCGCGGGCCCCGTCGGGCTCGCGCTCGCCGGCTGGCTCGCGCGCCGCAGCGCGACGCAGCATGCATCGATCGCGCTGATCGACGCGCGCGACCCGGCCGCGAGCGCGAACGATCCGCGCGCGATCGCCGTGTCGCACGGCAGCCGCGTGCTGCTCGACACGCTCGCGTGGCCCGCCGACGCCACGTCGATCGAACATATCCACGTGTCGCAGCGCGGCCATTTCGGCCGCACGCTGATCGATCGCGACGAGCACGCCCTCGCCGCGCTCGGCTACGTGGTGCGCTACGGCTCGATCGTGCAGGCGCTCGCGAATGCGGTGCGCGGCACGCGCGTCGACTGGCTCACGTCGACCACCGCGCGCGCGCCGCAGCAGGACGCCGACGGCGTCGCGCTGACGCTCGACGGCCCGCAAGGCGAGCGCACGCTGCGCGCGCGTATCGTCGTCAATGCCGAAGGCGGGCTGTTCCACGAACAGCAGGCCGATACGGCCAAGCATCGCCGCGACTACGGACAGACCGCGCTCGTCGGCACGGTCACGGTATCGGCGCCGCGCCCGAACGTCGCGTGGGAACGCTTCACGCACGAGGGCCCGCTCGCGCTGCTGCCGCTCGGCGGGCCGCGTCAGGCCGATTACTCGCTCGTCTGGTGCTGTACGCCCGACGAAGCGGCGCGACGTGCCGCACTGCCCGACGATGCGTTCCTGCGCGAGCTCGGCAGCGTGTTCGGCGAACGCATGGGCGAATTCGTCGCGATCGCCGGGCGCGCGTCCTTCCCGCTCGGCCTGAACGCCGCGCAGACGCTCGTCAGCGGTCGCGTCGCGATCGTCGGCAATGCCGCGCAAACGCTGCACCCGGTTGCAGGCCAGGGGCTCAACCTCGGGCTGCGCGATGCGCACACGCTCGTCGACACGCTGTCCGCACAAGGCTTCGAAGCGACCGCGCTCGCGACCTTCAACGCGCGCCGCGCGCTCGACCGGCGCTTCACGATCGGCGCGACCGACACGCTGGCGCGCCTGTTTACGGTCGACTCGGGCCCGCTTCCGTTGCTGCGCGGCGCCGCGCTCACCGCGCTCGAGTTCGTGCCGCCGCTCAAGAAGGCGATCGCGCGCCAGATGATGTTCGGCCAGCGTAGCTGACGCGCGGCACACCGCACAGCGCCTCCAGCAAACCGGGTCAAATCGGCGGGGCATGGGAATACGGTAAAATGCCCGCTTTCCGTCTTCCCTTCCCCCTGCCCGCGCTTGCCGCGGGCGGCGCCATTGCGATGCCCGTTATCGGCTCTCACGTATTGCGTAACAACCTGTTCGTCGCCCCGATGGCCGGGGTGACGGATCGTCCGTTCCGCCAGCTGTGCAAACGGCTGGGGGCCGGTTATGCCGTGTCCGAGATGGTCGCGTCCAACGCGCAGCTGTGGAAAAGCGCGAAGACGATGCGGCGCGCGAACCACGAAGGCGAAGTCGAACCGATCGCGGTGCAGATCGCCGGCGCCGATCCGGCGATGATGGCCGAAGCGGCCCGCTACAACGTCGACAACGGCGCGCAGATCATCGACATCAACATGGGCTGCCCGGCGAAGAAGGTCTGCAACGTCGCGGCCGGCTCCGCGCTGCTGCAGAACGAGCCGCTCGTGCAGCGGATCGTCGAGGCCGTCGTCGCGGCGGTCGGCACGGGGCCCGATGCGGTGCCCGTCACGCTGAAGATCCGCACCGGCTGGGACCGCGAGCACAAGAACGCGATCACGGTCGCGCGCCTGGCCGAAGCGGCCGGCATCTCGATGCTCACCGTGCATGGCCGCACGCGCGCCGATCTGTATCGCGGCGACGCCGAGTACGACACCATCGCGGCCGTGAAGGCGGCCGTGCGGATTCCGGTCGTCGCGAACGGCGACATCACGTCGCCGGCGAAAGCGAAGGCCGTGCTCGACGCAACCGGCGCCGACGCGCTGATGATCGGTCGCGCCGCGCAAGGCCGGCCGTGGCTGTTCCGCGAAATCGATCATTTCCTGCAAACCGGCGAGCTGCTGCCCCCGCCGCGGATCGACGAGATCCAGCATGTGATGAACGAACACCTGGAAGACCACTACGCTTTCTATGGCGAATTCACCGGCGTCCGTACTGCGCGCAAGCACATCGGCTGGTACACTCGCGGCCTTTCCGGTGCCAACGGGTTCCGGCACCGAATGAACACGCTCGATTCCACCCGCGAGCAGCTCGCCGCCGTCAATGCATTCTTCGAGGCGCAAAAGGCGCTGTCGGACCACCTCGTCTACGTCGACGACGAAGCGGAAAACAGCCAGGGCGAGTCGGACGACCATAACCAGTTAGCAGCATGAGCAAGCACAACATCGAACAATGTGTCCGCGAGAGCCTGGACGTGTATTTCCGGGATCTAGACGGCTCCAATCCGCACGACGTCTATGAAATGGTGATGTCCTGCGTCGAAAAGCCGATGCTCGAGGTCGTGCTCGTACAGGCCGGCGGCAACCAGTCGCTCGCCGCGGAGTACCTCGGCATCAATCGCAATACGCTGCGCAAGAAGCTGCAGCAGCACGGCCTGCTGTAGGCGGCCGTCCCGTCCCCGTTTCCCTGGCTATTGGTGGTTCCATCATGATCAAGCAAGCGCTCATTTCCGTTTCCGACAAGACCGGCATCGTCGACTTCGCGAAGTCGCTGTCCGACCTCGGCGTCAAGCTGCTGTCGACGGGCGGCACCGCGAAACTCCTCGCCGACGCCGGCCTGCCCGTGACCGAAGTGGCCGATTACACGGGCTTCCCGGAAATGCTCGATGGGCGCGTGAAGACGCTGCACCCGAAGGTGCACGGCGGCATCCTCGCCCGCCGCGACCTGCCCGAGCACATGCAGGCGCTCGAACAGCACGGCATCCCGACGATCGACCTGCTCGTCGTGAACCTGTATCCGTTCGTCGCGACGATCGCGAAGGACGACTGCACGCTCGCCGACGCGATCGAGAACATCGACATCGGCGGCCCGACGATGCTGCGCTCGGCCGCGAAGAACCACCGCGACGTGACGGTCGTCGTCGACCCGGCCGACTACGCGGTCGTCCTCGACGAAATGAAGGCGAACGGCAACACGATCGGCTACCCGACCAACTTCCGTCTCGCGACGAAGGTGTTCGCGCACACCGCGCAATACGACGGCGCGATCACGAACTACCTGACGAGCCTGACCGACGAGCTGCAGCACGCCTCGCGCAGCGCATACCCGGCCACGCTGAACATGGCGTTCGACAAGGTGCAGGACCTGCGCTACGGCGAGAACCCGCACCAGAGCGCGGCGTTCTACCGCGACCTCGCGGCGCCGGCCGGCGCGCTGGCGAACTACCGCCAGCTGCAGGGCAAGGAACTGTCGTACAACAACATCGCGGATTCGGACGCGGCGTGGGAATGCGTGAAGACGTTCGACGCGCCGGCCTGCGTGATCATCAAGCATGCGAACCCGTGCGGCGTCGCGGTCGGCAACGATTCGGCCGACGCGTACGCGAAGGCATTCCAGACCGACCCGACGTCGGCATTCGGCGGCATCATCGCGTTCAACCGCGAAGTCGACGAGGCGGCCGCGCAGGCGGTGGCCAAGCAGTTCGTCGAAGTGCTGATCGCGCCGTCGTTCAGCGACGCCGCGAAGCAGGTGTTCGCCGCGAAGCAGAACGTGCGCCTGCTGGAGATCGCGCTTGGCGACGGCCACAACGCATTCGACCTGAAGCGCGTGGGCGGCGGCCTGCTCGTGCAGTCGCTCGACGCGAAGAACGTGCAGCCGAGCGAGCTGCGCGTCGTCACGAAGCGCCAGCCGAGCGCGAAGGAAATGGACGACCTGCTGTTCGCATGGCGCGTCGCGAAGTACGTGAAATCGAACGCGATCGTGTTCTGCGGCAACGGCATGACGCTCGGCGTCGGCGCCGGCCAGATGAGCCGCGTCGATTCCGCGCGCATCGCGAGCATCAAGGCGCAGAACGCGGGCCTGACGCTCGCCGGCTCGGCCGTCGCGTCGGATGCGTTCTTCCCGTTCCGCGACGGCCTCGACGTCGTCGTGGCGGCCGGCGCAACTTGCGTGATCCAGCCGGGCGGCTCGATGCGCGACGACGAAGTGATCGCGGCAGCCGACGAGCACGGCATCGCGATGATCCTGACGGGCGTGCGCCACTTCCGTCACTGATCGCAGCATGCGGCCCGCGCGGCCGCTGCACGAGAACCCGGCGGCATCCCCTCCGCCGGGTTTTTTATTGCGCGGCGCCTTCGCGCCCGCCCGGGCGGCCGGCTTGCCGCACCGTTCGTTGTAGTATCGCTGCATCACGCCATTCTCCTCACTCATGCGAATTCTCGGCATCGACCCCGGCCTGCGCGTCACCGGCTTCGGCGTCATCGACGTCAGCGGCCACCGGCTCGCCTATGTCACGAGCGGCGTGATCCGCACGCCGACGGCCGACCTGGCCACCCGCCTCGGCACGATCTTCCAGGGTGTCTCGACGATCGTGCGCGAACACGCGCCCGACCAGGCCGCGATCGAAAAGGTGTTCGTCAACGTGAACCCGCAGTCGACGCTGCTGCTCGGCCAGGCGCGTGGCGCCGCGATCTGCGGCCTCGTCGCGGGGGGGCTGCCGGTCGCCGAATACACCGCGCTGCAGCTCAAGCAGGCCGTGGTCGGCTACGGCCGCGCGACCAAGACGCAGATGCAGGAAATGGTCACGCGGCTGCTCAACCTGTCCGGCCAGCCGGGCTCCGACGCAGCCGACGCGCTCGGCATGGCGATCTGCCACGCACACGGCGGCAATACGCTCAGCACGCTGGGCGGCCTCGCGCCGGCGCTCGCGCAGAAAGGGCTGCGCGTGCGGCGCGGCAGGCTGGTCGGCTGACGCCGCCGCGCCCCGCGGCCCGGCCACACCGGCTCGACCGCGTTGGCGGCTTGACCGTCCTACCCGCGCCCGACATGCCCGCGACGCGCGCCGCTTCGGGCTGACGGACGCGCCCCATCGGCATTGCGCCGCGCGTGCGCTACACTCGCGCTTTCTTCCTCGCATCCCGTCCTCCATGATCGGTCGCATCGCCGGCATCCTGCTCGAAAAGAACCCGCCTCATCTGCTCGTCGACTGCAACGGTGTCGGCTACGAAATCGACGTGCCGATGAGCACCTTCTACAACCTGCCGCAAACGGGCGAGCGCGTCGTGCTGCTCACGCAGCAGATCGTCCGCGAGGACGCCCACCTGCTGTACGGTTTCCTGACGCCGCAGGAGCGCACGACCTTCCGCGAGCTGCTGAAGATCACCGGCATCGGCGCGCGCATGGCGCTCGCCGTGCTGTCCGGCATGAGCGTGCAGGAACTCGCGCAAGCGGTGACGATGCAGGACGCCGCCCGCCTCACGCGCCTGCCCGGCATCGGCAAGAAGACCGCCGAGCGCCTGCTGCTCGAACTGAAGGGCAAGCTCGGCGCCGACCTCGGCGCGCTCGCCGGGGCCGCGTCGCCGTCCGACCACGCGACCGATATCCTCAACGCGCTGCTGGCGCTCGGCTACTCCGAGAAGGAAGGCCTTGCCGCGATCAAGAACGTGCCGGCCGGCACCGGCGTGTCCGAAGGCATCAAGCTCGCGCTGAAGGCGCTGTCGAAGGCGTAACGCGCGGCCGCTCCGGCCGTCGAAGCCAGTGTCGCGCCGCCGCGCGGCGCTCGCCAGTCGGCCGTTCGGCCAGGTGGTCCGCGCGTCGTCGCGCGGTACAATGGCCGCATGATTGAAACCGACAAACTCGCCACCGAGCAGCGGATCATCGCCGCCACGCCTGCCTCGTCGCACGAGGAGGTGTTCGAACGTGCATTGCGGCCGCGCCAGCTCGACGACTACGTCGGCCAGGAAAAGGTGCGCGGCCAGCTCGAGATCTTCATCGAAGCCGCGAAGCGCCGCTCCGAGCCGCTCGATCACGTGCTGCTGTTCGGGCCGCCGGGGCTCGGCAAGACGACGCTCGCGCACATCATTGCGCGCGAGATGGGCGTGAACCTGCGCCAGACGTCGGGCCCCGTGCTCGAGCGCGCGGGCGATCTCGCCGCGCTGCTGACGAACCTCGAGGCGAACGACGTGCTGTTCATCGACGAGATCCACCGGCTGTCGCCGGTCGTCGAGGAAATCCTGTATCCGGCGCTCGAGGATTACCAGATCGACATCATGATCGGCGAAGGGCCGGCGGCGCGCAGCGTGAAGCTCGACCTGCAGCCGTTCACGCTGGTCGGCGCGACCACCCGCGCGGGGATGCTGACCAACCCGCTGCGCGATCGTTTCGGGATCGTCGCGCGCCTCGAGTTCTACGACGCCGATCAACTGTCGCGCATCGTGCGGCGCTCGGCGTCGCTGCTGAATGCGCAGATCGACCCGAACGGCGCGCTGGAAATCGCGAAGCGCGCGCGCGGCACGCCCCGGATCGCGAACCGTCTGCTGCGCCGCGTGCGCGACTTCGCGGAAGTGAAGGCCGACGGCCAGATCACCGCGGCCGTTGCCGATGCCGCGCTCGCGATGCTCGACGTCGATCCGGTCGGCTTCGACCTGATGGACCGCAAGCTGCTCGAAGCGATCCTGTACAAGTTCGACGGCGGCCCGGTGGGGATCGACAATCTCGCGGCCGCGATCGGCGAGGAGCGCGACACGATCGAGGACGTGCTCGAACCGTACCTGATCCAGCAGGGCTTCCTGCAGCGCACGCCGCGCGGCCGCGTCGCGACGCTGCTCACGTATCGCCACTTCGGGCTGTCGGTACCCGATGCGCGCCGCATCACCGAGCACGACGCGTGGGATACCCCCGACGGGAAGTAATCCGTCGCCGCGCCGCCCCCGCCATGACGACGCCGCCCAGCCGCCACCCCACCGCACCCGTGCCGGGCCCACGCTGGGCCGAGCCGATCCGCAAGCGGCTCGTGGCCGGTATCACGCACCTGACGGCCGGCGGCGGCGGCCCGTCGATCGATCTCTCCTCACCGCCCGGAGACCCGGGGCTGTTCGGCCCCGACGCCGTCTGCTGGCGCGTGCATGCCGATTTCACGTCGATGATGACGGGCGGCATCGCCGCGCTGCTGCTGCAGGCGCTCCACCCGCTCGCGCTCGCGGGCGTCTGGGATCATTCGTCGTTCCGCACCGACATCTTCGGCCGCTTGCGGCGCACCGCCACGTTCATCACGGGTACGACGTTCGGCAGCCGCGCGGACGCGCTCACGCTGATCGAGCGCGTGAAAACGATCCACACGCGCATATCAGGTACCGCGCCCGACGGCCGGCCGTACCGCGCCGACGATCCGGCGTTGCTCACCTGGGTGCATGTCGCGGAAGTGTCGAGCTTCCTCGCCGCGCATCTGCGTTACGTGAATCCCGCGCTGCCGGGCGAACTGCAGGACCGCTATTACGCGGAGACGGCGCTGATCGCCGAGCTGCTCGGCGCCCGCGAGATTCCGCGTTCGCGCGCCGAGGTGGCCGCTTATCTCGCGCGCATGCTGCCCGAACTCGACGCCGGGCCGCGTACCTTCGAGGTCATGTCCATCCTGCTGAACGTGCCGGTTGCGAAGCCCACGCTGCGACCTGCCGCGTCGCTGGTGATGCATGCCGGGATCGACCTGTTGCCGCCGTGGGCGCAGCGCATGCTCGGCGTGTCGACGTTCGCGCCGTTACGGCGTGCGGTGGTTCGACCCGGCATACGCGCCATCGCGCCCGTGCTGCGCTGGGCGCTCGTGAACGGCGCGTCGAAGCGTGCGCGCCACCGCGCGACGGCTGCTCCGTCCGACGGCACTCCGCCTGCCTGACGATCCGCTTCTTCAGATTATTTCAATTTACTGTCAAATAGCTGTGACAAGCTGACGGGCTTGCACCCACGCATGGTCGCACCTCGTGCTCGTCACGCGTGTCCGTGACCCGTGCGGTGTCCCGCCCACCCGACCGACGCCCGATGCCCGCGATGCCACGCCTGCCGATCCGTTTCGCCCTTGCCGCCAGCCTGTCCACCGTCTTCGCCCTCGCCGCGTGCGGAGGCGACGATGTCGCCGCCGTCGCGCGCACGAACGCGCAGCCGCCGTCCGGCGGCACGACGACGCCGGCTCCCACGCCGCCCGCCGCCACCACGCCGCAGCCGGGCAAATGGAAGGCTGCCCGCGTCGGCGACCTGATCGACGTCACGCTCGGCGACCTCCATCCGACGCAGGGTGCGATCGGCTACGACCAGATCTACTACAAGCTCGGCCGCTACGAACTGCAGCCCGACAAGAAATTCGACGACTTCTGCGCGGACGAAGGCCTCGGCGGCGTCGCATCGAGCGGCTACACGGCCAAATCGTCGCTGCGCGAGCCGGCGAGCTACACGTGCGCGACGACCGACGCGAACGCCCGCGACCGCTCGGTGCTGAACCCCGTCGTGATCGGCCCCAACGGCGACACGCTGTACCTGACCGACGGCCATCATGGGCTGTCGACCTATTACGAAACGCCCGACGGCGGCCCGGCGCTGCACGTGCACGTCGTCGTCAAGGACAACCTCGCCGATTATTCGGGCGACGCGTTCTGGCAGCAGATGCAGAGCCGCGGCTATCTGCGCCTGAAGAACGGCGAAGGCCAGCCGATCACGACCGCGCAGTTGCCGACCGGCCTCGGCCTGACGCTCGGCATGACGAACGACCGCTACCGCTCGCTCGTCTATTTCACGCGCGATATCGGCTACAGCAAACCCGCACAAGCGACCGACTACCTCGAGTTCTACTGGGCCGACTGGTTGCGCGCGCAGCCGGGCACGTTCGCGCTGGCCGGCTACGACCTGACGCGGCCCGGCACGACCGATCCCGATCCGGCGAAGGCCGACACGGGCTACCTGAATGCGGTCTGGAATGCGTCGACGCGAATGGTCGCGGCCACGGACCCCGTGATCGACGGCAAGACGGGCGCCGACCTCGGGCGCGCCGATGCGATCAACGGCGGGAAGAAATACAGCAAGGGGGAATTCGACAAGCTGCGCCAACCGATCACGGCCGACAAACCCGGCAAGATCGCGTACGCACTCGACTACAAGACGCGCCACGGGCTGCCGCAGTAAGCGTCACGCGCGAAGCAAGGCAACGGAACCCCGGGCCGGCCATGCCGGACGGGGGGGCATGCTCAGAGCACCTTGCGGTATCCGTCGTCGTCGCTCGCGGCTTCGAGATGCGACACGTCGGCCCACCGCACGACCTGCGCGCGGCCATCCACGTAATCGACGACGTTGATGCTGGTGTTGAGCAACTGATAGGTACGCGGCGCCGACAACTCGATCCCGTTCGCGAAGCGATACACGCAATCGAGCACGCCACCGTGCGCGACGCACGCGATCCGGCCGCCCGGATGCGCAGCGACGATCGGTTCGAGCGCATGCAGCACGCGGTGATAGAACTCGCGCTGCGACTCGCCGCCTTCCGGCGCGAAGCCCGGATCGCGTGTCTGCCAGGCCGCATACGCGTCCGGAAACAACGCTTCGATTTCGGTGCTGTCGTGCCCCTGGAATGCGCCGTACGAACGTTCGCGCAACCCTTCGCGCAGCAGCAGCGGCAGCCCGAGCGCATCGGCGAACGGCTGTGCGGTCTGTTGCGCGCGCATCAGGTCGCTCGAATACACCGCGTCGATCCGCGCGCCGTCGCGCGCCTCGCGCCCGAGCCGGGCCGCCAGCCGCTGCGCCTGCGCGAGCCCCGTGTCGGCCAGCGGGATGTCGATATGCCCCTGGATGCGCTTGATGCGGTTCCAGGCCGTCTCGCCATGGCGGATGAAAAGAATCTGCGTGGTGGCCATCGCGGCGCGCCTCCGGGGAAGAATCAGGGCCGCACTTGCAGCCAGAACGTCACGGGGCCGTCGTTGACGAGCGACACCTGCATGTCGGCGCCGAACTCGCCCGTCTCGACGACGGGATGGCGCGCCCGCGCGGCCGCGACGAAATAGTCGAACAGCCGCTCGCCTTCGTCGGGCGGCGCGGCCGGCGTGAAGCTCGGTCGCAGCCCGCTGTTGGTATCGGCCGCGAGCGTGAACTGCGACACGAGCAGCAGGCCGCCTGCACGGCCTTCGCCGTCGATGTTCGACACCGGCAGGTTCATCTTGCCCGCCGCGTCGCTGAACACGCGATAGCCGAGCAGCTTCGCGAGCAGTTTGTCGGCCGCGCCCTCGGTATCGCCGCGCTCCGCACAGACGAGCGCGAGCAGGCCCGCGCCGATCTCGCCCGTCGTGCGCTCGCCGACGCGTACGTCGGCGCGCTTCACGCGCTGGATCAGCGCGATCATGCGGTCAGCGTGACGCGCGCGAAGCGGCGCTTGCCGACCTGCACGACGAACTCGCCGGCCTCGACCTTCAGGCCCTTGTCGGACACGGTCGCGCCGTCGATCTTCACGCCGCCCTGCTCGATGTTGCGCAGCGCTTCGCTCGTCGACGGCACGAGGCCGGCCTGCTTCAGCAACTGACCGATCGCCAGCGGCGCGCCGGCCAGCGTGACCGACGGAATGTCGTCCGGCACGCCGCCCTTCGCGCGGTGGTTGAAGTCCTCGAGTGCGCGCTCGGCGTCGGCCTGCGAGTGAAAGCGCGCGACGATTTCCTGCGCGAGCAGTACCTTGAAGTCGCGCGGGTTGCGGCCGCCTTCGGCGTCGCGCTTGAAGCCGGCGATTTCTTCCATGCTGCGGAACGACAGCAGTTCGAAGTAACGCCACATCAGCGTGTCCGAGATGCTCATCAGCTTGCCGAACATGTCGGTCGGCTTCTCGCTGATGCCGACGTAGTTGCCCTTCGACTTCGACATCTTCTCGACGCCGTCGAGGCCTTCGAGCAGCGGCATCGTCAGGATGCACTGCTGTTCCTGGCCGTACTGCTTCTGCAGTTCGCGGCCGACCAGCAGGTTGAATTTCTGGTCGGTACCGCCGAGTTCGAGATCGGCGTTCAGCGCGACCGAATCGTAGCCCTGCATCAGCGGGTACAGGAATTCGTGGATCGAGATCGGCACGCCGCCCTGGAAGCGCTTCGTGAAATCCTCGCGCTCGAGGATCCGCGCGACCGTGTAGCGCGACGCGAGCTTGATCATCCCGTCCGCGCCGAGCGGCATCGACCATTCGCTGTTGTAGCGGATCTCGGTCTTGTCGCGATCGAGCACGAGTGCGGCCTGCTCGAAGTAGGTCTTCGCGTTCGATTCGATCTGCTCGCGCGTGAGCGGCGGGCGCGTCGCGTTGCGGCCCGACGGATCGCCGATCAGCGACGTGAAATCGCCGATCAGGAAGATCACCGTGTGGCCGAGGTCCTGCAGCTGGCGCATCTTGTTCAGCACGACCGTATGGCCGATGTGGATGTCCGGCGCGGTCGGGTCGAGGCCGAGCTTGATGCGCAGCGGCGTGCCCGTGGCTGCGCTGCGCGCGAGCTTCTGCGCGAACTCTTCCTCGATCAGCAGCTCGTCGACGCCGCGCTTCGTGACGGCGAGCGCATGCCGGACTTCGTCGGTGATCGGGAAAACGGGCTTGGAACTGGGTTCGGTGCTCATCGGTGCCGGGAAGAATGTCGCAAAAACAGGGATTTTCCCATAACTTGCGCGCGCATCGCTTAACGACGCGTCAGGTTGCGCGGATAATCGGGCGCAAGGCGCGCGGCACCGGCCCGCGCCGCACGATCCAGGAGAACCCAACGTGCCGCAACGACCGCCGCAGAATGCCCATCCGGCAGACGGCATCTACTTCGGGCTGATGTCGGGAACCAGCATGGACGGCGTCGACGGCGTCGCCGTGCGTTTCGAGGCCGGCCGCGCGCCGGCCGTGCTCGCGGAAGCCTTCGTCGGCTTCGCGCAATCGCTGCGCGACGCGCTGTTCGCGCTGCAGCAGCCCGGCGACAACGAGATCGACCGCGAATCGCTCGCGGCGAATGCGCTCGTCACGCGCTATGCGGTGTGCTGCCATGAATTGCAGCGTACGGCCGGGCTGTCGCGCGACGAGATCCGCGCGATCGGCGTGCACGGCCAGACGGTGCGCCATCGCCCCGAGCGCGGCTATACGCGCCAGCTCAACAATCCGGCGCTGCTCGCCGAGCTGACCCAGATCGACGTGATCGCCGATTTCCGCAGCCGCGACGTGGCCGCGGGCGGCCACGGCGCGCCGCTCGCACCCGCCTTCCATGCGACGGTGTTCGGCGCGCCGGGCGAAACGCGCGTCGTCTGCAATCTCGGCGGGATCAGCAACATCACGATCCTGCCCGACGCGGGCGGCGAAGTGCGCGGCTTCGACTGCGGCCCCGCGAATGCGCTGATCGATGCGTGGGCGACCCGCCATCTGGGCAAGCCGTACGACGACGGCGGGAGGTTCGCCGCACGCGGCAGCGTACGCGCGCCGCTGCTCGACGCGTTGCTCGACGAACCGTATTTCACCGCGCCGCCGCCGAAAAGCACCGGACGCGACCTGTTCAATCCCGCATGGCTCGATGCGAAGCTCGCCGCGTTCCCGCAGGTTGCGCCGGAGGATGTGCAGGCCACGCTCACCGCGCTCACCGCGGTGTCGGTGGCGCGCGAAATCGCGCAGCACGCGCCGGGCTGCAAGGCCGTCTTCGTATGCGGCGGCGGCGCACGCAATCCGGTGCTGCTCGACGCGCTCCGGCACGCGCTACACGAGGCCGGCGTGCCGGCCACCGTCGATACGACGGCCGCGCTCGGCGTACCGCCGCAGCAGGTCGAAGCGCTCGCGTTCGCGTGGCTCGCGTACCGCTTCACCGCGCGCCAGCCCGGCAATCTCGCGAGCGTGACGGGCGCCGCCGGCGAGCGCGTGCTCGGCGCGCTCTATCCGCGCTGAAGCGATACCGTCGCGCGGCGATCGCTGCAAGGTGAGCGCGCATGAAAAACGGGGCTTAATGCCCCGTTTTTTCATGCCGGCGAACCGGCGCGGATCCGGCGTGCGCTCAGACCGAGAACGACGAACCGCACCCGCAGGTGGTGGTTGCGTTCGGATTCTTGATCACGAACTGGGCGCCGTTGAGGTCGTCCTTGTAGTCGATCTCGGCACCGACCAGGTACTGGTAGCTCATCGAGTCGATCAGGAGCTGGACGCCGTTCTTGTTCATCACGGTGTCGTCCTCGTTGACTTCCTCGTCGAACGTGAAGCCATACTGGAAGCCGGAGCAGCCGCCACCCTGCACGAACACGCGCAGCTTCAGGTCGGGATTGCCCTCTTCGTCGATCAATTGCTTGACCTTGTCGGCCGCGGCGTCGGTGAAGACGAACGGCAGCGGCATATCGGTCGTCGTTGCTGCGGATTCGGTAACAGCGTTCATTCGAACTCTCCAAAAAGCTTTAGCCGCTATTGTAGGGCCGATCAGAAGATCGTGCTGAAGTCCATGAAATCAACAGGTTCTTGTCGATTTCATCAAGGGCGCCCGCGCAGGCGGGCGCCGCAGCGGCCCGGAAGCGGGCATAAAAAAACCGCCAGCGCGAAAGCTGGCGGTTTTTCCGGCGGACGCCGCCCGAAAGCGGCGAGGCCATGAAGCGAAATTAACGCTTCGAGAACTGCTTTGCGCGGCGAGCCTTGCGCAGACCGACCTTCTTACGCTCGACTTCACGCGCATCGCGCGTGACGAAGCCTGCGCTCGACAGCGACGGCTTCAGCGTCGCATCGTAGTCGATCAGTGCACGGGTGATGCCGTGGCGCACTGCACCTGCCTGACCCGTTTCGCCGCCGCCATTGACGTTCACCTTGATGTCGAACGTCTGGCCGTGGTTCGTGAGTTCCAGCGGCTGACGCACGATCATCAGCGACGTTTCGCGCGAGAAGTAGTCAGCGATGGGCTTGCCGTTGACGATGATGTCGCCCTTGCCAGCCTTGATGAAGACACGTGCGACAGCGCTCTTGCGGCGGCCCGTGCCGTAGTTCCAGTTACCGATCATGTGGGCTCCCCTTAGATCTCGAGCGCCTTCGGCTGTTGAGCCGAATGCGGATGCGTCGCTTCTGCGTAGACCTTCAGCTTCTTGATCATCGCGTAGCCGAGCGGGCCCTTCGGCAGCATGCCCTTGACCGCCTTCTCGAGCGCGCGGCCCGGGAAGCGTTCCTGCATCTTGCCGAACGTCGTTTCATAGATACCGCCCGGGTAGCCCGAGTGACGGTAGTACTTCTTGTCCAGCGTCTTGTTGCCCGTGACCTTCAACTTGCTCGCGTTGATGATGATGATGAAATCACCGGTGTCGACGTGCGGGGTGAACTCAGGCTTGTGCTTGCCGCGCAGACGGCGTGCCACTTCGCTGGCAACACGGCCGAGAACCTTATCCGTCGCGTCAATCACGTACCATTCGCGCGTCACCTCATGGGCTTTTGCGGAAAACGTCTTCATGATCGATCCAAAAAAAATGCTTTGCCCGATGTGTTCTTCCTGCTTGTCTGTGTGCGCTTCGAGGCGCGGTGCAGGCTCTCCCTGTTCTTTTTCCGTGGGCATGAATGCGGAAAAGCCCTGAATTATAAAGGAAATACGGCTGCGTGGTCAAAGAGAATCCACGTCCCGTGTTCGGAACGGCCGAAATGAGCCAAAATCCGATCGTGCCCCGACCAGCCAGGCGAACCGAGCGCCTGGGGAGGCACCCATCGACGCGGGGCACCTGACCTTGCCGCGCCCGACCGGCCGAACCCGAAAAACAACAAATCAGCATGATGAAACAACGACTTACGCCCTTCTTCGCCGCCGCCCTGCTGGCCGCCGCGGCGCCCGCCGTCGCCGCCCGCTCCGGCTGCGAAGCCAAGCTCGACGCACTCGACGCGCGTATCGCCGAAGCCCGGACCGCCCATGCCGAAGACCGCATCGCGCGCCTGCGTGCGGTGCGCGAACGCGTGCGCCACTTCTGCGCGCGCGGCCACGGCCACGCGTCGGCCGCCCATGCGCCGGCGCCCAATGCCGGCACGCGCGGCACGCCGCCCGACGCGACTTCGCAGCCGGCGGCGCGACAGCCCGCGTGACGGCGGCGGCGCGTGCAGCCGCGCGCCGATGTTTGCATGAGACGAAAAAAAGCCCGAACGGCTGGTTCGGGCTTAATCCACCTTAGGAGGAGGGTGGAGGAGACATTCGGAGGTTGCCGCAGCGCGACAACCAATGAGGTTCATTATACGAATGGCCTGCGGACTTCACAAGAAAATTTGCATGGCGAAATTACATCCCACGATATGGGATTTCAACCGGCAAACTTACGCACCCAGATTATCGTTTTAAATCAACCACATAATCGCATCGGACACGACCCGAAACCGTCCCCGCCTAGAGCAAAACCCCTAAATTCAGCAGGGAAATCGCCGCTCGCCACTCCACTCGCATGGCGCCGGCGTTGCACGTCGTGCAGCGCATCAGCCGACCGTTGCGCCGCGGGCTACAATGCCGGATCGAATCCGAATCAGGCAACGCTGGAGTGCAAGCATGGAATGCAAAGTAAGCTGGATGGGCCAGGACGGCATGGCGTTTTCCGCCGAGACCGGCAGCGGGCATCTCGTCACGATGGACGGCGCGCCCGAAGGCGGCGGCCACAATCTCGCGCCGCGTCCGATGGAAATGGTGCTGCTCGGCACCGGCGGCTGCACGGCCTATGACGTCGTGCTGATCCTGAAGAAGAGCCGCCAGGAAGTGAGCGGCTGCTCGGTCACGCTGAAGGCCGAGCGCGCGAGCGAAGATCCGAAGGTGTTCACGAAGGTGCACTTCCACTTCACGGTCACTGGCCGCAATCTGAATCCGGCCACGGTCGAGCGCGCGATCAACCTGTCGCACGACAAGTACTGCTCCGCGTCGATCATGATCGCGAAGACGGCCGAACTCACGCATTCGTTCGACATCGTCGCCGCCTGAGCGCACGGCGAACGCATGAAAAAAGGGCCGGCGCTCCGCTGGGAGACGCCGGCCCTTTCGCATTCGAACGGCAAAGCAGGCCGATAAGCCGGATTCTGTGCACGCCGCGCGCCGAAGCGCGCCGCGCGTGGCAGCCATTCCTCTAGGCGCGCCATTGCTGACGCGCTCAAGCTTCCTACCCGCAGACGAGACGGGGGCCCCGTCCTGCATCCGAAAATGCGCGCCTGCCTACTTGGAATTGCTCCGGGTGGAGGTTACCGTGCCGGCGAACGTCGCCGTCGCCGCGGTGCGCTCTTACCGCACCGTTTCACCCTTACCTGATCCCGGCTTGCGCCGGGCCATCGGCGGTTTGCTTTCTGTTGCCCTGTTCCGCGTGTCGCCACGGATGGCCGTTAGCCATCACCCTGCCCTGTGGAGTCCGGACTTTCCTCGCCCCCGCGCGCCCGAAGGCGGCGAGGCCGCGACTGCCTAGCCTGCTTTGCGACGCGCATTTTAGCACTGCGCGCCGCCGTCGGCAGCGCGCGAGCGGCGGCCGCTGCGAAACACGGCCGGATCGTCGTAGAACGCGGCCTCGGCGTTCGCCGCGCACCAGCCCGGCACGCCGAGCACCGGCAGCGGCGCGAAATCGCGGGTCGTCAGCGCGCGCGTCGCGAGTTCGGCGGCGATCCGCGCATCGACATGCGCGCTCCGTTGCGCGTCGGGCCATGAAAAATAGTCGGCGCTCACTTCAACGATCCACGCGTGCGCGGTGCAGGACTTGTACGGTACAACGAGTTGTTCGAGCAGCGCATGGCCGACCAGCCGCGCTTCGCAGCGCGTACCCCACGCGTCGCGAGCGGCAACCAGCAGCCGCTGCCAGTCGAAGCCGCGCAGCGCGTCGGCAAGCGCGCGGTCGGCCGTGACGAACAGCGCCGCATTCTCGTCGAACAGCGTCAGCGCATCGCGCAACGTGCCACGCACGGGGCCGACCCCGCCCGCCGCATCGATCGCGGCGGCCTGACGCGCATTCAGCACGGCCTTGGTGCGCGGGTACGCGAACCAGACGAGCGCATTGAAGAAGTCGTGGAGATTGTGGCGGGTCGGCACGCGGCCGGTGGCCGCAATATGGGTCTCGTACGCGATGCCGGACGGCAGCTCGGCCTGCGGCACGAACCGCAGCGGCCTGCCGCGACCGGTGACGCGATCGCCGCCGCGCAACGCGCCGTTCAACGCATCGAGCAGCGCGGCCTCGCCCGCACGGGCGGCCGCCTGCCACGCGCGACCCGGCTCCGCGTAAGGCGCGAGCCACGGCGCGGACCAGTCGATCCGCGCGAACTCCGCCGCCGCGAGACCGGCCGCAGGGCCGGATTCACGCGGCGGCGCGCCGGTCACGCGAGTTTCCAGCCGATCGTCTCGCCGCCGCGCAGCGGCACGACCGGCGTATCGCCCGCGAAGATCTCGCGCGGCAGTTCCCACGCCTCGCGACGCAGCGTGACCGTCTCGGCGCTGCGCGGCAGCCCATAGAAATCCGCGCCGAAGAAGCTCGCGAACCCTTCCAGCTTGTCGAGCGCGCCGGCCGTGTCGAATGCTTCCGCGTACAGTTCGAGCGCGTGCAGCGCCGTGTAGCAGCCCGCGCAGCCGCACGCGGTTTCCTTCGCGCCGCGCGCATGCGGCGCGCTGTCGGTGCCGAGGAAGAAGCGCGGGTTGCCCGACGTCGCGGCCTCGACCAGCGCCACGCGATGCGTCTCGCGCTTCAGCACCGGCAAGCAGTAGTAATGCGGGCGAATCCCGCCGACGAACAGTGCGTTGCGGTTGTACAGCAAGTGATGCGCGGTGATCGTCGCGCCGAGCAAACCGGGCGCCGCGTCGGCATCGCGCACGTAGTCGGCCGCGTCCTTCGTCGTGATGTGCTCGAACACGACCTTCAGGCCCGGGAAATCGCGGCGCAGCGGCGTCATCACGCGATCGATGAACACCTTCTCGCGATCGAACAGGTCGATCGACGCATCGGTCACCTCGCCGTGCACGAGCAGCGGCATGCCGGTTTCCTGCATCGCCTCGAGCGTCTTCGCGCATTTCGCGAGATCGGTGACGCCGTGGTCGGAGTTCGTCGTCGCGCCCGCCGGGTACAGCTTCACGCCGTGCACGAAGCCGCTCTCGCGCGCGCGGCGGATTTCGTCGGGCGGCGTGTTGTCGGTCAGGTACAGCGTCATCAGCGGTTCGAACGTCAGCCCGGCCGGCAGCGCGGCGAGGATGCGCTCGCGATAGGCCTGCGCCTGCGCGGTGGTCGTGACCGGCGGCTTCAGGTTCGGCATGACGATGGCGCGGCCGAACTGACGGGCGGTGTGCGGCAACACGGCGGCGAGCATGTCGCCGTCTCGCAGGTGCAGGTGCCAGTCGTCGGGACGGGCGAGCGAAAGCGTCGCCGGGGAAGAAGCGTTCGAGGCAGTCATAGGAGGCGTCGTGAGGAACGGGCTTGCCATCGGCGGGGCCGGAACGCGCGTGCGCGGGCCGACTGACGGCAAACCGCAACACGGGGCCTTTGGCCAGCGGAATCCGCTTTTTACCGCTCAGGGCTCGGTGATATGCTAGAAACCGCATTGTACCGGGGTTCGCCCGGTTCGTTACCCCGCTTCAGCCTGCCGCCCCACGTAAAATGTGCCAACTCCTTGGAATGAACTGCGCCGCGCCGACGGACGTCACATTCTCCTTCACAGGTTTCGCGGCCCGGGGCGGGCTCACCGATCACCATGCCGACGGCTGGGGCATCGCGTTCTTCGAAGACAAGGCCTGCCGTCTCTTCATCGATCACCAGGCATCGGCCACGTCGCCGATCGCCGAAATGGTGAAGCGCTACCCGATCAAATCCAAGAACACGATCGCGCACATCCGCAAGGCGACGCAAGGGCACATCCTGCTCGAGAACAGCCATCCGTTCATGCGCGAGCTGTGGGGCCGGCACTGGATCTTCGCGCATAACGGCGATCTGCAGGACTACGCGCCGGACATGGACGGCAGCGTCTACCATCCGGTCGGCACGACCGACAGCGAGCAGGCGTTCTGCGTGCTGATGCAGGGGCTGCGCGAGGCCTTTCCCGGCGCGCAGCCGCCGCTGCCCGAACTGTTCGAGCGGGTCGGCGAGTTGACGCGCGGCATCACCAATCACGGCGTGTTCAACTTCCTGATGTCGAACGGCCAGGCGCTCTTCGCGCACTGCTCGACGCGGCTGCACTACCTCGTGCGGCGCTGGCCGTTCTCGACCGCGCATCTCGTCGATGAAGACCTGTCGATCGACTTCGCGAAATACACGACGCCGGAGGATCGCGTCGCGGTGATCGCGACGCAGCCGCTCACCGACAACGAAGTCTGGACCGCATTCGAGCCGGGCGAGCTGATCATGTTCCAGTGCGGCGACGTCGCCGCGCGGATGCGGATTCCGGTGCCCGAGCGCGTGCTCGAGAAACTGCGCAACCCGTCGCTCGACGCGTCGGCGTCCGCGCCGCGCACGGCGGTTCGCGAAGCGCTCGCCACCGCGGCCGACGGCGATTCGGACGACGCGATCGATTTCTGAAGCGCGGCATCGGCCGCTTCCTGCGCACTGCCAGCCGCGCGAGCTTCACGCGACGCGTCCGACGACGCCCGTCATCGGCGTAAATCGCCGCGCTGCGGCCAATATGGTTTCATTTTGACGACCACCCGGCGCAACCGATCGACGTCATGCAACATTTGCTTGATTTTATTAATTTACAAGCGAAAATAAATAAAAGACGCAACAAACAAAACGACGACCGATTAAAACGAAAATCCTGGTCTCGCATTTTAGCGCGCCCCTCCCGTCGGAACCGTGCGTTACCCCACCTACTCCGGCAGCCCTTCCGGATTTTCGAAAAAATCCCCCAAACCCGCCACCACCATGGCCTTCGGTTCGATTAACCACACAAATCGAAAATACCACGCATTACGGTTCGCATCATTACAGTTTCCCGTTTCTCGATAATCGACGGCCACCCGAATCAGTAGACTCCGCCCATCCTCGGTGTAACGAAACACGATTGGCGCGACACGCAGCCATAGCCGCCGCACGCCCCTTCGGATCGTTTCCCCACCGAGGAATGCGAATTCGCCGAATGGCGGCGAATGCCACGTCAAAAAGAAGAAAGAGGGGTATGCCGTGAATCACTCATTTCGATCGATATGGAGCGAAGCCGCCGGCTGCTGGGTCGCGGTTGCGGAAACGGCCCGGGCGCGCGGCAAGCGCTCGGGCAACGCATCGGGCTCGAGTCGTCGCACCGCGCACGCAACGACGCGCCGGTCGCCGCTTCGCGTCGCGGCGCTCGGCGCCGCACTGGCGGCGCTGTCGGCCGGCGCCGCGCACGCATCGACCTGCGGCAGCGGCGCCGCAATCGCGAACGGGGGCACCTGCACGCTCGACAGCTTCAGCCCGACGGTCAACGACAACCTGGCCGGCGCCACGACCGTGTCGGGCGGCGACCGGGTCGGCCTGACGGGCGCCTGGACCGGCGCGACCGGCGACATGGGCTACACGCTGACGCCGCTCGGCAGCACGTCCGTCGTATCGGGCAACCCCGACCAGCCGCTGCTGTCGATCGGCGGCAAGACGCGCAGCGTCAGCACGCCCGACTCGATCACCGGCAGCCATACGTCGGTCGCGACCTATGACTCGGGTGCGTTCGCGGCATCGAGCGCCGGCTCGATCAACGTGCCGGTCTATCACGACGTGAACGGCAACCAGTACGTGAACACGCGGATCGGCACCGTCGAACGCTCCGGCGGCACGCTCGACGTGTCGATCGGCGATCCCGCGGGCGCGCCGACGGCGGCCGGCAACGCGATCACGATGGCGCCCAAGCAGACCGATCTGTTCGTCGCGGACGGCACCGGCACGGCGCAAAGCGTCGTCAACTGGAACTCGCGCAACCAGGTCTGGCTCGGCACCGGCGACTATCTCGCGAGCGGCGGCCCCGTCAGCCACGTGCTGCTCGACGTGCCGGCGTATGCGGGCACCTTCACGGCGTTCGACGGCAGCGCCTGGACGGTCACCGACGCCGCGTCGCTCGCCGCGTACAACACCTTTCTCGTGCGCTCGGTCCAGAGCGGCGCACTCGGCTCGCAGGCCGCGTACGATCAAGCATTCAGCCAGGCCGTCACGTTCTCCACGCAATCGTTCGAGTATGCGAACAACGTGTCGCCGGGCGACAAGAACACGCTGCGGATGGATTACCTGACGGTCATGCACGGCACCGGCGCAAACGCGACGCTGCACATCGGCAAGGACGGCCAGATCGACTTTCGCGGCACCAACACGATCGACTCGAGCTCGGCGGTCCTCGCCGAAAACGGCGCGCACTTCGTCAACGACGGACAGCTGTCGGGCGACTTCACGCTCGTGCGCCTGCTGACCGGCGCGAGCGGCGTGAACAACGGCGTGATCTCGTCCGGCTACGCCGCCGGCGACAACTTCGACACCAGCGGCGCCGCGCGGCCCTACAACTTCAGCCTCAACGCATACACCGAGGGCAGCGGCATCTACGCGAACGGCGCCGGCACGACCTTCGTCAACAACGGCGTGATGAACGTCGGCGCCTGGACCTTCAACAGCACGCGCCCCGACCTGCAGAACTACGCGGTAGCCGCCACGGACGGCGCACGCGCATCGAGCGCCGGCACGATCAACGTCGGCGTCAACGCGACGACGCTCGACAGCCAGGTGATCGGCGGCCTCGTCGCCGGCGGCAGCTTCACGAACGAAGCCGGCGGCACGATCTATCTCGGCCGCGCCGCGCAGTACGACGCCGCCTCGCCCGAAGCCGCGAACGACGTCGCGCTGTCCGCGCACGCGTACGGCATCCTGCTCGGCGCGTCGGGCACCGCGAGCAACCTCGGCACGATCGTGATCGGCACGCAAACGCAGAACGGCGCCGCGCTGGCAAGCATCGGTTCGACCTCCGGCGCGCTGACCAACGCGGGCGCGATCGTCGTCGACGGCGCCGCGCCCGGCACGCCGCTCGCCAACGTCGGCATGCTCGCCGCCAACACCGCGGCGGCCGTGACCAACACGGGCACGATCACGCTGAATGGCGTGAACGGCATCGGCATCATGGTCGTCGGCACCGGCACGAACGCGACGGCCGCGACGTCGACCGGCACGATCGACGTGGCCGGCGGCCTCGATCCCGCGTCGGGCACGCGCAACTACGGCGTCTGGGCCGAAGGGCCGCTCGCGAAGGCCACGGTCGACGGGGCGCTGAACCTGACCGGCACGGGCGCGATCGGCGTGCATGCGCGTTCGGGCGCAACGATCGACGTCGGTGCGAACGCCGTGCCGGCCTTCACGTCCGGCACCGACCAGATCGGCTTCTATGCATACGGCGCAGGCTCGAAAATCAACGTCGCCGCGCAGCACCTGAGCGTCGACACCGACGATTCGACGCTGTTCCGCGTCGCGGGCGGCGCGGCCTACACGGGCGCGTCGACGGCCGGCGCGCTGACGACCGACGTCAACGGCCAGCGGGCGCGCGGCGTGCTCGCGACCGACGCCGGCACCACGCTGTCGACCGGCAACGCGGTCTATAACGTCAACGGCGCGAACGGCATCGCGATCGCGGTCGAAGGCGGCGCGAAAGGCACGATCGACGCGGGCGCGACGATCAATCTGAACGCGGGCGGCGCGACCGCGGGCGTCGTGGACGGCCAGGCGCACGATCTCGCCGGCGCGAATGCCGGCGCACCGGTCGCGACGACGCTGATCAACGATGCCGCCGTCACGTCGTCGACCGCCGGCGTGACGGGTTTCGTCGCGCAAAACCTCGGCACGCTCGAGAACCGCAGCACGGTGTCGCTGACCGGCGCCGGCTCGACGGGCGTCGTGGCCGGCACGCTCGGCAAGGTGAACAACGCATCGACGATCCGGGTCGCCAACGGCACGGGCGCGCTCGTGCAGGGCGCGTCGGCCACGCTCGCGAATGCAGGTTCGATCGAAGCCGACGACGGTATCGCGGGCGTACGCCTGACGGGGGCCGGCGCATCGGTCGCGCTGTCGGGCGCCGGCGCCGTCATCGCGAACGGCAGCGCCGACGGCGTGCTGATCGACTCGACCGTCACGGGCGGCGGTATCGCGGCCGGTGCGACGTCGATCGCGGTCGGCGGAGCGGGCAGCGGGATCCGCAACCTCGGTGCGAATGCAACGATCGCGCTGTCCGGCACGCAGGTCGCCACGACCGGCAACGGCGCCGCCGGCCTGACGTCGGCCGGCGCGGGCGCGCGCATCGCGACCGATGCGGCCACGGTCGTCCGCACGGCGGGCGCCGATGCGCGCGGCTTGTCCGTGTCGGGGGCCGATTCCACGCTCACGGCCCATGGAACGACCGTCGCGACGACCGGCACGAACGCCCATGCGATCGTCATGGACGCCGGCGCGACGGCCCTGCTGTCGGGCGCGAAAATCTCGACATCGGGAAACGCGGCCGATGCCGTCGTCGTGCAAAACGGCGGCCGCGTCGCCGATGCGGGATCGTCGCTCGCCAGCGCGGCCGGCAACGGCGCAACCGCGAACAGCGGCGGCGTGCTCGCGTTGACCGGCACGACGCTCGCGGGCGCGACGGCCGGCGTGCTCACGTCGGACACGCTCGCGAACGGCGCGACCAGCTCGATACTCGTCGACGGCGGCAGCGTGACGGCCGCCACCGGGCCGGCCTTCGCCGCGCGCGGCGGCACGGCCGACATCGCGGTGCGCAACGGCACGGTCGTGACGGCCGGCAACGGCACGCTGCTGAACCTCGCGAACGGCAGCAACGTGACGTTCGACGCATCGGCGGTGAACCTCGCGGGCGACATCGTTTCCGACGCGTCGAGCACCGGCAATGTGTTCCTCGCGAACGGCACGACGCTGACCGGGAAGATCGACCCGGTCGCGCTGACCATCGACGGCACGAGCACGTGGCGCATGACGGGCAGCTCGGTCGTGAGCCGCCTGAGCAACGCGGGCCTCGTCGCATTCGCCGCGCCGACCGGCTCGCCGACGCTGGCCGGCAGCTACAAGACGCTGACGACCGGCGGCTACGTCGGCAACGGCGGCACGGTCGCGCTGAACACGTACCTCGGCGCCGACGCGTCGCCGACCGACAGGCTGATCGTGAACGGCGGCGCGGCGACCGGCACGACCGGCCTGAAGATCGCCAATACGGCCGGCACGGGCGCACTGACCACCGGCGACGGGATTCCGGTGGTCGTCACGACCAACGGCGGCACGACCGCCGTGTCGGCGTTCCATCTCGCGGGCCCGGTACAGGCCGGCGCATACGAGTACCGACTCTATCGCGGCGGGCAGAGCGACGCGAACGGCTGGTACCTGCGTTCGCAGCTCGACCCGACCGACCCCGGCGACCCGATCCACCCGTCCGGCGGCGGCGACGGCGGCAACGACGGCAATGGAAACGGCAACGGCGGCGCGCTCGCGTATCGCCCGGGCGTCTCCGGCTACGCGATGACGCCGCTGCTGAACGCCGACTACGGCTTCTCGACGCTCGGCCGGCTGCACGAGCGCGTCGGCGACATCTACAACGTCGAAAAGCAGCAGCCCGGCAATCGCGACGGCGTGTGGGGGCGCATCGGCGGCCAGAGTCTCGATGCGAACGCGGGCCGCTTCTCGGCCGACGAACGCACGTTCTTCGCGCAGTTCGGCAAGGACTGGACCCTCGATCAGGCGCCGAACGGCGCCGGCAGCACGCATGCGGGCGTGACGGCCAGCATCGGCGTGGCGAATGCGAGCTTCAGCGACATGGCGCGCGCCGGCTCGCCCGACCTGTCGACGTCGACGGGCTCGGTCGAGATGCACGCGCAGAGCGTGGGCGGCTACTGGACGCGCTATCTGCCTGACGGCACCTACTTCGACAGCGTCGGACAGGTCACGCACTACGGCAACCGCTATCGCGACAGCTACGGCAACGAAGCGTCGCAGAACGGCTTCGGCGTCGCGCTGTCGCAGGAAGTCGGCAAGCCGTTCGCGATCGGGACGTTGCCGATCGCGGTCGAGCCGCAGGCGCAGTTGATGTATCAGTATCTGAAGCTGAACGGGTTCAACGACAACGTGTCGGCCGTCTCGGGCACGACGACGCATGCGCTGCGCGGCCGCGTCGGCGTGCGCCTCTTCCGGCCGAACCTCCAGTCGGACGCGGGCGGCGGCGCCGCGACGCCGTACTTCACGGCCGACGTGCTGCACGACTTCCTGTCGCCGGGGCAGACCGTCGTCGGCGGCACGCCGTTCGCGACACATCTCGGGCGCACGTGGTACGAGCTCGGCGTCGGCGTGACCGCCGGCTTCGGCAAGTCGGGCGAGCTGTATGCGAACGCGAAGATCGCGCGCAACATCGGCGGCGATTACCGGCGCGGGATCGTCGGGCAGGTTGGCTACCGGTACAGCTGGTAACGCCCGGTGGACGAAAAAAAACCGCCCGGCGGCATGCCGGGCGGTTTCTGGCTGGGTGCGCGCAAGACGCGCGAACGCTCAGTGCAGGATCTTCGCGAGGAAGTCCTTCGCGCGGTCCGATTTCGGATTCGAGAAGAAATCGTCCTTGCGGTCGTCCTCGACGATCGCGCCCTTGTCCATGAAGATCACGCGATGCGCGACCTTCTTCGCGAAGCCCATCTCGTGCGTGACGACCATCATCGTCATCCCTTCCTGCGCGAGTTCGACCATCACGTCGAGCACTTCATTGATCATCTCGGGATCGAGCGCGGACGTCGGCTCGTCGAACAGCATCGCGATCGGGTCCATCGACAGCGCGCGCGCGATCGCGACACGCTGCTGCTGGCCGCCCGACAACTGGCCCGGAAACTTGTGCGCATGCGCCTTCAGGCCGACGCGATCGAGCAGCTTCATGCCCTTTTCGGTCGCCTCGTCCTTGCCGCGGCCGAGCACCTTGATCTGCGCGAGCGTCAGGTTCTCGGTGATCGACAGGTGCGGGAACAGCTCGAAATGCTGGAACACCATCCCGACCTTCGAGCGCAGCTTCGACAGGTTCGTCTTCTTGTCGCCGACCGACTGGCCGTTCACGAGGATCTCGCCCTGCTGGAACGGCTCCAGGCCGTTCACGGTCTTGATCAGCGTCGACTTGCCGGAGCCGGACGGGCCGCATACGACGACCACTTCGCCTTTCTTGACCTCGGTCGTGCATTCGGTGAGGACCTGAAACTGGCCGTACCACTTCGAAACGTTCTTGATGGAAATCATCTTGTGACCTTTTTCTGGAGACCCTTGACGAGAGCAGACGCCAACGAGCAAATCACGAAATAGCATGCGCCGGCGAACAGGACCATCTCGACGGTCGTGCCGTCGCGATCGCCGATGTTGGCGGCCGTGCGGAAGAAGTCCGCGAGACTGATCACGTACACGAGCGACGTATCCTGGAACAGGACGATCGCCTGCGTGAGCAGCAGCGGCACCATCGCGCGGAACGCCTGCGGCAGGATCACGAGGCGCATCGCCTGCGCGTAGTTCATGCCGAGCGCGAACGCGGCATTCACCTGCCCGCGCGGCACCGCCTGGATGCCGGCGCGGATGATCTCGGAATAATACGCGGCTTCGAACAACGAGAACGCGACCATGGCCGACGCGAGGCGGATGTCGATCGTCGGCGACAGCCCGAGCACGCCCTGCAGCAGCTGCGGCACGATCAGGAAGAACCACAGCAGCACCATCACGAGCGGGATCGAGCGGAACACCGTGACGTAGCCCTTCGCGAACCACGCGAGCGGTTTCACGCCGGACAGCCGCAGCAGCGCCAGCAGCGTGCCCCAGACGATCCCGACCACGATCGCGATCAGCGTGATCTTGAACGTGACGACCGCCCCCGACCACAGCGTCGGCAGCGCGCCGGGAATACTACTCCAGTCGAACTGATGCATCACTTGCCTCCGATATAGCCGGGCAGCCGCGTGCGGCCTTCGATCCAGCGCATGAACGCCATCACGACGAGGTTGATCAGCACGTACGCGAGCGTGACCGCGATGAACGACTCGTAGGTCTGCGCGGTGTAGTCGACGAGCTGGCGCGCCTGCGCGGACAGATCGAGCAGGCCGATCGTCGACGCGACGGCGGAGTTCTTGAAGATGTTCAGGAATTCCGACGTGAGCGGCGGCACGATGATCCGGTACGCGACGGGCAGCAGCACGTAGCGATACGTCTGCCATTGCGTGAAGCCCATCGCGAGGCCGGCCGCGCGCTGGCCCTTCGGCAGCGCGTTGATCCCCGAGCGCACCTGTTCGCACACGCGCGCGCCCGTGAACAGGCCGAGACAGACGATCGACGCGGTAAAGAACTGCGTGCCGGGCGGCAACTGCTTGATCCAGGTGCCGATCGACGCGGGCAGCAGCTCGGGTATCACGAGATACCAGATGAAGAACTGCACGATCAGCGGAATGTTCCGGAAGATCGACACGTACACGGTGCCGATCGCGGCGAGCCATTTGTTCGGCACGGTGCGCAGCACGCCGAACAGCGATCCGACGATCAGCGCGATGACCCAGGCGACGAGCGACACTTCGATCGTCACCCAGAAGCCGGACATCAGCCATCCGAAATAAGTCGTCGGCTCGCCGGTCGACACGGGGCTCAGGAAGATGCCCCAGTTCCAGTGGTAAGACATGGGCAAGACTCCAGCAAAAAGAAACGGAAGAAGCGTGGCCTCTTCCGTCTCATTAGCGTCATTTCTGCATCAACGGCAGTGTGATCAGTCGAGCGCCTTGTCGTTCGGGTTCGCGTACAGCTTCTTCATCGACTCGGACAGCGGGAAGTTCAGGTTCAGGTTCTTCGGCGGGATCGGGTTCTCGAACCACTTCGCGTAGATCTTCGCGGCTTCGCCCGACTTCTCGACTTGCGAGATCGCGTCGTCGACGACCTTCTTGAAGTCGGTATCGCCCTTGCGCATCATGCAGCCGTAGGCCTCTTCCGATTGCGGCGTGCCGACGATCACCCATTCACCCGGCTGCTTCGCCTTCGCGCGCTCGCCCGCGAGCAGCGCGTCATCCATCATGAACGCGACCGCGCGTCCCGATTCCAGCGTGTTGAACGAATCGCCGTGATCCTTCGCGCTGATGATGTTCATGCCGAGCTGCTTGTCGTTGTTCATCTTGCGCAGCAGGCGCTCCGACGTCGTGCCGGCAGTCGTCACGACCGTCTTGCCCTTCAGGTCGCCGAAATCCTTGACGCCCGAATCCTTCTTCGTCATCAGGCGCGTGCCGATCACGAAGATCGTGTCGGAGAACGCGGCCTGCTGCTGACGCTCGGCGTTGTTGGTCGTCGAGCCGCACTCGATGTCGACCGTGCCGTTCTGCACCAGCGGAATACGGTTCTGCGACGTGACGGGGATGTTCTTCACCTGCAGGTTCGGCAGGTTCAGCTTCTTCTTCACCGCATCCACGACCTTCATCTGGAAGTCGCGCGAATAGCCGACCACCTGCTGGTTCTGGTCATAGTAAGAGAACGGAATCGACGATTCGCGGTGGCCCAGCGCGATCACGCCCGTGTCCTTGATCTTCTTCAGCGTGCCCGTCTCCTGAGCATGCGCGCCGCTTGCGAACGCGCAAAGCGCCGCCACCATCAGGACTGCCTTGTGGTATTTCATTTTGGTCATCTCCTTGGCTAAAACCCGCGCCAGTGTATCAAAGTAATATTTTTGAAAGTACTGGTTGTTTACCGCACTACGAATCGCCCCGTGCGAAGCCGTCCTCCCGGCTTCCGGCGCCTGAATGCGCACGCGGGCGGCGCCGGATTCGGCACCGCCCGCGAGGGTTCATGCACGCAATCGCGAGGATTGCGTCATGCGTCGATCGTAGTCGAACCGATCAGGGATACAGGCCGCGCATTTCGCGCGCCATCAGGATGCGCTTGCACGCGACGATGAACGCCGCCGTACGCACCGTCACCTTGTGCTCTTCCGCGACCGCCCACACGCCGGCGAACGCTTCGCGCATCACGCGCTCGAGACGGTGGTTGATCTCGTCTTCCGTCCAGAAGAAGCTCGAGAAATCCTGCACCCACTCGAAGTACGACACGGTCACGCCGCCCGCGTTCGCGATCACGTCGGGGATCACGAGCACGCCGTTCGCGCTCAGGATGTCGTCGGCCGCCGTCGTCGTCGGGCCGTTCGCGCCTTCGACGATGATCTTCGTGCGGATCTTCGATGCGTTCTTCTCGGTGATCTGGTTTTCCAGTGCCGCCGGGATCAGGATGTCGGTCTCGACCGTCCAGAACTCGTCGTTCGGCATCGGCTCGGCGCCTTCGAAGCCCGCGACGCCGCCCGTGCGTGCGACGTGGTCGAGCAGCTTGTTCGAATCGAGGCCGGCCGGCTGGTAGATCGTGCCCGTGTGGTCCTGCACCGCGATCACCTTCGAGCCCGCTTCCTGGAACAGCTTCGCCGCGATGCCGCCGACGTTGCCGAAGCCCTGCACCGCGATGCGCGCGCCTTCGATCTCGAGGCCCTTCTTCTTCGCCGCTTCGCAGCCGACGACGAACACGCCGCGGCCCGTCGCTTCCTTGCGGCCGAGCGAACCGCCGAGCGCGATCGGCTTGCCGGTCACGACGCCGGTCGACGTCTGGCCCTGGTTCATCGAGAAGGTGTCCATCATCCACGCCATCACCTGTTCGTTGGTGTTGACGTCCGGCGCCGGAATGTCGGTGTTCGGGCCGATGATGATGCCGATTTCGCTGGTGTAGCGACGCGTCACGCGCTCGAGCTCGCCGCGCGACAGCTTGCGCGGGTCGACGCGGATGCCGCCCTTCGCGCCGCCGTACGGCACGTTCACGGCCGCGTTCTTCACCGACATCCATGCCGACAGCGCCATCACTTCCGACAGCGTCACGTCCTGGTGGTAGCGCACGCCGCCCTTGCCCGGGCCGCGCGACACGTTGTGCTGCACGCGATAGCCCTCGAAGTGCGCGACGGTACCGTTGTCGAGCTCGATGGGCACGTCGACGACCAGGATGCGCTTCGGACGCTTCAGCGTTTCGAGCCAGCGCGACAGCGAGCCGAGGTACGGCGCGACGCGATCGACCTGCTGAAGGTAGTTGCCCCACGGGCCGAGATCGTCGGCGTGCAGGTAGGACGGGATGGACTGCTGTTGCGAAGACATGGAGGCTCCAACGTTCAACGGATTGCGCACATTGTCGAAAAACCCGTTTTTTTTATCCAATGCCGTTTGTTTATTCGATTATGCGTTTCTTGCATGATCGCGATTTTTCGCAAAATCGCGGTCGATTTGCGCAAGAACGCCCGCGATCGGCCGGGCATCGCGCTCGTGAAAAACCGCTTTGCCGACGCGCGAGCCGGCCGGCGGACAGCCGTCCGACAGGCGCCGCAAGGCCGCCGTCAGCCGGCCGGATCAACCGTCGGCGGTTAGCCGGTGCCGCCGCCGGCGGTTTCGCGCAGCTCGTCGCGCACGACGTCCCACAGCGCGCGCACGAGCTTCTGCCGCGGATCGTCGCCCTGCAGCGCGAGCTTGTCGCAGTACAGCCGGATCTCCATCGTCAACGTGAACGGATGCGCGCCGCCGCCGCGCGCCGAGCGGTCGAGCCGGATCAACCGGCCACCCGCGACCGCGTCGTCGACCGCGCTGTGCGGCAGGAACGCGACGCCGTGGCCCGCGAGCGCCATCGCCTTCAGCCCTTCGGCCATGTCGGTTTCGTACACGCGATCGAGGAACAGCCGCGTCGGCGCGTTCGCGATGATGACTTCGGTCATCCGGCCGAGATACGCGTTCGGCGTATACGACAGATACGGCACGCGCGCGTCGGCCGCGCCCGGCAGCGTATGGCGCGGCCGGCCCGCGCGGCCGGGCGCGGAAAACGGGCTGATCGGCTCGCTGCCGAGAATCAGCATGTCGTAGCGAGCCGGGTCGAGCGCGACCGGATGGCTCGGGTGGTGGTAGCCCATCACGAGGTCGCAGCCGCCCTCGACGAGCGACAGCACCGCGTCGTGCACGTTCAGCGCGCGCAGCCGCGTGTGGACCTGCCCCATCTTCGCCTCGATCCGCTCGAGCCAGCGCGGGAAATACGTGAGCGACAGCGTGTGCGGCACCGCGAATTCGATCGTCGGCACCGGTGC
This sequence comes from Burkholderia sp. MSMB1072, assembly GCF_001524725.1. Lineage (NCBI taxonomy): Bacteria > Pseudomonadati > Pseudomonadota > Betaproteobacteria > Burkholderiales > Burkholderiaceae > Burkholderia > Burkholderia sp. MSMB1072. Next base: position 559,484 of record NZ_LOYC01000030.1, read on the forward strand.
GCCGACGTGGCCGCGCAGCAGCGTCCTTGCCTCGTGCGCCTGCGACAGCATCGTCAGCGCCTGTTCGTAGAAGATCTGCCCGGCCTGCGTGAGCCGGGTCGGATAGACCGAACGATCGATCAACTCGGTCGCGAGCCATGCCTCGAGCGCCTGGATGCGCCGCGAGAACGCCGGCTGCGACACGTGCCGCAACTCGGCGGACCGGCTAAAGCTGCGCGTTTCCGCGAGCGAGACGAAGTCTTCGAGCCATTTCAGTTCCATGCAGGCGGGCGCGGCGGGCGGCGGTCGGGAAGAAGCCTGCATTCTACCGGCGGGCAGGCCCGGCCGGCGGCTTGCCTGGCGGCCCGACGAGCCGGCGCGGGCGCCTGCCGGCAGGCCGTTCGCGCGCCGCCCGGGCATCGTTCGGCCGTGGCGCCGGCGACCGGGCCGGTTCGGCCGGGATCGTCCCGCGCCAATGGTAAAATGCCGGATTCTCTCCCCTCGCTCGACCCGGCCCCAAGGCCCCGCCCGATCATGTCCGACACTCGTCCCGATACGCTTTTCGCCCTCACCGCGCTCTCGCCCATCGACGGCCGCTACGCCAGCAAGACCGAAGCACTGCGCGACTGGCTCTCCGAAGCCGCCTTCATGCGCCACCGCGTCACCGTCGAGGTGCACTGGCTGATCGCACTGTCGCGCGCCGGCTTCGCGGAAGTCCCGCGCTTCTCGGAAGCGTCCGAACAGTTCCTGCTGCAGCTCGCCGAGCGCTTCACCGCGCACGACGCCGCGCGCATCAAGGAAATCGAGCGCGTGACGAACCACGACGTGAAGGCCGTCGAATACTGGCTGAAGGAATCGGTGAAGGGCCAGGCCGAACTCGAGAAGGCGAGCGAATTCATCCACTTCGCGTGCACGTCCGAGGACATCAACAACACGTCGCACGGGATGATGCTCGCCGGCGCGCGCGAACACGTGATCCTGCCGGCGCTGCGCACGGTCCACCAGCGCCTCGTCGCACTCGCGCACGCACACGCCGAACAGCCGATGCTGTCGCGCACGCACGGCCAGCCGGCCAGCCCGACGACGCTCGGCAAGGAACTCGCGAACGTCGCCGCGCGCCTCGCCCGCGCCATCGCGCGCATCGAGAAGGTCGAGATCCTCGGCAAGATGAACGGCGCGGTCGGCAACTTCAACGCGCACCTGTCCGCGTATCCGGAATTCGACTGGGAAGCGTTCTCGCGCGACGTGATCGAAAACCGCCTGAAGCTCACGTTCAACCCGTACACGATCCAGGTCGAGCCGCACGACTACATGGCCGAACTGTTCGACGCGGTCGCGCGCGCGAACACGATCCTGCTCGACCTCGATCGCGACGTGTGGGGCTACATCTCGGTCGGCTACTTCAAGCAGAAGACGAAGGCCGGCGAGATCGGCTCGTCGACGATGCCGCACAAGGTCAACCCGATCGACTTCGAGAACTCGGAAGGCAACCTCGGCCTCGCGAACGCGACGCTGCGCCACCTCGCCGACAAGCTGCCGGTGTCGCGCTGGCAGCGCGACCTGACCGACTCGACGGTGCTGCGCAACATGGGCGTCGCGCTCGGCTATTCGCTGCTCGCGTACGATTCGCTGATCCGTGGCCTCGACAAGCTCGAGGTGAACCCGCAGCGCCTGAACGAAGATCTCGACAACTGCTGGGAAGTGCTCGCCGAGCCGGTGCAGACGGTGATGCGCCGCTACGGCATCGAGAACCCGTACGAGCAGTTGAAGGAACTGACGCGCGGCAAGGGCATCACGCGCGAAGCGCTGCAGGAATTCGTCGGCACGCTCGCGATCCCGCAGGACGCGAAGGATCGCCTGCTCGCGATGACGCCGGCGTCGTACATCGGCAAGGCCGTCGAACTCGCGAAGCGGATTGCGTAAGCAGCGCCGTCGCCCGACAAAAAAACCGATGCGAGCGATCGCATCGGTTTTTTCATGGGCGCGCGCGGGACGAAGATCAGAATGAAATCATCCGCCCCGGGTTGAGCGCGCTCATCACGCTCATCGCGGCCTTCGCGGCGGGAATCGCGATCGGCGACAACTGCCGGCCGAGCGGAATCGCGCGGTGGTCGATGCCCGTGAGCATCGAGAAATCGTCGTTGCGGCCGACGAAATCGTCGCAGATCGCCTTGCCGATCCGCACCGTCTGCGCGACGCCGTGGCCGCTCCAGCCCTGCACCATGTACATCGGCACGCGGCCGTCGGTCTTGCGGCTGTCGGTGGCGCCGTTCAGCGTGAAGTCGCTGACGCCGCTCCAGCAGTAGTCGAGCGCGAAGCTGCCATCGGCCTGCGGAAACACCGTGTTCAGCCGCGTCAGCAGATACGCGTTGACGTCGGGCTGCGCCCAGCAACTGCCGGTGCCCTGCCCGCCGAACAGCAGGCGGTTGCCGCGCACCGGCCGGTAGTAGTCGATCTGGAACTGCGTGTCGTACACCGGCATGCCGGCGGGCATCAGCGTCGCGACGTCGACGTCGAGCGGCGCCGTCACGCTCACGTACGTGAAGAACGGCACCGTGGTCGCCGCGCCGTCGTCGAGCAGCCGGAACGTCGTGTTGTGCAGCGCGAGCACGACACCCTTGCGCGCGGTGATCGTACCGCCGGGCGTCGTCGCGACGACGCCGGCCGGCGTCTCGTCGAGCTCGAGCACCTCGGTGCCTTCGAACAGCGCGCCGCCGTTCAGCCGGAAGCCGTGCACCATGCCACGCACCAGCGCGAGCGGGTGAATCTGGCCGCCGAGCGCATCGATCGCCGCGCCGTGATACAGCCCGGAGCGCACGTATTCGTCGTGCAACTGATGGCGGCCGACGAGCGTCACGCCCGCATCGCCGAGATGGCGGCGCGCATCCGCGCCGTCGAGCAGCGCGCTCATGTGGCCGGGGTGAACCGCCGCCGTGACGTGGCCGCGCTTGCGGTCGAGATCGAGCGCGTAACGCACGCCGATCTCGTCGATCAGGTCCATCGACTCGGCGGATGCGAAGCGCCACAGCCGCTTCGCATCGTCGTGCGACAGGTGGTCGATCATGTCGGCGGCTTCCCAGCGCGCGAGGCCGGGCGTCAGTTGCCCGCCGTTGCGGCCCGACGCGGCCGAGCCGACGTGATGCTTGTCGACGAGGATCGTATCGATGCCCGCTTGCGCGAGATGCAGCGCAGCCGATGCGCCGAGCAGGCCCGCGCCGATCACGAGCACGTCGCACACGGCGTCGCGCGCGAGCGGCACGCTGTTTTCGTGGCGCGACAGCGACGCTTCGTACCAGTTCGCTGGACGCGCGCCGTCGTAGCGGGCCGGATCGCACCAGTTCCAGTTGTCTTTTTCGATGTTCAGTTGCGTTTGCTCGAAACGCGCTTCGCCCTGGATCAGGGGCTTGTTATCGGACGTCATGATTGCACTTGCATGGTCTTGGGCCGCCTGTCGAAGAGCCTTCTGGCTTCGCGGGTGGGGCAGCCGGTTCCACTTGGGTGTCAACGAGAAAGGAGGCGCGAGGGCCCGTGTTGACGGCGAGCACGCTCGTGCCGCCTGGATCCCGGACTGTGCGAAAGCACGTATCGAAAGGTGCCGGGACACCCAATTTCTACACCGCAGAAATAATTCTACAGTGTAGAATAAGCTTTCGTCAAGTTTACAGCCGGCGCCATGCCGGCCGGCCAGCCCGTCTCGATGAAAGACAAACCCGCCCAAGGCCCGCGCGGCCTCGACAAGGACGCGATCGTCGCGGCCGCGCTCGCACTGCTCGAGGACGTCGGCGAAGCCGCGTTCAGCGTGCGCAAGCTCGCGCAATCGGTCGGCTGCGATCCGATGAGCGTGCTGTATCACTTCAAGTCGAAGGAGGGCCTGAGTCGCGCGATCGCGAATGCGCTGTCGCGCTCGCTCGTGCCGGTCGATCCGTCGCAGCCGTGGCGCGAACGGCTGCGCGATCTCGCGCGCCAGTACCGAGCGCTCGCGCTGCGCTACCCGGCCGCGTTCGCGCTGCTGCAGCGGCACATGAGCACGGGGCCGGCCGATCTCGCGCACATCGAGGCCGTGCATCGCGCGCTGACCGACGCCGGCATCCCGCGCGCGGCGCTGCCGTCGGTATGCGTCGGCTGGTACGCGAGCGTGATCGGCCTCGCCGCCGCCGAAGCGGGCGGCCTCACACGGCCCGCGAACGACGTCGAGCTCGCGGAAATGCACGCGCTGTCCGACGCCGGGCATCCGCTCGTCAAATCGGCCGCCCCGCTCTATGCGCGGCTCGATCCGGCCGTCGTACACGACACGATGCTCGACGTGCTGCTCGACGGCATCGCGCAACGCGCGCGCACCGCCTGACCGGCATACGCGCCGCCAACGAAAAAGGCGCCCGAAGGCGCCTTTTTCATGACGACGGCCGCGAACCGCGCTCAGTGCGGGTGCGGCAGGCCGATCTTCAGCATGACCTGATCGACGATCTGCTCGGGCGTCAGCTCGATGCTGACCTCGATCGCTTCGTCCGGGCCCGGCTCCTCGAGCGTATCGAGCTGGCTTTTCAGCAGCGACGGATCGAAGAAATGGCCGGTGCGGCTCTTCAGGCGCTCTTGCAATACCTCGAACGAGCCCTTCAGATACACGAACCGCACGTCGGTATCGGCGCCGCGCAGCACGTCGCGGTACGAGCGCTTCAGCGACGAGCACGTGAACACGGCCGTTTCGCCGGCGCGCTGCTTTTCCTCGATGGCCGCGCGAATCGTGCGCAGCCACGGCCAGCGGTCTTCATCGGTCAGCGGAATACCGTGGTGCATCTTTTCCTTGTTCGCCGCGCTGTGAAACGCGTCGCCATCGGTATAGCTGCACGACAGGCGTTCCGCCAGCATTTCGCCGATCAGCGACTTGCCCGCGCCCGACACGCCCATTGCGATCAGAATCATTGACTACCCCTTGTTACAGAACCATGCTCAGCAGCAACGTGAAACTGAGACCGAGCACCGAGATGATGGTTTCAAGCAGCGACCAGGTCTTGAACGTCTGACCGACCGTCATCCCGAAGTATTCCTTGATCAGCCAGAAACCGCCGTCGTTCACGTGCGAGAAGATCAGCGAGCCCGAGCCGGTCGCGAGGACCAGCAGCTCCGGGCTGACCGCCGTGCCGGCCGCCGCCGCGATCGGCGCGACGATGCCGCAGGCCGTCGTCATCGCGACCGTCGCCGAACCCGTCGCGAGACGCATCAGCGCCGCGACGAACCAGCCGAGCAGCAGCGGCGACAGGTGCGCGTGCTTCGCGGTCTCGACGATCTGCTGCGAGATCCCGCTGTCGCGCAGGACGCCGCCGAAGCCGCCGCCCGCGCCGACGATCAGCGTGATGCCGGCGATCGGCGCCAGGCACTCGCCGCAGAACTTCTGGATCTGGTCGCGGTTGAAGCCCTGCAGCTTGCCGAACGTGAAGAAGCTCACGAGCACGGCGATCAGCAGCGCGACGTCCGAGTTGCCGGCAAAGCGCAGCAGGTTGTTCGGCAGCGACTTCGGCGCGAACACCAGGTCGGCCCAGCTGCCGACGAGCATCAGCACGACGGGCAGCAGGATCGTGAACAGCGTGATGCCGAAGCTCGGCAGTTCGCGCTTGCGGCCATCCGCGTTCGAATCGACGAATTGCGATGCGAGCGGGTTGTTGTCCGGCAACTTCACGAACTTCGAGATCATCAGCGCGAACAGCGGACCCGCGATGATCGCGGTCGGCACGCCGACGACCAGGCCGAATGCGATCGTCTTGCCGATATCGGCGCCGTATTGCTGGACGGCCAGCAGCGCGGCCGGGTGCGGCGGGATCAGCCCATGCACGACCGACAGGCCGGCCACCATCGGCAGGCCGACGACGAGCAGCGACTTGCCGGTGCGCTTCGCGACGTTGAACGCGATCGGGATCAGCAGCACGAAGCCGACTTCGAAGAACACCGGCAGGCCGACGATGATCGCGACGAACATCATTGCCCAGTGGATGTTCTTTTCACCGAACCAGTCGATCAGCGTGGTCGCGATCCGTTCGGCGCCGCCCGATTCGGCCATCATCTTGCCGAGCATCGTGCCGAGGCCGACGACGATCGCAATGTGGCCGAGCGTGCCGCCGGTGCCCGTTTCGAACGACTTGACGATCTTGTCCATCGGCATGCCGACGACGAGGCCGAGGCCGAGCGAAACGATGATCAGCACCAGGAACGGGTAGATCTTGTAGCGCGCGATCATCAGGATCAGCGCGGCAATCGCGATCAGCGTGAATACGAGCAGCATGCTGCCTTGGACGGCCCCCATGTGGCACTCCTCCTAGAATTGTTCGAACCGGGCGAGTCGTTGCGAGTATGCCCGGCTATGCAGGTCTCCGAAACACGGGGGTACCCCCCCGTCAGGACGCTGAATTTTACTTATCTTTGCGATCCGCGGATAGAACCGGTTCCATCAGCAAAAACCCTCGGTAAAACAAGCACTAACGCTTGCTTTCCGAGGGTCAAGGGCCTGTTCGCGCCAGTAACGGGCTTGCGCTGGCCACCAGAAGGGCCGAGCGCAAGGAATGCGACGAAGCGAATACTTGGCGTATTCGCGAGGAGCATGACGCAGCGATTGGCCCTTCTGGTGGCCAGCCCCACGAATTATTTTTCCACAAACACGGGAACGAGCCTTTCCGCCCACATTGCGGCGTCGTTCGTCGCTTGTTTGGCTCGGCCAAACGGCGCTCCTCACTCCTTGCACTGCGGGCGGAAAGGCTCGTTCGCAAGCCCGTTACTGGCGCGAACAGGCCCTTGTCATCCGGTACAAGTCTTAGCGGGGCAACTGGCTCGCCGCTTGCGCGAGACGCGTGACTTCCGCCCAGTCCTGCGCGGCGAGTGCGGCCTTCGGCGTGAGCCACGAGCCGCCGACGCACACGACGTTCGGCAGTTTCAGGAAGTTCGGCGCGGTGTCGACCGTGATGCCGCCGGTCGGGCAGAACTTCAGCGCCGGGAACGGGCCGTGGAACGCCTGCAGCATCGGCACGCCGCCCGCCTGCTGCGCGGGGAAGAACTTCACGATCTCGTAGCCGAATTCGAGCGCCTGGATGATGTCGCTCGGCGTCATCACGCCCGGCAGCAACGGCAGGCCGGCGTCGAGCGACGCGAGATGCAGCTCCTTCGTCAGGCCCGGCGACACGCCGAACGTCGCGCCCGCGCGCTTGGCCTGCGCGCAATGCTCAGGCTTCGTGATCGTGCCGACGCCGACGACGATGTCGTCCGCGAGCTGGCTCGCGCGCTGGATCGCCTCCAGGCCCGCCGGCGTGCGCAGCGTGATCTCGAGCACCTTCACGCCGCCCGCGTGCAACGCGCGCGACACGTTTTCGCCCTGCTCGACCGAGTCGAACGCGAGCACCGGAATCACCGGGCCCAGCTTCACGATTTCAGCAATCGTCTTCATTGAATTGGCTCCTTGAAATTCATGCGGCGACGCTGACGGCCGTTTCGCCGACCAGCGCCCCGAAAACCGATGCGCCCTGCTCGGCCGGCGCCGCGGCCGCGCGGAACACGCCGAACAGTTCGCGCCCGAAACCGACTTCGTTCTCGGCCTGGTGCTGCGGCTGCGCGACCGGGCGCGCGTGCCACTCGGCGTCGTCGATCTCGATGTCGAGCACGCCGGCTTCCGCGTCGATCACGAGCGTATCGCCCGTCTTCACCTTGCCGATCGGGCCGGCCAGCAGCGCTTCCGGCGACACGTGGATCACCGCCGGCACCTTGCCCGACGCGCCCGACATGCGGCCATCGGTCACCAGCGCGACATGGAAGCCCTGATCCTGCAGCACGCCGAGCAGCGGCGTCAAACGGTGCAGCTCGGGCATGCCGTTCGCGCGTGCGCCCTGGAAGCGCACCACCGCGACGAAATCGCGCTTCAGCTCGCCGCGATCGAACGCTTCCTGCACGGCCTCCTGCGAGTCGAACACGATCGCGGGCGCCGTCACCTTGCGGTGCTCCGGCGCGACCGCCGAGATCTTGATCACGCCGCGGCCGAGCCGGCCTTGCATCAGGCGCAGGCCGCCGTCCGGCTGGAACGGGTCGCGAATGCCGCGCAGCACCTTCGTGTCGTGGCTCTCGGCCGCACCGTCGACCCACGTCAGCTTGCCGTCGATCAGCTTCGGCTCCTTCGTGTAGTGCGACAGGCCCTTGCCCGCGACCGTCGTCACGTCTTCGTGCAGCAGCCCGCCTTCGAGCAGGTTGCGCACCAGGAACGCGACACCGCCCGCCGCGTGGAAGTGGTTCACGTCGGCCTTGCCGTTCGGGTAGATCTTCGCGAGCAGCGGCACGACGGCCGACAGCTCGTCGAAGTCGTTCCAGTCGATCAGGATGCCGGCCGCGCGCGCGATCGCGACGAGATGCAGCGTGTGGTTGGTCGAGCCGCCCGTCGCGAGCAGCGCGACGATCCCGTTGACGATCGCCTTTTCGTCGATCACGTGGCCGATCGGCGTGTAGTGGCCGCGCTCGACGGTCAGGTCGAGCACGCGGCGCGCGGCCTCGGCCGTCAGCGCGGTGCGCAGCGGCGTATGCGGGTGAACGAACGCCGAGCCCGGCAGGTGCAGCCCCATCAGCTCCATCAGCATCTGGTTGCTGTTCGCGGTGCCGTAGAACGTGCAGGTGCCGTGGCCGTGATACGCGGCCGATTCGGCTTCGAGCAGCGCGTCGCGGCCGACCTGGCCGGTCGCGAACTGCTGGCGGATCTTCGCCTTGTCGTCGTTCGACAGGCCGCTCGTCATCGGGCCGGCCGGCACGAAGATCGTCGGCAGGTGGCCGAACTGCAGCGCGCCGATCAGCAGGCCCGGCACGATCTTGTCGCAGATGCCGAGGCAGAGCGCCGCATCGAACATGTTGTGCGTGAGCGCGATCGCCGTGCCCATCGCGATCGCCTCGCGCGAGAACAGCGACAGCTCCATCCCCGGGTTGCCCTGCGTGACGCCGTCGCACATCGCCGGCACGCCGCCCGCGAACTGCGCGACCCCGCCGTTCTCGCGCGCGGCCGCCTTGATGATCTCGGGGAAATCCTTGTACGGCGCGTGCGCGGACAGCATCTCGTTGTACGAGGACACGATGCCGATGTTCGGCTCGCGAATCGCCTTGATCGCGAACTTGTCGTTGCCCTCGAGGCCCGCGAAGCCGTGCGCGAGGTTCGCGCACGACAGCGCGCCGCGCGCCGGGAACTTGCCTTGCGCGCCGTCGATGCGCTGCAGATAGGCGGAACGGGTCGATTGGCTGCGGGCGATCACGCGTTCGGTGACCTTCGCCAGAGTGGGGTGCAGCGACGTCATGCTGGGCGCTCCTGTATGCCGGCCGACACCGGCGGTTGGAATCGTGGGGACGGTCGAGCTTCGTCGATCGAACGAAGGCAGTCTAGTAGAAAAACTACAAGCACGCAATGCCGATCGACTCACTCGCAACCGTTATTCCCGCCACCAGCAAGGGTTTAATCAGTGAAAACCCTAATTCACGCTGCTGATCCCGCACCGAAATCTTCACGACTGGGCTAGTATTTTCATGTAGATTTTCTACAATTCGATTGCGATACACTCGCTCATCCGAACCCGATTTCCATTCGCCGTCCCATGCTGCCTCGCATTGAAGCGATCCGCGCCGAGTTGCGCCCGTCCGAGCGCAAGCTCGCCGACTACATTCTGGCCGCGCCGCGCGAGGTGCTCGACCTCGCGATGACCGAGCTGTCGACTCGTGCGGGCGTCAGCCAGCCGACGATCGCGCGCTTCTGCCAGGCGCTCGGCTGCAGCGGCTTTCGCGAATTCAAGATCCGGCTCGCGCAGAGCGTGGCGCCGGGCGTGTCGTCGGTGTATCGCGACGTCGAGCCCGACGAACCGGCGCCCGGCATCATCGGCAAGGTGTTCGACCGCACGATCGGCGCGCTGATCGAAGTGCGCAACAGTTTGTCAGCGGGCAGCGTCGCCGACGCGATCGCGCTGCTGTCAAACGCGTCGCGCATCGAGTTCTACGGCGCCGGCGGCTCGGGCATTGCCGCGCAAGACATCCAGCACAAGTTTTTCCGGCTCGGCGTGCCGAGCGTCGCGTATTCGGATCCGCACACGTTCTCGATGTCGTCGGCGCTGCTCGGGCCGCACGACGTCGTCGTCGCGATCTCGAACACCGGCCGCACGCGCGACATCGTCGACGCCGCGCGCTCCGCGCTCGCGTGCGGCGCGAAAGTCGTCGCGATCACGCAGAGCCATTCGCCGCTCGCGAAGCTCGCGACGGTCAGCCTCGCGTCGAACGTCGCCGAGGAAACGGACGTGTTCTCGCCGATGACGTCGCGGATGTCGCATCTCGCGATCGGCGACATTCTCGCGGTCGGTGTCGCGCTGTCGCGCGGGCCGGCGCTGATGGAACGGGTCGGTCGCGCGAAGGAAGCGATCACGCGGCGCCGGATCGACGACGCGAAGGATTGAGCCGGCGACGCACGGACCGCACGTCAACGAACAACGGCGCCCCGAGGGGCGCCGTTGCGCATGATTCGGCGGCGACGTAACCGCCGGCCGCGCCGCTCAGAACGGCTTGATCACCACCAGCGCGACCGCCGCGAGCATGCCGAGCACCGGCAGTTCGTTGAACACGCGATACCACTTGTCGGTGCGGCGGTTCTCGCCGCGCTCGAACACCCGCAGCAGGTGCCCGCAATACGCGTGGTAGATCACGAGCAGCAGCACCACCGTCACCTTCGCATGGATCCAGCCCTGCCCCTGCCCGATGCCGATCGCGAGCCAGAGCCACAGCCCGCAGGCCAGCGCCGGCACCGCGATCATCGTCATGAAGCGGAACAGCTTGCGCGCCATCAAGAGCAGGCGCCGCACCGCGGCCGGATCGGTCTCCATGGCCAGGTTCACGTAGATGCGCGGCAGATAGAAGAGCCCCGCGAACCACGCGGCGATCAGAACGATATGGAACGTCTTGACCCAGAGCATTGCCATTGGTGATGCGCCTCGTTGTTGACTTATTGACGGCCTTCGCCGTGCCCGAGCACCACGTATTTCAGCGACGTCAGCCCTTCCAGGCCGACGGGGCCGCGTGCGTGCAGCTTGTCGTTCGAGATGCCGATTTCCGCGCCGAGGCCGAATTCGAAACCGTCCGCGAAGCGCGTCGACGCGTTGACCATCACGCTCGCCGAATCGACTTCGCGCAGGAACCGCATCGCGCGGTCGTGATCCTCGGTGACGATCGCATCCGTGTGATGCGAGCCGTAGTGGTTGATGTGCTCGATCGCGGCGTCGAGCCCGTCGACGACCTTGATCGCGAGCACCGGCGCGAGATACTCGGTGTGCCAGTCTTCTTCGGTCGCGTCGACGAGCGGGCCGACGCCCGCATCGGCGAGCACCGCGCGCGCGGCCGCGTCGACGCGCAGTTCGACCTGCTTGTCGCGATACAGCTTGCCGAGCGGCGGCAGCAACTTCTCCGCGATGCCGCTCGACACGAGCAGCGTCTCCATCGTGTTGCACGTGCCGTAGCGGTGCGTCTTCGCGTTGTCGCACACCGTCAGCGCCTTGGCCAGATCGGCGCGATCGTCGACATACACGTGGCAGATGCCGTCGAGGTGCTTGATCATCGGCACGCGCGCCTCGTTGATCAGGCGCTCGATCAGGCTCTTGCCGCCGCGCGGCACGATCACGTCGACGTATTCGGTCATCGTGATCAGCTTGCCGACCGCCGCGCGATCGGCCGTCGCGACGACCTGCACCGCGTCCTGCGGCAGCCCTGCCGCCGCGAGCCCTTCGCCGATCAGCTTCGCGAGCGCGGTATTCGATTCGAGCGCCTCGGAGCCGCCGCGCAGGATCGTCGCGTTGCCCGACTTCAGGCACAGCGCGGCCGCGTCGATCGTCACGTTCGGGCGCGACTCGTAGATGATGCCGATCACGCCGAGCGGCACGCGCATCTGGCCGACCTGGATCCCGCTCGGGCGGAACTTGAGGTTGCCGATCTCGCCGATCGGATCGGCGAGCGACGCGACCTGGCGCAGCCCTTCGACCATCGTCTTCAGCGCCTTGTCCGACAGCGTCAGGCGATCGACGAACGCCGCATCGAGCCCCTTTTCGCGGGCGCGGGCAACGTCGCGCGCATTCGCATCCTTCAGCGCCTGCGCGTCGCGTTCGATCGCGCGGGCCACGGCGTCGAGCGCCGCGTTCTTCGCGGCCGTGCTGGCGCGCGCCATCGCGCGGGAAGCGTGCCGGGCGCGGCGGCCCAGGTCGGTCATGTACTGATCGATATCCATCGTGTGACTCGAGAAGCGAGCCGCGCGGAGCGGCATGAATTCGTGGGGAAGCATGGGCCGGCCATCCGGGGGCCGGCCATCCGAGGGACGACCATCCGGGCGCGACGATCCGCGGGACAGCCATCCGTGCAGGGCAGCGGCCGATATGCCGCGCCAGCCATCGAAGCATTGTAAGCGGGTTGCGCAGCGCGCGCTGACGGCCCGGACGGGACCTAGCGTCGCACGCGACCCGCGGTCGGCGGTCGCTCGCCGCGGGCACCCGCGACCGTCATCGCAAGCTGGAACAGCCCGTCCCACGGGTCGGGCGGCGGCTCGTCCTGCGTGCGGCGGCCCGGTGCGACGGCCGTGAGCCCCTTGACCTGCCGGTCGAGCTTCGCGGCGAACGCGAGCGCCTTTTCGAGCACCGCTTCCGACACGCGGTTCAGCGCAGGCGCGATCAACCGCTCGCGCGGCCCCCACACGCGGTTCTCGCGCAGCAGCGTCGCGAGCGGCTTGCCGGCCGTCGTGCCGCGCTTGATCCGCAACAGCGTGCGCAACTCCTCGACGACGGCCCACATCACGAGCACGATCGCCTCGCCCTCGCCCTTCAGCCCGTCGATCATCCGCGCGAGCCGCGCGGCGTCGCCGGCGAGCATCGCTTCGTTCAGCTTGAACACGTCGTAACGCGCGACGTTCAGCACCGCGTCGTGCACCTGCTCGAACGACAGCGCGCCCTGCGGATACAGCAGCCCGAGCTTCTGGATTTCCTGGTGCGCGGCGAGCAGGTTGCCCTCGACGCGCTCCGCGATGAACTGCAGCGCGCGGCGCCCGTCGTCGCCCGGCGCGGCGCGCTGGCCCTGCATCGCGAGTCGCTGGCCGATCCAGTTCGGCAACTGCGCACGGTCGACCGGATCGATCTTCAGCGCGACACCGCCGTTCTGCAGCGCGGTAAACCAGGCGGATTTCTGCGTGGCCGCGTCGAGGCGCGGCAACGTGACGAGCATCAGCGCGTCCGGATTGGGCGTCGCCGCGAGCGTCTTCAGCGCATCGGCGCCTTCCTTGCCGGGCTTGCCCGACGGAATGCGCAGCTCGATCAGCTGGCGCTCGCCGAACAGCGACATCGCCTGGGTCGCGCCGAGCAGCACGCTCCAGTCGAAACCGCGCTCGACCGTATGCACCGAACGCTCGGTGAAGCCGGCCGCGCGCGCGGCCGCACGAATGCGGTCGCACGCTTCCTGCGCGAGCAGCGGCTCGTCGCCGTAGACGGTATAGAGCCCGGCCAACCCCTTCGCGAGGTGCGGCTCCAGCGCATCAAGTCGCAATTGCATCGCTGCGTGCGCCCGCGATCAGAGCGGCGGCGGTGGCAGCGGCGCGCGCGGCGCCACGCCCGGCACCACGTCCTCCGGCGCCGGCGTCAGCGAGTGGACGATCGCGAGACGCCGCATCAACTGATCGACCGCGTCGTTCTGCATGTCGCCGTACAGGATGTCGGCTTCCTGCGCCTTCGCGTTCGTGTACTGGTCGCTGTACGTCATCGCGCGGTTCAGCGCGATCGCGCTCGGCGGGATCAGCACGGTGCCGTCCTTGCTCGTCAGCGTGTAGTTCAGCGTGTAGAACAGCGCGTATTCCTGCGCGGAGCCGTACTTGTTGAGCGTCAGCGTGTTCTGGCCACGCGACTCCCACATGCGCAGCACGGCGTCGGCGTCGTCCGCCGACTTGACGATCTTCGTGTCGCTGCCGGCCTGGACGAGGCGCGTGAGCCGCGCCTCGACGGGCGCCGGCGCACCGGCCACGAACAGGTGCTTGAACGCGTAATCCTGCTGGCCGCGCAACTGGAAGCCGCATGCCGACAGCACGACCGTGCTGCCGACGAGCATCAAAAACGATCTGCGGATCACCTTCGCTCCTTCTGGGTACGTCCGACGGCCGGCGGCCGTCAGACGACGATGTTCACGAGGCGGCCCGGCACGACGACGATCTTCTTCGCCGGCTTGCCGTCGCTGAATTTCGCGAATGCCTCGTCGGCCACCGCCGCCGCTTCGATCGCGTCGCGGCTCGCGTCCTTCGCGACCTTCAGCGCACCGCGCACCTTGCCGTTCACCTGCAGCACGAGTTCGATCTCGGCCTGCTCGAGCGCGGCCTCGTCGACCTTCGGCCACGGCGCATCGAGCAGCGGGCCGAATTCGTCCGCGTAGCCGAGCGCCTTCCACAGCTCGAACGTGACGTGCGGCACGACCGGGTACAGCACGCGCAGCAGCACGCCGTAGGTCTCGCGCAGCACGGCGGGCGTCGCGCCCTTCGCGCCGTCGATCGCGTTCAGCATCTTCATCGCGGCCGACACGACCGTGTTGTACTGCAGGCGCTGGTAGTCGAAATCGGCCTGCTTCAGCACGCCGTAGATCTCGCGGCGCAGCGCCTTGTCGGTGTCGCCGAGCGCGGCGGCGTCGAAGCCCGCGCGCGCGGCGAGCGCTTCGCGATTCGCGTAGCCGAAGCTCCACACGCGGCGCAGGAAGCGACTCGCGCCCTCGACGCCCGCGCCCGACCACTCGAGCTGCTGCTCGGGCGGCGCCGCGAACATCGTGAACAGGCGCGCGGTGTCGGCGCCGTACTGGTCGATCAGCAGTTGCGGATCGACGCCGTTGTTCTTCGACTTCGACATCTTTTCGATGCCGCCGAGCACGACCGGCTGGCCATCCGCATTCAGCGTCGCGCCGACCGGGCGGCCCTTGTCGTCGTGCGTGACCGTCACGTCGAGCGGGTTGTACCAGGTCTTCTTGCCCGCCGCGTCTTCGCGGTAGTACGTCTCGTTCAGCACCATCCCCTGCGTGAGCAGGTTCTTCGCCGGCTCGCCGAACTTCACGAGGCCGAGGTCGCGCATCACCTTGGTCCAGAAGCGCGAATACAGCAGGTGCAGGATCGCGTGCTCGATGCCGCCGATGTACTGATCCATCGGCATCCAGTAATCGGTGCGCGCGTCGACCATCGTCTCGGCGTCCGGCGCCGTGTAGCGCGAGAAGTACCACGACGAATCGACGAAGGTGTCCATCGTGTCGGTTTCGCGCTTCGCGGCCGCGCCGCACTTCGGGCACGTGCAGTTCAGGAACGCTTCGGACTTCGCGAGCGGGTTGCCCGAGCCGTCCGGCACGAGGTCTTCCGGCAGCACGACCGGCAGATCCTGCTCCGGCACCGGCACGTCGCCGCACGACGGGCAGTGGATGATCGGGATCGGCGTGCCCCAGTAGCGCTGGCGCGACACGCCCCAGTCGCGCAGGCGCCACGTGACCTGCTTGTCGCCGAAGCCGCCGGCCTTCAGGTCGGCGGCGACCGCGTCGACCGCTTCCGTGTAGCGCAGGCCGTCGTACTTGCCGCTGTTCACGCAGACCGCGGTTTCCTTGTCGCCGTACCACTCCTGCCATGCGTCGAGCGAGTACGTCTGCCCTTCGCTCGCGATCACCTGCTTGATCGGCAGATCGTATTTCTTCGCGAACGCGAAATCGCGCTCGTCGTGGCCCGGCACGCCCATCACCGCGCCTTCGCCATAGCTCATCAGCACGTAGTTGCCGATCCACACCTCGACCGGCTCGCCGGTCAGCGGGTGCTTGACCGAGAAGCCGGTCGCGACGCCCTTCTTCTCCATCGTCGCGACGTCGGCCTCGGCGACGCCGCCGCGCTTGCACTCGTCGATGAACGCGAGCAGCTCCGGCTTGTCCTGCGCGAGACGCGTGGCGAGCGGGTGCTCGGCCGCGATCGCGCAGAACGTGACGCCCATGATGGTGTCGGCACGCGTCGTGAACACGCGCAGCAGCTTCTGCTCGCCGTCGAGTTCGTACGGGAAGCCGAAGTTCACGCCGAAGCTCTTGCCGATCCAGTTCTGCTGCATGATCTTCACGCGCTCGGGCCAGCCGAGGCCGTCGAGGTCGTTCAGCAGCTCATCCGCGTACTGCGTGATCCGCAGGTAGTACATCGGGATCTCGCGCTTCTCGACGAGCGCGCCCGAGCGCCAGCCGCGGCCGTCGATCACCTGCTCGTTCGCGAGCACGGTCTGGTCGACCGGATCCCAGTTCACGGTGCCCGTCTTCTTGTACGCGATGCCCTTCTCGAGCATCTTCAGGAACAGCCACTGGTTCCACTTGTAGTAGTCGGGCTTGCACGTCGCGATCTCGCGCGACCAGTCGATCGCGAGGCCCATCGACTGCATCTGGCCCTTCATGTAGTCGATGTTGTCGTAGGTCCACTTCGCGGGCGGCACGCCGTTGGCCATCGCGGCGTTCTCGGCCGGCATCCCGAATGCATCCCAGCCCATCGGCATCAGCGTGTTGTAGCCGTTCATCCGCAGATAGCGGTACATCACGTCGTTGATCGTGTAGTTGCGCACGTGACCCATGTGCAGCTTGCCGGACGGGTACGGCAGCATCGACACGCAGTAGAACTTCGGCTTCTGCGAATCTTCCTTCGTCTTGTAGGCATCGGCTGCGCGCCAGTCGCCCTGGGCGGCGGCTTCGACGTCGGCGGGTACGTATCTCTCGTGCATGGTGTGGTTCGGGCTAGGCTTTAGGCGGCGCGACGGCGCGCGCGCAGGATTGGATCGAAATCGTGCGTGCCCGGCGCAGGAACGTGCTGACCGGTTCCGGGCCGGGAAAAACGTCGATTATACCGCCCGTGCGGGCCCGCACGGCCGGTCTCGCGGGCCGGCGGCCCGCAACGACGACGGATCAGGGCTTCGCGCCGGCGGCGCCGGCCGGCGGCACGTCGGTCACGAAGCCGATCCGCGTGAGGCCCGCGGCCTGCGCGGCGCCCATCACCTGCGCGATCACGTCGTAGCGCGTCGCGCGCGACGCGCGCAGCCGCAGTTCGGGCGGCGCGGCGCCCGCGGCGGCGGCCCGCAAGCGCGCGGGCAGCGCGTCGATCGCGACGGGCGCGTCGTCCCAGTAGAGCTTGCCCGCGTCGTCGATCGACAGCGTGACGGATTGCGGCGTGTCGCGCGCGACGCCGGCCGCGACCTTCGGCAGGTCGAGCCGGATCGCGTGCGTCATCAGCGGCGCGGTGATGATGAAGATGACGAGCAGCACGAGCATCACGTCGATCAGCGGCGTCATGTTGATTTCCGCCATCGGCGCGGACGTCTTGTGGTGCTCGAGCCCGCCGAATGCCATGATCGTTCCTCCGGAGCCGGCGCGTCAGGCGCCCTGTGCGCACACGAATACGTGCAGATCGCGCGCGAAGCCGTCGAGTTCCTCGGCGAGCTGCCGGACGAGCCGGCCGAGGATGTTGTACGCGAGCACCGCGGGAATCGCGACGACCAGCCCGAACGCGGTCATGATCAGCGCCTCGCCGACCGGCCCCGCGACGTTCTCGATCTGCGCCTGCCCGCTCGCGGCGATGCTGCCGAGCGCGTGATAGATACCCCACACGGTGCCGAGCAGGCCTACGAACGGCGCGGTGCTGCCGATCGACGCGAGCAGCACCTGGCCGAATTCGAGGCGCCGCTGCGAGCGCAGCATCGCATGACGCAACGCGCGCAGCACGCGCTCGCCGCGCTCGACGCGCGCGGCCAGCGCGGTGGGATCGTGGTCGCCGGCCGCGTCGCGCGCGGCTTCGGCGAGCGGCACGAACACGCGCTCGCGATCGGCGCCGGCGAGCGCGGCGATCCCCGCGTCGAGCGACGGTGCGCGCCAGAACGCGGCGAGCGCGCGCGGCCCCTGCCGCTTCGCGCGGACCAGCAGCCAGGCTTTCATGAGGAGGAAGCACCAGCTGGCGACGGACATCGCCAGCAGCACATAGGAGACGGCGTGCGTGATCGCATCGCCGCTTTCGAGGTAGTGGACAACGCCGGTGGGAATCGCCATCGGAGTTTCCTCGCGGGGTCAGCGCAGGCCGAGCACGTCCTGCATGTCGAACAGGCCGGCGCCGCGCGCCGACAGGAACCGGACCGCGCGCAGCGCGCCCTGCGCGTACGACACGCGGCTCGACGATTTGTGCGTGATCTCGATGCGCTCGCCGATCCCGGCGAACAGCACGGTGTGGTCGCCGACGATGTCGCCGCCGCGCACCGCGGCAAAGCCGATCGACGACGGATCGCGCTCGCCCGTCACGCCGTGGCGGCCGTACACCGCGCAGTCGTCGAGCGAGCGGCCGAGCGCGCCAGCCACGGCCTCGCCCATCATCAGCGCGGTGCCCGACGGCGCGTCGACCTTGTGGCGGTGATGCGCCTCGATGATCTCGATGTCGTAGCCGTGCGAGAAATGCTTCGCCGCGAATTCGAGCAGCTTCAGCGTGACGTTCACGCCGACGCTCATGTTCGCCGCGAACACGATGCCGAGCTTGGCCGCAGCGGCCTGCAGTTCGGCCTTCTGCTCGGCGGTGAAGCCGGTCGTGCCGATCACGAGCTTCACGTCGTGGCGCAGTGCGGCCTCGATGTGGGCCATCGTGCCTTCCGGCCGCGTGAAATCGATCAGGTAGTCGGCCTGCGCGAACACGGCGTCGAGGTCGTCGGTCAGCTTGACGCCGGTGTCCTTGCCGAGGAACGCACCGGCGTCCTGGCCGAGGAACGGCGAACCGGCGCGGTCGAGCGCGCCGACGAGCTGCGCGTCGGCGTCGTTGAGAACGGCTTCGATCAGCATCCGGCCCATTCGGCCCGATGCGCCGGCAATCGCAATCTTCATGGCTTTCTACACGACAGGTCTAAAGGCGGGCGGCGCATGCCGCCCCGTTTCCGCACGCCGGCCGCTTACTGGGCCGGTGCGGTGAGCGGCTGGTTCTGCAGGTTGTCCGAGCCTTGCGGGCCGACCGGCGGCGACGCCTCGTTCGACACGTTCGGCTGCGGCGGACGATGGAACTGGAACTGCGGCTGGATCGCCGGCGCAGCGCCCGGCGGCTGGCCGCCCGGCACCGGCGCGCCGCCCGAGGCCTGCGCGGCCGGCGTGAACCGGCGCGAACCCGAACCCTGACCCGACACCTGGTTGGTCGCGCGGTTCGCCGCGCGCGCCGCCTGGGCGTTCGCATCCTGGTCGACCGCCGCGCCGGACGCCGGCACCGTGGCCGGGCTCGCGGCAGCGGCAGCCTCCGCGGCGCTCGCGGCGGCGGCTTCGGAAGCCTTCTTCGCCGCGGCAGCGGCCTTCGCCTTCTTGCCGCCGCGGTCGCCGTCGATGTCGGCCAGCAGGTCGAGCTCGGACGGCAGGTTGTCGGCGCCGGTCCAGCTCGCCACGCGATCGCCCGAGAAATTGACCACGAGGTCGCGCTGCTGGACGATCGACGTCGAGCCGCGCTTGAAGTAGAAAAGGTAATCCCAGCGATCCGCGTGGAACATGTCCGCCAGCAGCGGCGTGCCGAGCAGCGCGCGGACCTGCTCGCGCGTCATCCCGACCTGCAACTGTGCGGCCTTCTCCTGCGACACGAAGTTGCCTTGCACGACGGTGATCCGATACGGCGTGATGCTCTGCGCAATGCGCTGCGTCACGCTGTCGTACGACGAACAACCCGCCAGCGCGACAACGGCGGCGGCAGCGATGATGGCACTTCGCATGCGACTCCTCTGAAAGTGCGAAAGCGATTCTGGGATCATTTCCTTCACCGTGCTGGCCCGCGTGCAGGCCGCGCGTATATCTGGAACGGCGAAAAGCCGGTAACATTGAAGCCCTGCATTGTACTCTAGGGATGCCTAGCCATGACCAATCCGACGGATCTCAAGAATATCGGGCTAAAGGCCACCCTACCGCGCCTCAAGATTCTCGAGATCTTCCAGCAGAGCCCCGTGCGCCACCTGACGGCCGAAGACGTCTACCGCAACCTGCTCAACGAGCAGCTCGACATCGGGCTCGCGACCGTCTACCGCGTGCTCACGCAGTTCGAGCAGGCCGGCCTGCTCACGCGCAGCAACTTCGAATCCGGCAAGGCGGTGTTCGAGCTGAACGAAGGTTCGCATCACGACCACCTCGTGTGCCTCGATTGCGGCCGCGTCGAGGAATTCTTCGACGCCGAGATCGAGAGCCGCCAGCAGGCGATCGCGAAGGAGCGCGGCTTCCGGCTCCAGGAGCATTCGCTCGCGATGTACGGCTCGTGCACGACCGAGAACTGCCCGCACCGCAAGCACTGACTCGCGCCACCCGCGCACGCAGCACGGCCCGGCCGGCATCTCGCCGCCCGGGCCGTCTGCTTTTTTGGGCGAGCGTGCCGCGCGCCCGGCATGCTTACGAAAGCCCTTCGACGCCCGCGCAGGCCGACTCGAAATCGAGTGCCCACGCACGTTCCAGCGGAATCTCGTCGCAGTTCGGCTGCGGGCCGCCGCGATCGACGATCACGAAATCGCTGACCGCGTCGAGCGCGAGCAGCGGATGGTGCCAGACGCCCTTCGCATAATTGACGCCCTGCCAGCCTTCGGCCAGGAACGCGCGCATCGCGTCGGGCCGGAATTCGCCGGCCGGCGCGACGACGATCGCGTAGCGCGACACCGCCGCGAGCGGAATGAACGCCTGGCTGCCGTGCGGGTGACGCTCCATCAGCGTGACCGCGACCGGCAGCGCACGCGGCTGCGCGCGAAACACGCTGACGAGCGGCCGGCCGCCGTCCGCGCACACGTCGATCGTCGCGAGATCGTGAAAGCGCTCGGTCGTGCCGCCGTTGATCGGGAAATGCCGCGCGCCTTCGAGCGCGATCACGTCGCCGAACGGCGCGAACGCTTCGCGGGTCAGGCGCTCGACGCGCAGGATGGGAGTTCCGCTCATGCCGCTGCCTCCTTCAAGCCGGCTCGCCCCACAGACGCAGGCGCGACACGCCGCCGTCCGGGAAGATGTTGAACCGCACGTGCGTGACGGGGCCGAGTGCCGCGAGCGAGTCGAACGTGTGCACGTGATCCATCTGCAGCTTCTGCTCGCCGAGCAATTCGGCCCAGAACATCGCCTGCGTGACGAGCGAATCGTCGGTGCCGCCCGTCACGTGCGCGGCCTGCAGCGAGCAGCGGTCGGGGTAATTGCCCTTGAAGAACGCCGTATCGATCTCGACGCGCCGGATGATGCCCGGCCGCGCGAGCGCGATGATCGCCCAGTCGTTGCCGGGCTCGCGGCGCCGCCGCGTTTCCCAGCCGTCGCCCATGTTCGCGCCGCGCCCCGGCATCAGCATCTGCGACGCCGGGCCGAAGTGCTGGTTGTTCGCGGCCACCAGGTAGCCGCCGTTCTCGATCGCCGCGAGATCGACGAGCTCGCCGGCCGGCACGTGGCGCCAGTCGCGCTGCGGCTGGCCGTACACGCGCAGCCGCGCGAGCCCGCCGTCCGGATACAGGTTCACGCGCAGGTGCGTGACCGGCCGCGCATCGTCGACGCTCACGTAGTGATGCGAATTGCCCTGCAGCGTCGTCGCGGGAACGATCGTGCGCCATTCAGCGTCGTCCGGCGGCGTGTCGCCGTCCACCGCGCAGGCCTCGATCGACGCGGCCGGCGGAAAGTTGCCGGTGAAGTGGCTCGTATCGAGATCGACGCCATGGATCACGCCCGGCCGCGCGAGCCGGACCACGCAGAAGTCGTGGCCGGTCGTACGCTTGCGGCGGGTTTCCCAGCCGTCCATCCACTTGCCGTGGTCGTCGTACTTGCCGGGAATGAAGACGGCCGGCTCGGGATCGAGCATGCGCTCCTTCGGCGCGAAGAATTCGTCGCTGGCGAAAAGCGCCTGCGCGCCCAGGCGCGGGTCGGCGAGGTTCATGTAGCGCCGCGTGAAAGCCGGCGCGTTCGGATCGAGGATGGGGGCTGCCATGTCGTCTCCATTTTTTTGACAAGCGCCGGCGCATCGGCGCGCCAGTCGCATGAAGTGCGCTCGCGCGGTGCGGCCGGGGAAGCCGCGCCGCGCGAGCGGCGTGTTCAGAGCGCGTGAGCCTGGTCGCCGGCGACCGGTGCGGCGCTGCCCGGCGCATCGGCCACGTAGCGCAGCTCGCGGTTCAGCACGCGCTGTGCGCGGGCGCGGTCGATGTCGTTCTCCCACACGGCGACCACCACCGTCGCGACGCAGTTGCCGATCAGGTTGGTCAACGCGCGGGCGATGCCGACGAACCAGTCGACCGGCAGGATCAGCACGAGGCCAAGCACCGGAATCGCGGGAATCGCCGACAGCGTCGCTGCGAGAATCACGATCGCCGAGCCGGGGATGCCGTGCGCGCCCTTCGACGTGACGAGCGACACGAGCAGCACGACGATCAGGTCGTGCGTGGACAGCGGCGTGTTGGTGGCCTGCGCGATGAACAGCACCGCGAGCGTCAGGTAGATCGAGAAGCCGTCGAGGTTGAACGAATAGCCGGTCGGAATCACGAGGCCGACGGTCGAATCCTTGATGCCCATGTATTCGAGCTTGCTCATCACCTGCGGCAGCACCGCGTCCGACGACGCCGTGCCGAGCACGATCGACAGTTCCTCGCGCAGATAGCGGATCAGCTTGAACACGGAGAAGCCCGCGAGCCGCATCACCGCGCCGAGCACGACCGTGACGAACACGAAGCAGCTCAGGTAGAACACCGCGACCAGGTAGCCGAGCTGCTTGAGCGACGCGACGCCGTACTTGCCGGTCGTGAACGCGATCGCGCCGAGCACGCCGAGCGGCGCGAGCTTGATGATGAAGCCGATGATCCGGAAGAACACGTGCGACAGCTCCTCGATCAGCGAATTGACGCGCTGCGCCTTGTCGCCGAGCAGCGACAGCGCGGAGCCGAACAGCACCGCGAACACGAGGATCTGCAGGATGTCGCCCTTCGCGAACGCGTCGATCGCCGTCTCGGGGATGATCTTCATCAGGTAGCCGGCCGTATCCTTCAGGCTTTCGGCGTTCTTCGCGTACGTCGACAGCGACGCCGCGTCGAGCGAGCGCAGGTCGATGTTCATCCCGACGCCGGGGCGCGTGACCCAGGCGAGGACGAGCCCGATGCCGAGCGCGAGCGTCGTCATCACCTCGAAGTAGACGACCGCCTTCAGGCCGACCCGGCCGACCTTCTT
The DNA here is from genome assembly GCF_001524725.1 of Burkholderia sp. MSMB1072. NCBI lineage: Bacteria > Pseudomonadati > Pseudomonadota > Betaproteobacteria > Burkholderiales > Burkholderiaceae > Burkholderia > Burkholderia sp. MSMB1072. The sequence continues at coordinate 582,665 of NZ_LOYC01000030.1, forward strand.
CAGGTCGCCCGCATTGGCCATGCCGCTGACCACGACGCAGAACACGATCGGGCCGATGACCATCTTGATGAGCTTCAGGAAGCCGTCGCCGAGCGGACGCAGCGACTCGGCGAAGTGCGGGAAGAACGCACCGAGCGCCACCCCTAGGATTAATGCGACGACTACCCGGCCAAACAGCGAATTGAGGAATTTCGACACGGCGCTCTCCCGATCCAACGGTTGCAGTTTCGTCTGTTCATACTGGTAAGACCAGTAATGTTATGGGGGATAGTAGGAAGCCGATATAGTGGCGTCAAGGACGAACAAAATAGGGATTTCCCGCCCCCGCGCACGGGCTTGCGGCGCCCCGGAAAGGGGCGGATCGTGGCTTTCCCACTCGCGGGCGGATTACAATGCCGGTCAGACCGGCCATCGTTCACACCATGAAAAATGTTCCGCATACCGTGACCGACACCGCCATCGCGACGATCCGCGACCGGATCGAGACAGGCGTGTACCCGGTCGGCAGCCTGCTGCCGGCCCAGCGCCAGCTCTCCGAGGAGTTGGAAATCAGCCGCGCGTCGCTGCGCGAGGCGCTGTCGACGCTCGAGGCGCTCGGGATGCTGCGCATCCGCGCGGGCAAGGGCGTGTACGTCGAAAGCGCGCAGGCGTCGGCCGCGCATCCGTGGCAATTCGCCGAGCAGTCGTCGCCGCCCGACACCTACCAGATGCGCTATGCGCTCGAAGGCTTCGCCGCGCGGATGGCCGCGCGCGTGGTCAGCGACGCCGACATCGCATGGTTCGAGGACAACCTCGCCGACCTGCACGTCGCGCTGACGGAGAACGCACTCGAAGAAGCCTCGCGGCTCGACTTCGACTTCCACATGCGGATCATCCATCTGGCCGGCAACGCGGCGATCGAATCCATCCTGCGCAGCAGCGCGGACATCATGAAGGAAAGCCAGCGCATGCCGTTCTACCGCCGCGAACTGCTGCTGTCGACCTGGCACGAGCACCGTGCGATCGTCGACGCGCTAATCGCGCGCGATGCGGCCGCCGCCGGCATCGCGATCGAAACGCACATCGCGAACGCCGCACAGCGCGCGGGCGTATTCTTCCCGACGCCCGGCACGTAATTCCCCCCCGCGCCGCCGTCTGCCCGTCCGGCCGGCCGCGCCGGTCACCGTTCCGACGAATCGCGATAGGCGAGCACGCGCTCGATGAATGCGCGCGCCGCGACGCTGCGGTACGCGCCCTTGCGCGTGAGCAGCGCGGCCGTGCGCGTCGGCAGCGGCGGATCGATCTCCAGTGCGCACAGGTCGCCGCTCTCGCGCGCGACCGCGTCGGGCAGCACCGTCGCGAGCCGGCCGCACCGTACGAGTTCCAGCACCGCGCTGACCGTATTCGTCTCGATCGCGATCGACGGCCGCGCGCCGTGCTCGACGAAATACCGGTCGATGTGCTCGCGCGTCGCGAACGCACGGCTCAGCAGCACCAGCGGCTCGCCGCCGAGCTCGGCCGGCGTCAGCGCGCGGCGGCGGCGCGCGAGGCGGTGCGTGCGCCCCGTCACCAGCGCGAGCGGCTCGTCCCACAGCGGCAGTGCGTCGATGTCCGGCGCGCGCGGCGGCATGAACGCGAAGCCGGCGTCGAGCCGGTCGTCGGCGAGGAGCGCCTCGATGCGCGCCTGCGGCATCGCATCGATCGTCAGCGCGACGTTCGGATGGTCGGCATGGAATGCGTCGATCAGCGAGCCGCTCAGGTAAGCCGCGAACGTCGGCATCATCGCGAGCCGCAGCGAGCCGCTGCCGAGATCGGCGACGTCGTGCAGCGCGCGCTGCCCGGTATCGAGCGCGTGCAGTGCGGCGCGCGCATGCCGCGCATAGACCTCGCCGAATTCGGTGATCTGCACCGTGCGGCCCGAGCGGTCGAACAACTGCACGCCGAGCGTTTCCTCGAGCTGGCGGACCTGCTGCGACAGCGTCGGCTGCGACACGTGCAGCGCATCGGCCGCGCGCGTGAAACTGCGCTGCTCGGCGACGGCCAGGAAATAGCGGATGTGGCGGAGAAGCATCGCAACCAACGTATTGGTTTTGCCAATAGAGACCATAACGATCCAGTCTTGGACGCTATGGGTCGATACCCGCATCATACGCACATCCGCTTCCGTGCAGCGCCGCTGTCGCCGCACGGAAGCGGCACGCCCGGGCCCGCCCTGCTTCCGCCCGCCGCACGGCGATCCGCCGCCCGCCCGATCCGGGCTCGGCCGCGGTCCGCCCGGCGCGCTTCGGCTCACCGCCGATCCGTCGACGCCGGCCCCCGATTTCCTTCACCCCGCGCAACCGACGGCCCGTGCCGCCGGCCGGCGCCGCCGTTTTTCGCGATCATGGAACCGCATCACGACAACCACCCTCCCCTCACCCGCGGCATGACGCTGCTGTTCGCGTGCGCGTGCGGCATCGTCATCGGCAACATCTACTACGCGCAGCCGCTGCTCGCCGCGATCGCGCACAGCTTCGGGCGCGCGCCGACCGAGCTCGGCTATCTCGTCACGCTGACGCAGCTCGGCTATGCGGCCAGCCTGCTGCTGATCGTCCCGCTCGGCGACGCGATCAATCGCCATACGCTGATCGTGCGGCTGCTGATGCTCAACGTCGTCGCACTGATCGCGGTCGCGTCCAGCACGAACTTCACGATGTTCGTCGTCGCGAACGTCGCGGTCGGCTTCGTCACCTGTTCGACGCAGTTGCTCGTGCCGTTCGCGGCGTCGCTCGCCGATGCGCGCTCGCGCGGCCGCGCGGTCGGCACCGTGATGAGCGGGCTCCTGCTGGGTATCCTGCTCGCGCGCGTCGCGGCCGGCGCGATCGCCGACTGGCTCGGCTGGCGCGCGGTGTACGGCATCGCCGCCGCGATGGTGCTCGCGCTGACCGCCGTGCTCGCCGTGAAGCTGCCGAAGGACCGCCGCGACGTGCGCGTCGACTACGCGGCGCTGATGAAGTCGCTCGTCGCGCTGGTGCGCGCGCAGCCGCCGATCGTGCTGCGCTCGACCTACGGCGCGCTCGTGTTCGCGTGCTTCAGCCTGCTGTGGACAGGCCTCACGTTTTTGCTGAGCCAACCGCCGTACAGCTATTCGGAAGGGCAGATCGGCCTGTTCGGGATCGTCGGCGCGGTCGGCGCGCTCGCGGCGACGTCGGCCGGCCGGCTCGTCGATCGCGGTCACGGCAATGCGGCCACCGGCCTGTTCGCGGCGGCCGTGCTCGCGTCGTTCGCGCTGATCGCGACCGGCTCGCATTCGCTCGCGGCGCTGATCGCGGGCATCCTGCTGCTCGACGTCGGCGTGCAGGGCATGCACATCTCGAACCAGAGCGTGATCTATGCGCTCGCGGGCAACGCACGCAGCCGCGTGACGACGATCTACCTGACGAGCTATTTCATCGGCGGCGCGTTCGGGTCGTTCGCGGCGAGCGTCGCGTACGGCCTCGACGGCTGGCGCGGCGTGTGCATCGCGGGCGCCGCGCTGTCGGGTGCGCTGATCGCGCTGTGGCTCGCATCGCAACGTGTCGGCACGCGACGGGTCACGCAGTGATGCGGCAGGCCGGCGATCCGTTTGCACCGCACGACGAGAAAGGCACGCTGCGCGCATCGCGGGCGTGCCTTTTCACCAAGGATGCCGCAGCCGTCGCGACGCGCCGACGCCGCACCGTCACGCGGCCTCGTTCGCGAAATCGATCAGCACCTTCATCGCACGCTGGCGGTCGCCCGCCAGTTCGAACGCGAGGTTCGCATCGCGCATCGGGAACACGCGCGTGACGGCCGGCCGCAGGTCGACGCGCCCCGCGTTGATCAGTTGCACCGCCAGCGCGAATTCCGCATGAAAGCGAAACGACCCGCAGATCGACAGCTCCTTCGCGACCACGACGTTCTGCGGCAAGCTCACGTCGCCGCCGAGCCCGAGCTGTACGACGACGCCGCGCGGACGCATCACGTCCAGTCCGTCGCGCAACGCGCGCGCATTGCCCGAACATTCGATCATCACGTCGAACGTGCCCTTGTCGGCGCTGTAGCGTTCGACCCAGCCGACATCGGCCGTCGCGTTGATCGTGCGGTCCGCGCCGAGCGCGCGCGCCACGTCCAGCGGCGCGTCGACGACGTCGGTCGCGACGATCTCCGCCGCGCCGTGCACGCGCGCCGCCGCGACTGCCAGCACGCCGATCGGCCCGCACCCCGACACGAGCACGCGCTTGCCGATCAGCGCGCCCGCGCGCGACACCGCATGCAGCCCGACCGCGAACGGCTCGGCGAGCGCCGCGAGCGACAGCGGCACGTGATCGGCGACCTTCACGCACTGCACCGCGTCGCACACGAGCGCGTTGCGGAACGCGCCCTGCACGTGCGGCATGCGCATCGCGCTGCCGTAGAAGCGCATGTCCAGGCAATGGTTCGGTAGCCCGTCGAGACAGTAGCGACATGCGCCGCACGGCCGGCTCGGATTGACGGCGACGCGATCGCCGACCTTCACCGACGTCACGTCCGGCGCCACTTCCGCGACCGTGCCGGCGACCTCGTGGCCGAGCACCATCGGCTGCTGCAGCCGGATCGCGCCGAAACCGCCATGCCGGAAGTAATGCAGATCGGAGCCGCAGATGCCGCCCATCGCGACGTCGACGCGCACCTGGCCCGGGCCGATCTCGCCCGCGTCCTGCTCCTCGACCCGCAGGTCGTTCGGCCCGTGGATCACGACACACATGCAACGCATACGCATGACACGCTCCTTGTCAGACGGCACTGGTCAGCCCGCCATCCACGAACAGCGTCTGGCCGTTCACGAAATCGGACGCGGCCGACGCGAGGAAGATCGCCGCGCCGCACAGCTCGTCGACCTGCCCCCAGCGGCCGGCCGGCGTGCGCTTGCACAGCCAGTCCGAAAACGCCGCGTCGTCGACCAGCGCGCGATTCAGTTCGGTCTCGAAATAGCCAGGCGCGAGGCCATTGGCCTGGATGCCGTGACGTGCCCAGTCGGCGCACATCCCCTTGGTCAGCATCCGCACCGCCCCCTTGGTCGCCGCATAGGGCGCGATCGTCGGCCGCGCGAGCTCGCTCTGCACCGAACAGATGTTGATGATCTTCCCGCGGCCGCGCGCGATCATGTGCCGCGCGACGGCCTGTGCGACGTTGAACACGCCGTCGAGATTCACGCGCATCAGCGCATGCCAGTCGTCCGGGTCGAATGCGTCGAGCGGCGCGCGACGCTGGATGCCCGCGTTGTTCACGAGGATGTCGATCGCGCCGACGCGCGCCTCGACGTCGTCGATCGCCATGCGTACCTGCGCGTGCTCGGTCACGTCGAACACCGCATGGTCGGCCGCGAAGCCTTCGTCGCGGAAACGGCGCGCGAGCGTCGCGGCCTTCTCTTCATTGCGATCGTTGATGACGATCGCCGCGCCCGCTTCCGCGAGCCCGCGGGCAAGCGTCAGCCCGATCCCGCGGCCGGAACCGGTAATCAGCGCGCGGCGGCCGTCGAGGCGGAACCGGTCAAGGGCGTCAGTCATGGATGTCTCCTCGTACCCGACGAGCCGGCTGCCCGTCGCGGCCGGTCTCGTATGAACGGTATCTTCCGTCGCAACCGGGACGCCGCGCCAATGGTCTTTCTTGATCCGGTTATCATGAAAACTGATTACCGTCCTTTCGAGCCCGCCGCCCATGGAACTCAAGCAATTGCGCGCCTTCGTCACGCTCGCGGAAGAGCTGCATTTCGGGCGCGCCGCGCAGCGCCTGTGCATCGTGCAGCCCGCGCTGAGCATGCAGATCAAGGCGCTCGAGGCGGAACTCGGCGCACGCCTGTTCGAGCGCGACCGGCACAAGGTCGAGCTGAGCGACACGGGGCGCGTGTTCCTGCCCGAAGCGCGGGCGACGCTGCAGCAGGCTGCACGCGCGGAACAGATGGCGCGGCTGTCGAGCCGCGGCGAAATCGGCACGCTGCGGATCGCGTTCGTGTCGTCGGTATTGCCGGCGCTGCTGCCGGCCGTGCTGCGCGCGATGCGCGAGCGCTATCCGCTGATCGCGCTCGAGCTGAAGGACATGCCGACGCCCGACCAGATCGCCGCGCTGCGCGACCGGCGGATCGACTTCGGCATGATCCGGCTGCCGGCCGCGTATGCGGGCATCGATATCCGCGTGGTGCTCGAGGAAGGCTTCGTCGTCGCGCTGCCGCTCGGCCATCCGCTCGCCGCGCGCGATGCGATTTCGCCCGCCGCATTGCGCGGCCACCCCGCGTTCGTGCTCGCGCGCCGCTACGCGCCCGGCTTTCACGACGACATGCTGCTCGCGCTGAGCCGCGCGGGTACGACGCTCGAGATCGCCCAGGAGTTCGGGGAATTCACGACGATGCTCGCGCTCGTCGCGGCGGGAATGGGGATCGGGCTGATCCCGGCGGAAGCGGCCAGCGCGCTGCCGCCGAACGTGCTCGCGCGGCCGCTCGACCTGCCCGGTCATCGCAGCGGCATCGGTCTCGCGTGGACCGATCTCGACGGCCCGCTGAAGCGCGCGTTCGTCGCCGCGATCGAACACGCGACAGCGAACGGCGGGCAATAAAAAACCCGGCCGGGAAACCCGGGCCGGGTTCGTCCGCCACGCCGGCCGCGTTGCGGCGGCTGCGCGACGTGCGGGATTACTTCGCGTTCGCGAATGCGACGGCCGTATCCAGCATGCGGTTCGAGAAACCCCACTCGTTGTCGTACCAGCTCGACACCTTCACGAGGCGGCCCGACACCTTGGTCAGCGTCGCATCGAACGTCGACGAAGCCGGGTTGTGGTTGAAGTCGATCGACACCAGCGGTGCGTCGTTGTAGCCGAGGATGCCCTTCAGCGCGCCTTCCGATGCTTCCTTCATGATCGCGTTGACTTCCTCGACCGTCGTGTCGCGCTTCGCGATGAACGACAGGTCGACGATCGACACGTTGATCGTCGGGACGCGGATCGCGTAGCCGTCGAGCTTGCCGTTCAGTTCCGGCAGCACGAGGCCGACGGCGGAAGCCGCGCCCGTCTTCGTCGGGATCTGGCTGTGCGTGGCCGAACGCGCGCGGCGCAGGTCTTCATGGTAGACGTCCGTCAGCACCTGGTCGTTCGTGTACGCGTGGATCGTCGTCATCAGGCCGGTTTCGAGGCCGATCTTGTCGTTCAGCGGCTTGACGAGCGGCGCGAGGCAGTTCGTCGTGCACGATGCGTTCGAGATGACCGTGTGCTCGGCCTTCAGCACGTCGTGGTTCACGCCGTAGACGATCGTCGCGTCGACGTCCTTGCCGCCCGGCGCCGAGATGATCACCTTCTTCGCGCCGCCCTTCAGGTGCGCGCTCGCCTTTTCCTTGGTCGTGAAGAAACCCGTGCACTCCATCACGACGTCGACGCCCAGCTCGCCCCACGGCAGTTCGGCCGGGTTGCGGTTCGCGAGCACGCGGATCTTGTCGCCGTTCACGACGAGGTAGTCGCCGTCGACCGACACTTCGCCCGGGAACTTGCCGTGTGCGGTGTCGTACTGGGTCAGGTGCGCGTTGGTCTTCGCATCGCCCAGGTCGTTGATCGCGACGATCTCGATATCGTGCTTCTTGCCGTTTTCATAAAACGCGCGCAGCGTGTTGCGGCCGATACGGCCGTAGCCGTTGATTGCGACGCGAATCGTCATGGTCTATCTCCTGATGGCTGAAAAAATTCGTTTCGTGCAGCTTCACGGTGCGACGCGCGCATCGGGCGGCGCGCGTCGCGTATGCTTTTAGGCCAGCACGGCCTTCGCCGTCTCGACGACGTGCTCGACGGTGAAGCCGAAGTACTTGAACAGCACGCCGGCCGGCGCCGATTCGCCGAACGTGTCGATCCCGACCACGCCGCCTTCGAGGCCGACGTACTTGTGCCAGAAGCTCGTCACGCCCGCTTCGATCGCGACGCGGCGCACGCCGTGCGGCAGCACGCGTTCGCGGTATTCGGCGTCCTGGCGGTCGAACACGTTGGTCGACGGCATCGACACGACGCGCGCCGCGATGCCCTGCTGCGCGAGCGGCTCGACGGCCTTCATCGCGAGTTCGACTTCCGAGCCCGTCGCGATCAGGATGATCTTGCGCGCAACGATCTCGTCGTCCCAGTCCTTCAGCACGTAACCGCCCTTCTCGATGTTGGCGATCTGCGCATCGGTACGCGGGTTGAACGCGAGGTTCTGGCGGCTGAAGATCAGGCTCGACGGACGATCCGCGGCGATCGCCTGGGTCCATGCGACGGCCGTCTCGACCGTGTCGGCCGGGCGCCAGACGTCGTGGTTCGGGATCAGGCGCAGGCTCGACACGTGCTCGATCGACTGGTGCGTCGGGCCGTCTTCGCCGAGGCCGATCGAATCGTGCGTGAACACGAAGATCGACGGCACCTTCATCAGCGCGGCCACGCGCAGCGCGTTGCGGCTGTAGTCGGAGAACGTCAGGAACGTGCCGCCGAACGGCTTGTGGCCGCCGTGCAGCGCGAGGCCGTTGATCGCGGCGCTCATGCCGAATTCGCGCACGCCGTAGTTGATGTGGTTGCCGAGCCGCACGCCCGCGCCTTCCGGATTCGCGCGCACGGCCTTCGACGCCTTCCAGTTGGTCAGGTTCGAGCCGGTCAGGTCGGCCGAGCCGCCGAGCAGCTCGGGCAGCGCGGCGGCGAGGCCCTCGATCGCCTGCTGCGACGCCTTGCGGGTCGCGACCGTCTCGGCGCGCTCGTTCGCGCCGGCGATGATCGCGGCAGCCTTCTCGGCCCAGTCGGCCGGCAGCTTGTTGGCCATCCGGCGCTCGAATTCGGCCGCTTCCGCCGGGTACTTCGCGCGATAGGCCGCGAACGTCGCGTCCCATTCGGTCTCGGCGCGCTTGCCGGCTTCCTTCGCGTCCCATGCCGCATAGACTTCCTGCGGAATCACGAACGGCTCCCACTTCCAGCCGAGCGCTTCGCGCGTCTTCGCGATTTCTTCCGCGCCGAGCGCGGCGCCGTGCACGTCGTGGCCGCCGGCCTTGGTCGCCGCACCCTTGCCGATCACCGTCTTGCAGCAGATCAGCGTCGGCTTGTCCGACAGCTTCGCCTTCGCGATCGCCGCGTCGACCGCGTCGACGTCGTGGCCGTTCACGTTCGGGATCACGTTCCAGCCGTACGCTTCGAAACGCTTCGGCGTGTCGTCGTGGAACCAGTTCACGACGTCGCCGTCGATCGAGATGCCGTTGTCGTCGTACAGCGCGATCAGCTTGTTCAGCTTCAGCGTGCCGGCGAGCGAGCAGGCCTCGTGCGAGATGCCTTCCATCAGGCAGCCATCGCCGAGGAACACGTACGTGTGGTGATCGACGATCTTCGCGCCGTCACGGTTGAACTCGTCGGCCATCAGCGCTTCGCCGAGCGCCATGCCGACCGCGTTCGCGAGACCCTGGCCGAGCGGGCCGGTGGTCGTCTCGACGCCCGGCGTGATCCCGTATTCCGGGTGGCCCGGCGTCTTCGAGTGCAGCTGGCGGAAGTTCTTCAGCTCTTCGATCGGCAGGTCGTAGCCGGTCAGGTGCAGCAGCGAGTACAGCAGCATCGAGCCATGGCCGTTCGACAGCACGAAACGATCGCGGTCGGCCCAGTGCGGGTTCGCCGGGTTGTGCTTCAGATGGCGCGACCAGAGCGCCACGCCGATTTCGGCCATGCCCATCGGCATGCCGGGGTGACCGGAGTTCGCTTGCTGGACGGCGTCCATCGCGAGCGCACGGATCGCGTTGGCCATCAGGGTGGTGGAGGCGGGAGACGAAGTCGTCATGTCGAGTCCGGAGAACGAGTCGAGGAAACGGGAGCACGGCGGCATCCGGAAGCTCGAGCGTCAATCGTTCCCGGCGCGCGGTGCGGCGCCTGACGGACGCGAAGCGGACGGAGCCAACGGACGGGGCTGCAAAGCTCGTCATTTTAACAGATGGGCCGACATTTCCCTTGTCGGCGCGTCGTGTTCCGGCACGGTTTTCCGCCAAACCGGCCGCCGCCTATAATTCAGGCGTCGGAACTGCCCCAGCGGCCTGCCCGTGAGTACCACCCTTCTCTTTCACCCGACGCCCGACGCCACCTACGGCTTCCCGAATGCGCGGCGGCTCGCGCACGTCTCGTCCCCGCACCAGCAGATCGAAGTCTGGGACACCCCGCAGCTCGGCCGCCTGTTCACGCTCGACGGCCGGCCGATGACGTCGGTCGGCGACGAGTACGTCTATCACGAGTGCATGACGCACCCGGCCGCGCTCGCGCATCCGTCGCCGCGCAAGGCGCTCGTGCTCGGCGGCGGCGACGGCGGCGCCGCGCGGCAGTTGCTCAAGCACGCATGCATCGAACGGATCGTGATCGCCGAACTCGACGACGAGGTGGTCGGGATGGCGCGCCGCTATCTCGACGACGTGCACCAGGGCGCGCTCGACGACCCGCGTGTGGAGGTGGTGATCGGCGACGCCGCGCATTTCGTCGCGTCGACCGTCGAGCATTTCGATCTCGTGGTGTTCGACCTCACGCCGCCCGACTCGCCGGCGGCCGGCCTCTACACGCGGGCGTTCTACGCCCGACTCAAGCGGATCCTCACGCCGCGCGGCGCGATCTCGATGCATCTCGGCTCGCCGGTGTTCCATGCGACGCGCATCGCCGCGCTGCTCGACGACCTGCGCGCGAGTTTCGCGTTCGTCGATCCGTTGTCCGCCCATGTGCCGCTGTACGGCTCGCAGTGGCTGATGGCGATCGCGAGCGACACGCTCGACGCGGCCGCGCTGTTCGCGCACGACGTCGACGAACGGCTCGCTGCGCGCCGCGTGCAGGGATTGCGCTATTACGATGCACGACTTCATGCGGCCCTCTTTGCCCTGCCCCGCGCGCTGCGCGATACACTGGGCGTTCGCCGCTGAACGTCCGGACGGCCACATCGCTCCGTTTTCCTTCGAGGCTTCGCATGGTTCGCCTGCGAAACGCGGAGCCGGAACGACCCGGATGCAGCGAACGCCATTCGACCGACCGCGCCGCAACGCACCGTTCGACCGCGAAAACAGGAGATTTTCATGACCGATCCACGTCCGGCCGACGTGCCTTGGTTGACGCCGTACCTGACCGTGCGCAACGTGCGCGCGGCCATCGATTTCTTCAAGGCCGCATTCGGCTTCGAGCTGCGCGACGTGCACGACGAGGACGGCGCGATCATGCACGTCGAGATGACCTATCGCGGCCAGTTGATCGTGATGTTCGCGCCCGAGGGCGCGTTCGGCTCGAAGGCCTTGACGCCGAAGCGCGCGAACGCCGTCGCGCCGCAATCGTTCTATCTGTATGTCGACGACGTCGACGCCACCTGGCAGCGCGCGCTCGACGCCGGCGCGAAATCGCTGAGCGAGCCGCAGGATCAGTTCTGGGGCGACCGGTTCGCGCAGATCGAGGATCTCGACGGCTACCGCTGGGCGCTCGGGTGCCGCCTCGACGCATGACCGACACCGCCACGCGCATGAACGAAGCCACCACCACCGCGGCCGTGCCGCGCTTTTTCGTCGACGCGGCATTGCGCGCCGACACCACGCTCGCGCTGCCGGCCGAGGTCGCGCGCCACGCGCAGGTGCTGCGGCTGCAGCCCGGCGACGTGCTCGCGCTGTTCGACGGCACGGGCGGCCAATACCGCGCGCGGCTCGTCGAGATCGACAAGCGCAACGCAATCGCACAGATCGAGGCGTTCGAACCGGTCGAAGCCGAGCCGCCCTATCGCGTGACGCTCGCGCAAGGCATCGCCGGCGGCGACAAGATGGACTGGGTGATCGAGAAGGCCGTCGAGCTCGGCGTCGCGGCGGTCGTGCCGCTGTCGACCGCGCGCGGCGTCGTGAAGCTGTCCGGTGAACGGGCGGACAAGCGCGTCGCGCATTGGCGCGGCGTCGTGCGCGCGTCGTGCGAACAGTGCGGACGCAACCGTGTGCCGGACGTCGCGGCAGTACGCGGCTTCGGCGCATGGCTCGATACGCTGCCTGCCGCGTCGGGCGACGGCGAACTGCGGCTGCTGCTGTCGCCGCGCGCAAGCATTCCGTTTTCGTCGTTGCCTGATGCACCACCCGCGGCATCGGTCACGCTGCTGATCGGGCCCGAAGGCGGACTGTCGCCCGATGAGGAAAACGCGGCCCGTGCGCGCGGGTTCACCGCGCTGTCGCTCGGGCCGCGCGTGCTGCGCACGGAGACGGCCGGCGCGGCCGTGCTCGCGGCGCTGGCGGCGCGCTGGGGTGGGTGGTGAAGCGCGTCAGCGCGCCGCGTTGAACGGCTCGATGTCGATGACGCCGGAACCCTTGAGCGCCAGCGCAAGCGCATCGATGCTGGCCGGATCGAACGAGAAGGTCGTCGCGGTGACCCGCAACGGCGGCGTCGCCTGGATCGCCTCGATCAGTGGGCCGCGATAGCGCAGGTTCATCAGCATCGGCACGACCTGTGCGATACCGACCGGCCGGCCGCCGTGCTGCACCGTGGCGGCATCGACCGTATCGTTCCAGCCCTGGATGAAGCCGCCGGCGTCGATCCGCGTGTTCAGCTCGATCCAGCGCCGCTTCTTCTCGTCCGGGCTGTCGCCCGATGCGCGCAATGCGGCGGCTTCGCGGCCGACATCCGTATCGTGCTTCGCGCGCCACGCCATGTAGCCGAGCGCGAAGACCATGTTGTCCGGCAGGATGTCGTCGTCATGCACGACGTGGGACAGGCGTCGCGGCGCCTGACTGTCGACGAAGGCCGGCGTCAGGATCCAGACGCTCCCGTTGCGCAACGCGCCGGATGTCCTGCCGAGCGCGGGTTCGCCGCTGTCGACCGCGATGCGCGTCAGCAGCCCCGCATCGACCAGTTCGTTCAACTGGCCGGCCAACGCCGCCGACGCGTGAATCGCGCCGGCCACTGCCGCGTATTGGCCGGGCGTCGAGCGCGTGCGCAAATCGGCAAGCAGCCGCTCTACCGCCGGATACGCAGCCGGCGTCGACGCCGGTTCGGCCGCGACGGCATTCGCGGCCGCCGCGCCCCCCATCGAAACCACGACTGCAGCAACCAGCAGCCCTCGCGTGAAAGCGTTCATCGTTGATGCCCCCGTTCGAATGTCCGGCGCGCCGGCGACGTGCACGACAGCCCGGACGCTGCCGATTACTTGCCGGCGTCGCCGTCCGCGTCCCGCATCTGGCTCATCAGCGCGTTGACGACCGGCCGCAGCACCTGAGCGGGGGAATCCATGATCCAGCCCTTGCCGTCCGCACCATGCAGGTCGATCCGGCCCGTCATCGGCCGGCTCGTCTGCGCGTGGTCGAACACGGGTACCATGCCCTTCAGGAACGTCGCGAGGTATGCCGCGCGCGCGTTGTCGTCCTCCGAGCGCGGCTCGTCGACCTTCTCCCGCAGCGCCCGCAAGCCAGGCTCCACCTCGGCGACGCGGCACGCGAATTCGACCGTCGCGATCGATTCGCCTTCCACGGATTCGTTCGGTTTCCGCGTCGAGCCGGTGGCCTTGCACTCGGAACGCGCAAGTGCATGCTGAAACGACTCGATCGCCGCGGTGGCCGGCCCGCTCACCGTTGCGCGCACCGTCGCCGGCACCTTGTTCAGGATGGAGGCGACGATAGCCTCGCTCACCTTGTCGGCGAGCTTCGCAACTTCCGCCACGTCGAGCACACCCTTGCCGTCGAAGTGCGTACGCGTTGCCTCGTTGAACTGCTCGGCCTTCGACGCGTCGCCATTGACGAATGCGCCGAGATACAGGTCGGCGGTTTGCTCGGGGGTCAGCAGCGCGGCCTGCGCGGCCGGCGGGATGCCGAACGACAGCGCGCACAGGGTCAGCGCGCATGCGAGCGGACGACGCGCACGCGTGCGCGCCGCAAATCGGGTAGCGGTCATGGGAAGACGGCCCTCTCTCGAATGATTGGTGTTGTGCGCCCGACGCGTCGTCCGCAGCCCGGGCCGACCGATTGTCGCGGAAAAAAGTGTGCGATGAAAGGCTTGTGTCGGGTCGCGTACCGCGCGCGACACGTGCAGACGCAAAAAAGCCCGCTCGAAGCGGACTTTTGACGGGCGGTTCGGCGAATCGGCCGCAGGCCGATGCGCTTACGCGAACGAGTAGAACACGCGGAACGCGACCTTGCGCTCGGCCCAGAATTCGGCCGCCTCGCGGAACACGTCGAGCAGCGTCTCGCGCCCTTCCTTGTCGAATTTCTGCGCGATCGGCAGCCCTTCGAGGACGATCACGAAACCGGGCTGCGCGCCGGCCTTCGCGACGAGGTCGGTCAGGCAGTCGTACAGCGCGTCGTAGTTCTTCCCGAAATGCTTCGGAAACAGGAACGACGTCGCGATCGTTTCCATCACTTCCTGCTTCGACTGCGCGGCGCCGCAATACGCATACAGGAAATGCTGGCCGAGCCGACCGGCTTCGTCGGCGAGATCCTGCACGCGGAACGCGCGGATCGACTGCACGAGATTGGGTCGCACGGTCGTGAAAAGGCTCATAGGCTCCTCGTTCGATGAAAGCCCGGGCTCGGCTTCCTGTTGCTCCGGCGTGCCGCCGGCCTGCGCCGCCGCGTGCAACTGAATCACACGCTGAAACAGATTACCGTCGCCGGCCGCGAACAGTTCCGCCGCCGCCGTATCGTGCGCGTAGATGGAGTCGCTCATGCCATTCGTCCCGAAGTCATTCAACAATACGTTTAAAACTGTTGTAGTGGTCGCCCGTGTAATAACAGTTGTCGATCCGGCGCAACGGCCCGCCACAGACGATCCGGCGCGCGCCGCGATTGCGCGCACGCGGCGTCGGCACCGTGTACTCATGGTAGTAGCCGCGCTTCGCCTTCGGCAGGATCCGCTCGCGATTGCCGAATACGACGCCGTCTTTCTCGTACGGATAGGGGCCGCCGGCGGCGATCAGGCCCAGCGTGGTCACGGCTTCGCGCGGAAGACGGGCGGCCGGGATCGTATCGAGCCCGCTCGCGGCCACGTCGGCCGGAACGGCCTCCCGTGCGTAAGCGGCGGAAACCAGACTGCCCGTCGGCGTGCCGACGATACCCATCGCGAACATCGCGAAGACGGACGCGAGCGCGCCGTTGCGGAGCCACTTGCGTGCCATGAACCAGGGTTCCCGCTGTTAAATCAAGTAGTTGACGACCAACAAAGGCGTTAGCGTAGCGTTATTGGCCGCGCGAATCAATGTCCGTTTGGGAATCGAAAGCCGCGCGACACCGGTAATGCCGTATTTCTTACCGAATTTGCACTACATTTAACTTACATGGGATAAAATACGACCGGCATCTTTCATATGGCAAGACCCTGCCTCCTTGCCACACTCGCTACCCGGAGTGGAAAGATGCTGCTGTTGCTTATGGGAAGCGCGATTGCGCCCTGCCCGCGGCGTGCCCATTGCGGGCACGCCTCTTTTTGCTTTTGTTTACAATTTCGCCCGACGCGCGGCACCGGTTCGACCGGCGCCGCGTCGTTTCGCCTCAGCGCGCGGCGTTGACGTCGGCGACCAGCAGCGCCGCCATGTTGACGATGCGGCGAACGGTCGCCGATTCGGTCAGCACGTGCACCGGCTCCGCGGCGCCCAACAGGATCGGCCCGATCGCGATGTTGTTGCCGGCGGCCGTCTTCAGCAGGTTGTACGCGATGTTCGCGGCGTCGATGTTCGGCAGGATCAGCAGGTTCGCGTCGCCTTCCAGCGTCGATTCCGGCAGGATTTCCTTGCGCAGCGCCGCGTCGAGCGCGACGTCGCCGTGCATCTCGCCGTCGACCTTCAGCTCCGGCGCGGTTTCCTGCAGGATCGCGAGCGTATCGCGCATCTTCTTCGCCGAAGGTGCATTGCTCGTGCCGAAATTCGAGTGCGACAGCAGCGCGACTTTCGGCTCGATGCCGAAGCGGCGCACTTCTTCCGCGGCCATGATCGTGATCTCGGCCAGTTGCTCCGGCGTCGGATCGACGTTCACGTGCGTATCGACGAGGAAAATCTGGCGGCCCGGCAGCACGAGGCCGTTCATCGCCGCGTACACGCTGCAGCCCGGGCGCTTGCCGATCACCTGGTCGATGAAGTGCAGGTGGCGGTGCGTGGTGCTGATCGTGCCGCAGATCATCCCGTCCGCTTCGCCCTTCTTCACCAGCATCGAGCCGATCAGCGTCGTGCGGCGGCGCATTTCGACGCGCGCGAGCTGCTCGCTGATGCCCTTGCGCGCCATCATCTTGTGATACGTCTGCCAGAAGTCGCGGTAGCGCTCGTCGTGCTCGGTGTTGACGACCGTGAAATCGGCGCCGGGCGTGAGGCGCAGGCCGTAGCGCTGGATGCGGTGCTCGATCACCGACGGGCGGCCGATCAGGATCGGCTTCGCGAGTTTTTCGTCGACGATGATCTGAACGGCGCGCAACACGCGCTCTTCTTCACCTTCCGCGAACACGACGCGCTTCTTCTCTTCCGGCGCGGCGCGCGCGATCTGGAAGATCGGCTTCATCGTCGTGCCGCTGTGATACACGAACTGCTGCAGATGGACGCGATACGCCTCCATGTCCTCGATCGGGCGCGTCGCGACACCGCCGTCCATCGCGGCCTGCGCGACGGCCGGCGCGATCTTCACGATCAGGCGCGGATCGAACGGCTTCGGGATCAGGTATTCGGGCCCGAACGACAAATCCTGGATGCCGTACGCGGTCGCGACGATGTCGCTCTGCTCGTGCTGCGCGAGTTCGGCGATCGCATTGACGGCCGCGATCTCCATTTCGCGCGTGATCGTCGTCGCGCCGACGTCGAGCGCGCCGCGGAAGATGAACGGGAAGCACAGGACGTTGTTGACCTGGTTCGGGTAATCGGTGCGGCCGGTGGCCAGCACGGCGTCGGGGCGCACTTCGAGCGCGAGTTCCGGCAGGATTTCCGGCGTCGGGTTCGCGAGCGCGAGGATCAGCGGGCGCTCGGCCATGCCCTTCACCATCTCCTGCTTCAGCACGCCCGCGGCCGACAGGCCAAGGAAGATGTCCGCACCGTCGATCACTTCGGCGAGCGTGCGGGCGTCGGTTTCGCGCGCGAAACGCTCCTTGTCCGGATCCATCAGTTCGGTGCGGCCCTTGTAGACCACGCCGGCCAGGTCGGTCACCGTGATGTTCTCGAGCGGCAGGCCGATGTCGACCAGCAGGTCGAGACACGCGAGCGCGGCCGCGCCCGCGCCGGACGCGACGAGCTTGACCTTCTTGATGTCCTTGCCGACGACCTTCAGGCCGTTCGTGACGGCCGCGGCCACGACGATCGCGGTGCCGTGCTGGTCGTCGTGGAACACCGGGATCTTCATCCGCTTGCGCGCTTCGCGCTCGACGATGAAGCAGTCCGGCGCCTTGATGTCTTCGAGGTTGATCCCGCCGAAGGTCGGCTCCAGCGCGGCGATCACGTCGACGAGCTTGTGCGGGTCCGATTCGTTCAGCTCGATGTCGAACACGTCGATGCCCGCGAACTTCTTGAACAGCACCGCCTTGCCTTCCATCACCGGCTTCGACGCGAGCGGGCCGATGTTGCCGAGACCGAGCACCGCCGTGCCGTTCGTCACGACGCCGACCAGGTTGCTGCGCGCGGTGAAACGCGCCGCGTTCAGCGGGTTCTCGACGATCTCCTCGCACGCGTACGCCACACCCGGCGAATACGCGAGCGCGAGGTCGCGCTGGTTGATCATCTGCTTGGTCGGAGCGATCGCGATTTTGCCGGGGGTCGGAAATTCGTGATAGTCGAGCGCGGCTTCGCGAAGCTTGGCTTTGGAGGAGGCTTGGGTGGACATGTGTCTCGTGACGTGCGGATTAGAATAACTGTTCGACGGCATTGTAGCGCCAATCATCGGCCGCCAGACCGGCGATTCGGGTGCAACAGCCGCGACCAAAATGTACTGGATGGTGCAGGAGCGCCGCCGCTCGCCTCGTACAATGCCGTTCCTTCAACCGTTTCGGACCGCCCGCCGTGCCAGCCGCCCTCTCCGAGTTTTCGCTGATCGAACGCTTCTTCACGCGCCGCGCCGCGCAGGGCGCCCGCGCGTCGACGCTCGGCATCGGCGACGATTGCGCACTGATTGCGCCCCGATCCGGGAAATTGCTGGCCATTTCGACGGACATGCTGGTGGAAGGCCGCCACTTCTTCCCCGATGTCGCGCCCGACGCGCTCGGCCACAAGACGCTCGCGGTCAACCTGTCGGACCTCGCGGCGATGGGCGCCGAGCCGCGCGCATTCACGCTCGCGTGCGCGCTGCCGCGGGCCGACGCGGCGTGGCTCGAGGCGTTCAGCGACGGCCTCTTCGCGCTGGCCGAGCGATACGGCTGCGAGCTGATCGGCGGCGACACGACGAGCGGGCCGCTGAACCTGTGCGTGACCGTGTTCGGCGAAGTCGCGCCCGACGCGGCGCTGCGGCGCGATGCCGCGCGCGACGGCGACGACGTGTGGGTGTCCGGCACGCTGGGCGATGCGCGCGCGGGCCTCGGCGTCGCCCGCGGCGAATGGGCGGCCGGCGCGGATGAAGCCGCCGCGTTCCGGCGCGCGCTCGAGCGGCCCGAACCGCGCGTCGCACTCGGCCTGGCGCTCGCGGGCGTCGCGCACGCGGCGCTCGACCTGTCGGATGGCCTCGCCGGCGATCTCCAGCACATCCTGACGCGCTCGAACGTGCGCGCCGAGATCGACGCCGACGCGGTGCCGCGCTCGGCCGCGCTCGCGACGCTGCCGGCCGACGTGCAGCGCCGCTGCACGCTGGCCGGCGGCGACGACTACGAACTGTGCTTCACGGCGCCGGTCGCGGCCCGCGCGGCGGTCGCGGCGGCGGGCGCCACGGCCGGCGTGCCGGTCACGCGAATCGGTACAATACGCGCGTTGTCCGCGCCGTCGGCGCAACCCGCCATCGCGTGGCGCGACGCGGCCGGCGCGCCCCTCGCTCTCACGTTGCACGGCTTCGACCACTTCCATGCAGACTGATCCGACGCCCACGCACGCCGCGGCCGAGCCCGGCGCCGCGCAGCCCGCGCCGACACGCGTGACGGCCCGCTTCATGCTGTCGCACCCGGCGCATCTCGTGTCGCTCGGCTTCGGCAGCGGGCTCGCGCCGATCATGCCCGGCACGTTCGGCTCGCTGTTCGGCTGGCTCACGTTCGTCGTGCTCAACCGCTACCTGACGGTGCCCGAATGGTGGGCGCTGATCGCCGTCGGCTTCGTGGCGGGCACGTGGGTCACCGGTTTCACCGCGAAGAAGGCCGGGATGGCCGACCCGGGCGCCGTCGTCTGGGACGAGATCGTCGCGATCTGGCTCGTGATGCTGTTCGTCACGCCCGCGACCTTCGTCGGCCAGCTGTGGGCGTTCGTCGCGTTCCGCTTCTTCGACATGCTCAAGCCGCCGCCGATCCACTACTTCGAGCGCCGCCTGAAAGGCGGGCTCGGCATCATGGTCGACGACCTGGTAGCCGCGTTCATGACGCTGCTCGTGATCGCCCTGTGGCGCTCCGTCGCCGGCTGACCGATTTTCCGACCGCTTCCCCGACTGTTTCCCGACGCGTATGCCAACCGATTCCGTCGTTCACCAGCTTGCGATCCGCGCTGGCAACAAGCTGCGTGACGAGCACCTCACGCTCGCCACCGCCGAATCCTGCACCGGCGGCATGATCGCCGCGGCGATCACCGACATCTCCGGCAGCAGCCAGTGGTTCGAGCGCGGCTTCGTCACGTACTCGAACCAGGCCAAGATCGAGATGATCGGCGTGCCGGCCGACCTGATCGACAAGCACGGCGCCGTCAGCGAGCCCGTCGCGCGCGCGATGGCCGAAGGCGCGCTGCGCAACAGCCGCGCGCAGGTCGCGCTGTCCGTTACCGGCATCGCGGGCCCGGCCGGCGGCAGCGAGAAGAAGCCGGTCGGCACCGTATCGTTCGGCTGGAGCAACCGGCTGCATACCGACGTCGAGACGCTCGTGTTCAAGGGCGACCGCGAACAGATCCGCACGCAGGCGGCCGCGCATGCGCTGCGCGGGTTGCTGAAGCTGCTCGACGAGCGCGAGCGCTGACCGGGCGGGGTGTGCCGCCCCGCCGCGCGCTTATTGAATCGCGTCGGGCTTCACGACGATCCAGTTCTTGTCCGCCGTCACCGGCAAGCCGAGCGACTTCTGCTTCGCGGCCGATTCGTCCGACCACGCGCGGATCTGCGCCATCTGCTTGTCCTTCTTGTCGACCCACACACGCACGCCGCCGCGCGCGACGTCGGTCGCGTTCAGCAGCATGTAGCCGTCGGACGTCGGCGTGTCGCCCGCGACGAGCACCGGCTTCTTCCACTGGTCGATCCAGCCGACGATCGAACCGAGCTTGCCTTCGTACCACGTCATCGGGTTCATCAGGAACGGCGTGATCACGAGGTGGCGGTTCGCGGCCTCGTCGTACTTGCCGGCCTTGATCTGCAGCCGCGACGTCGTCAGCGTACCGGTCGCCGGGTCGCGCAGCAGCGTCGTCACGCCGATCACGTTCTGCGGCTTCACGTTGTAGCCGTACTTCGGATCGGACAGCACGAGCCGCGCGAGCTCCTCGTGCGCGGCCGTCATCACGTAGACGTCGATGCCGTTCTCGCGCAGCGCGTTGTACAGCTCCTGCATCCCGCGGAAGAAGCGCGGCGGGTTCACCGTGCCGTCGACGATCTTGTCGCCGTGCCAGTAGCGGATCGGAATCGGCTTGCCGTCGGCGAGCATCGCGTCGACGTGGCGCTTCAGGTCGGCGAGCGACTGCCCGGCGAACGCCTGCGCGATCCATGGATAGCAGACCAGATCGTCGATCTCGCACAGCCGGTAGTAGTAGCTCGTCAGCGATTCCTTGTAGTCGGCGGCATCCTTGAACGGGATCAGCTTCAGTGACGGGTCGAGCGAATCGCGCGTGAGCACGCCGCGGTTCTCGAGATACGGCAGCAGCGCTTCCTCGAGGTCGTAGCGGTAGGTCGTGTTGTCGGCGTCGAACACCGCGTAGTCGCCGCGGTTCGCGTGCGCGGCGATCATCGCGTTCAGCGCCTTCGCGCTGTCGGCCGGCCAGTACGACAGATCCGCCGCATGGGCGAACGTCATGCACAGCGACGCGGCGAACGCGCTCAGAAGACGGCGGGACAGCTTGGGCATGGCGTCGCTCCTTTTCTTGACATTTTCGTGACGGATCGATGACAAGAGGCAGCATCGCGCGAATAAATTAGCGACATGCGGTGCGGAAGCGACGGGAAGTTGTCGGCGTGCGCCAGGGACGATCGGGGAACGCGGAGGGGAACGGGAGGATGCAGCGCGGCCCGCGGGCGCGGGGCGGACACCAACCGCCCAGCGGGCGGCCGGGCGGTGTGGTGCGATACGGTACAGCGATACGGTGCGGCGATACGGTGTCGCGCGATTCGATCAGCGATGCGCGTTGATCGCGTCGCGCGTCTTCTGCGCGGCGAGCGCCGCGGCTTCGACGAAATCCTCGCCCTTGCTCGCATACAGGATCGCGCGCGACGAGTTGATCATCATCCCGGTGCCGTCGGCCGTGCGCCCCGCGTTGACGGTCGCCTGCACGTCGCCGCCCTGCGCGCCGATGCCGGGAATCAGCAGCGGCATGTCGCCGACGATCCCGCGCACGATCTCGATTTCGTTCGGGA
Source organism: Burkholderia sp. MSMB1072 (assembly GCF_001524725.1). Lineage (NCBI taxonomy): Bacteria > Pseudomonadati > Pseudomonadota > Betaproteobacteria > Burkholderiales > Burkholderiaceae > Burkholderia > Burkholderia sp. MSMB1072. The sequence continues at coordinate 604,267 of NZ_LOYC01000030.1, forward strand.
ACGTCGCGCCGACCACGAGGCCGAGCTGGCCGCTCTTCGCATTCCACTTGTTCGCCGCAAGGTCGGCGACGACCTGGTACAGCGGCCGGCCCGGATGGCCGGCGCCGTTCGTGTCGAGGAACTGCAGATCCGAGCCGCCCGGGTTCGACGTGCGGCACAGCACGATCACGCCCTTGCCTTCGTGCTCGAAGTACGGCTCGACCGAGTCGTAGCCCATGTACGGGTTCACCGTGACGGCGTCCGCGCGATAGCGCTCGAACGCTTCGCGCGCGTACTGCTCGGCGGTGCTGCCGATGTCGCCGCGCTTCGCGTCGAGGATCACGGGCAGGCCCGGATGCTGGAGATGGATGTGCGCGATCAGGCGCTCGAGCTGGTCTTCCGCGCGGTGCGCGGCGAAGTATGCGATCTGCGGCTTGAACGCGCTCGCGTACTGCGCGGTCGCGTCGACGATCTGCCGGCAGAACTCGAAGATCGCGTCGGGCTGGCCGTCGAACTGCACGGGAAAGCGCGACGGCTCGGGATCGAGGCCGACGCACAGCAGCGAATTCGTGCGCTGCCACGCGGCGCGCAGCGATTCGATGAAAGTAAGCGGGGAAGACATGGCGGGTACTCGCGTCAAACCGTTGGTAGACCGCGTATTTTACCCGCGTCGCGGGCGGGCCTCGCGTGCCGCGGCGCTGCCGCGCGCATCGGCGCGCTCGACGGTGAACGCGAAGCGCCGCGTGAGCCGCTCGCCGGGCGCGAGCAGCGTCATCCCGTGCGCGGCCGCGCCGCCCGGCAGGTTCACCGCATTGATCGGATGATCGACCGGCTCGAAGCAGAAGAAATCCTCGCCCGGCGGCGTATAGAGCACGTACGCGTCGGCGTCGGCCGAGACGGTCAGCGACAGCCGGCGGCGCGGCCAGCTCACCGTCGCGTGGCCGCCCCAGCCGGTGAACGCGTGATTGACGAGCGTGGCCGGCAGCGGATACGCGACGCCGAACTGCCAGGCCGGCGGCACGCTGACGTGCCGCACCGGCAGGAAATCGGCGCCCGACAGCCACAGGCCGCCCGCCGCCGCGGCCAGCTCGGTCGCCGCATCGCGCACGAGGAACGGATGCACGCCGAGCCCGAACGGCAGCCGCGCGCGCCCCGCGTTCTCGATCGTCAGCGCGATCGACAGCGTCGCGTCGTCGAGCTCGAACGACTGGATCGCGCGGAACGCATACGGCGCGCCGGCGGCACGGTCGAGCGACAGTTGCAACGACGTGTCGGTCGCATCGTCCACCTGCCACGGCGCGAGCCAGCCATCGCCGTGGATCGGCAGCGGCTCGTCGCGGCGGTTGCGCGGCACCGCGACCTTGCGCCCGTCGCATTCGAAGCGCCCGTCGCCGATCCGGTTCGAGTACGGCAGCAGCGGATAGCACGCGAGCTCGTTCGGGTCCGTCGCCGTCTCCGGGTGCTCGCAACGGCGGAACACCGGCATCAGCATGCCGTTGTCGCCGCGCCAGTCGAAGCGCGCGATGCCGCCGCCGAGGTGCGGCAGCACGTCGAGCCGCAGCGACGCGTTCGACAGCGTGACGGCCGCCGCATGCGCGGCGCCGACGCCCTGCGCGAACGCGGCCGTCTGCGGGCCGGGGCTGACCGGCTGGGCGGCGGCGGCCAGGCGCGCGCGGCGCGACTGGCTGGTGGACGACGATGCGCGCGAGGACGTGGCGGTCATGGTGAGCTCCTTTCCTTCGTCGAAGAAACGATGCAGGTCGTGCGAACGATCAGGCCCAGCCGCCGTCGACGATCACGTCCTGCGCGGTGATCATCCGGCTGTCGTCGGCCGCGAGAAACAGCGCCATCCGTGCAAGATCGGCCGGCAGCAGCTCGGCATCGATGCACTGGCCGGCCTTGATCGCCGCGCGGCCCGCGTCGTCGAGCCACAACCGGCGCTGCTTGTCGGTCAGCACCCAGCCGGGCACCAGCGAATTCACGCGGATGCCGAACGGGCCGAGCTCGCGCGCGAGGCCGCGCGTCAGGCCCTGCACGGCCGCCTTCGCCATCACGTAGACGGGATAGCCGCCGTTCTTCAGCATCCAGCTGATCGAGCCGAGATTGATGATCGCGCCGCCGCCCTGCCGCTTCATGTCGTCGATCACCGCCTGCGCGGCGAAGAACTGGTGACGCAGGTTCACCGCGATGCCCGCGTCGAACGACGCGGGCGTCACGTCGCCGATCGCATGGCGCGTGTCGTTCGCCGCGTTGTTCACGAGCACGGCGATCGCGCCGATGCGCGCGCGGATCGCGTCGATCGCCCGGCGCAGCGCGTCGATGTCGGTCAGGTCGCACGACAGGAACAGCGGCGCATGTCGCGCATGCGCGAGGCGCTCGGCGAGCGCGGCGCCGGCCGCCGCGTCGAGATCGACGAATGCGACGCGCGCGCCCTGTTCGGCGAAGTGCTCGACGAACGACGCGCCGATGCCGGTCGCACCGCCCGTGATCAGCACGGTGCGATTCTCGAGGCTCGGGTAGCGCGCGAAGCGCGTGTCGCTCGCGGCGTGCGGATCGGGCGCGGAAGTGTCGATGGTCATGCGGATCGTCTCCGTGGGAACAGGTCGGTCAGTCGCGTACGCCGCGGTTCTTGAGCTGGTCGAGCAGCACGGCCGCGAGCAGGATCGCGCCGCGCACGAGGTACTGGTAGAACGCGTCGATGTTCAGCAGGTTCATCACGTTCTCGACGGTGCCCATGATCAGCACGCCGATCACGACGCCCGAGATCGTCGCGCGGCCGCCCATCAGCGACACGCCGCCGAGCACGCACGCCGAGATCACGTTCAGCTCGAAGCCCTGCGCGGCGTTCGGCTGGCCCGACGTGATGCGCGACGCGAGAATTACGCCCGCGAGCGCCGTCACCGCGCCCTGGATCAGGAAGATGTACACGCGCGTGCGTTCGACGTTGATCCCCGCGAGCCGCGACGCTTCCGGATTGCCGCCGATCGCGAGCGTGTTGCGGCCGTAGACGGTCTGGTTCAGCAGCACGCCGAACCCGATGAAGCACAGCAGCGTGACCCAGATCGGCAGCGACACGCCGAACATCGACAGCCCGCCGAGCGCGATGAAGGTGTCCGACGACACGCCGACCGCCTGCCCCTTCGACACGATGAAGCCGAGCCCGCGCACGATCTCCATCGTCGCGAGCGTCGTGATCAGCGCGTTGATGCGCAGGTACGCGATCACCGCGCCGTTCACGAAGCCGATCGCGGCGCCGGCCGCGACCGCCGCGACGATCGCGACGAATGTGTTGTCGGTCGCGTTCAGCACCATCGCGCACAGCACGCCGGAGAATGCGACGGTCGAGCCGATCGACAGGTCGAAGTCGCGCGACGCGAGACAGAACATCATCGTGCACGCGACCATGCCGATCTGCGAGATCGACAGCGCGAGGCCGAGCATGTTGTCGATCGAGAAGAAGTGATCGACGGTCAGCGACATCGTGATGAACATCACCGCGAAGATCGCGATCAGGCTGTATTCGGTCAGATGCTGCCACCACTTCTGGCGGTCGCTCTGCTGCGGCACCAGCGCGTCGGCCGACGGCTTCGCGGCGGCGCTGGCAAGATTTTCGTTGACTTGCATGGTGTATCTCCTGCTCCTGCATCGCGCGGCCCACGCCGCGCGTGTTCGATTCGAATGTCGTATGTCGCGTCAGGCCGCCTCGACCGCACTCGTCTGCGGCAGCGCGAGGTTCAGCACCGCGTGCTCGTTCGCCTGCGCGCGCGGCAGTTCGCCGGCGATCCGGCCTTCGCGCATCACGACGACGCGGTCGGACACGCCGAGCACTTCCGGCAGTTCCGACGACACCATCACGATCGCGCAGCCACGCTCCGCGAGCCGGTAGATCACGTCGTAGATCTCGTGCTTCGCGCCGACGTCGATCCCGCGCGTCGGCTCGTCGAGGATCACGACCTTCAGGTCGGGCTCCGCGAGCCAGCGCGACAGGATCGCCTTCTGCTGGTTGCCGCCCGACAGGAAGCGGATCTTCTGGCGCCGGTTCGGCGTCTTGATCTTCAGCCGCTGGATGAAGCGGTCGGCCGTTTCGCTTTCGGTCTTGCCGTTGATGAAGAGCCCCGCGCGCAGCGAATGGCGGCGGCAGCTGATGTTGATGTTCTCGGCGACCGACGCGATCGCGATGATCCCTTCTTCCTTGCGGTCCTCGGGGCACAGCACGATGCCGTGCCGAATCGCGTCGCCGGTGCGTTTCACGTCGATGCGCGCGCCGTCGAGCGTCAGCACGCCCGCGCGCCGGCGGTCCGCGCCGTACACGAGCCGCATCAGCTCGCTGCGACCCGCGCCGACGAGCCCGAAGAAACCGACGATCTCGCCCGCGCGCACCGAGAAGCTCGCGGGTTCGCGCAATGCCGGGCCGTCGACGCCTTCGGCGGAAAACCGCACGTCGCCGAGCGCGCGCGGCGCGTAATGGTAGATGTCCGAAATCTCGCGCCCGACCATCTCGGCAACCAGCCGCTCGCGCGGCACGTCGGCCAGCGATTCGTGCGACGCGATCTTGCGCCCGTCGCGAAAGATCGTGCACGCATCGCACAGCCGGTAGATCTCGTCCATCCGGTGCGAGATGTAGATCAGCGCGCGGCCTTGCGCACGCAGATCGTCGACCAGCTTGAACAGCACTTCGGTCTCGCGATGCGACAGCGAGCTCGTCGGTTCGTCGAGCGCGATCACGCGCGCGTTGCGCATCAGCGCCTTGCAGATCTCGACCATCTGCCGCTGCGCGATCGACAGCCGCCCGAGCCGCGCGTCCGGATCGAGATCGACGCCCATCTCGGCGAGCCGCTCGCGCACGTAACGCTTTGCCTCGCGCTTCCTCACCCAGCCGAACGCGTTCGGCAGGCGGCCGAGCAACAGGTTTTCCGCGACCGTCAGGTCGGGCACGTACTGCAATTCCTGGTGAATCACCGCGATGCCGGCCGCGATCGACGCGGCCGCACTCGCGAACTGCACGGGCTGGCCGTCGACCAGCACGCTGCCCGCATCGGGCTGGTATTCGCCGCCGAGAATCTTCAACAGCGTCGACTTGCCCGCGCCGTTCTCGCCCATCAGGCCATGCACCTCGCCCGCATGCACGTCGAACGAAATGCCGTCGAGTGCGCGCACGCCGGGAAATACCTTGCCGATATTGTCAAAACGCAGTGCCGCTGACACGTCGTCTCCCCACTTCCAGATCGATCGACCGCCGGCCGCCGCGTCGCCGCGGCAGCCGGCGGGCCGCTTACTTCGACGCGAGCCCCATCTCCTCGCGCACCTTCGCCACGTTCTCGCGCGTCGCGAGCATGCCCGTCGTCAGCGTCAGCGGCGGCGGCGCCTTGCCCTGCGTGATCCACGCGTACATCAGGTCCGAGGTTTCCTCGCCGTGGCGCTTCGGGCTGATGATCACGGTGCCGTAGAAGCCCGTCGGCTGCGGCTTCTTGAACTCGTTCAACGCCGAATCGGAACCGCCGATGCCGATGCCGATCATGTTGTCGGCCTTGAAGCCGCGCCCTTCGGCCGCGCGCACCGCGCCGAGCACGGCCTCGTCGTTCAGGCCGTACGCGACCCAGTGCTTGAACTGCGGATTCTTCGTGAGCGCGATGTTCGCCGCGTTGAACGCGTTTTCGGTGTCGGTCTTCGCCTGCGGCGCCGCGATCACGTTCGCCTTCGGGAAGCCGGCGGCGACCAGCGCGTCGGTCGCGCCGCTCGTGCGATCGTGCGCGGTCGGCAACTGCTCGTAGGTGATGTCGATCGCGCCGACGTCCTTCATGTCCCAGCCGCGCTTCTTGATCTCGGCCGCGATGCCGTCGCCGACCTGCTTGCCGATGTTGTACGCGGAGATCCCCATGTGCGGCACCGCCTCGATCGGCTTGCCCGCGCCGTCGACGAGGCGGTCGTCGACCGTCATCATCTTCAGGTTGTGCGACTTCGCCTTCGCGACGATGCCCGGCCCGAGCTTCACGTCGGGCGTGCAGATGATGAAGCCCTGCGCCTTCTGCGCGGACAGGTTGTCGATCGCGCTCATCACCTTCTCGCCGGACGGCGCGCCGATCTTCACGAGCGTGAAGCCCTTCTGCTTCGCGGCGATCTCGGCGAATTTCCATTCGTCCTGGAACCACGGCTCTTCAGGCTGCTTCACCAGGAAGCCGATCTTGACCGGGTCGGCCGCATGCGCGACCGGGCTACCCATCACCACCGCGGCCGCAGCGGCCAGCGTTACGAACGTTCTGCGTTTCATCTCCAGTGTCTCCTTGTTTTCATCGAACAGGATGCAGCCGCTTGTTGGTTTCGACGCAGCATGCGCGCGGCCGTCGCACGTGCGGTCTTTCGAATCGTTGCGTCAGTCGTGATACAGCGCCGCGCGCCCGCCATCGACGGTGATGCACGCGGCATTGATGAACGGCGCCTCGTCGGACGCCAGGAACACGGCCGTCATCGCGACCTCCTCCGGGCGGCCGATCCGCTTCATCGGCTGCAGCGCGAGCGTCTCGGCGCGCGCGGCGGCCGGATCGGGCTGCGCGTCCCACCAGTCGCGCGTCAGCTGCGTCTCGATGTAGCCCGGCGCGATCGCGTTCACGCGCACGTTGCGCGCCGCGTATTCGATGCCGAGCGCCCGCGTGAGCCCCAGCACGCCGTGCTTCGCGACCGGGTACGGAAAGCAGCCCGGGATGATCCTGAATGCATGCGTCGACGCGATGTTCACGATGCTGCCGCGCCCGCGCTCGACCATGCCCTCCAGCGCCGCGCGGCAGCCATGCCACACGCCGTCGAGATCGACCGCGAAGCAGCGCCGCCAGTCGTCGTCGGTCATCGTCAGCGGATCGGCGAACACGTTGATGCCCGCGTTGTTCACGAGCACGTCGAGCGGGCCGAACGCCGCTTCGGTCTGCGCGAGCGCGTCGCGCACCGCCTGCTGCCGCGCGACGTCCGCCTGCAGCGGCAGCACGCGCGCGCCGTCGCATTCGTGTGCAATCGCGGCGGCCGTGTGCTGCGCCTGCGGGAAGTCGAGATCGACGAGCGCGACGGCCGCGCCTTCGCGCACGAACGCGCGCGCGATCGCGGCGCCGATGCCGCGGCCCGCGCCCGTCACCATCGCGACCTTGCCCGCGAGGCGGCCCATCATGCGGCTCCGCCGCGTGCGACGCGCAAGCCGGCCTGGAACGCACGCGCATTCGCCGCGGTCGTGTCGGCCGACTGGCCGGGGCGATACAGCGCCGAACCGAGCCCGAAGCCGTTCGCGCCGGCGTCGAGGAACGGCCGCATGTTGTCCGGCGCGATCCCGCCGACCGGAATCAGCGGCACCGCGCGGTCGATCACCGCGCGCCACGCCTTCACGACCGTCACGCCGAGTTGCTCGGCCGGGAACATCTTCAGCACGTCGGCGCCGTTCGTCAGCGCCGCGAACGCTTCGGTCGGCGTCGCGACGCCCGGCGCGCTCGCCAGCCCGCGCTCGCGTGCGCGGCGGATCACGGCTGCGTCGCTGTGCGGCATCACGATCAGCGCGCCGCCCGCGTCCTGCACGCGGTCGACGTACTCGGCGCGCAGCACGGTGCCCGCACCGACGATCGCGTCGTCCGGCAACGCGCGCCGCAGCGCCGCGATGCTGTCGAACGGGTCCGGCGAGTTGAGCGGCACCTCGACGATCCGGAAGCCGGCGTCGTACAGCGCGCGGCCGTGATCGGCCGCTTCGGCGGGCGTGATGCCGCGCATGATCGCGATCAGCGGACACGCGTCGAACGCGCGCATCAATGCGGCGTGGGGCGTGTACGGCGCGGGCAATGTCAGGTCGGACGGCATCGAGGATTCCTCTGCAAGCGGTTCAGTGTTCAGTGGTCGGCGCAGACGGGTTTGCCGTCCGCGCGCACGAGCCCGGCGCGCGACGCGATCCGCCACAGGCCGAGCTCGGTCGCATGCGCGGCGACACGCGCATGCGCATGGCCGAATACCTGGAGCGCATCGACGTAGCGCGAGCACAAGCCGTCGTCGCCGATCAGCAGCAGCGGCTGGTTCGCGAGCGCGATGCCGCGCTCCGCGAGCATTGCATCGAGCGCATTCAGCTCGTGGCCGATCAGCAAGCCGGACAGGTAGTCGCCCTGCGCATCGGGCGCGAGCCGGTCGGTCAGCCCCAGCGTGCGCGTGCTGAAAATCGTCGCGAGCAGCCCCGTGTGTTGCGCGCCGCGTGCGACCGATACGCCGCGCACGAACGCGTCGCGGTCGGGCGATGCGCCCGTTCGCATCGTGCGGCCGAGGATCGTGTGATCGCGCAGCACCGCGAACAGCTCGCCGGTCATGAAGGTCTGGAAGCGCTCGATCAGCCCGTCCTTCACCCACGCCCATTTCGCATGCGTGCCCGGCAAGCCGATCAGGACCCCTGAACGATCGGCGCCAAGCGTCGGGTCGCTCGCGAGCGCGCCGACGATCTGCGTTTCTTCGCCGCGCATCACGTCGGGCAATTCGCCCGTCGCGATCACGCCCGGCACGATCGAGACCGTCGCGCCGCGCGCCGTCGTCACCGTGATGAGGCCCGCGACGAGCGCGTCGGCGCCGGCCGGCACCGCGACGTACGGCGCCTCGCGCCAGCCCTGCGCGCTGCCGACCATGCCGGCGGCGAGCACCGGCAGGCCGGGCGCACGGTCGAGCCAGTCGCCGCACGCTTCCTCGAACACCGCGTCGAACGCACGCGCGCCGCCGCCCGGCACGTGCATCACGCCGGCCGCCCGGCTGCGCGTGTCGATCGGCACGCCGTGCGCGTCGAACAGATACGCGCGCAGCGACGTGGTGCCCCAGTCGAGCGCGATCAGCGACGGGGAGGCGGAGCTGGCATCCGGAACGGGCCGGGTCGAAGTCGTCATCGTTTGATCCTGCGGGTACCCTGCGGCGGGCTCCAGCCCAGCTCCGCGGAAATGGCTCGCGCTTCGCGCTGCACGAGCGGAATCAGTTCGTCCATGCGGTCGTGCGGCATGTACGGAATCGTGCTCGCGACCGACACGGCCGCGACGATCGCGCCCGACGCATCGCGGATCGGCGCGGCCACGCAGCGGATCGACGCCTCGTTTTCCTCGAGATCGAACGTATAGCCGCCGGCCGCGTAATGGGCCATGCGCTGCAGGAACGCGCTCGTCTCGGGCCGGTTGTCGGGCTTGAAGTTGACGCCGGCCAGCGCGCGCCGCGCGGCTTCGAACAGCGAGCGCCACAGGTCCGGATCGAGGTCGAGCATCATCGCCTTGCCGATGCCGGTCGACGCGAGCGGCATCCGGTGGCCGACACGCGAGCGCATCTCGAGGCCGCGCGTGCCGGGAATCTTGTCGATGTACAACACGTCGTCGCCGTCGCGCACGCCGAGGTGAATCGTGTCGAGCGTCGCTTCCGCGAGCGCTTCCAGATGCGGACGCGCCACCGCGGTGAGCGGCATCTGCTCGAGCGCGATCGTGCCCAGCTCGATCAGCTTCGGGCCGAGCAGGTAGCCGCCCTGCACCTGGCGCAGATAGCGCGCCTGCACGAGGCTGCTGACGAGCCGGTGCGTCGTGCTGCGCGTCGTGCCGAGCGCGGCGCCGATCGCGCGCATGTCGCGCGCGCCGTTGGCGATCGCCTCGAGGATCGCGAGGCCGCGCAGCAGCGTCTGCGTGCCGGCCTGCTGCGCGGCGAGGTCGAGCGGCGTGCTGGTCGCGCCGATGCTGTCGGTCAGCGACGCATTGACCGGCATCGCGCGCCGGGCGTCGAGGGCAAGGGAATCTGGCATCTTGGTCATGGGGCGGGGCTTCTTCAACGGAATCGGTGAAGCCGCACGCGCGGCGCCGGAACTGCGTCCGGTGCTGCGGCGTGGCGGCGGTCGATGCACCGAGTAAAGCGCCCGGCGAACTTCATGGAAGGTGTCTCCGTGTGCGACGGGCGCCGCGCGATGCGTGGGTCCGAAGCTGTCGATGTGCTTCGGATTGTAGGAGCGCACGCACTCGTCTCCAATATTTGAATGCGTTGTCCAGATAATGAGATTGGGACGAAATCGGCCGCGGGCTCGACGCGACGGCCACGCCATGCGCACGGGGGCGGAAAACCCGCCGCGTCGCAGGCTCCGCCCCCGTTTGTCCGACGCGTCCCGCGCTTACTGCTGGCTCGTGTCGCGCGTCTGCATGTAGCGCTGCACGTCGGCAAACGACACGCGACCGTTGCCGCCCGCATCGATCTGCCGGAAGTGGTTCGCGACATAGCCGAGGCCGGCCGCACGCGCCTGCGACTCGGTGATCGAACCCGTGTTCTGCGTATCGGCCGCGCTGAACTGCCGCGCGAGCTTGCGCACCACCTGCGCATGCAGCGCGGCGCCGGTCGTTTGCGTGCCGGCGGTCGGATGGCGGGCGGCCGGCGGCACGTACGGATCGCCGAGCTGCGCCTGGCGCGCACGCGCCGGCGCGGCGGCGTCGCTCGCCTGCGCGAACGCGGAGAGGGATGCTGCGGCGCCGACGCATGCGAGCGCCGCGGCAACGACGATGAAACGATTCTTCATGTCAGGCTCCAGTCTGGAATGAGGTCGACGGCCGGCGAGCGGCGCCGCCGGGGGCGCCCGTCGCCGACGTGGCGCAATCAGTGCGCGGCCGCGCTGTAGAAGGTCACGAGATCGGCTTTCTCCTGCGGACGCGACGTATCGTCGAGATAAACCATGTGCCCGCCCTGATAGTCCTTGATCGTCAGGTTCGGTTGTGTCCCGAGCCGCGCGAGGTCGAGCTCGGTCTGGTAGAACGGCGTCGCGATGTCGTGATACCCGTTCAGCGACAGCACCTTCAACTGCGGATTCAGTGTCAGCGCCGCGGCCAGATCGGGGATCGTGTCGGGCATCGCCAGACCGTCGTGCGTCCAGTCCCACGTGTTGATCGCATTGCTGCTCACCGAGTAGGCCGACTGCGCGGTGTACTTCAGCTCGTTCGGCAGGTAGCTGCCGATCGTGTCGGTGAACGGCTTCGTGATGAACGAACTGGACGGATCGCCGTCGGCCGCGAGCGGGCTCGACACGGGCACGTTCACGCGTGCGTCGTAGCGGCCGATCAGCGTGCCCGGGACCAGCGACAGCTGGAAGCTGTTGTCGAAGAAGGTCGGGACCACGTTGAAGTCCGCATTCCACAGCGCCCGCTTCACGCCGGTCGAATTCGCCATCGTCGTGACGAGATTCGGCGGCGGCGGCGTGTGGCTCGCCAGATACGCGTTCACGGCAGGCGCGTAGCTGCCGGCCGTCAGCAGGCGCATCTGGTCCGCATACTGCGGCAGATTCGACGGATTGGGGTTGTCCAGCTGGTAATACGCGCCGACCGTGCCGTACGACGGCACGAAGCCGGCGCAGCTCACCGGGCTCGCGCCGTTGTTCGAGTTGCCGACATAGTCGCTCGCCATGTCGCAGTTCGTGTTGTAGTTCAGGATCGACGATTGCAGCACGATGCCGTCGAGCTTCACGCCGGCCGTCTCGAGCAGGTTCGCGAGCACGTCGGTGCGCGGCGTGCCGTACGATTCGCCGAACAGGTATTTCGGCGAATCGTTGCGCTGGTTCACGCTCAGGTAGCGCGTCACGAAATCGCGGAACGCGCCGGCATCCTGGTCGACGCCCCAGAACGTCTGGTTCGTGTTCGGCGCGATCGCTTCCGAGAAGCCGGTGCCGATCGCATCGACGAACACGAGGTCGGTCGTGTCGAGCAGCGTTTCCTGGTTGTCGACGAACGGGAACGTCGACGTGTTCGCGTTCGGGTCGCCGGTCTGGATCCGGCGCGGGCCGAACGAACCGAGGTGCAGCCACACCGAGGCCGAGCCCGGGCCGCCGTTGTACAGGAACGTGACGGGCCGCTTCGCCGCGGGCTGGTTGTCGGCCGTGTACGCGACATAGAAGAATGACGCTTCGGGCGCGCCCGTCTGCGGATTGTGTGCGACGAGGTGGCCGGCGGTGGCCGTGTAGCGGATCGTCTTGCCGTTCAGCGTGATCTGATGGTGCGTGACGGCGGCTTTTTCGACCGCGGCGGATGCGTCGAGCGACGCGTTCGCGCTCGACGAATAACTGTTGGGATCGTTGTACGCGCGGTCGACCTGACCGGCGGGATCGGCCGAATTGGCGGCGCTTGCAGCAGCGGACGACGTCACGTCGTCGTTGCAGGCCGTCAGAATCAGCGAAGAACACACCACCCCCAACAACAGCTTCGCTTTGCTCGCTGGCATCGTTGCGTTCCTTCTCTCGGATGTTTTTTGTGTCGAGCAGCCGGATAAGCCGCCCCCCGCCTCGATTGCGGCCGATAAGCCGAGGCGCTGGCCAATATACGCGAGCCCGTCAGCTTTGAAAAATTTTGAAATATTTGGCGCGCGGGCGGTGCGGCGCACACCTTTCAGGAATGCTTCGATTCGCGAAACGTTGCATTTCACGTCGCTTTCATCGACTTTCGCGTTGACCCGCGAAGACTCGAAAAGCATGGATTTTCATGCGCTGCAGGCCAACAAAATCGCACGGTCGCCGGCATTGCTCAGTCGAGCGAAATAGACGGATTCGTCTAAAGGATGCGGCCCGAAATGGCGGCGACACGAATCCGCTGCAATGCACCAAGCGCGCGTCGGCGGCGAAACGGACAATGCAGCGGCGCGGACGCGCCGCTTACTCGGATTGCGGCAGCTCTGCCGCGCCCATCCGGCGCGCGATGATTGCCGCACGCTGCGCCTGGTACGCCGAGCCGCGATGCGCATCGAACCAGCGCGGCTTCGGCAGCATCACCGCGAGACGCGCCGACTGCCACGCGCCGAGCCGGCTCGCGGGAATCCTGTAGTAATAGCGTGCGGCCGCCTCGGCGCCGTACACGCCGCGCCCCCACTCGACCGAATTCAGGTAGATCTCGAAGATGCGCTCCTTGTCGAGCACCGTCTCGAGCATCCACGTGATGATCAGCTCCTGCCCCTTGCGGATGTAGCTCTTCTCGCGCGACAGGAACAGGTTGCGCGCGAGCTGCTGCGTGATCGTCGAGCCGCCCGCGACGATCCGGCCGCGCGCCTTGTTCTTCTCCCACGCCTGCAGGATCGCGTCAACGTCGTAGCCGTTGTTGGTCGCGAAGGTCGAATCTTCGGAGGCGATCAGCGCACGCTTCAGGTTGCGCGAGATCTGGTCGTACGGCACCCACTGGTGCCGGATCTGCGCGGGCGGCGTGCCGCGCGACAGCCACCACGCGTCGGTGCGCATGAACGCCGTCGAGCCCGGGTTCACGAACGACCACAGCGCGATCTGCGCGAGATAGAACAGTTGCGTCGCGAGCCATGCGCCCGCGAACACCGATCCCGCATAGACGATCCAGCGAGCGAGGCTCGTCGTCCGCGTGCGCTGCGTGCCGCTCACCGCCGCCACGTGCCGCGCTCCGTTCAGCTCGCCGCGAGCGCCTGGCGCAGCGCGGCCAGCACCGGTGCGCCGTCCGGCCGCACGCCGCGCCAGATGAAGAACGATTCGGCCGCCTGCTCGACCAGCATCCCGAGCCCGTCGGCCGTGCGCGCGCCGAGCGACGCCGCGTGCTGCATGAACACGGTCGGCTGCGCGCCGTACATCATGTCGTACGCGAGCGTGCCGGCGCCGAACGCGGCAGCGTCGCATTCCGGCAGCGCGGCGTCGAGGCTGCCGGCCGTCGCATTGATCACCACGTCGTACGGTTCGGCCCGCACGACGCCGGGGCCGCCGCCCGCGAGCAGGCAGCCCGCATCGTGCGCGGCCTGCATGAACTGGCCGACGAGCGCTTCGGCCTTGCTCGCGGTGCGGTTCACGATGTCGATCGACAGCGGCGCGCGGTCGAGCAGCGGCAGCACGACACCGCGCGCGGCGCCGCCCGCGCCGAGCAGCAGAATGCGCGCGCCCGCGAGCGACACGCCGAGATTCGCTTCGATGTCGCGCACGAGGCCGACGCCGTCGGTGTTGTCGCCGTGCAGACGGCCGTCGGCGTCGATACGCAGCGTGTTCACCGCGCCCGCCGCCGCCGCGCGCGGCGACAGCGTGTCGGCGAGCGCATGCGCGTCGAGCTTGAACGGCACCGTCACGTTCGCGCCGCGACCGCCTTCGGCGACGAACGCGCGCACGGCGGCCTCGAAACCGTCGACCGGCGCGAGCCGGTGCGTGTACTCGATCGGCTCGCCGGTCTGCGCGGCGAATTGCGCGTGGATGAACGGCGACTTGCTGTGCGCCACCGGGTTGCCGAACACGACATAGCGGTCGACGCCGCTCGACGACGCCGCTGCGTTCATGATGCGCGCCCCTCTTCGCCGTCGTTGCCGCTCGCGGCTTCGCCGCCCTCCGCCGCCGCATCGTCGCCCGATTCGGCCAGCGCTTCGGCCTCGGCTTGCGCCGACGCGTCTTCCGCGTCGACCAGCGTATCGTCGCCGCCCTCGGCGTCATCCTCTTCGTCGGCCGCGTCGCCGCTCGTCACGGTCGGCGCATCGAGCACGTTCAGCAGGCGCACCGACGCCTCGATCGTCAGCTCGTCGAGCGACATCACGTCGAGCAGCACGCGCGTGCCGCGCGCATGCACGCCGAGCCCCGGCACGTGCAGCAGCAGCGGAATTTCCTCGAGGCGCACGAGATCGCCCTTCACGACGCTCGCGACGACCTGCTTCTTCTGCTCCTGCGCGAGCCAGCGCAGGCACCAGAAGTACTCCATCCGGCGCTGGTAGTCGGCATAGGCCGTATACGTATCGTCGAAACCCTGCACGACCGCGTACAGGTCGGCGTCCTTCGGCTTGAACGGCGCCGCGAGCTTCGCGGTGACGCCGTGCTGCACGCACGCGAGCAGTTGCCATTGATTCACGAGGTCGACGTAGCGGCGCAGCGGCGACGTGCTCCACGCGTATTGCGCGACGCCGAGGCCTTCGTGCGGCGCGGCCGTCGTCTGCATCCGCGTGCGCTTCGGGCCCGGCGCGCCGAAGCCGCGCTGCGAACGATAGATGCCCGGCACCGTGTGATCGTGCAGGAACGCGCCCCAGGTCGAGTTCGCGAGAATCGCGAGCTCCGACACGATCAGGTCGAGCGGCGAGCCGCGGCGGCGCGGCGTGATCGTCACGTGCTCGCCTTCGACGTAGAAGTTGTAGTCGGTGTTGCGCTGCACCTCGCGCTTCAGGCCGTAGCCCGCACGCGCGACCTGGCGCTTCTCGAACAGCGCCTGCGCGAGCGGCCACAGCACGGCGATGTCGTCCTTGTGCGGATAGTCGCCGGTGCCAGCCGCGAGCGTCTCCTCGGTGACGAGCTCGTCGAGCGTGTTGTGGCGCAGGTTGTTCTTCACGAAGACGAGCTCGGCGCGCGTCTCGTTCGCGACGATGTCCTGCGTCTCGCGGTTGACGATGATGTACAGCGACAGCGCCGGGCGGTAATCGCCCTC
Source organism: Burkholderia sp. MSMB1072 (assembly GCF_001524725.1). Classification (NCBI taxonomy): domain Bacteria; kingdom Pseudomonadati; phylum Pseudomonadota; class Betaproteobacteria; order Burkholderiales; family Burkholderiaceae; genus Burkholderia; species Burkholderia sp. MSMB1072. The sequence goes on from NZ_LOYC01000030.1 coordinate 619,635, forward strand.
TTTCAGCGTGAACACGTCGACGACGTCGTCCGGCAGCATCGTGATCTTGTCGCCCGGCATGTAGACGGTCGACAGGCGCGCGCGCGCGATCGCATCGACCGGATCGCCGCGCACGATGCCGAGCGCAGGCGCCGCGATGTGCACGCCGATCCGCACCCGGCCGTCGGACAGGTGCTCGACCGAAAATGCGTCGTCGATTTCGGTGGTCGTGATGTCGTCGATCGAGAACGCCTCGACGTTCGCGCGCGGCAGGTCGTCCGGCAGCGGGCCGACCGTGACGGGCGGAAAGCCCGTGCCGTGCGGGAAGAATTCCGCGAGAAAGCGCGCTTCGTGCAGCGCCCGCGGCGACTCGATGCCGCCGCAGTCGAGCATCAGCCGCGCCGGCGATACGCCGCACGCGCCGGCCGCCGCTTCCATCGCCTTGTATTCGATCGAATTCTTGTCCGGCCGCGTCAGCAGCCCGAGCACCTTGCCCGCGAACGCTTCCGGCAGCTTGCCGGCCTTCAGTTCCTCTTCATACTGCGCCTGCACGAGCGCCTGCTGGCGCTTGCGCTCGAGCGAGGCGAGCGCCATCTTGAGCTGCTCTTCCGGCGCGCGCTGGTACTGGCCGCGCCCCTTGCGGCGGAAATAGACGGGCGAGCCGTGCAGCCGCAGCACGAGCGCCGCGCGCTCGACCGGGCCGTACGTCGCGCCGAAGTACTCGGCGGCGAGCGCCGTGTACGCGAACTCGTCGGCCGGCGCGCATTCCCACAGGAAGTCCAGGTCGATCTGCTGCGCGGCCGTGTCGGCCTCCTGCATCAGCTCGCCCGCTGCCGGCTTGTCGAATTCGATCAGCACGTCTTTCGCGCGCACCTTCGCGCGCCGCCCGCCGGGCAACTCGACCTGAAATGCGTCGCCCTGGCGCGACAGCACGCTGCCCGCCTTGAAACTGCCCGATTCCTCGAAGAAAACGTTCACTCAGTACTCTCGTTCAGACTGCCGGGCGCCGCGTCGGCGGCGCCGCATGATGATGGGAATTCGATCGGCACACGGCCGGTTTATGACGTCTTTCCGTCGCAAAACGCGAGAACGTCGTCGACATAGTCGGCAAATTCGCTGATTCCGTGATCGCTGCCGTCGATCACGCGGGTTTTCGCGCCCGGGTAATGGGCAAGCATCTCGCGATAATCGAGCACTTCGTCGCCGGTCGCCGCGAACAGATAGTAGCGGTCGGCGCGCGTGATCGCCGGCACGCGCAGCGCGTCGAGTTCCTGCAGGTGGCGGCGCTCGACGACGATCGTGCCACCGCCGTGCCACAGCGGCTGTTCGCCGAGATACTGTTCGAGGTCGCGCTGCGGGACGATGGCCGGATTCAGCAGCACCGCCTTCCACCCGTGTTTTTCCGCGAGCCACGTCGCGTAATAGCCGCCGAGCGAGCTGCCGATGACAGTGACGTCGGCCGCCCCCGCGACCTCGGCCTCGGCGACCGCAATCGCTTCCAGCGGCGACACCGACAGCGACGGGCACCGCCACTCGCCGGCGCGGCCGAGTTCGGCCATGCGCGCGGCGAGCAGCCGCGATTTCTGCGATTCCGGCGACGACCGGAAGCCGTGCAGATACAGGATCACGTGCGGCTCCCGAGCGCGTCGAGCAGCTTCTGATGCACGCCGCCGAAGCCGCCGTTGCTCATCACGAGCACGTGGTCGCCCGGACGTGCGGCCTCGACCACCGCCTTCACCAGCAGATGCAGATCGTCGAATGCGCGCGCGCGCTCGCCGAGCGGCGCGAGCGCCTCGGCGAGATTCCAGCCGAGCGCATCGCGCCCGGTCGGCGCGCCGTAGCCGAACACGAGATCGGCATCGGCGAGGCTCGCCGGCAATTGCGACTTCATCACGCCGAGCTTCATCGTGTTCGAGCGCGGCTCGAGCACCGCGAGGATGCGCGCGTTTTGGCGACCGATCCGCGCGCGAAGCCCGGCGATCGTGGTGTCGATCGCGGTCGGGTGATGCGCGAAGTCGTCGTAGACGGTCACGCCGTCGACGCTGCCGCGCACTTCCATGCGCCGCTTCACGTTGCGGAACGATGCGAGCGACGCAGCCGCCTGCGCGGGCGGCACGCCGACGTGGCGCGCGGCGGCGATCGCCGCGAGCGCGTTCATCCGGTTGTGCTCGCCCTGCACCTGCCACGCGACTTCGCCGACGCGCTCGGCGCGGGAATACACCGCGAAGCGTTCGTCGACCGGCACGCCGTCCTCCGCCGGCAGCGCCTGCCAGCCGCCGTCGACGCCGAAGCGCTCGACCTCGCTCCAGCAGCCGCGCGCCAGCACGCGCTCGAGCGCATCCGACCGACCGTTGGCGACGATCCGCCCGACGCCGGGCACGGTACGCACGAGATGATGGAATTGCGTCTCGATCGCGGCGAGATCGGGGAAGATGTCGGCGTGATCGAATTCGAGGTTGTTCAGCACCGCGGTGCGCGGCCGGTAGTGCACGAATTTCGAGCGCTTGTCGAAGAAGGCCGTGTCGTACTCGTCGGCCTCGATCACGAAGAAGCTCGAATCGGTGAGCCGCGCGGACACGCCGAAGTTCAGCGGCACGCCGCCGATCAGGAAGCCCGGGTTCAGCCCCGCGTCTTCCAGCAGCCACGCGAGCATCGACGAGGTGGTCGTCTTGCCGTGCGTGCCCGCGACCGCGAGCACCCATTTGCCGGCGAGCACGTGCTCGCCGAGCCACTGCGGGCCCGACACGTAAGGCAGGCCGCGATCGAGGATCGCCTCCATCAGCGGATTGCCGCGCGTGACGACGTTGCCGATCACGAACAGGTCCGGTTTCAGGTCGATCTGCTCGGCGCCGTAACCCTCGGTCAGCGCGATGCCCTGCGCCTCGAGCTGCGTGCTCATCGGCGGATAGACGCCCGCGTCGCAACCCGTCACCGTGTGGCCCGCCTCGCGTGCGAGTACGGCGAGACCGCCCATGAAGGTGCCGCAGATGCCAAGAATGTGGATGTGCATAGATGAATGCTTTCGCGCCGCCGGGCGCCGTCGATTCGGAAAGGATGCGTGTGCGGCGCGCCGGCGAGGCCGTGCGGCCGGCGCCCGGCCAACGACCTGGCCGCGACACAAAGAGCAGTATTGTAACTGACGGCTTGCGATGCCCGGCGGCCCGAACGATGCACGCGAACGGTGCCGGCGCCCTCGGGCGGCGGGCCGCGCACCCGTGCTCGGGCGCCGCGACGATCGAGTATGATTGCCGGATCATGTCTCGCAAACCTCTTGTCGACCCGCGGCGCGTCCGCGAGGAAATCGCCCAGTCAGCCGCCCGCCTGATCGCGGAGGATGGCCAGGACTACGCCGGCGCGAAGCGCAAGGCCGCGCGCCAGTTGCTGGGCGATTCGCGCGTTGCAGGCGAATGGCTGCCGGATAACGACCAGATCGAGGAAGAACTGCGCGAGTACCTCGCGCTGTTCCAGAGCGACACGCAGCCGGACGAACTGCGCCGCCTGCGCGAGATCGCGCTCGACTGGATGCGCCGGCTCGCCGAGTTCCATCCTTATGTGACGGGCGCCGTGCTGAACGGCACCGCGAACGCGCATTCGGATATCCATTTGCAGGCATTCACCGACAACCCGAAGGACGTCGCGATCTACCTGCTGAACCAGAACGTCCAGTACGACGTGTCGGAGACGCGGCATTTCGCGGGCCGCGGCGACGTCGAGACGCTCAGTTTCCTGTGGCGCCCGCGACGCGACATGGACGCGATCGGCATCCATCTCGCGCTCTATGCGAGCGACGATCTGCGCGGCGCGGTGAAGGCCGACGCGCGCGGGCGCGTCGCCCGCGCGGATGCCGCCGCGCTGCGCGCGCTCGTCGACGCGAGCCGGGCCCCTTCCGAACCGGAATGATTCAACGATGATGATGAAACGCATGTTGGCGCTCGCGGTGGTCGCGGCCGCCGCCGTCGCCGGCGGGATTGCCGCCGGCCACTGGTTCCGCGGCACGGCCGACGACGGCGTCGCCGTCGCGGCACCGGCCGCCCACGGCAACCCGGTCGACCAGCTGTGGGCGTCGTCGCTCACCGGCATCGACGGCAAGCCGGCCACGCTGGCCGCGTTCAAGGGCCAGAAAGTCGTCGTCAATTTCTGGGCGTCGTGGTGCGGCCCGTGCGTCGAGGAGATGCCCGAGCTCGTGGCGCTGTCGCATCAGTACAAACAGAAAGGCATCCGTTTCGTCGGGATCGGCGTCGATTCCGAGCAGAACGTGAAGAACTTCCTGCAGAAGGTGAAGGTCGACTATCCGGTCTTCGTCAGCGGCTATGCGGGCGCCGATCTGGCCCGAAATTTCGGAAATACCGCCGGTGCGCTGCCGTTTACCGTCGTCATCGACGAAACCGGCAAGGTGCGCGGGACAAAATTGGGACAAATCCAGCCGGCCGAGCTGAAAAAGACGCTCGACGCGCTGTAATCGGCGCGAATGGCGGCCTGCGCGTTGACGGCGATTTGCAGGTCGATCGCCGCAATTTCGCGTGAATTCGCCGATACTGCGCATCGACACCGGTAATTCTTGCAGGGCCCGCGCGCCCGGCCGTTCGGCAAAACTAGACAAATTTCTCTAAATAGCGCTAAAGTTCGCGCAATTCCGCAGAAATAGAAGCGACCATGACACGATTGCTGGTGCTGCACGGCCCCAACCTGAACCTTCTCGGCACCCGGGAACCGGAGGTGTATGGCCGCGTCACGCTCGCGCAGATCGATCAGGCGCTTGCCGCGCGCGCCCGGGAAGCCGGCGCCGAACTGTCGTCGTTCCAGAGCAACCATGAAGGCGCGCTGGTCGACCGCATCCAGGCCGCGCGGGAGGAACAGACCGATTTCATCCTGATCAATCCGGCCGCGTATACGCATACGAGCGTTGCGATCCGGGACGCGATCGCCGGCGTCGGCATCCCGTTCGTCGAGGTTCACTTGTCGAACGTGCATCGCCGCGAAGCGTTCAGGCACCACTCCTACTTTTCCGACCAGGCCGAAGGCGTGATCTGCGGGCTCGGCTGGAAAGGTTATCTGTACGCGCTCGAGTACGCGCTGGACAAGCTGCAAGGCGCGTCGCGCGGCTGATTTCGCGATCTAGATTCAGCGCCGGCCCCTAACCGGCGCTTTCACGTATTGAAAGGGGAATTCCCGATGGATCTTCGTAAGCTGAAAACTCTGATCGACCTCGTTTCCGAATCCGGCATCTCCGAGCTGGAAGTGACGGAAGGCGAAGGCAAGGTGCGCATCGTCAAGAACGCGCCGCCGGTCTACGTGCAGCCGACGGCTGGGTATGCCCCGCAAGTCAGCGCGCCGGCGCCGTCGGCCGCGCTGCCGACCGATGGTGCAGCGGCGGCGCCGGCAGCCGGCGCCCCGGCCGCACCGGCCGCCCCGCAGGGCCACGTCGTGACGTCGCCGATGGTCGGCACGTTCTATCGCGCGCCGTCGCCGGGCGCCGACCCGTTCGTGCAGGCCGGCGACACGGTCAAGGAAGGCCAGACGATCTGCATCATCGAAGCGATGAAGCTGCTCAACGAGATCGAGTCGGACAAGGCCGGCGTGATCAAGGAAATCCTCGTCGAGAACGGCCAGGCCGTCGAATACGGCCAGCCGCTTTTCGTGATCGGCTAAGCCCGCCGCGCGGCCCTGCCGCCGCGCGCCGCCGATGCTCGCCAGGCGCCGCTCGCGCGCCCCTCGAAGAGACGAATACTCGCTATGTTTGAAAAAATCCTCATTGCCAACCGCGGTGAAATCGCGCTGCGCATCCAGCGCGCGTGCCGCGAACTCGGCGTCAAGACGGTGGTCGTCTACTCGGAAGCCGACAAGGAAGCCAAGTACGTGCGCCTCGCGGACGAAGCCGTCTGTATCGGCCCGGCCCCGTCGAACCTGAGCTACCTGAACATGCCGGCGCTGATCAGCGCCGCGGAAGTGACCGATGCCGAGGCGATCCACCCCGGCTACGGCTTCCTGTCGGAGAACGCCGATTTCGCGGAGCGCGTCGAGCAGTCGGGCTTCACGTTCATCGGCCCGCGTCCGGAAACGATCCGCATGATGGGCGACAAGGTCACCGCGAAGCAGACGATGATCAAGACCGGCGTGCCGTGCGTGCCGGGCTCGGAAGGCGCGTTGCCGGAAGATCCGAAGGAGATCGTCAAGATTGCGCGCGCGATCGGCTATCCGGTCATCATCAAGGCGGCGGGCGGCGGCGGCGGGCGCGGGATGCGCGTCGTGCACACCGAGGCCGCGCTCGTCAACGCGGTCAACATGACCCGCGAGGAAGCCGGCCGTGCGTTCGGCAACCCGCAGGTGTACATGGAGAAGTTCCTCGAGAACCCGCGCCACATCGAGATCCAGGTGCTGTCGGACGCGCACAAGAACGCGATCTGGCTCGGCGAGCGCGACTGCTCGATGCAGCGCCGCCACCAGAAGGTGATCGAGGAAGCGCCGGCGCCCGGCATTCCGCGCCGCCTGATCGACCGCATCGGCGACCGCTGCGCGGACGCGTGCAAGAAGATGGGCTACCTCGGCGCGGGCACCTTCGAATTCCTGTACGAAAACGGCGAGTTCTACTTCATCGAGATGAACACGCGCGTGCAGGTCGAGCACCCGGTATCGGAACTCATCACCGGCGTCGACATCGTGCAGGAACAGATCCGCATCGCAGCCGGCGAGAAGCTCGCGCTGCGCCAGCGCGACATCCAGTTCCGCGGGCATGCGATCGAATGCCGGATCAACGCCGAAGATCCGTTCAAGTTCACGCCGTCGCCTGGCCGGATCACGTCGTGGCATACGCCGGGCGGCCCCGGCGTGCGCGTCGACTCGCACGCCTACAATGGCTATTTCGTGCCGCCGAACTACGATTCGATGATCGGCAAGCTGATCACCTACGGCGCGACGCGCGAGCAGGCGATCCGCCGGATGCGCATCGCGCTGTCGGAAATGGTCGTCGAAGGCATCCAGACCAACATCCCGCTGCATCGCGAGCTGATGATCGACTCGAAGTTCGTCGAAGGCGGCACCAGCATCCATTACCTCGAAAACCGGCTCGCGCAGAAGCAGCAGGTCGCACCGGAAGAAGCGTAAGCATGAGTTATCGCGAACTCGTCGTCGAACTGGCCCGCGAGCATGCGGAGGCCCTGTCCGACGCACTGCTCGAGCTCGGCGCGCTGTCGGTGTCCGTCGAAGATGCCGACGCCGACACGCCCGACGAACAGCCGCTCTTCGGCGAGCCGGGCCTCGTGCCCGATCGCACCGCGTGGCAGCACTCGCGCGTGGTCGCGCTGCTGTCGGCCGACCATGAACCGGCCGTGCTGCTCGCGGCGGCCGCGAACGAAATCGGCATCGCCGAGACACCGGCGTTCGTCGTGCGCGACGTCGAGGAGCAGGACTGGGTTCGACTCACGCAATCGCAGTTCGAGCCGATCCCGATCGGCGAACGGATCTGGGTCGTGCCGTCGTGGCACGATGCGCCCGATCCCGATGCGCTCGTCCTCGAGCTCGACCCCGGCCTCGCGTTCGGCACCGGCAGCCACCCCACCACGCGCCTTTGCATGGAGTGGCTCGAACAGTCGGTGAAGCCCGGCCAGTCGGTGCTCGACTACGGCTGCGGCTCGGGCATCCTCGCGATCCTCGCGAAGAAATGCGGGGCGAACCCCGTGATCGGCATCGACATCGATCCGCAGGCGGTCGAATCGGCGCGCCAGAACAGCGAACGCAACCGGGCGGAAGTCACGTACGGGCTGCCCGATGCATGCCCGGACGGCGAATTCGACATCGTCGTCGCGAACATCCTGTCGAATCCGCTGAAGCTGATGGCATCGATGCTCGCGTCGAAGGTCAAGCCGGGCGGCCGCATCGCGCTGTCGGGCGTGCTCGCGCGCCAGGCGGACGAGGTTGCGGCCGTTTATGCGCGCTACGTCGACATCTCGGTCTGGCGCGAACACGAAGGTTGGGTATGCCTCGCCGGAACCCGCCGCGAAAGCCATTAGAATAGCGCTGTCCTTCACTCTGGCCAGCAGGCCGCCCGGCTCGACATGCTCCTTGCGACGCGCTGCCCTCATTGCGAAACCGTCTTCCGGCTGCAGCAGGAACAGCTCTCGCTGCATCAGGGGCTCGTGCGCTGCGGGCATTGTCACGAAGTCTTCAACGCTTCCGAATCGCTCGTTCCCGAGTACGCGCAGCAGCCCGAACCGGCCTTGACGGAACCGGCTGCCGCGCCGCATGACAGCGACGCACGCCAGCAGGCCGCCCCGGTTCGACTGTTCACCGCCGATGCGCCGGCCGGATTGCCGACCGGCACCGATTACAAGTCGGAAGGCTGGGACATGTGGGCGCCGTGGCTCGACGCCGGCGTCGATCCGTCGCTGCAGCACAGCGCCGAAACCGTGCGCACCGAGCCGCTGATACCGCTCGCGCTCCCGTCCACGGAAGCCGGCGTCGTCCACCTGTCGGGTACGCCCGCGCCGTTCGCAACCTCTCCGGCCGAGCTCGATTCATCGGCTGCCGTCGAGCAACCGGCCGAACCGCATTCGCCGCAAACGCGGCACGAACCGCACGAAACCGAAGCAGCCGGGCCCTCGCCCGTCGAGCGCGACCCGCGCGAGCCCCGCTTCGTCGCCCACCGTCCGTCGGAAACGGAAATCGCCGCCGAACCGGCCGAACCCGTCGGCCACGCGCACTTCGCCGTGCCGAACGACGAACGCGCGCCGCGCGAACCGCGCTTTGCGTTCACGCCCGCACCGGCCGTCGCCGAAGCCGAAGCCGCATCGGAATCCGACACTCTCGCCCGACACGACAAGGCCCCGGCCGCAGCGGCAACCGATGAACCGGCCGTCCAACCGGCCGTCCCGTTCCCCGCCGCACCGACCGACGACGATCGTCCGCACTTCGCCGTCACGCGCGAGACGCGCGCGCCGCAGCGACGCGGAATGCTCGGCGGCTTTTTCGGCGGCCTCGTCGCGGCCGCGCTGGTCGGCCTGCTCGTCGTGCAACTGGCGTGGTGGCAGCGCGAAGCGCTGATGATCTACTGGCCCGTCACGCAGAGCTGGTTCCGGCAGGCCTGTGCGCCGCTCGGCTGCACGGTCGCGCCGCCGCGCGCAATCGACGGGCTGCGGCTCGACGCGACCGACCTGCGCCAGCTCGACGGCCCGCGCAAGCTCGAACTGAAGGTGCCGCTGACGAACCGCTACCGCGTCGCGCTCGCGTACCCGTCGCTCGAACTCACGCTGCTCGACGACACCAATCACGTCACCGTGCGCCGCGTGCTCGCGCCGCGCGACTACGTGCGCCCGGGCACGCCGATCGACGCCGGGCTGCCGCCCGGCACGACGCAGACGATGGTCGTCCGCCTCGACACGAACGGCACGCCCGCCTCGAATTTCCGCGTCCAGATCTTCTATCCGTGACGCGCCGCGGCGCGCTTGCGCGCCCGTCTCAACCCGCGCGCCCGAGCGGCGCGCTATTTCGGAGCACGAACATGAGCAAAGTTACGCTGGGTGGCAACCCGATCGATCTCGCCGGCACGTTCCCGGCCGTCGGTGCGCAAGCCGCCGATTTCAAGCTGGTCGGCAAGGACCTCGCCGACCTGTCGCTCGCCAGCTTCGCGGGCAAGCGCAAGGTGCTGAACATCGTGCCGAGCCTCGACACGCCGACCTGCGCGACGTCGACCCGCAAGTTCAACGAAGCCGCGTCGTCGCTCGACAACACGGTGGTGGTGGTCGTGTCCGCCGACCTGCCGTTCGCCGCCACGCGCTTCTGCACGACCGAAGGCCTCGAGAACGTCGTGACGGCATCGACGTTCCGCACCGGCCGCGCGTTCGCAAACGCGTACGGCGTCGACGTGACGAGCGGCCCGCTGAACGGCCTGACCGCACGCGCGGTGGTCGTGCTCGACGCGCAGGACAAGGTGATCCATGCGGAACTCGTCAGCGAAATCAAGGACGAGCCGAACTACGATGCAGCGCTCGCCGCACTGAAGTAAGCTTTCTTCCGCTTTCCCCCTGCCGCGCCGCGCCCTTCGCGCGGCGTTGTCGCGCAGGGCCTCTCATTTCTACAGGAACGCACACCTTGGCTACGCTGATTTGCGGCTCGATCGCCTACGACTCCATCATGACCTTCGAAGGGCGGTTCCGCGAGCACATCCTGCCCGACCAGGTGCACCTCATCAACCTGAGCTTCCTCGTGCCGACGATGCGCCGCGAATTCGGCGGCTGCGCGGGCAACATCGGGTACGCACTGCACCTGCTCGGCGGCGACGCGCGCATCATGGGCACGATGGGCGCGCTGGATGCGCAGCCGTATCTCGACCGGTTCGACGATCTCGGCCTGCGTCGCGACCACGTTCGCGTGCTGCCCGATACGTACACCGCGCAGGCGATGATCACGACCGATCTCGACAACAACCAGATCGCGGCGTTCCACCCCGGCGCGATGATGCAATCGCACCTGAACCACGCGGGCGACGCGCCGGACATCAAGCTCGCGATCGTCGGCCCGGACGGCTTCGACGGGATGGTGCAGCACGTGGAAGAGCTGGCCCAGGCCGGTGTGCCGTTCGTGTTCGATCCGGGCCAGGGCCTGCCGCTGTTCGACGGTGCGACGCTGCGCCGCAGCATTGAACTTGCGACCTATGTTGCGGTCAACGACTACGAGGCCAAGCTGGTGAGCGACAAGACGGGATGGTCCGAAGATGAAATCGCCAGCCGGGTCGACGCCCTCGTCATCACGCGTGGCGAGCACGGCGCGACCATCCGCCACAAGCAGTGTGCGGAACAGATTCCGGTCGTGCCGGCAGAGCGCATCGCCGATCCGACCGGCTGCGGCGACGCCTTCCGGGGTGGCCTGCTGTACGGCATCGAGCAAGGCTTCGACTGGGCAACCACCGGCCGCCTTGCGAGCCTGATGGGCTCGCTCAAGATCGCCCATCAAGGGCCCCAGACTTACGTACTGACGCGCGCCGAAATCGACGCACGCTTCGAGACTGCATTCGGTTACAGTCTCAAATGAATATTGTGGGAGAGCAAAGATGTTGACGAAAAAAACCCTCACGCTTGCGGCCATGCTGACGGCCACGCTGACCCTCGCCGGCTGCTTCACGGCGCCCGGTTCGGCGGATGTCTATAGCGTCGGCCAGGCGCAGCGCGAACAGACGGTCCGCATGGGCACGATCGAAAGCGTCCGTGCGGTGCGCATTCAGTCCGACGGCGGCGGCAGCGCGATCGGCACGCTCGGCGGCGGCGCGCTCGGCGCGGTCGCGGGCAGCGCGATCGGCGGCGGCAAAGGCTCGATCCTGACGGCGATCGCCGGCGGCCTCGTCGGTGCGGTCGCGGGTAACGCGGTCGGCGAAAACCTCAGCACGGCGAACGGTGTCGAAATCACCGTGCGCCTCGACAACGGCGATCTGCGCTCGATCACGCAGGCGGCAAGCGGCGAAGCGTTCCGCGCCGGCGAGCGCGTGCGCCTGCTGTCGAGCGGCGGCGTCACGCGCGTCACGCACTGACGGGTATCCTCAGCACGCGGCGCAAGCCGCAGTCGAACGCATGTGCGAAGCCGCACATGCGTTTTTTTTCGTCCGCCCGTTCTCGTCCGCGCTCGCGTCGGACAGCCCACCGGCGCCCCATCGGCGACCAGACGGACGAAAAAAATCCCGCCACCTGAGCCAGATGGCGGGATTGATTGAGTAGCGCTACTCAACCCACGGACACCACGTGAGTGTCCGGGTGATGCTGCTCAGCCGCGATTACGGACGGCTGCCGGTCGGGAACGGCCATGCCGCTGCCGGGTTGAGCGCGGTCTTCACGCCCGATGCCGGCGCAACCGATGCGGTCGACGCGGTCGTTGCCGGCGCAGCCTTCTTCACGACGGCCTTCTTCGGTGCAGCAGCCTTCTTTGCCGGTGCGGCGGCCTTCTTCGCAGGGGCAGCCTTCTTGGCGGGCGCGGCCTTCTTCGCGGCAGCCTTCTTCGCCGGCGCGGCCTTCTTCGCGGCAGCCTTCTTCGCCGGCGCGGCCTTCTTCGCAGCAGCCTTCTTCGCCGGTGCGGCCTTCTTCGCAGCAACCTTCTTCACCGCGACTTTCTTCGCTGCAACCTTCTTCGCAGCGGCCTTCTTGGCCGGTGCTGCCTTCTTCGCAGCAACCTTCTTCACCGCGACTTTCTTCGCTGCAACCTTCTTCGTTGCGACCTTCTTGGCTGCGACCTTCTTTGCAGCGGCCTTCTTCGCCGGTGCTGCCTTCTTCGCGGCAACCTTCTTCACCGCGACCTTCTTCGCAGCAACCTTCTTCACTGCGGCCTTCTTCGCCGGAGCAGCGGCCTTCTTCGCAACGGTCTTCTTGGCAGCAACTTTCTTAGCAGCCGGTTTCTTCTTGGCAGTAGCCATGTTGTTCTCCTTCAGGTTCAGATGAGAGTCAGTTCAAACTACACCCTTCGTCAAAACCCGCTTCCCGCGGACGCTGTTCAGGACGTGCGCTTCGAAGCGGGCTATTCATCGGCGTACGCAGATACCGCGCGCTTACGCTAATGAATACGGTATGGCGCGCGTGACCCCATGGCCTCGCGCGCCAAATCAAGTCGGTAGCCGGCGCACCTCGCGCCGCTACCCCTAATCGCTTGATCAAGCGGACCGCCACACGGCCGCCCGCTTTTTCCGGAGGGAAGTTTGCCCATCCCACTGAAGGGTTCGCAAAGTGCCTGTCGTATCGTTGGGCCGTTAAGGCACCGGGCATGCTTTGCATCAGGCGTTCTTGCTCCTAAACCTTGGGCCGGGGCCGAGAGGCCACCGGCTGCTCCATCATGTAACGGGTTCGCTGCTGCGGGTCATTCCCAGGACAGCGCGCCCCCCGTCTGATACTCGATCACACGCGTCTCGAAGAAGTTGCGTTCCTTCTTCAGGTCGATCATCTCGCTCATCCACGGGAACGGGTTCTCCTCGTTCGGGAACAGCGGGTCGAGGCCGATCTGCTGGCAACGGCGGTTGCTGATGAAACGCAGATAGCTCTTGAACATCGACGCGTTCAAACCCAGCACGCCGCGGGGCATCGTGTCTTCGGCGTAGCGGTATTCGAGTTCGACAGCCTGCTTGAACAGCTCGCGGATCTCGGCGCGGAATTCCGCGGTCCAGAGATGCGGGTTTTCGAGCTTGATCTGGTTGATCAGGTCGATGCCGAAGTTGCAGTGCATCGACTCGTCGCGCAGGATGTACTGATATTGCTCTGCAGCACCCGTCATCTTGTTCTGGCGGCCGAGTGCGAGGATCTGCGTAAACCCGACATAGAAGAACAGGCCTTCCATGATGCAGGCGAACACGATCAGCGACTTCAGCAGCTTCTGATCCGCTTCGAGCGTGCCGGTCTTGAAGGCCGGGTCCGTCAGCGTATGAATGAACGGGATCAGGAATTCGTCCTTCGCGCGGATCGACGGTACCTCGTGGTACGCGTTGAAGATCTCGCCTTCGTCGAGACCGAGCGATTCGACGATGTATTGGTACGCGTGCGTGTGGATCGCTTCCTCGAACGCCTGGCGCAGCAGGAACTGCCGGCACTCGGGCGCCGTGATGTGGCGATACGTGCCGAGCACGATGTTGTTCGCCGCGAGCGAATCGGCCGTCACGAAGAAGCCGAGGTTGCGCTTCACGATGCGGCGCTCGTCCTCGGTCAGACCGTTCGGGTCCTTCCACAGTGCGATGTCGCGGGACATGTTGATTTCCTGCGGCATCCAGTGGTTCGCGCAACCGGCCAGATATTTTTCCCACGCCCACTTGTACTTGAACGGCACCAGCTGATTGACGTCAGTCTGGCCGTTGATGATGCGCTTGTCGGCGACATTGACCCGCGCTTCCGAACCGCCGGCGGGAACAGCCGATGCTTGCGGCGGCACCGCAAGATCGCCTTCGAAAATGTCGCGGACCTGATGGGCGGCAGGCGTTGCAGCCTGCATTCCGACAGCCATCCCGGCGGAGGTGCGCATCGCGTTTTGCTGCGCTCCGCTCGCGGGGGTTACGGCAGTCTTCTCGTCATCCCAGTTGAGCATAAATTCTCACCATCAATTTAGAACGGTTTGTACCATCTTTTCCTGAGCGATAAAAGGGTTCGCTCACGAAAAATCCTTTTTTCGATTCGCGTTGCGACCTCGATACAACACTTTGAGCAACGCATCGTCGTTCATGCAGTGCGCGATGTGCGTCGCGCTTGTATCGCGAGGTGCGCTCGACGCATCGAACGCCGATCGAAACGCGACGCCGTCGGGGATGTTTCGATCGCTTGTCGCTGCCTGCAACGCAGGTGTCGCGTTACAGATTCCTTATCATTTTTTTAGTTGAGAGCGGCGCACACTTCAACCTCGATCGGTCGTCGTGTGCGCCGCGCCGGCCTGCTTTCTCAGATCAGGCGCACTGCGTTACTGGCACGCTTCGCATTCGTCGAAGCCAGGATCGCCCGGACGCATCGTGCACACCGGACCGTCTGCTTCGACCGGCGCGAGTGCCGGCGCCGCGTTCACCACGCCCGACGACGCATCGCCGCCTGCCGCACCGAAGCCGCCCGCTGCACCTTGCGCGCCGCCGCCCGAGCCGCCGCTGCCTGCACCGCCCGTCGGCACTGCGTTCAGCGCGCCGTGTGCGACCGTCGACTTCTCGACGTGCGTCGCCGCCATCGTGCGGAGGTAGTAGGTCGTCTTCAGGCCGCGCAGCCATGCGAGCTTGTAGACCTCGTCGAGCTTCTTGCCCGATGCGCCGCCCATGTAGATGTTCAGCGACTGTGCCTGGTCGATCCACTTCTGGCGACGCGATGCCGCTTCGACCAGCCACGTCGGGTCGACCTCGAACGCGGTCGCGTAGATCGCGCGCAAATCGGCCGGGATGCGGTCGATGCGCGACAGCATGCCGTCGAAGTACTTCAGGTCGGCGACCATCACTTCGTCCCACAGGCCGCGTTCCTTCAGGTCGCGGACGAGATACTCGTTCACCACCGTGAATTCGCCCGACAGGTTCGACTTCACGTACAGGTTCTGGAAGGTCGGCTCGATACAGGCCGACACGCCGATGATGTTCGAGATCGTCGCCGTCGGCGCGATCGCGACGCAGTTCGAGTTGCGCATGCCGTGCGCGGCGATCCGCGAACGCAGCGTCGTCCAGTCGAGCGATTCCGATGTGTCGACCTCGACGTAGCCGCCGCGCGCTTCCGTCAGCAGCTTCAGCGTGTCCTGCGGGAGGATGCCGCGATCCCACAGCGAGCCGCGGTAGCTCGAGTAGCGGCCGCGCTCTTCGGCCAGCTCGGTCGACGCGTAATACGCGTAGTAGCAGACGGCTTCCATCGAACGGTCGGCGAACTCGACCGCCGCTTCCGACGCGTACGGCGTGCGCAGCAGGTGCAGGCAGTCCTGGAAGCCCATGATGCCCAGGCCCACCGGGCGGTGCTTCAGGTTCGAGTTACGCGCCTTCGGCACCGCGTAGTAGTTGATGTCGATCACGTTGTCGAGCATGCGCATCGCGACGCTGATCGTGCGCTTCAGCTTGTCGTGGTCGAGCGCGTAGCTGCCGTCGGCCTGCTTCACCAGGTGGGCGACGAGGTTCACCGAGCCCAGGTTGCACACCGCGATTTCGGTATCGCTCGTGTTCAGCGTGATTTCCGTGCACAGGTTCGACGAGTGGACGACGCCGACGTGCTGCTGCGGCGAGCGCACGTTGCACGGATCCTTGAACGTGATCCACGGGTGGCCCGTCTCGAACAGCATGCCGAGCATCTTGCGCCACAGCTGCTGCGCCGGGATCTTCTTGAACAGCTTGATCTCGCCGCGTGCGACCTTGTCTTCGTAAGCCGTGTAAGCCGCCTCGAATTCCGCGCCGAACTTGTCGTGCAGATCCGGGCAGGTCGACGGCGAGAACAGCGTCCACTCGCCGCCTTCCATCACGCGCTTCATGAACAGGTCGGGAATCCAGTTCGCCGTGTTCATGTCGTGCGTACGGCGGCGGTCGTCGCCGGTGTTCTTGCGCAGCTCCAGGAACTCCTCGATGTCGAGGTGCCACGATTCGAGGTACGCGCAGACCGCGCCCTTGCGTTTGCCGCCCTGGTTCACCGCGACGGCCGTGTCGTTCACGACCTTCAGGAACGGCACCACGCCTTGCGACTTGCCGTTCGTGCCCTTGATATGCGAGCCGAGTGCGCGCACGCGCGTCCAGTCGTTGCCGAGGCCGCCGGCGAACTTCGACAGCAGCGCGTTTTCCTTCAGCGCTTCATAGATGCCGTCCAGATCGTCCGCAACCGTCGTCAGGTAGCACGACGACAGCTGCGAGCGGTGCGTGCCCGAGTTGAACAGCGTCGGCGTCGAGCTCATGAAGTCGAAGCTCGACAGCACGTTGTAGAACTCGATCGCGCGCGTTTCGCGGTCGATCTCGTTCAGCGACAGGCCCATCGCGACGCGCATGAAGAATGCCTGCGGCATTTCGATGCGGGTGCCTTCGACGTGCAGGAAGTAGCGGTCGTACAGCGTCTGCAGGCCGAGATAGCCGAACTGCAGGTCGCGGTTCGCGTCGAGGGCTTCGCCAAGGCGCTTCAGGTCGAACTGCAGCAGCTTGTCGTCGAGCAGGCCGGCGTCGACGCCGCGCTTCAGGAACTGCGGGAAGTATTCGGCATAGCGGGTCGACATCTCGGCCTGCACGACTTCCTCGCCGAGGATCTCGCGGCGGATCGTGTGCAGCAGGATGCGGGCCGTGACCTGGCTGTATGCCGGATCCTTCTCGATCATCGTACGCGCCGCGAGGATCGCCGAGTCGTAGACCTGGCTCATCGGCACGCCGTCGTACAGGTTCTTCACCGTCTCCGCGACGATCGGGTCAGGGTTAACCGCAGCGCCGAGGCCGTCGCACGCCGACACGATCAGCGCGCGCAGCGCGTTCAGGTCGAGCGGGCGCGTGACGCCGTTGTCGACCACGTTGATGCCGGTGGTCGACTCGCCGCCCGCGGCCGCCGCTTCCTCGCCCGCATGCTGGCGCTCGAGGTGGCGCTTCTCGCGATACAGCACGTACGCACGCGCGACGTTGTGCTCGCCGCCGCGCATCAGCGCGAGTTCGACCTGGTCCTGGATGTCTTCGATATGGAACGTACCGCCGTTCGGGCGGCTGCGCACGAGCGCGCGCACGACGTTGTGCGTCAGTTGTTCGACCTGCTCGCGTACGCGCGCCGATGCCGCGCCCTGCCCGCCATTGACGGCCAGGAAAGCCTTGGTCACCGCGATCGCGATCTTCGACGGTTCGAACGACACGACGCTGCCGTTGCGGCGGATCACCTTGTAGTCGGCGAACGTGGCCTGCGGCGCGAGCGCCTTCGCGCCCTGTTCGGTCCCGCCGAGCGGACGGCTCGAGGCGCTCTCGTACTGGGACGTCGCGTTGTCGGTGGTTTGCATGTGCAAAGCTCCTGGTGTTGGATGGTGCGGAGAGAACCGCGGATTAAAACGAACGCCGCGCCATGCGGTGCGCGAGCGGTAAGAGGCGAACGATGCGCCGGGGAAGCCGGTTCGGTCGATGCGCGACAACCCGGCCGGTCGTGTGCTTCGTCATGTATACCCTGCCCCGTCGATATTCGCTGCGCTGGTCGCGACGCCCGGACCGCCCGGCCTGACGCGCCGCCTTGAGAACCCTGTCCACCGGCGTTGCCCGCCGGCCGGTGCCGCTCGGGTTTTCCCCTGCGACACACACTATATCTAGTGCAGAACTGCTCAACTGGCACCAAGTATAGTGGACATTCGGAGGACGTCCAACCGGATAATTTGCGATAGAGGTCTTGACATCGCTCACGCGCAGACACGGCAAGGCATTGATCGGAGAAAAAACTTTCTCCGATCAAAAAACCCCGCGATCAGTGCTGACGGAAAGGAAAGTATTCGGCGGAAAAACCGGCATCGCTCGCGAAGCGTTGCCAATCGAAGTGCGGGCCCGGGTCGGTCTTGCGGCCCGGCGCGACGTCCGAGTGCCCCGCGAACGCGTCGACCGGGTAGCGCGCGGCGAGCGCGCGGGAGAGCGCGGCGAGCACCGCGTATTGCGCATCGTCGAACGGCACGTCGTCCGCCCCTTCGAGCTCGATGCCGATCGAGAAGTCGTTGCAGCGCGTGCGGCCGAAGAACTCGGACGAGCCCGCGTGCCACGCGCGCTCGTCGCACGACACGAACTGCACGAGCTCGCCGTCGCGGCGGATCAGGAAATGGGCGGACACGCGCACGCCGCGCAGGTGGCTCCGGTAATAGGGGTGCGCATCGCAGTCGAGGCGATTCAGGAACAGCGCCTCGATCGCGTCGCCGCCGAATTCGCCGGGCGGCAGGCTGATGTTGTGGACGACCACGAGCGTCGGCACCGCCCCCGCGGGCCGCATCTCGAAGTTCGGCGACGGCGCATGGCGCGCTTCGCGCACCCAGCCGTTCGCATCGAACGACAACACCGGCGCGTCGCTCATCGGGCGTCGTGACCGTTCACGCGCGCGGCGTGGCGCCGCGCATGCTCGGCGCTGCAGAAGTATTCGCCGCTCGCGGCGACGGCGTCGCCCTTCGGCGCATGCACGCCGCATTCGGCGCAGCGCACCATCGGCTCGGGCAGCGATCGCGCGTCGCCGTTCGGGCGCGCGGCGTCGGCGCCGGGCGCGCCGTCGTAACCGGCGCCGCGGCCGGCGCGCGCCTGCGCCTGTTCCTGCGCATGGCGCAGTTTGCGCGCGAGCCACGAACCCGCGAAGAAGAGGAGGATCAGGAGAAGAATCTGTCGCATCGGAAACCTGCGGTCAAACCACGGAGCGGTGCAGCAGCACCTCGAAAACGAACCGGCTGCCGACATACGCGAGCAGCAACGCGGCGAACGACACGAGCACCCAGCGCGCGGCGCCGCGGCCGCGCCAGCCCGACGTCTTGCGGGCAATCAGCAGGCCGCCGAACATCAGCCACGACAGGATCGCGAACACCGTCTTGTGGTCGAGCCGCAACGCGCGCGCGTCGACCTGCTCGCTGAACAGGATGCCCGACGCGAGCGTCAGCGTCAGCAGCACGAAGCCGGCGCCGATCAGGCGGAACAGCAGCTTCTCGAGCGTGAGCAGCGGCGGCAGCGTTTCGAGCCAGCTCGCGATCCAGCCCGTCGAGCCGTCGCGCCCGCCGCTGCGCAGCGACTGCAGGCGCCGCTCGACCATCAGCATCAGGATCGCGTGCAGCGCGGCGATCGCGAACAGCCCGTATGCGATGTTCGCGATCAGGAAATGCAGCTTGAACAGCGGCGCCGCGGCATAAGGAAGCACCCGCACGCCGCCGAACACGAGCGGCAGCAGCGACGCGCCGCACGCGAGCGGCAACACCAGCAGGCGCAGGCTGTCGAGCGGGAAAAAGAAACTCTCGATCCAGTAGATGCCGGCGCCGAGCCAGAACATCGCGGACAGCGCGAACGCGAAGCCGAACACCATCGCGTCGTTCGGGAAGATCGTCATGTGGAGCAGCACGCCGTGCGCGACCAGCGCGGCGAACAGCAGCGCGCGGCCGGCCCCGCTCATCCCGGACGCGGCGGACGCGGGGACCGGCACGGCCGGCACGCTCGCGACGAGCGGCGTCGCACCCTGGCGGTGCGCGCGCCAGCCGGCGACGGCGAGGCCGCCGTACAGGAATGCGGTGAGGGCATACAGTACAATATCCATGTTCGAAGTTTACACTAGGCCCCCTTCCCGCGACGGCTCCGTTTGTTCGGTTCCGCCGCGCCTTCGGGCCCCACTGTCCATCGCTCCCCATGCTCGACAATCTCACTCAACGGATGGCGCGCGTCGTCAAGACGCTGCGCGGCGAGGCCCGGCTCACCGAGGCGAACACGCAGGAGATGCTCCGCGAGGTGCGTCTTGCGCTGCTGGAAGCCGACGTGTCGCTGCCGGTCGTCCGCGAATTCATCGCCAAGGTCAAGGAAAAGGCGCTCGGCGAAGAAGTGATCAGCAGCCTGTCGCCGGGCCAGGCGCTCGTCGGCGTGGTCCAGAAGGAACTGACCGCCGTGATCGGCGGCGACTACGAAGGCAAGGCCGCCGAGCTGAACCTCGCGGTCACGCCGCCCGCCGTGATCCTGATGGCCGGCCTGCAGGGCGCGGGCAAGACCACGACCGCCGGCAAGCTCGCGAAGCTGCTGCGCGAGAAGTACAAGAAGAAGGTGCTGACCGTGTCGTGCGACGTGTATCGCCCGGCCGCGATCATGCAGCTGAAAACGGTGAGCGAACAGGTCGGCGCCGACTTCTTCCCGTCCACGCCGGACCAGAAGCCCGTCGACATCGCGCTCGCGGCCGTCGACTGGGCGAAGCGCCACTACCACGACGTGCTGATCGTCGACACGGCCGGCCGTCTCGGCATCGACGAAGCGATGATGCAGGAAATCGCCGCGCTGCACGGTGCGCTGAAGCCGGCCGAAACGCTGTTCGTCGTCGACGCGATGCTCGGCCAGGACGCGGTCAACACCGCGAAGGCGTTCAACGACACGCTGCCGCTCACCGGCGTCGTGCTGACCAAGCTCGACGGCGACTCGCGCGGCGGCGCCGCGCTGTCGGTGCGCCACATCACGGGCAAGCCGATCAAGTTCGTCGGCGTCGCCGAGAAGCTCGACGGCCTCGAGGTGTTCCACCCCGACCGGATGGCGAACCGGATCCTCGGCATGGGCGACATCCTCGCGCTCGTCGAGGAAGCGCAGCGCGGCGTCGATGTCCAGGCCGCGCAGAAGCTCGCCGACAAGGTCAAGAAGGGCGGCGACTTCGACCTGAACGATTTCCGCGCGCAGATCTCGCAGATGAAGAACATGGGCGGCCTGTCGTCGCTGATGGACAAACTCCCCGCGCAGTTCCAGCAGGCGGCGGCCGGCGCCGACATGGGCCAGGCCGAGAAGTCGATCCGCCGGATGGAAGGCATCATCAGCTCGATGACGCCCGCCGAGCGCGCGAAACCCGAAATCATCAAGGCGACGCGCAAGCGTCGCATTGCAGCCGGCGCGGGCGTGCCGGTGCAGGAAGTCAACCGGATGCTGAACCAGTACGACCAGATGCGTACGATGATGAAGAAGCTGAAGGGCGGCAACATGCAGAAGATGATGCGCGGCCTGAAGGGCATGATGCCCGGCATGCGCTGATTTCGCCCGTCGGCCGGCGCGCGGGTTTTTGCCGTAGCGCGCGCCTGCCGTTCTGCTTCATCCTTATTTGTATACCGACTGCCCGCCAGAACACATGAACCGCGAAGAAGCCCTCCACATTTTCGACCACTCCGAAGAGATCGTCTCGGCCGACGCCGTCAACGCGTCGATCTCGAAGATGGCCGACGCGATCCGCGCCGAGATCGGCGACGCGTTCCCGCTCGTTCTCTCGGTGATGGGCGGCGCCGCGGTGTTTACCGGGATGCTGCTGCCGCATCTCGATTTCCCGCTCGAATTCGACTACATCCACCTGACCCGCTACCGCAACACGACGCAGGGCAGCCCGGAGATGCACTGGCGCGTCGCGCCGCGCGAGTCGGTGAAGGACCGCATCGTGCTCGTGCTCGACGACATCCTCGACGAAGGCGAGACGATGGCAGCGATCCGCGACCGCATCCTCGACATGGGCGCGCAGCGCTTCATGTCGGCCGTGCTGTGCGAGAAGACGCTCGCGAAGGCGAAACCGCTGCACCCCGACTTCTGCGGCTTCTCGGTGCCGGACCGCTACGTGTTCGGCTGCGGGATGGACGCCAAGGGCTACTGGCGCAACCTGCCGACGATCCGCGCGCTGACCGCGGACGTCTGATCGCCGCCCCGCCGGCTATATAAATAGAAAGCGGCGCTCCGGTTTCCCGGAGCGCCGCTTTTTTCGTCGACCGCACCGCCCGCGCTACGGCTGCAACTGGTGCACGAACGCTCGAATGCCTGCCAGCAGCATCTCGACCGAGATCGCGACGAGCACGAGGCCCATCAGACGCTCGAACGCGGCGACGGTCCGCTCGCCGAGCCAACCCTGAATCCTTTCGGCCAGCACCAGCGTGATCGCGCAGACGACCATCGTGACCGTCAGCGCACCGACCCACTCGAACATCTTCCCGGGCGCCTGCGACGTCAGCAGCATCACCGTCGCGAGCGCGGACGGCCCGGCCAGCGCCGGAATCGCGAGCGGCACGATGAACGGCTCGCCGCCCGCGCGCGGATCGCTGCCGAGCGCGCCGTCCGGATGCGGGAAGATCATCCGCAGCGCGATCAGGAACAGCACGATCCCGCCGCCGAGCCGCAGCGACAGGTCGGTGAGGCTCATCATCCGCAGGAAGCGATCGCCGACCAGCATGAAGAACAGCAGGATCACGAACGCGATTCCCACTTCCCGCAGGATCAGCTTCACGCGCCGCTCGCGCGGCACGTCGCGCATCGCCGTGATGAACAGCGGGATATTGCCGAGCGGATCCGTAATCAGCACGAGGAGCACGGTGGCCGACAGGAACGTGTATTCCATCGTGTCCCCCGGTCGCCGCGCTTAGTGCGCGAGCGCGGCGCGGATCTTCTCCGCGACCGTCGCCGCGGCCGTGTCGGCCGGCAGCAGCGTCGCTTCGGTGTCGCGGCGGCCCTGGTACTCGATCTTGCCTTCCTTCAGGCCGCGCTCGCCGATCACGAGACGATGCGGCACGCCGATCAGCTCCCAGTCGGCGAACATCACGCCCGGGCGTTCGCCGCGATCGTCGAGGATCACGTCGATGCCGGCCGCGACGAGTTCCGCGTACAGCTTGTCGGCCGTCTCGCGCACCATGTCGCTGCGGTCATAGCCCATCGGGCACAGCACGACCTCGAACGGCGCGATCGACTCGGGCCAGACGATGCCGCGATCGTCGAAGTTCTGCTCGATCGCCGCGCCGAGAATACGCGTGATGCCGACGCCGTAGCAGCCCATCAGCATCGGCTGCGGCTTGCCCGACTCGTCGAGGAACGTCGCACCCATCGCTTCCGAGTACTTGGTGCCGAGCTGGAACACGTGGCCGACTTCGATGCCGCGGCAGATGTCGATCGCACCCTTGCCGTCCGGCGACGGGTCGCCCTTCTTCACGTTGCGCACGTCGGCGACTTCGGGCTCCGGCAGGTCGCGGCCCCAGTTCACGCCGGCGATGTGATAGTCGACCTCGTTCGCGCCGACGACGAAGTCGCTCATGTTCGCGACCGTGCGGTCCGCGATCACCTTCACCGGCTTCTTCGTGCCGACCGGGCCGAGGTAGCCCGGCGGCGTGCCGAACCACTCGACGATTTCCTGCTCGGTCGCGAAGCGGTGGTTCTTCAGGCCCGGCAGCTTCGACACCTTGATCTCGTTCAGGTCGTGATCGCCGCGCAGCATCACGAGCCAGATGGTCGGCTCGGCGCCTTCGTTGTCGGTCGCGAGCACGATCGACTTGATCGTGCGCTCGAGCGGGATGCCCAGCAATTCGGCGACGGCCTCGCACTTCGCCTTGCCGGGCGTCGCGACCTTTTCCATCGCTTCGGCCGGCGCCGCGCGCTCGGCAATCAGCGGCAGCGCTTCGGCCGCCTCGACGTTCGCCGCGAATTCGGACGTCGGGCAGTACGCGATCGCGTCCTCGCCGGTATCGGCGATCACGTGGAATTCGTGCGAGAAGTTGCCGCCGATCGAGCCGCTGTCGGCCGCGACCGCCCGGAACTCGAGGCCGAGGCGCGTAAAGATGCGCACGTACGCGTCATACATCTTGCGGTACGACTCGTTCAGGCCCGCCGCATCCTTGTCGAACGAATACGCGTCCTTCATGATGAATTCGCGGCCGCGCATCACGCCGAAGCGCGGACGGATCTCGTCGCGGAACTTCGTCTGGATCTGGTAGAAATTCACCGGCATCTGCCGGTAGCTCTTGATCTGGTTGCGCGCGATGTCGGTGACGACTTCCTCGTGCGTCGGCCCGATCACGAAATCGTTGTCCTTGCGGTCCTTGAAGCGCAGCAACTCGGGGCCGTACTGCTCCCAGCGGCCCGACTCCTGCCACAGCTCGGCCGGCTGCACGGCCGGCATCAGCAGCTCGATGGCGCCCGCCCGGTTCATTTCCTCGCGCACGATCGCCTCGACCTTGCGAATCGAACGCAGGCCGACCGGCAGGTAGTTGTAGATGCCGCCGGCGACGCGGCGGATCATGCCGGCGCGGACCATCAGCTTGTGGCTGACGATCTCTGCGTCGGCGGGTGCCTCTTTCAGGGTGCCGATAAAGAAACGGGAAGCTTTCATGCGGACGGTTCCAAAAACGGCGCCCCCAGGCGGGGCGCCCGAAAAAGTTTCAAGGTGAAAAAGCTGCGCGCCGTGAACAGCAATGGCGCAGATGACGTAGCAGACTAATCAGGGACAATTCAGCCGGTGTGCCCCGTGCGGATTCGCTCCGTCACGGTGCGCAGCGCCCGTTATCTGTTTATAATCAAAGCAATTTTAAAGGATTCGAAGGTGGTTGTATGCTGGATCGTGAAGGCTTTCGCCCGAACGTCGGCATCATCCTCTTGAACGCGCGCAACGAGGTGTTTTGGGGCAAGCGGCTCCGCGAGCATTCCTGGCAGTTTCCTCAAGGTGGGATCAAGTACGGCGAGACCCCCATGCAGGCGATGTACCGGGAACTGCACGAGGAAACGGGCCTGCATCCGGAACACGTCAAGATAATCGGCCGCACCCGCGACTGGTTGCGTTACGAGGTGCCTGACAAGTTCATCAAACGCGAAGTACGCGGTCATTACCGCGGCCAGAAGCAGATCTGGTTCCTGCTCCGAATGGTCGGACGCGATTGCGACATTTGCTTGCGCGCGACCGACCACCCGGAGTTCGATGCGTGGCGCTGGAACGAGTATTGGGTGCCGCTCGATGCGGTGATCGAGTTCAAGCGGGATGTCTATCAGTTGGCGCTGACGGAACTGTCGCGCTTCCTGCGCCGCCCGGCGCAGCGAGCCGAGAAGCCGCGCGGGCCGCGTGTGTCGCGCTATCCGCGCGTCATTGGCGCACCGGCCCAGACGCTGACGATTGTCGACACATCGGTGGTCTGTTCGGAGATCGAAGTGGAGGCGAGCTCGCTCGACGAGATGCCGCCCCGCGTGATCGTCGGCAAATGACGAGTTGGACTGCATGACCGGGCGCGACCTTGGTGTCGCGCCCTTTTTTTACGAGGAATGCATATTGAAAGCGATTGCTCTCGCGCTCGCATCGATCGCCGCGGTGGCCGCCCTGGCCGGCTGCGCGAACTCGAAAGCGCCGTCCAACAAGGATGACAGCGAGTTCGTGTACCTGCTCGACCGTCAGGGGACCTGGAAGGAAAACGCCGTCGACACGCTGCCGCCGCTGCCGCAAACGGGCGACCTGCTGCCGTTCAACGTGTCGCAGAACACGCCGCTGAAGTTCTTCGTCGATGCGAAGTCGCTCGACGTCGGCAGCGACGGCGTCGTGCGCTACGCAGTCGTCGTCACGAGCCCAGCCGGTGCGCGCAACGTGAACTACGAAGGCATCCGCTGCGACACCTACGAATGGCGCCAGTACGCCGGCCTGAACTCGGACCACGACGGCTGGGATCGCACGGTCGAAAACGACTGGCGGCGCATCGAGAACGGCGAGCTGAACGCCTACCACTCCGCCCTCTACCAGGACTACTTCTGTTCGAACAAGATGCCGCAGGGCTCGACCCGGCAGATTCTCGAAAACATCCGGTTCCACCGCACCGCGATGACGCAGTTGCGCTGACGGCATGCGATGCGGGTTGCCCGCATCGTCCCGCGCATGAAAAAGCCCGCATCGCGCGGGCTTTTTCACTTGAACGACGGAACCCGGCCGGCGATCACACCAGCACGAGGTTGTCGCGATGAATCAGTTCGGGTTCCAGCATATAGCCGAGCACCGTCTCGATCTCGCCGCTCGGCTTGCGGTGAATCAGCTTCGTTTCCGCGCTGCTGTAGTTCGTGAGCCCGCGCGCCACCTCGCGCCCGTCCGGGCCGACACACGCGATCACCTCGCCGCGCGCGAACGCGCCCTGCACGTCGGTCACGCCAATCGGCAGCAGGCTCTTGCCGCCGGCCGTCAGCTTCTCGACCGCCCCCGCGTCGATCACGACATGGCCGCGCACCTGCAGATGGTCGGCCATCCATTGCTTGCGCGCCGCCATCCGCGCGGTCCGTGCGATCAGTTGCGTGCCGATCGCCTCGCCGGCCGCCAGACGCACGAGCACGTCGGCCTCCCGGCCGCTCGCGATCACGGTATTCGCGCCGCTGTGCGCCGCACGCTTTGCCGCGAGGATCTTCGTCAGCATCCCGCCGCGACCGAGACTCGAGCCGGCCCCGCCCGCCATCGCCTCGAGCTCCGGCGCGCCCGCATTGGCCTCGCCGACGAGCGTCGCATTCGGGTCCTTGCGCGGATCGGCCGTGAACAGCCCGGACTGGTCGGTGAGGATGATCAGCGCATCGCCTTCGATCAGGTTCGCGACGAGCGCGCCGAGCGTGTCGTTGTCGCCGAACTTGATTTCGTCGGTGACGACCGTGTCGTTTTCGTTGATGATCGGCACGACGCCGAGCCGCAGCAGCGTGAGCAACGTCGATCGCGCATTCAGATAGCGCTCGCGATCCGCCAGATCGGCGTGCGTGAGCAGGATCTGCGCAGTACGGATGCCATGCTCGGTGAAGCGGCTTTCGTAGACTTGCGCGAGCCCCATCTGGCCGACCGCGGCGGCGGCCTGCAGCTCGTCGATTTCCCGCGGCCGCTTGCTCCAGCCGAGCCGTTGCATGCCTTCGGCAATCGCGCCCGAACTGACGAGCACGACTTCCTTACCCTGCGCACGCAGCGCAGCGATCTGAGCCGCCCAGCGGCCGATCGCAGCATGATCGAGCCCCTTGCCGTCGTTGGTCACGAGGCTGGAGCCCACCTTCACCACCAATCGCTTCGAATCCGCGATGATCGAACGCATCCTGCACTGTCTCCTGTATCTGATGCCTGCCCGGCCGGGCGCGATTGAACGCCAACGCCGGGCGGCACGCCCGGCGCGTTACCGTTCAGGCGGCGTCGTCCGGCGCCGAACCGCCCTTCGCCGGCGGCGCATCGCGGAAACGCACGTCCGCCGCGAGATCCTCCGCCTCCGCCGCGCGATGCGCGTCCGAATGTTCGGAGAGATAGTCGTAGATCGCGTAGCACAGCGCTTCGCAGCCCTGGCCCGTCAGCGCCGAGATCTCGAACACGGGGCCGTCCCAGCCGAAGCGGTCGAGGAAATCCGCGACGCGCGCCTCGCGCTCGTCTTCCGGCACCATGTCCAGCTTGTTGAGCACGAGCCAGCGCGGCTTCTCGTAGAGGGCCTCGTCGTACTTGCGCAGCTCGCCGACGATCGCCGTCGCTTCCGCGACCGGATCGACGCTTTCGTCGAACGGCGCGAGATCGACCAGATGCAGCAGCACGCCGGTACGCTGCAGGTGGCGCAGGAATTGATGCCCGAGGCCCGCGCCTTCGGCCGCCCCCTCGATCAGCCCCGGGATGTCGGCGATCACGAAGCTCTTGCTCGGGCCGACACGCACCACGCCGAGATTCGGCGCGAGCGTCGTGAACGGGTAATCGGCGATCTTCGGCTTTGCGTTCGACACCGACGAGATGAAGGTCGACTTGCCCGCGTTCGGCATGCCGAGCAGGCCGACGTCGGCGAGCACTTTCAGCTCGAGCTTCAGCATGCGCCGCTCGCCCGGCTTGCCGTCCGTCTTCTGGCGCGGCGCGCGGTTCGTACTCGACTTGAAATGCAGGTTGCCGAGGCCGCCGGCACCGCCCTGCGCGAGCATCACCCGCTGGTCGTGCTCGGTCAGATCGGCGATCAGCTCGCCCGTCTCCATGTCGCTGATGATCGTGCCGACCGGCATGCGCAGCGTGACATCGTCGCCGCCCTTGCCGTAGCAATCCGAGCCGCGACCGTTTTCGCCGTTGCGCGCGAGGTGCTTCTTCGCGTAACGGTAGTCGATCAGCGTGTTGATGTTGCGGTCGGCGATCGCGTAAACGCTGCCGCCCCGGCCGCCGTCGCCACCGTCCGGCCCGCCGAACGGGACGAATTTCTCACGGCGCATCGACGCGCTGCCATCGCCTCCGTCGCCGGCGATGACTTCGATTCGTGCTTCGTCAATGAACTTCATTCGTCACTCCGCCCAGTATTTCCGCTATTGTGCCGCGCGCCGGCGCGCTTGAACAATCTGCCGTTCGGCCGATCGCACGCCGGTTGCGCGAGGGTCGCCGGCACGCACATGCGCCCGGCGACCCAATAAAAAAGGCCCCGCGAAGACTGCGGGGCCTTTCGGCTACGAAGCCCGTGGGTGCCTGACTTAGGCAGCCGCCGGGACGACGATGACCAGATGCTTCTTGTCCGCGCCCTTCGTCGCGAACTTGACGTGACCGTCGACCAGCGCGAACAGGGTGTGATCCTTGCCCATGCCGACGTTCTCGCCAGCGTGCATGCGCGTACCGCGCTGACGCACGATGATGCCGCCGGCATTGATCGCCTGGCCGCCGTACACTTTCACGCCGAGACGTTTCGACTCGGAGTCGCGGCCGTTCCGGGAAGAGCCGCCTGCCTTTTTGTGTGCCATCTGATTGCTCCTTTACCGAGGCGCTTACGCGTTGATCGCGTCGATGCGCAGCTCGGTGTAGTTCTGGCGGTGGCCGCCGTGCTTTTGGTAGTGCTTCCGGCGACGCATCTTGAAGATGGTGACCTTGGCATGACGACCGTGCGACACAACGGTGGCCTTGACGGAAGCCCCACTGACCAGCGGCGCACCGAACTTAATCGATTCGCCTTCGCCCACTGCGAGAACCTGGTCGAGCGTGATTTCAGCGTCAATGTCAGCCGGTATCTGTTCTACTTTGAGTTTTTCGCCAACGGCAACCTTGTACTGCTTGCCGCCGGTTTTTATGACCGCGTACATTGAGAACCTCACTCTGGATCCAATTTTTCCGCACACCACGCGCGGAAAACACGTGATTATACATGGGGTTAGCACCCAAGTCAAAGCCGATCGACGATTGCCGCGCGCGGGCCTCGGCCGGACGGCCAAAAATCGCGCTGCCGGTACGTCTGACAGACCGGCATATCGCGGATTCGACTTATAATCCGCGGCATCACCCAATTCCATCATCATGTCGTCGTCCACCGCCTCCCCCACCCTCAGCGCCGCCCACCTGCTCGCCCCGATCACCAGCGACATGGAGCAGGTGAATCGCGTTATCCGGCAAAGCCTCGCGTCCGACGTGCTGCTGATCAACCAGATCGCCGAGTACATCATCGGCGCGGGCGGCAAGCGGCTGCGTCCGGCGCTGCTGCTGCTCGTCGCCGGCGCGCTCGGCGAAACGTCGCACCAGCGGCACGTGCTGGCCGCCGTCGTCGAGTTCATCCACACGGCCACGCTGCTGCACGACGACGTCGTCGACGAATCCGAACTGCGCCGCGGCCGCCAGACCGCCAATGCGCTGTTCGGCAACGCGGCGAGCGTGCTGGTGGGCGATTACCTCTACTCGCGCTCGTTCGAGATGATGGTCGGCGTCGGCAAGATGCGCGTGATGGAGATCCTGTCCGAAGCGACGACGATCATTTCGGAAGGTGAGGTGCTGCAACTCCTCAACATGCACGATGCGGACGTCGACGAAGCGCGCTACATGCAGGTGATCCGGTACAAGACGGCGAAGCTGTTCGAGGCGTCGGCCCGTCTGGGCGCCGTGCTCGCAGGCGCCGATGCGCCGACCGAGGCCGCCGCAGCCGAATACGGCCGCCGGATCGGCACCGCGTTCCAGATCATGGACGACTGGCTCGACTATGCAGGCACCGCCGAGGCGATGGGCAAGAATGCCGGCGACGATCTCCGCGAAGGCAAGCCGACGCTGCCGCTCATCTACCTGATCGAGCGCGGCACGCCCGAACAGTCGGCACTCGCACGCGAGGCGATCGAACAGGGCGGCACCGATCGCTTCGACACGATTTTCGAAGCGATCACGCGCTCGGGCGCGCTCGATCACACGCTCGAATGCGCGCGTCAGGAAGCGCAGGCGGCAGCAGCGGCGATTGCCGCGTTCCCCGATTCGATCTACAAGGAAAGCTTGCTCGGGTTGTGCTCATACTCGACGTCGCGACAATCGTAAACACGCGGCGTTCGGGGAGCGATGCCTTGTCCCGAAAAATTTCTTCATCCAAGTATTCCCTTTTAGAAAAAACATCGTTATAGTTACGTTCTTGCTTGAGACGACGCAGCGATCTTCATGAAGACGGCGAAGTCCGAAGAGCAAAAATCGGGGTGTAGCTTAGCCTGGTAGAGCGCTACGTTCGGGACGTAGAGGCCGGAGGTTCGAATCCTCTCACCCCGACCAGATTTAAAAAAACCGTGCACCGCGTGCACGGTTTTTTTTCGTCCGGCAGCCGCAGGCTCCCGTATCGCGCGCGACACATCGCGGTCGCCGGCCTCTGCTATATTTCCCCCATCCCTGTCCTTCACTGCTCTTTCCAACGCGTGGACCAAATTCCCTTATGGGCGCAAATCGGCGCCGTCTTCCTGCTTCTCCTCTGTTCCAGCTTCTTTTCCATTTCCGAGACCGCGATGATGGCGCTCAATCGCCATCGGCTGAAGCATCTCGCCGGCCAGGGCGTACTCGGCGCGAAAACCACGCAGGGGCTGCTCACGCGCACTGACTTGCTGCTCAGCGTGATCCTGATCGGCAACAACCTGTTCAACACGATCATCCCCGTCCTCACGACCTCGCTCGCGCTCCATACGTTCGGCCGCAACAACCTCGCGCTGTCGATCGCGACCGGCGTCGTCGCATTCCTGATCATCGTGTTCGCGGAAATCGCGCCGAAGATCGTCGGCGCGACGTTCCCCGAACGCATCGCGCTGCCCGCGAGCCTCGTGATCGCCCCGCTGATGCGCGTGTTCAAGCCGGTCGTCTGGTTCGTCAATGCGCTCGCGAACGGCGTGCTGTGGGTGCTGCGCATCAACACGAAGAAGGGCCGCGACCAGCGGATGTCGGCCGACGAGCTGCGGGCCATCGTGCTCGAATCGAGCAGTTTCATGCCGACCAAGCACCGCAGCATCCTGCTCAATCTGTTCGACCTCGAGAACATCACGGTCGACGACGTGATGGTGCCGCGCCGCCAGATCGAGTCGCTCAACTTCTACGCGCCGCTCGACGACATCCTGCATCAGCTCGAAACCTGCTATCACAACCGGCTGGTGGTCTACGAAGGCGACATCGACAAGGTGCTCGGCGTGCTGCACGTGCGCAAGACGCTCACCGCGCTGCACAACCAGGATTTCGACCGCGAGACGCTGCGCACGCTGCTCACCGAACCGTACTACGTGCCGTCGGGCACGCCGGTGGTCCAGCAGCTCCAGTTCTTCCAGGAAACCCGGCATCGCACCGCGCTCGTCGTCAACGAATACGGCGAACTCGAAGGGCTCGTCACGCCCGAGGACATCATCGAGGAACTGATCGGCGAATTCACGACGTCGATGCCGCGCAGCGAACGCGCGGGCGGCTGGGACGAGAACGGCGAATGCATCGTCTCGGCCAGCATGCCGCTGCGCGAACTGAACCGCTGGCTGCACCTGAAACTGCCGACCGACGGGCCGAAGACGCTGAACGGACTGGTACTCGAGATCCTCGAGGAAATTCCGGAAGACGACGTGTGCTTGAAAATCGGCGACGTGATGCTCGAAGTGATGCGCAGCGACGATCAGGCCGTACGTACCGTCAAGCTGTTCAAGCCGCGCGGCACACGTACCGGACGCGGCGCCGCGCGCTAGGGCCTGTTCACGCTAATAACGGGCTTGCGAACGTGCCTTTCCGCCATTAGCGCGAACAGGCCCTGGCCGAACGGCCGACTGCCGGCGCCGCACGCGACGCGCGATCATCTGCGCATCACGGTCAACAGGCGGCCAGCGTGCCGGCTCACATGCATTTCCCTTCCTCCGGGGCGCCGCTGCGCACGCAGTCGTCGCCCGCGCATTCCGACGCTCCGCCCGCCGCCGCGCCCCCGGCACTCGATGCGGCCCAGCTCGACGACGCCCCCGCCGTACGCCTGCTGACGGACACGCTGCATGCGGCGCGCGTGCGCGACGCATCGGATATCCACGTCGAGCCGTTCGAAGCCGGCTGGCGCATCCGTCTGCGCGTCGACGGCGTGCTGCATGAACTGGCGCGACCGCCGCTGCACCTGCGCGACGCGCTCGTCACGCGGATCAAGGTGCTCTCGCGCATGGACATCGCCGAGCGGCGGCTTCCCCAGGACGGCCGGCTGCGCATCGCGATCGACGGCGGCACGCGCGGCGACTACCGCGTCAGCTCGCTGCCCACGCTGTTCGGCGAAAAGCTCGTGCTGCGGCGGCTCGAAACGCTGCCGCCCGATCTCACGCTTGCCAACCTCGGCTTCGACGCGCGGCAGGCGGCCGCGATGGAGGCCGCGATCCGCGCGCCGCATGGCCTCGTGCTCGTCACGGGCCCGACCGGCAGCGGCAAGACGCTGTCGCTCTACTGCGCGCTGCAGATGCTCGATCGCGACGCGCGCAACGTCTGCACGGTCGAGGATCCTGCCGAGATCCAGCTCGACGGAATCAATCAGGTCGGGGTCGCCGACAAGGCGGGGCTCACGTTCGCGACGGCGCTGCGCGCGCTGTTGCGGCAGGATCCGGACGTCATCATGGTCGGCGAGATTCGCGATGCGGAGACGGCCGATGTCGCGATCAAGGCCGCGCAGACCGGCCATCTCGTGCTGTCGACGCTGCACACGAACGACGCGCCGGCCGCCGTCGCGCGGCTGCTCGACATCGGCGTCGCGCCGTACAACCTCGCCGCCGCGCTGCACCTCGTCACCGCGCAGCGTCTCGTCCGGCGCCTGTGCGTCGCCTGCCGCGTGCATTCGGACGCATCGGTGCGCGCGCTGCGGGAAGCCGGGTGCGACCCGGCGGCGCTGGCAGCCGGATGGCGGCCGTTCGTCGCGCGCGGCTGTGCCGCCTGTCACGGGATCGGCTATCGCGGCCGCATCGGCCTGCATCAGACGATGCCGGTATCGCCCCGGCTGGCCGAGCGCATCGTCGCGCGGGCGAGCGTCGGCGAACTCGCGCAGTGCGTGGCGACCGAAGGCGTGCGCACCCTGCGCGACGCGGCATTCGCGCGCGTCATGGACGGCACGACGAGTATCGCGGAAGCCGTCGCCGCCACACCCGTAGCGTGAACATGCGCACGCCGCCGCGCGAAACCCGCTTTGCATGGCGCGGCCGCCATCGCGACGGCTCGCCGCGCCGCGGGATCGTCATCGCCTTTGACGCCGCGGCCGCGCGCGCCACGCTCGCGCGCGACGGCATCGCGGTACTGTCGCTCGACGTCCGCGGGCCGGCCCGTCCGCCTGCGGCGGCCGCGCGCGACATCACGCGCTTCACGCGCCAGCTCGCGAGCCTGCTGCAAGCCGGCCTGCCGCTTGCACCGTCGCTCGAGATGCTCGCGCGCACCCGCACGCGCGACGGCGTGCCGCGCATCGCCGCGGGGCTCGCGCGCGAAATCGTCGGCGGCCGGCGCTTCGCCGATGCGCTCGCACGCTATCCATCGCAGTTCGGCACGCTGTATCGCCAGTTGATCGAGGTCGGTGAAGCGTCCGGTTCGCTCGGCATCGTGCTGACACGGCTCGCGGAACACCGCGAGCGTGCCGATGCGCAATGGCGCAAGCTGCGCGCGGCACTCGCGTATCCGGCCGCCGTGATCCTGTTCGCGCTCGCGATCTCGGCGGCATTGATGGTGTGGGTCGTGCCGACCTTCCGGCAGATCTTCGACGGTTTCGGCGCCGCCCTGCCCGCACCGACCCGCGCACTGCTCGCGCTGTCCTCCGCGCTGTCGGCGTGGGGCGGTGTGCTTCTGGCCGGCGCGGCCGCCACGGGGATTGCCGCGCAGCACGCGCTTCGGCGCTCGGCCTCGCTGCGTCATGCGCTCGCGCGGCGCCTGCTGCGCGCCCCGCTCGCGGGCAGCGCGCTGGAGCGGTTCGCGGCCGCACGCTGGTGCCGCTCGCTGGCGACCCTGCTCGGCGCCGGCGTGCCGCTCGCCGATGCATTCGCCACGCTCGAGCGCACGGCCGGCCATCCGGTGTTCGCGCACGCCACCGCGCACATCGCCGCACGCGTATTGCGCGGCGTGCGTCTGGCCGATGCGATGCATTCGGCCGGCTGCTTTCCGGACGACGTCGTGCAACCGATCGCCGTCGCCGAGGAATCCGGTGCGCTCGACACGATGCTGGCCGACATCGCCGCGTCGTGCGAACGTCAGCTCGACGCGCGCCTCGATGCGCTCGCGGCGCTCGGCGAACCGTTGATCGTGATCGTCCTGGGCGCCCTCGTCGGCGGCCTCGTGATCGCGATGTACCTGCCGATCCTTCAACTCGGCAACGTGGTGTAGCATCGCAACCGATTCTGTCGCCTTTTTGTCCGAACCTCGAGCCTCATGACGCCAGCGCCCCTGTCCGCCGTTTCCGATTCGCCCGAGAGCACGCTGCTCGCGCTGGCGATGCTGCCGCCCGCGCTGCAGTATGCGTTCGCGGTCGTCATCGGCCTTTGCATCGGCAGCTTCCTGAACGTGGTCGTGCACCGGTTACCCGTGATGATGCAGCGCGCGTGGCAGGCCGAGATCGCAGAAGCGACGGGCGCCGCGAGCGTCCCGCCCGACGACGGTTATCCGCCGCGCTACGATCTGTGGCGCCCGCGTAGCGCCTGCCCGCACTGCGGCCACGTATTGCGCGCGTGGGAAAACATCCCGCTCGTCAGCTACCTGATGCTGCGCGGGCGCTGCCGGTGCTGCGGCCATGCGATCGGCGTCCGCTATGTGCTCGTCGAACTCGCGTGCGCGCTGCTCGCCGCCGCCTCGCTCGCGGCGTTCGGCCCGACCGTCGCCGCGCTTGCCGCGTTCGCATTGTGCGCGGCGCTGCTCGCGATGAGCGCGATCGATATCCGGACCGGCTACCTGCCCGACTCGATGACGCTGCCGCTGCTGTGGGCCGGGCTCGTCATGAACCTCGGCGGCACCTTCACGTCGCTGCGCTCGGCCGTGATCGGCGCAATGGCCGGCTACCTGTTCCTGTGGTCGATCTACTGGTTGTTCAAATGGCTGCGCGGCATCGAGGGCATCGGTTTCGGCGACCTGAAGCTGCTTGCCGCGCTCGGCGCGTGGATGGGCTGGGCCGCACTGCCGCAGGTCGTGCTGTTCGCAGCGGTGACCGGTGCGATCGTCGGACTCGTCGCGACCTGGCGCGGCCGCATGCGCTTCGAGGAGCCGATTCCGTTCGGCCCGTTCCTCGCGGCCGGCGGCGTCGCCACGTTGTTTTTCGGCACCCCTTTCTATGCGGCGCTCGGAGGCTGACATGTTTTCCGTAGGACTCACGGGCGGTATCGGCAGCGGCAAGACGACCGTCGCCGACCTGTTCGGCGCCCGTGGCGCATCGCTCGTCGATACCGACCTGATTGCCCATCGCATCACCGCACCGGGCGGCCTCGCGATGCCGGCGATCGAGCAAGCTTTCGGCCGCGACTTCGTGGCCGCCGACGGCTCGCTCGATCGCGCGAGGATGCGCACGCTGATCTTCAGCGACGACGACGCGCGCCGGCGCCTCGAAGCGATCACGCATCCGCTGATCCGCGCGGAGACCGATCGCGAGGCGCACGAAGCACAGGGCCCGTACGTGATGTTCGTCGTGCCGCTGCTCGTCGAATCGGGCACCTGGAAGGCGCGCAGCGATCGCGTGCTCGTCGTCGACTGCCCGGTCGAAACGCAAATTGCGCGCGTGATGCGGCGCAACGGTTTCACGCGCGAACAAGTCGAAGCGATCATCGCGCGACAGGCGACGCGCGAAGCGCGCCTCGCGGCGGCCGACGACGTGATCGTCAACGACGCGGTCACGCCCGCCGCGCTCGCCGCGCAGGTCGATGCACTGCACCAACGTTATGTCGGATTCGCGGCCGCCGCGCACTGAGCGTCGCGCGCGATCGTGATGGTGTACGAAATTGGTGCGTTGCTAGGGTAGAGAGGGGGCATTAGAATGTCCTTCATTGTTTCAATCCCTACCGACGAGGCGAGCGCGCTTGATTCTTTACGAGTATCCGTTCAACGAGCGAATTCGCACGCTGTTGCGTCTCGAAGATCTGTTCGAGCGCTTCGCGTTCTTTTTGGCTCAGGAGGACCCGCGTGAACACCACGTCGCGTTGACGACGCTGTTCGAAATCGCCGAGGTAACGGGCCGCGCGGACCTGAAATCGGATCTGATGAAGGAGCTCGAACGTCAACGCCAGACGCTCGCCCCCTTTCGCGGCAATCCGGGCATCGAGCAGAACGCGCTCGAGGCCGTGCTCGGCGAAATCGAGCAGACGCTCGCGAATCTCGCGCAGATGCAGGGCAAGACCGGCCAGCACCTCGTCGACAACGAGTGGCTCGCCAGCATCCGCAGCCGCGCGGTGATTCCGGGCGGGACGTGCAAGTTCGACCTGCCGTCGTACTACGCGTGGCAGCAATGGCCCGCTGAGCAGCGGCGCCAGGATATCGCGAAGTGGATCCTGCCGATGCTGCCGTTGCGCGATGCCGCAGCGATCGTGCTGCGGCTCGCGCGCGAATCGGGTCAGGCGTCGAAGGTCATGGCGATGCAAGGCAGCTACCAGCAGATGCTGTCCGGCCGCACCTACCAGCTGATGCAGGTCCGGGTGCCGCCGGAGCTGCGCGTGATTCCCGAAGCGAGTGCCAACAAATACATGTTGTGGGTGCGGTTCACCATGCAGGACGGCGACGTGCGGCCGCGCGCGGTGGACATCGACGTGCCGTTCCATCTGACACTGTGCAATCTGTAACGGCCGCGTGCCGGATCGATGCTTTCGTATGACTACCGTCGTGAAATGTCCGTCGTGCGGCGCCGAAGTGCGCTGGACGCCTGAAAATCAGTTCCGCCCGTTCTGTTCGGCCCGCTGCAAGCAGCTCGACCTCGGCGCATGGGCCGCGGAAAAGTACCGGATCGGGGGCGCCTCCGACGAGGGCCCGTCGTCGGAAGAGGACGGCGCCGACGGCCGTCGCGACAGCTGACCGGCACCACGCCGGCCGCCGGCGATATGGCCCGCCTTTCTGGCAGGCCGCCTCGGCGTCAATGCGACGCCGCTTCCTTCTCGAGCAGTTCCAGCACCGGCAGCGCTGCCGGCAACAGCGGCGCGACTTCGACCGGCAGTTGCTGCCACACGAACGCCTGCCCTTCCTTGCTGTGCGGCTCGCCCGTCCAGCCCGTCACCTTGCAGAAATAGAGCCGCACGTACGCGTGCGGATAATCGTGCTCGAGCGTGTGCCAGCGGTGGCTGGCCGTGACTTCGATGCCGAGTTCCTCGTGCAGCTCGCGCGCAAGCGCGTCCTCGACGCTTTCGCCGGCCTCCAGCTTGCCGCCCGGAAACTCCCAGTAACCTTCATACGGCTTGCCCTGCAGGCGTTGCGCGAGCAGATAACGACCGTTCGGCTGTACCATCACGCCGACCGCGACTTCCGTCACCTTGCGGCCGTCCGGCGCCCGCACGGCGCCCTGTGCCAGGTCCGCGCTCATGCCTGCTCCTTGCGGCCCGACCAGTCGCGCGCGAACTGCCATGCGACACGGCCCGAGCGCGAACCGCGCTCGAGCGCCCACACCAGCGCGTCGCCGCGCGCCGTCTCGATCTCCGCATCCGGGCAGCCGAAGTGACGCAGCCAGTGCGCGACGATGTCGAGGTAGTCGTCCTGCTTGAACGGATAGAAGCTGACCCACAGACCGAAGCGCTCCGACAGCGAGATCTTCTCCTCGACGACTTCGCCGGGGTGAATCTCGCCGTCCGGCAGATGCTTGTACGACTCGTTGTCGCTCATGTACTCGGGCAGCAAATGGCGGCGGTTCGACGTCGCGTAGATCAGCACGTTGTCCGATTGCGCGGCGATCGACCCGTCGAGCGCGACCTTCAGCGCCTTGTAGCCCGATTCGCCGTCCTCGAACGACAGGTCGTCGCAGAACACGATGAACCGCTCCGGACGCTGCGAAATCAGGTCGACGATGTCGCCGAGATCGTGCAGGTCGTCCTTGTCGACTTCGATCAGGCGCAGCCCGTCGTTCGCGTACGCGTTCAGGCACGCCTTGATCAGCGACGACTTGCCGGTACCGCGTGCGCCGGTCAGCAGCACGTTGTTGGCCGGCTTGCGCTGCACGAACTGCCGCGTGTTCTGGTCGATCAGCGCTTTCTGGCGATCGATGTTGTGCAGATCGTCGAGCGTGATCGACGACACGGCCGGCACCGGCTGCAGGTAACCGCGCCCTTGGCGCTTGCGCCAGCGGAACGCGTGGGCCGCGTTCCAGTCGATGGCCGCCGGTGCGGGCGGCAGCATCCCTTCGAGACGGCCGAGCAGCGCTTCCGCGCGCGTCAGAAACTGTTCAAGCTTGTCCATGTCGTTCGAGCGCTCCCGATCAGGAGCGGTAATCCGCGTTGATGCTCACGTAATCGTGCGACAGGTCGCACGTCCAGACGGTGGCCTGTGCATCGCCGCGGCCGAGCAGCACGCGGATCGTGATCTCGCTCTGCTTCATCACCCGCTGGCCGTCCTCTTCCTGGTAGGCCGGATTGCGGCCGCCTGCCTTCGCGACGAGCACGTCGTCGAGATAGAGATCGATCTTGCCGACGTCGAGATCCGCGACGCCCGCATAGCCGATCGCCGCGAGAATCCGGCCGAGGTTGGGGTCGGATGCATAGAAGGCCGTCTTCACGAGCGGCGAATGGCCGATCGCGTACGCGATCTGGCGGCATTCGGCGACGCTCTTGCCGCCTTCGACCTGCACCGTCATGAATTTCGTCGCGCCTTCGCCGTCGCGCACGATCAGCTGCGACAGCACCTGTGCGACTTCCGTCACCGCGTCGCGCAGCGCCGCATAGGCAGGCGAATCGGTCGACGTGATCGCGGGCAGCGTGCTCTTGCCCGACGCGATCAGGATGAACGAGTCGTTCGTCGACGTGTCGCCGTCGATCGTGATGCAGTTGAACGAGCGGTCGGCCACTTCCTTCACGAGCGTGTCGAGCACCGGCTGCGCGACGTTCGCATCGAACGCGAGGAAGCCGAGCATCGTCGCCATGTTCGGCTTGATCATGCCCGCGCCCTTGCTGATGCCCGTCAGCGTGACCGTGTGGCCGTCGATCGTCACCTGGCGCGACGTCGCCTTCGGCAGCGTGTCGGTCGTCATGATCGCCTGCGCGGCGTCGAACCAGTTCGCGGCCTTGCGGTTCGCGAGCGCGGCCGGCAGGCCGGCCTTCAGGCGGTCGATCGGCAGCGGCTCGAGAATCACGCCGGTCGAGAACGGCAGCACCTGCGCCGGCTCGATGCCTGCGAGACGAGCGAGTTCCGTGCAGGTCTCGCGGGCGTTCACGAGGCCCGGCTCGCCGGTGCCCGCATTCGCATTGCCCGTATTCACGACCAGCGCGCGGATGCCCGCGCCGCCGGCCCGTACCTTCGCCAGATGCTCGCGGCAGACGGTGACCGGCGCCGCGCAGAAACGGTTTTCGGTGAACACGCCCGCGACCGTCGCGCCTTCGTCGACGGAGATGACCAGCACGTCCTTGCGATTCGGCTTGCGGATGTTCGCTTCCGCCCAGCCGAGCGTGACGCCGGCGACGGGATGCAGTTGGGCGGGATCGATCGACGGAAAATTGACAGCCATGGGGCACACCTGCCGGATGGAAAATGCCGGCACGTGCCGGCATCGATTGGAAGAACCGGCGGCCGCACGCGCGGGCCGCCGCAACTCACATCACTGACTCGAAGCCACGAACGACGCGGCACGCGTGACGCGCGCCGCCGCCGATCATGACAACTTCCCGTGACATTGCTTGTACTTCTTGCCGCTGCCGCACGGGCACGGGTCGTTGCGGCCGACCTTCGGCATTTCGCCGCCGGGGCCGCTGTGCGTCATCGCGCTGCCGACCATGTCGGCCGTCGCGGTGGCCGCCGCGGCTGCCGTGACGTTCGCCACCGGCGCGCCGGCGTCCGCGTAGTCGGCGTGCTGGTATTCGACGTTCTCGAGATGACCGCCGCGCTCCTCGATCTGCTCGGCAGCCTCCTCGAGCTGCTCCGGCGACTGGATCTGCACGTTCATCACGATGCGCGTGACTTCCTGCTTGATCGCGTCGAGCATCGCGGCGAACAGCTCGAACGCCTCGCGCTTGTATTCCTGCTTCGGGTTCTTCTGCGCATAGCCGCGCAGGTGAATACCCTGGCGCAGGTGGTCGAGTGCCGCGAGGTGTTCGCGCCACAGGCGGTCGACCGTCTGCAGCATCACCGAACGCTCGAACGCGCTGAACGATTCGCGGCCGACCATCGCGACCTTCGCCTCGTACTGCTCGTCGGCGGCCGTCATCACCGCGTCGAGAATCTCCTCGGCCGTGATCGACGACGACTCGTTCACCATTTCCTGGATCGCGAGGTCGAGCTGCCAGTCGTTGCGCAACGCTTCCTCGAGCTCGGGCACGTCCCACTGCTCTTCGATGCTGCCTTCCGGTACGAACTGGCGGACGACTTCGGCGATCACGCCGTGACGCATCGCGGTGATCGTCTCGGTGATGTCGTGCGCCTCGAGCAATTCGTTGCGCTGCTGGTAGATCACCTTGCGCTGATCGTTCGACACGTCGTCGTATTCGAGCAGTTGCTTGCGGATGTCGAAGTTGCGCGCTTCGACCTTGCGCTGCGCCGATTCGATCGACCGCGTGACGATGCCCGCTTCGATCGCCTCGCCTTCCGGCATCTTCAGGCGATCCATGATCGAGCGCACGCGGTCGCCCGCGAAGATGCGCAGCAGCGGATCGTCGAGCGACAGGTAGAAGCGTGACGAGCCCGGATCGCCCTGGCGGCCCGCACGGCCGCGCAACTGGTTGTCGATCCGGCGCGATTCGTGGCGCTCGGTGCCGATGATGTGCAGGCCGCCCGCGGCCTTCACCTGCTCGTGCAGCGTTTCCCACTCGTCGTGCAGCTTCTGGATGCGGCGCGCCTTTTCGTCGGCCGGGATCGCGTCGTCGGCCTCGATGAATGCGGCCTGCTTCTCGACGTTGCCGCCGAGCACGATGTCGGTACCGCGGCCGGCCATGTTGGTCGCGATCGTCACGCGGTTCGGACGACCGGCTTCCGCGACGATCGCCGCTTCACGCTCGTGCTGCTTCGCGTTCAGCACTTCGTGCGGCAGCCCGGCCTGCTTCAGCAGGTGCGACAGCAGTTCGGAGTTCTCGATCGACGTCGTGCCGACCAGCACCGGCTGGCCGCGCTCGTAGCAGTCGCGGATGTCGCGGATCACCGCGTCGTAGCGCTCCTTGGCCGTCTTGTAGATCTGGTCCTGCTTGTCGATCCGCTTCGGCGGGCGGTTGGTCGGGATCACGACCGTCTCGAGGCCGTAGATCTCGTTGAATTCGTACGCCTCGGTGTCCGCGGTACCGGTCATGCCGGCCAGCTTCGCGTACATCCGGAAGTAGTTCTGGAACGTGATCGACGCGAGCGTCTGGTTCTCGCTCTGGATCTTCACGTGCTCCTTCGCCTCGACGGCCTGGTGCAGCCCGTCGGACCAGCGGCGGCCCGCCATCAGGCGGCCCGTGAATTCGTCGACGATGACCACTTCGCCGTTCTGCACGACGTAGTGCTGATCCTTGTGGAACAGCGTGTGGGCGCGCAGCGCAGCGTACACGTGGTGCATCAGCGTGATGTTCTGCGGCGCGTACAGGCTCTCGCCCTCGCCGATCAGGCCCCATTCGGCGAGCAGGCGCTCGGCCTTCTCGTGGCCCGATTCCGTCAGGAACACCTGGCGCGCCTTCTCGTCGAGCGTGTAGTCGCCCGGCTTCTCGACGCCCGTGCCGTCGGCCTTCTCTTCGCCGATCTGGCGCTCGAGCAGCGGCGGCAGTGCGTTCATCCGCACGTACAGTTCGGTGTGATCCTCGGCCTGGCCCGAAATGATCAGCGGCGTCCGTGCTTCGTCGATCAGGATCGAGTCCACTTCGTCGACGACCGCGAAGTTCAGCGCCCGCTGCACGCGCGCGTCGGTCTCGTAGACCATGTTGTCGCGCAGGTAGTCGAAGCCGAATTCGTTGTTCGTGCCGTACGTGATGTCCGCCGCGTAGGCCTGCTGCTTCTGTTCGTGCTCCATGCCGGACAGGTTGATGCCGACCGACAGACCGAGGAAATTGTAGAGCCGCGCCATCCATTCGGCGTCGCGCTGCGCGAGGTAGTCGTTGACGGTCACGACGTGCACTCCGCGGCCGGCCAGCGCATTCAGGTACACGGGCAGCGTCGCGACGAGCGTCTTGCCCTCGCCCGTGCGCATTTCCGCGATCTTGCCGTAGTGAAGCACCATGCCGCCGATCATCTGCACGTCGAAGTGCCGCATCTTCAGCACGCGGCGGCTCGCCTCGCGACAGACCGCGAAGGCCTCGGGCAACAGCTTGTCGAGCGACTCGCCGGCCGCGACCCGCTGGCGGAACTCGTCCGTCTTGCCGCGCAACTGGTCGTCCGTCAGCTTCTCGATCTGCGTTTCGAGCGCATTGATCGTCGCGACGGTCTTTTGGTATTGCTTGACGAGCCGCTGGTTGCGGCTGCCAAAAATTTTCTGGAGAAAACCGGTTGTCATCGGATCGGATCCTGCGTCGCAGCACCGGCGCCCGGCGCGTGTTGCGCGCCCCGGCGCCCGAGCCTCGGCGGCTTAGCGAATTAGTGGACTCAAACGTCGAATTTTAGCACGCGGGGACGCATGCGCCTGCGTCCCGGCCGGACGGGGCACTGCGGGCCCAAGCCGGGCGGACACGGGCGAAAGCTGCCCGTGCGCAGGCCGGCACGGGTACAATCGGCTGCAACGTCCGCGCGCGTACGCGCTCGAAGAATGCCTCGATGAACCGATTTTCCAAGCGTTTCGGCCCGCTCGCCGCCTATCGCCCGCAACCCGTGTCGGAAGTGCTCGGTCGGACCGATGCATTCGCGGCGCTGCGCGCCGGCGTCGAGCAGATCGCGTCGCTGCAGCGCGACCTCGGCGCGTGCCTGCCCGACTATCTCGCGAATCACGTCGAACCGGGTTTCATCAAGGACGGCACCCTGACCCTCTTTGCCGCGCACAATGCGCTGGCCGCACGGCTGCGGCAGGTC
Organism: Burkholderia sp. MSMB1072; assembly: GCF_001524725.1. Taxonomy (NCBI): domain Bacteria; kingdom Pseudomonadati; phylum Pseudomonadota; class Betaproteobacteria; order Burkholderiales; family Burkholderiaceae; genus Burkholderia; species Burkholderia sp. MSMB1072. The sequence goes on from NZ_LOYC01000030.1 coordinate 662,753, forward strand.
GAAATGCGGCTGCTCGGCGATCTCCAGAAGCGCGGCTGGCCGGTGACGACGCTGCGCGTGCGCGTGCGGCCGAAGGACGCGCCGACGCCGCCGCCCGTGAAGCAGGCGCGGATGACGTCGACCGGCGCCGCCGCGCTGCGCGATCTCGCCGACCATCTCGAACCGTCGCCGCTGCAGGCCGCGCTCGCGCGGATGGCGGCACGGCATGGCGCGAAGCCGCGTTGACCGCACCGGCCGCAGGCAGCCGCCAGCCGAAAAAAAAGCGACCCGATGGGTCGCTTTTTTATTGCTTGCGCCGAACGCCGGTCACGCGAAAGCCGTCTGCGCGTCGAATGCAAACCCTTTCGGCGCAGCCTGCGGATCGTCGAACGTCACGATCTCGTACGCGTCTTCGTGTGCGAGCAACTCGCGCAGCAACGCGTTGTTCAGGCCGTGGCCCGACTTGTACGCGGTGTACGAAGCCAGCAGCGGGTGGCCGATCACGTACAGGTCGCCAATCGCGTCGAGCATCTTGTGCTTCACGAACTCGTCGTCGTAGCGCAGCCCGTCGTTGTTCAGGATCCGGTACTCGTCGAGCACGATCGCATTGTCCATGCTGCCGCCGCGCGCCAGGCCGATCTCGCGCAGCATCTCTGCTTCGTGCGCGAAACCGAACGTGCGCGCACGCGCGATCTCGCGCACGTACGACGTGGTCGCGAAATCGACTTCGAGCTCCTGGCCCGTCTTGTCGACGGCCGGGTGGCGGAAATCGATCGAGAACTTCAGCTTGAAGCCGAAATACGGATCGAGACGCGCGAACTTGTCGCCATCGCGGATTTCGACCGGCTTCTTCACCTTGATGAAGCGCTTCGGCGCGTTCTGCTCCTCGATGCCGGCGGACTGGATCAGGAACACGAACGTGGCCGCACTGCCGTCCATGATCGGGATTTCCTCGGCCGTCACGTCGACATACAGATTGTCGATGCCAAGGCCCGCACACGCGGACATCAGGTGCTCGACCGTCGACACGCGCACGCCATCCTTCTGCAACACCGACGCGAGTCGCGTGTCGCCGATCGACATCGCCGATGCGGGAATGTCGACCGGCGTCGGCAGGTCGACGCGTGAAAAGACGATGCCCGTGCCGGGCGCGGCGGGACGGAGCGTCAACTCGATCTTGCGGCCCGAGTGGACACCGATACCCACGGTCTTCACGATGGATTTGATGGTGCGCTGCTTCAACATGGTCTTCTTCGTCTTGATTGAAGATATCAATCAGGAGTTATATTCGATAGGCGGGATTATAGCGTAATTCCCTATTCGACGCTGTCCGAAACTGCGTATCAATCTGTTTCGACAGTTTACCCGCGCCGATACGGGACGGGCCGATGCCCGGAACGGAGGCGTTTCCGGTCATCAGCCCGTGTTACAACTGCCCTGAGGCCGGCGAGCAGCGTTGCCGGAAGGCAACGGCGCACCGCACGATCAGGACGTCAACGTCGCGAGAACACTCGCCGCATCGCTCACTTCGAACTTGCCCGGCGCCTCGACGGCCAGCGTCTTGACCACACCGCCGTCAATCACCATCGCGTAGCGCAGGGAACGAATTCCCATGCCACGCGCGGACAAATCCTGCGTCAGCCCCAGCGCATGAGTGAAAGCCGCGCTGCCGTCCGCCATCATGCGCACCTTGCCCGCGGTGTGCAGATCACGTCCCCATGCGCCCATCACGAATGCGTCGTTGACGGACACGCACCAGATCTCGTCGATCCCCGCCGCGCGCAATTGCTCGGCGTGCTCGACGTAGCCCGGCACATGCTGCGCCGAGCAGGTCGGCGTGAACGCGCCCGGCAATCCGAAGATCACCACCCGCTTTCCCGCAACCTGGTCGCGCACGCTGTAGGCGTTCGGCCCCAGCGTGCACCCTTCGCGCGCGTCGTCGACGAACTCGAACAATTGCGCGTCGGGCAGCGCGTCGCCCACTTGAATCATGGCTGGTCCCTCATAGCGATACGGTTTTTCAGCGTGTTGCGGACAGCACGGCCCGTCCCGCCCCGCTCGAGCGGAGAGGGCACCTTTCCCGGCCCGGCGTCGCATCCGACGCGGCCTGTCGTGGTCCGTAGCATCCGTCACGCCGGCGATACCGCGGCGGTGTCGCCGCGGCTTCGCCTGTGTTTGCGTCAGTCAGCCTGCTTGCGCAGGAAAGCCGGAATGTCGTACGTGTCGACACCCTTCTCCTGCAGCGCCTGCACGTGCGATGCCGCGGTTTCGCGCGAATTGCGCCACACCGCCGGCGTGTCGAGCGCGCCGTAGTCGGCCGTGCTGACGTGATGCGGCTGCGCATAGCCGTGCGACACCGCGCTGACCGGCTGGTTGTCCGTACCCGTGCGCAGCAGCGTCATCGGAGCCGACTGCTGCTTCTTCGCCGCACGGCCCAGACCCGTCGCCACGACCGTCACGCGCAGTGCATCGCCCATCGCGTCGTCGTACACCGCACCGAAGATCACCGTCGCATCTTCCGCCGCGTAGCTCTTGATCGTGTTCATCACTTCGCGCGTTTCCGACAGGCGCAGCGAACGGCTCGACGTGATGTTGACCAGCACGCCGCGCGCGCCCGACAGATCGACGCCTTCGAGCAGCGGGCTCGCCACGGCCTGTTCCGCCGCGAGGCGTGCGCGATCGACGCCGGCGACCGTCGCCGTGCCCATCATCGCCTTGCCCTGCTCGCCCATCACCGTCTTCACGTCTTCGAAGTCGACGTTCACGAGGCCGTCGACGTTGATGATTTCCGCGATACCTGCCACCGCGTTGTTCAACACGTCGTCCGCGCACTGGAAGCACTTGTCCATCTCGGCGTCGTCGCCCATCACGTCGAACAGCTTGTCGTTCAGGACGACGATCAGCGAGTCGACGTGATCCTCCAGTTGCTGCGAGCCTGCTTCGGCGACGCGCATGCGCTTGCCGCCTTCGAACTCGAACGGCTTGCTGACGACACCGACCGTCAGAATGCCCATCTCCTTCGCGATCTGCGCGACCACCGGTGCCGCGCCCGTGCCCGTGCCACCGCCCATGCCGGCCGTGATGAACACCATGTGCGCGCCGCGCAGTGCGTCGGCGATGCGCTCACGCGCTTCTTCCGCTGCCGCACGACCCATTTCCGGCTTCGCACCGGCGCCAAGCCCCGTGTTGCCAAGCTGGATCACCGACGATGCGCGCGAACGCGACAGCGCTTGGGCGTCCGTGTTCATCACGATGAAGTCGACGCCCTGCACGCCGCGGTTGATCATGTGCTGGACGGCATTGCCGCCAGCGCCGCCAACGCCGACCACCTTGATGATGGTGCCGTTGGTTTCGGTTTCCAGCATTTCGAATTCCATTGTTGCCTCCGTCAAGAGAATGACTGCTACTCGGCCGTTATTCGGCAGGAGATCGGGCAACCCCCTGTCGCGCGCCAGCCGCCGGCACCAGCGCGAATTTCGATTCGGTTTGTCAGAAGTTGCTCAGGAACCATTCCTTCATCCGCGAGAACACTTGCCCCGCGTTGCCGGACTGCACGGCGACCTTGCGGCCGCGCATGCGCTGAGCACTGCCTTCGACGAGCAGCCCCATCGCCGTCGAGTAGCGCGGATTGCGCACGACGTCGGCGAGGCCGCCTGCATATTCCGGCGCGCCGATGCGCACCGGTTTCAGGAAAATGTCCTCGCCGAGTTCGACCATGCCCGGCATCATCGACGCGCCGCCGGTAATGACCACGCCGGAGCTCAGGAGTTCTTCGTAACCCGACTCGCGCACGACCTGCTGCACGAGCGAGAACAGTTCCTCGACGCGCGGCTCGATCACGGCCGCGAGCGCCTGACGCGACAGCGTGCGCGGGCCGCGTTCGCCGAGGCCGGGCACTTCCACCATTTCGTCCGGATCGGCGAGCGCCTGCTTCGCGATCCCGTAGCCGACCTTGATGTCTTCCGCATCCGGCGTCGGCGTGCGCAGCGCCATCGCGATGTCGCTCGTGATCTGGTCGCCGGCGATCGGAATCACCGCCGTGTGGCGGATCGCGCCTTCGGCGAAGATCGCGATGTCCGTCGTGCCGCCGCCGATGTCGACCAGCACCACGCCGAGATCCTTCTCGTCTTCGGTCAGCACCGCGAGCGACGACGCGAGCGGCTGCAGGATCAGGTCGTTCACTTCCAGCCCGCAGCGGCGCACGCACTTGACGATGTTCTGCGCGGCGCTCACCGCGCCCGTCACGATGTGCACCTTCACTTCCAGCCGGATGCCGCTCATCCCGATCGGCTCGCGCACGTCTTCCTGGCCGTCGATGATGAATTCCTGCGTGAGGATGTGCAGCACCTGCTGATCGGTCGGGATGTTGATCGCCTTCGCGGTCTCGATCACGCGCGCGACGTCCGTCTGCGTGACTTCCTTGTCCTTGATCGCGACCATCCCGCTCGAGTTGAAGCTGCGGATGTGGCTGCCCGCGATCCCCGTGAACACGTTGGTGATCTTGCAGTCGGCCATCAGCTCGGCTTCCTCGAGCGCGCGCTGGATCGACTGCACGGTGGCCTCGATGTTCACCACCACGCCTTTCTTCAGACCCTTCGACTCGCTCTGGCCGAGACCGATCACCTCGTAGTGGCCCTCGCCCTTCAGCTCGGCGACGATGGCCACCACCTTCGACGTGCCGATGTCGAGGGAAACCAGCAGATCCTTGTAGTCTTTGCTCATAAAGTGCTCTTGCGTGTGATCTCTCGTTACTTCTTGCGCTTGTCGGTATCGGTCAGGAACCGCATGCCCGCCGCGCGAATCGCGAATCCGTTCGGATAACGCAGATCCGCGTACTCGATGTCGTTGCCCCAACGCTCCGTGACGGCCGGCCACGCGGCCACCAGACGCTGGCTCCGGTCATGCAGCGTGTCGCTGTTGCGCTCCTTGCCCAGCTCGACCTGCATGCCGTTCGACAGCTTCACCGTCCACGCGTACCGCGCCGACAGCGTCACCTCTTCCGGCGCCGCCTTCAGCGGCGCAAACCATTTCCCGAAGTCGCGATACCGCGCGACGACTTCCTTCGCACTGCCTTCCGGGCCGTCGAACGCCGGCAGTTCCTGCTCCAGCTCGCCCTGGTTCGCGGTGAACAGCTCGCCGTCCACGCTCACGAGCTGATCGCTGCCCCAGGTCCCGAGCGGTTTGTACTCCTCGAGCGTGACAGCCAGCGCATTCGGCCACACCCGACGCACGCTCGCGTGACGCACCCACGGCATCTGCTCGAACGCGGCGCGCGCCGTGTCGAGATCGACCGTGAAGAAATTGCCCTTCAGCCGTCCAACCACGCCCGCGCGCACCGTCGGCGAATTGATGTGCTCGGTGTCGCCGTCGATCCGGATTTCCCGCAGCGCGAACGTCGGGCGCTGGATCAGCCAGTAGCAGCCGGCCGCCGCCAACACGAGCAGCAGCAGCGCATACAGCGCGCTGGCGGCAAGGTTGAGTTGGCGAACGTTGTTCCACATACGTCGTTCCGTTCCTGCGTCAGTCGTTGAGCGTGAGCGACAGCACCTTCACGACCAGCTCCGAATAGCCGATGCCGACCGCGCGCGCGGCCTTCGGCGGCAGCGAGTGGTCGGTCATCCCGGGGGCCGTGTTCACTTCCAGGAAATACGCATTGCCGGCCGCGTCGAGCATGAAATCCGCTCGGCCCCAGTCGGTGCAACCGAGCACGTCGAACGCACGGCGCGCGATGCGCTTCAGCTCCGCTTCCTGTTGCGCCGGCAGGCCGCACGGGATCAGGTACTGCGTATCGTCGGCAACGTACTTCGCGTGGTAGTCGTAGAACTCGCCGGCCGGCACGATCTTGATCAGCGGCAGATCGAGATCGCCGGCGATGCACGCGGTGTATTCGCCGCCGCCTTCGATGCTCTTCTCGACGATCACGATCTTGTCGTGCGTCGCGGCTTCCTCGAGCGCGGCCGGCAGCGCGTCCGCCGTCTTCACCTTCAGCACCGCGACACTCGAGCCTTCGCTCGCCGGCTTCACGAACAGCGGCAGGCCGAGCTTCGCGACGATGTCGGTCGCGCGCGCGGCCAGGTCGTCGCCGCGCATCACCGTCTCGAACGGCGGCGTCGGCACGCCCGTCTGCTGCCACACGAGCTTCGTGCGGAACTTGTCGAGGCCGAGCGCCGAGCCGAGCACGCCGCTGCCCGTGTAGCGAATGCCGTAGAAATCGAGTGCGCCCTGAATCTGGCCGTTCTCGCCGTAGCCGCCATGCAGCGCATTGAACGCGCGCACGAAGCCTTCGTCCTTCAGTGCCGACAGCGGCCGCTCGGCCGGGTCGAACGGATGCGCGTCGACGCCAGCGTCGCGCAGGCCCTGCAGCACGAGGCGGCCCGAGGTGAGCGACACCTCGCGCTCGGCGGATTCGCCACCGAACAACACCGCCACCTTGCCGAAACGTTTCGGATCGATCCCGCTCATGTCATGCCTTCTGTTGAATGTGTTGCGCGAGCTTCGCCGGCACGCCGCCGATCGAACCCGCGCCCATCGTGATCACCACGTCGCCGTTCTGCGCGACCTTCGCCAAAGCCTCCGGCACGTCGTCGACCGTCGCGACGAACACCGGGTCGACCTTTCCCGCCGCGCGCAGTGCACGCGACAGCGCGTCGCCGCTGGCCGTCGGAATCGCGGCCTCGCCGGCCGCATAGACTTCCGTCAGCACCAGCGCATCGACCGTCGACAGCACGTTGACGAAATCGTCAAAACAGTCGCGCGTGCGCGTGTAGCGGTGCGGCTGGAACGCCAGCACGAGGCGGCGGCCCGGGAACGCGCCGCGCGCGGCCGCGATCGTCGCCGCCATCTCGACCGGGTGGTGACCGTAATCGTCGATCAGCGTGTACTGGCCGCCGTCCGCGCTCGGCACTTCGCCGTAACGCTGGAAGCGCCGGCCGACACCGTTGAATTCCGCCAGCGCCCGCTGGATCGCGTCGTCCGCCACACCGAGGTCGGTCGCGATCGCGATCGCCGCGAGCGCGTTCTGCACGTTGTGCAGGCCCGGCATGTTCAGCACGACCGCGAGCGGCGCGCGACCTTCGCGGATCACCGTGAAATGCATCCGGCCGTCGCGCGCGTCGATGTCTTCCGCGCGCACCTGCGCGTCCGGCGACAGGCCGTAGCGCACGACCGGCTTCGAGATGAACGGGATGATCTGCCGCACGTTCGGATCGTCGACGCACACGACCGCGCTGCCGTAGAACGGCAGGCGCTGCGTGAATTCGATGAACGCCTGCTTGAGCCGCGCGAAATCGTGGCCGTAGGTGTCCATGTGGTCGGCGTCGATGTTCGTGATGACTTCGATCACCGGATAGAGGTTCAGGAACGACGCATCCGACTCGTCGGCCTCGGCGACGATGAAATCGCCCGTGCCGAGCCGCGCGTTCGCGCCGGCGCTGATCAGCCGGCCGCCGATCACGAAGGTCGGGTCCAGCCCGCCCGCCGCGAGCACGCTCGCGACGAGGCTCGTCGTCGTGGTCTTGCCGTGCGTGCCGGCGATCGCGATCCCCTGCTTCAGGCGCATCAGCTCCGCGAGCATCACCGCGCGTTGCACGATCGGCACGCGCTTCGCGCGCGCGGCCAGCACTTCGGGGTTGTCCGAGCGCACGGCCGTCGACACGACGACCGCGTTCGCGCCCTCGATGTTCGCCGCATCGTGGCCGATCGCGATCCGCGCGCCCAGCGCCTCGAGACGATCGGTCACCGCATTGCGCGACAGGTCCGAGCCGCTGACCGCGTAGCCGAGGTTGACGAGCACTTCGGCGATGCCGCTCATGCCCGCGCCGCCGATCCCGACGAAATGAATGTGTTTGACGATGTGTTTCATTGCAGTTGTTCCAGGTTCGCGCCGGCCGCCTTCGCGCAGACGCGCGCGACTTCGTCGGTGGCCTCGGGCTTCGCGAGCGCGCGCGAACGTTCCGCCATGGCCGCGAGTGATGCCCGCGACTGGCCGCGCAGCCAGTCGGCGAGCAGTTCCGCCGACAGGTCGCGTTGTTGCACCAGCACGGCCGCGCCCGCATCGGCGAGGAACGCGGCGTTGGTCGTCTGATGATCGTCGACCGCGTACGGGAACGGCACGAACAGCGCCGCCACGCCCACCGCCGCGATCTCCGACACCGTCATCGCGCCCGACCGGCAGATCACCAGATCCGCTGCCGCATACGCGGCCGCCATGTCGTCGATGAACGGCACGAGCCGCACGTCTTCGCCGGCCGCGAAACCGGCCGCTTCGTAATTCGCCTTCAATGCGTCGATGTGCTTCACGCCGGCCTGGTGCACGACGCGCGGCCGCTCGCCCGGCGTCAGCCGCGCCAGCGCGCGCGGCACGACTTCGTTCAGCGCGGCCGCCCCGAGGCTGCCGCCGACCACCAGCACGTTGAGCGGGCCGCTGCGCGACGCATAGCGTGCCTGGGGCGATTCGATGTGCGCAAGTTCCGCGCGAATCGGGTTACCCGTCCATTCCGCGTGCGGCAGCGCGCCGGGGAACGCAACGAGCACGCGCTTCGCGAGTTTCGCGAGCACCTTGTTGGTCAGGCCCGCGATCGAATTCTGCTCATGCAGCACGAGCGGGCGCCCCGACAACGCGGTCATCACGCCCGCCGGGAACGTGATGTAGCCACCCATCCCGAGCACGACGTCCGGTCGCACGCGGCGCAGCGCGCCGAGGCTCTGCCAGCATGCACGCAGCAGGTTGACCGGCAGCGTCAGCTTGGTCTTCAGGCCCTTGCCGCGCAGCCCGCCGAACCGCACGTACTCCATCGGAATACCGTGCTTCGGCACGAGCGTCGCTTCCATCCCGGCCGGGTTGCCGAGCCATACGACGCGCCAGCCCGCCGCCTCCATCCGGTGCGCGACCGCGAGCCCGGGGAACACGTGGCCCCCGGTGCCGCCTGCCATCACCATCAGCGTGCGTTGCGACGCGGTCATACCTTCCCTCCCCGCATCAGTACGCGATTTTCGTAATCGACCCGCAGCAGCACCGCGAGCGCGACGCAGTTCAGCAGGATGCCCGAACCGCCGTAGCTCACGAGCGGCAGCGTCAAGCCCTTCGTCGGCAGCAGCCCGAGGTTCACGCCCATGTTGATGAACGTCTGCGCGCCGAACCAGATGCCGATGCCCTTCGCCATCAGGCCCGCGAACGTGCGATCGAGCGCGAGCGCCTGACGGCCGATCTCGAACGCGCGACGCACGATCCAGTAGAACAGCAGGATCACGACCAGCACGCCGACGAAGCCGAGCTCCTCGCCGATCACCGCGAGGATGAAGTCGGTATGCGCTTCCGGCAGGTAATTCAGCTTCTCGACGCTGCCGCCGAGGCCGACGCCGAACCATTCGCCGCGCCCGAACGCGATCAGCGAGTGCGTGAGCTGGTAGGCCTTGCCCTGCGCGTAGCGCTCGTCCCACGGATCGAGGTACGCGAAGATCCGCTCGCGACGCCACGGCGACAGCCACACGAGCATCGTGAACGTGCCGACCGCCGTCGCGACGAGGCCGCCGAACAGTTTGCCGTTCACGCCGCCGAGGAACAGCACGCCCATCGCGATCGCGGCGACCACCATGAACGCGCCCATGTCGGGCTCGAGCAGCAGCAGCGCGCCGACCAGGCCGACCGCGAACGCCATCGGCAGGAAGCCCTTCGCGAAGCTCTGCATGTATTCCTGCTTGCGCACCGTGTAGTTCGCCGCGTAGATCGTCACCGCGAGCTTCATGATTTCCGACGGCTGCATGTTGGTGATGCCGAGCGGAATCCAGCGGCGCGCACCGTTCACACCCTTGCCGACGTGCGGGATCAGCACGATCACGAGGCCGACGAGCGCGATCAGGAAAAGATGCGGCGCGTACTTGTCCCAGGTCGACACCGGCACGCGGAACGCGATCACCGCCGCGACGAACGCGACGGCGAGCGACACGCAGTGACGCATCAGGAACGCGTAATCGTGATACGACGCGTATTTCGGCGAATCGGGCATCGCGATCGACGCCGAATACACCATCACGACGCCGAGCCCGAGCAGCGCGATCGCGACCCACAGCAGCGAATAGTCGAAATCGAGCATCCGCGAACGGCTCGGGCGCACGCCGTTGACGACGCTCGCGAGGCCGCCCGTCGCGGCGCGCGTGGCCGATGCGACGCGGCCGCCCGCGGCATTGCCGCCGGTGTCGCGCCGGTCGTTGAAACGGGAGACGAGGCGATCGGACCAGCTCATGGCGTCGCTCCTTTGTCGATGGCGATTTCGTCGACCGCCGCGCGGAACACTTCCGCGCGATGGGCGTAGTTCCGGAACATGTCGAGGCTCGCGCACGCGGGCGACAGCAGCACCGCGTCGCCCGGCTCGGCCAGATCGGCCGCCGCGCGCACCGCGCCTTCGAGCGTCGCGTGGTCGGCGAGCGGCACACCCGTTTCGGCGAGCGTGTCGCGGATCGCCGGCGCGTCGCGGCCGATCAGCATTACCGCGCGGCACCAGCGCGCGACCGGCGCGACCAGCGGCGCGAAATCCTGCCCCTTGCCGTCGCCGCCCGCGATCAGCACGATCTTCTGTGCGAGCCCGTCGAGCGCGGCCACCGTCGCGCCGACGTTCGTGCCCTTGCTGTCGTCGACGTAATCCACGTCGTCGATCGTCGCGATCACTTCGACGCGATGCGCTTCGCCGCGGTATTCGCGCAGCGCGTGCAGCAGCGGCGCGGCCGGCAGGTCGATCGCACGCGCGAGCGCGAACGCGGCCAGCGCGTTCGCCGCGTTGTGCAGCCCGCGGATGCGCAGCGCGTCGGCCGGCATCAGGCGCTTCTGCGCGATGTCAGGCGTATGCGCGGCGTCGCGCTTGCGCCGGCGCGTCGTCGCCGCTTCATCCGGCGCGTCGCGATCGACGGCTTCCACCAGCCATGCGATACCGTTGTCGCGCAACAGCCCGTAGTCGCCGTCCTGCGTCGGTTCGTTCAGGCCGAACGTAACCGTGCGCGGCGCGTCGGCCGCGCCGGCTGCCGGCGCGAACTTCATCACGGCCGCGTCGTCGCGGTTCAGCACGCGCGTCGTCGTCGCGCCGAAGATCCGGCCCTTTGCCTGCGCGTACGCGTCGAAGCTGCCGTGCCAGTCGAGGTGGTCCTGCGTGATGTTGAGGATCGCGGCGGCATCGGGCGCAAACGTGCGCGCGGTCTCGAGCTGGAAGCTCGACAGTTCGAGCACCCATACGTCGGGCAGCGCGGTGTCGTCGATCGCGCTCGCGAGCCGGTCGAGCATCGCCGGGCTGATGTTGCCCGCGACGGCGACCTTCTTGCCCGAGCGCTGGCACAGCAGGCCCGTGAGGCTCGTCGTCGTGGTCTTGCCATTGGTGCCGGTAATCGCGAGCACCTTCGGCTGGTAGCCGCTCGTGCCGAGCGCGCGCAGCGCCTGCGCGAAGAACTCCAGCTCGCCCCACACCGCGATACCGCGCTCGTTCGCGGCCGCGACCAGCGCCGCGAGTGCCGGCTCCAGCGGCGACAGCCCGGGGCTCAGCCCGACGAGCTCGATGCCGCCGTCGAGCAGCGCGGGCGTGAACGCGCCGCCGACGAATTCCGCATCGATGCCTTCGGCCTGCAGCGCGGCAAGGTTCGGCGGCGCCTCGCGGGTATCGGCAATGCGCAGCCGGCACCCGTGCCTCGCGCACCATCGCGCGATCGCGAGACCCGATTCCCCGAGCCCCAGTACGAGCACCATCGGCCGTTGCCGATCTCCAAACATCTCGCCAGACATCCTTGTTACCTTTCCTTTACCGCAGCTTGAGGGTGGTCAGACCGAACAGGCACAGCATCAGCGTGATGATCCAGAAACGCACGACCACCTGCGTTTCCTTCCAGCCGGACAATTCGAAGTGGTGATGCAGCGGCGCCATCTTGAGCAGCCGCCGCCCTTCGCCGTAACGCTTCTTCGTGTACTTGAACCACGACACCTGCAGCATCACCGACAGCGTTTCCGCGACGAAGATGCCGCCCATGATGAACAGCACGATTTCCTGGCGCACGATCACCGCGACCGTGCCGAGCGCGCCGCCCAGCGCCAGCGCGCCGACGTCGCCCATGAACACCTGCGCGGGGTGCGTGTTGTACCAGAGGAACGCGAGCCCGGCCCCGCCCATCGCGGAACAGAAGATCAGCAGCTCGCCCGCGCCCGGAATGTGCGGGAACAGCAGATATTTTGAATAGACCGCGCTGCCCATCACGTACGCGAACACACCGAGCGACGCGCCGACCAGCACGACCGGCATGATCACGAGGCCGTCGAGGCCGTCGGTCAGGTTCACCGCGTTGCTCGCGCCGACGATCACGAAGTAGGTCAGCACGATGAAGCCCCAGACGCCGAGCGGGTAGCTGATCGACTTCAGGAACGGCAGCATCAGGTCGGCGCGCGCCGGCAGCCCCATCGACAGGCCGCTCCTCACCCACGCCATGAACAGGTCGAACACGCGCACGTTGTTCGCCTCGGACACGCTGAACGCGAGGTAGACGGCCGCGAACAGCCCGATCACCGATTGCCAGAAATACTTCTCGCGCGACGACATCCCGCGCGGGTCCTTGTGGACGACCTTGCGGTAATCGTCGACCCAGCCGATCACGCCGAAACCGAACGTGACGAGCATCACGATCCAGATGAAACGGTTCGTCAGGTCGCCCCACAGCAGCGTCGCGACCGCGATGCCGATCAGGATCAGCACGCCGCCCATCGTCGGCGTGCCGGACTTGACGAGGTGGGTCTGCGGGCCGTCCTTGCGCACGGCCTGCCCGACCTTCATTTGCGTCAGCTTGCGGATCACCCACGGTCCGCACACGAGCCCGATCCCGAGCGCGGTGATGGTGGCCATCACCGCACGGAACGTGAGGTACGTGAACAAGCGCAAAAAGCTTGCGTCTCCTTGCAGCCATTGCGCCAGCGCCAGCAGCATGCTTCCTTCCTTCTACTCAGTGTGCGGCGGGCACGGTGCCCGCCGCGGGTTGGTTCGTCAGCGCGTCGACCACGCGCTCCATCTTCATGTACCGCGAGCCCTTCACGAGCACCGTCGCCTGGGCGCCGTAACCGGCTGCGAGCAGCGCCGCCACGAGCGCGTCGACGTCGCCGAAATGGCGCGCCGTGGCGCCGTATGCGGTGCACGCGTCGCGCGATGCGTCGCCGAGCGCGAACAGCGCATCGATTCCGCGTTCGCGCGCGTACGCACCGATTTCGCGGTGGAATGCCGGCCCTTCGTCGCCGACTTCGCCCATGTCGCCGATCACCAGCACGCGCGGCGCCGGATGCGCGGCGAGCATATCGATCGCGGCACGCATCGAATCGGGGTTCGCGTTGTACGTATCGTCGACGACGGTTGCGCCCGCAAGGCTGCCGACGCTCGCCTGCCTCACCTGCAGCCGGCCCTTGACCGGTTCGAACGATTCGAGGCCCTGCCGGATCGCCGACAGCTCGACGCCGGCGCCGAGCGCCGCGGCCGTCGCGGCCAGCGCGTTACGCGCGTTGTGCTCGCCGAGCGCACGCAGCCGCACCGTGACCGCGCCGACCGGCGTGTCGATCGCGAGTTCGCCGCTGTGCACGCGCCCGACGACCTGCGCGTCGCTCTGGCGTTCGGCGTCGTGCAACGCGAAATCGAGGATCCGGTTGCCGGTCGCCGCGACGCGCCAGATGCCCGCGTACGCATCGTCGGCCGGGAACACCGCGACGCCGTCCGGCGGCAGCGCGTGGATCACGGCCGCGTGTTCGAGCGCGACGGCCTCGACCGTCGCCATGAATTCCTGATGCTCGCGCTGCGCGTTGTTGACGAGCGCGACCGTCGGCGCGGTAAGGCGCGCGAGAACTTCGGTTTCGCCCGGATGGTTCATCCCGATCTCGATCACCGCGAGACGATGCGCGGCCGACAGGCGCAGCAGCGTCAGCGGCAGGCCGACGTCGTTGTTCAGGTTGCCGGCCGTCGCGAGCCGCGCGTCGGCGCCGACCGCCGCCGCGAAGATCGACGCGATCATTTCCTTGACGGTCGTCTTGCCGTTGCTGCCCGTCACCGCGACGAGCGGCAGCGGGAATCGCATCCGCCAGCCGTGCGCGAGCGCGCCGAGCGCGGCGCGCGTTTCGCCGCCTTCGATCAGCGGCATCGCGATGCCCGCCGGCGCATGCGCGACGAGCGCCGCGGCGGCCCCGCGCGCGGCGACGTCGCCGAGGAAGTCGTGTGCGTCGAAACGCTCGCCCTTCAGCGCGACGAACAGGTCGCCCGGGCCGACCGTGCGGCTGTCGGTCGACACGCGGTCGAACGTGACGCCCGCGTCGCCGCGGACGGTGGCGCCGGGAATCAGGCGGGCGGCTTCGCCGAGACTGAGCATCGTCATTCGGCGCCTCCCTTGCCGTGCGTCGCGCGCGCTGCGAGCGCGAGCCGCGCGTGATCCTGATCGGAGAACGCGCGCTTCTTGCCCATGATTTCCTGCGTGGCCTCGTGGCCCTTGCCGGCCAGCACGACGACATCCTCGCGTGCGGCGCCGCGCACCGCCTGCAGGATCGCGCTCGCGCGATCCTCGATACGGCGTGCGCGATCGGGCACGGTCATGCCCGCGACGACCTGGTCGATGATGTGCTGCGGATCTTCGCTGCGCGGGTTGTCGCTCGTGACGACGACTTCGTCGGCGAGCCGCTCCGCGATCGCGCCCATCAGCGGACGCTTCGTCGCATCGCGATCGCCGCCGCAGCCGAACATGCAGACGAGCCGGCCGCCGCGCGCCGCGGCGATCGGGCGCAGCGCGTCGAGCGTCTTTTCGAGCGCGTCGGGCGTATGCGCATAGTCGATCACGACGAGCGGTTCGTCGTTCTGCAGCCGCCCGCCAAGCCGCTGCATCCGGCCGTTGACCGACTCGAGCCGCTCGATCTCGGCGAGGGCCGCCGCAAACGGCACGTCGGCCGCGAGCAGCGAGCCGAGCACGGCGAGCAGGTTGCTGACGTTGAACGTGCCGAGGGTGCCGACCTCGACGTCCGCTTCGCCCCACGACGAACGCAGGCGGAATGCGGTACCCGTCGCGGTCGCGCGCACGTCGAGCGCGACCAGTTCGCGATCGGCGTCGGGCGCCTGCACATCGCCGATCCCGTACGCGATCGTGCGCACGCGGCCGGCCAGCTTCTCGAGCAGGCGGCGGCCGGCTGCGTCGTCGCGATTGATCACCGCCGCGCGCAGGCCACGCCATGCGAACAGCTTCGCCTTCGCGGCCTCGTACGCGTCGAACGTGCCGTGATAGTCGAGGTGATCCTGCGTGAGGTTCGTAAACACCGCGATGTCGAACGCCGTTCCGTTCACGCGCCCCTGGTGCAGCGCGTGCGACGACACCTCCATCGCCACGGCCTGTGCGCCCGCGTCGCGCAATTGCGCGAGGCTGCGCTGAAGTTGCGGCGCGTCGGGCGTCGTGAAGCCGGTCGGCACGAGCTGGCCGGGCATCCCGCTGCCGAGCGTGCCGATTACCGCGCACGGCTGGTGCAGCGCCGTCAGCGCGGCGGCGATCCATTGCGTGCACGACGTCTTGCCGTTCGTGCCCGTGACACCGACCGCGAGCAGGCTGTCGCTCGGATCGCCGTACCAGCCGCTGGCGATCTCGCCGGCGAGCTGGTCGAGCGCCGGTACCGCGAGCGCGACGGGTACGGTCTGCGCGTCGGTCAGCCCTTCCGGCTGATACAGCACGGCGGCCGCACCGCGTGCGACGGCATCGGCGATGAAAGCGCGGTTGTCTGCCCCGTCGACCGCATACGCGACGAACACGTCGCCAGCGTTGAGGCTGCGCGTGTCGGCATGCAGTTGCGCCGCGGGGGCCACATGCTGACGCAGCCACGCGAGCGCGGCTGCGATCTGCTGATGCGCCGGATGGGAACTGCGGGCGGCGCTCATCGAACAACTCCTGGTGAATTACGCGTCGTGCTGGACACGATCATATGCTTTGCGCCACTCCCCGCGGCCAGCTTTTGCGGGCCCTTTGCGGGAGCGGATTCCGGCGAATCGTCGGACACGACGAGCTGCTTGATCGGCATGTTCGGCGGGACGTTCAGCGCACGCATCGTGTCGCCGGCGATCGCCGAGAATACGGGGCCGGACACCTGGCCGCCGAAGTGGCTGCCGGCGGTCGGCTCGTCGACCGACACCGCGATCACGACGCGCGGATTCGGCATCGGCGCCATCCCGACGAACGACGCACGGTACTTGCGCGTGTAGCCGTGACCTTCGTGCTTGTATGCGGTACCGCTCTTGCCGCCGACGCGGTAGCCCGGCACGGCCGCATCCGGCGACGTGCCGCCCGGCGCGACCACCGTCTCGAGCATCGCACGCACTTCGCGCGCGGTGGTCGGGTTGAACACCTGCGTGCCCGCGACCGGCTGATTGGGGTCGGTCTTGAAAATGGTCACGGGCATCAGCTCGCCGTCGTGTGCGATCGCCGTGTACGCCCGTGCGAGCTGGAACAGCGACACCGACAGGCCGTAGCCGTACGACATCGTCGCCTGCTCGATGCGGCGCCAGCTCTTCCACGGACGCAGACGGCCGGCCACCGCGCCCGGGAACCCGACCTTCGGCGCCTGGCCGAGGCCGATGCTCGTATACATATTCCACATTTCCTCGGGCCGCATCGTCATCGCGATCTTCGTCGCGCCGATGTTGCTCGACTTCTGGATCACGCCGCCGACCGTCAGCGTACCGAAACCCGCGTCGTCGGTGATCGGCGCGCCGTCGAGCACGAAATGCCCGTTGCCCGTCTCGACGAGCGTGTTCGGCGTCACGCGGTGCAGGTCGAGCGCGAGCGACACGGTGAACGGCTTCATGATCGAGCCCGGCTCGAACACGTCGGTCATGATCCGGTTGCGCAACTGCTCGCCCGTCATGCGCGAGCGGTCGTTCGGGTTGTACGTCGGGTAGTTGACGAGCGCGAGCACTTCGCCGGTACGCACGTCGACGACCATCGCCGCGCCGGCCTTCGCCTTGAACTTCTCGACGGCGGCCTTCAGGTTCGCGTACGCGATGTACTGGATCTTGCTATCGATCGACAGGTCGACGTCGGTGCCGTTGTGCGGCGGAATCTGCTCGGCGACGTCCTCGACGATGTGCCCCATCCGGTCCTTGATCACGCGACGCATGCCCGACGTGCCGGACAGCATCTTCTGGTCGCCCAGTTCGACGCCTTCCTGCCCTTCGTCCTCGACGTTCGTGAAGCCGATCAGGTGAGCGGTAATCTCGCCTTCCGGATAGAAGCGCTTGTATTCGTTGCGCTGATAGATACCGGGAATGTCGAGCGCGGCGACCTTGTCGGCGACGTCGATCGGCACCTGGCGCTTCACGTAGACGAAACCCTTGTCCTCCGACAGCTTCACGCGCAGCTCCTTCGACGTCATGCCGAGGAGCTTGCCGAGCTGGTTGATCTTGTCCGCGTCGAGATCGTCCGGCACCGCGTCCGGAATCGCCCAGATCGCGCGCACCGGCAAGCTCGTCGCGAGCACGAGCCCGTTACGGTCGAGAATCTTGCCGCGCGTCGCCGGCAGTTCGATCGTGCGCTGATAGCGGCTTTCGCCCTGCTTCTGATAGAACGCGTTGCCGGGCCCCTGGATCCAGAACGCGCGAGCGGCCAGCGCGACGAACGCCATGAACAGCAGGAACACGACGAGCTTCGAGCGCCACATCGGCAAATGGACGCCAAGCACTGGGCTCGACGAGAACTTCACGTTCTGGCGCTTCGGAGACGGCTTCATCGCGCGCCCCCCTTGCCCTTGCCGGTCGTGTCGGCCGATGCCGCGATCGGCGCGTCGATCGCCTTCGCGGCGCCGGGCGGCAGCGTCAGGTATTGCGTGCGGCCGGTCGAGATCGGCTGCATTTTCAGCGAATCGTTCGCGAGCTGCTCGATGCGCGACGTCTTCGAGAGCGCGCTCTGCTGATATTGAAGCTGCGCATAGTCCTGCTGGAGCTGACGCTCCTGCGACTGCGCGCGCTGCAGCTGGATGAAGATCTGGCGTTGCTGGTTCGTCGAGTTGACGACCGACAGCGCGCAACCCATCACGATGATCAGCAGGAAGATGTTGAGGCGGCTCATGGCGTGACGCGCTCCGCGATGCGCATCACGGCCGAGCGGGCGCGCGGATTCGCGGCGACTTCCGCTTCGCTCGGAAACTGGCGGCTGATGATCTTGAGCGGCGGGCTCGGGAGGTCGACGGCGCGAATCGGCAGACGACGATCGACCGCAGGCGCGCTCGCGTGCGCCTGCATGAATCGCTTGACGATCCGGTCCTCGAGTGAATGAAAGCTGATGACCACCAGCCGCCCCCCTTGCTCCAGCAACGACAATGCCGCGTCTAGTACGACTTGCAGGTCCGCAAGCTCTTGATTGACGTGAATCCGTATAGCCTGAAAGGTGCGGGTTGCCGGATCCTTGCCCTTCTCACGGGTTTTGACGACGTGACCCACGATTTGGGCAAGCTCGCCCGTGGTGTCGAGAGGCCCAAGACGGTCGGACTCTGCCCGGCGAGCAACAAGCGCCTTTGCAATCTGAAAAGCAAACCGTTCTTCCCCATAATCCCGTATCACCTCCGTCAATTCCTGCACCGAAGCCCGCGCGAGCCATTCGGCCGCCGACTCGCCACGCGTCGGATCCATTCGCATGTCCAGCGGACCATCGGCGCGGAAGCTGAAGCCGCGCGCCGGATCGTCCACCTGCGGCGAGGACACGCCCAGGTCCAGCAACACCCCTGACACCTTCTCGACGCCGCGCGCCGCAAGCGCGTCGCGCATCGATGCAAAGCTGTCGTGCACGATCGAGAAGCGCGCATCCTCGATGCCCTGCGCCGTCTCGATCGCCCTCGGATCCTTGTCGAACGCGATCAGCCGCCCGGCCGGCGCCAGCCGCGCGAGCACCGCGCGGCTATGGCCGCCGCGCCCGAACGTGCCGTCGACATACACGCCGTCCGGCCGCGTCACGAGCGACTCGACCGCTTCATCCAACAGCACCGTCCGATGCCGCAATTCATTTCCCATCGCGGGCGTCTCCGTCACCGCAATCAGAACGTGAAATTCTTCAGCGCGTCGGGCATGCCCTGCGCCATCGCTGCCTGCTCCTTCGCGTTGTAGGTCTGCGAATCCCACAGCTCGAAGTGACTACCCATTCCCAACAACATGACTTCCTTTTCCAGTCCGGCTGCCATGCGCAGCTCGGGCGATACAAGAATCCGGCCCGCGCTATCGAGATCGACGTCCATCGCATTGCCGAGAAAAATTCGCCGCCACCAGTGGGCGTCCATCGGCAGCGCAGCGATCTTGGCGCGGAACACTTCCCATTCGGGGCGCGGAAACAGCAACAGGCAGCCGTCCGGGTGCTTGGTCACAGTCACCCGTCCTTCTGCCTGTCCTTGCAGCGCTTCGCGATAGCGAGCCGGCACCGACATCCGCCCTTTCGCATCGAGCGTCAGCGCCGACGCCCCTTGGAACACTTTCCGCTCTCCCGTTCAGGGCACCGAAGCACCCGCTCAATGCTGAGAATTTAGCCGGAATAGCCTGCTAAATCACACAAAAATACACTTTCTCACACTGCCTCCCACTTTAGAGGAAGGGTGTGGCACGGTCAAGGGAGCGGCCCGCTTTTTTGACGAATTTTGTTAGTTAGAACAAGGACTTACGCGCGCATGCTCATGCGACCCCTCATTCCAAAAACCGTTATAAATGAATGAGCTAGTGCAACTTGTGAAGGTGATACGTGAGAAAGGCGGGCCAGACGGGCGTGCGGACGGGGCTTTCGGGGGCGGGAAAACGAGGAGTGAGCGGACGGTATCGAGGGCGGCGAACCGGGGCGGCGTCCCACGCCGCCCCGGCGCAAATCTCAGAGATAGTACGCAGTGCTCGTCATGACTTTCGACGCGGCGCGCATCAGCATCCGCGCAGGCAGCGGGAGCTCGATACCGCCTGCGTCGGTCGCTGCCTTGCCGTGCTTGACCTCGTCGATCCGCATCTGGTCGACGATCGCGCGCGACGCGGTGTCGGTCGCCGGCAGCTCGGACATATGGCCTTCGAGGTGGCTCTCGACCTGCCGCTCCGTCTCGGCCATGAAGCCGAGGCTGACCTTGTCACCGAGCGCGCCGGCCGCCACGCCGATCGCGAGCGCGCCGGCATACCAAAGCGGGTTCAGCAGGCTCGGGCGCGAATCGAGTTCCTTGAGGCGGTGCGCGGTCCACGCGAGGTGATCCTCCTCCTCGCGCGCGGCCTCCTCGAACATCGCCTTCGCCGATGCCGTGCGCGCGGTGAGCTTCTGCGCCTGGTAGAGCGCCTGCGCGCAGACCTCTCCGACGTGATTCACGCGCATCAGCCCGGCCGCGCGCGCGCGTTCGGCGGGCGTCAGTTCGACGTCGGGCGTATCGGCCGGCACAGGCACCGGCCGGCTCATCCGGCTAATGCCGGTCAGCGATCGCAGGCCGCGATCGAATTCGCTGATCAGTTCATCCAACACCATCCTGTTCTCCTGGCTGCAGGTGCCGCTGCGCGCGGCAAAGGCACGAGTCCGCCGCGTAACCGACTTGATTATTCAGCGGAAATTGCGGTTAACCCGTGATTTTAACCATTGTTGCATAAAGGAAACATAGCGGCGTTGAGCTGCAGCATTTCGCTTTGTGGCAAAAAACGGCTTTGCTACATTACGTGCGACTTCTTGCGAAGTTGATGGGGCCCGTCAACAGAACATAACTATCCGCCCCGCCAAAAAAATTCAGTGATTCTTGGAGATCCGTTAATGAAAAAGTCGCTTCTCGCGCTCGTCGCGCTGGGCGCGTTCGCTGGCGCTGCCCATGCGCAAAGCAGCGTGACGCTTTACGGCATCATCGATGAAGGCCTGCTCTTCAACAACAACGCAGGCGGCAAGCACCTGTACAGCATGGCCAGCGGCGTGATGCAAGGCAGCCGCTTCGGCCTGCGCGGCACCGAAGATCTCGGTGGCGGCCTGAAGGCGATCTTCACCCTCGAAAACGGTTTCGACGTGAACAGCGGCAAGCTCGGTCAGGGCGGCCTGATGTTCGGTCGTCAGGCTTACGTCGGCCTGTCGAGCCAGTACGGTACGGTCACGCTGGGTCGTCAGTACGACTCCGTCGTCGACTTCGTCGGCCCGCTCGAGGCAGGCGACCAGTGGGGCGGCTACATCGCCGCTCACCCGGGCGACCTCGACAACTTCAACAACGCGTATCGCGTGAACAACGCGGTCAAGTACACGAGCCAGAGCTACGGCGGCTTCACGTTCGGCGGCCTGTACAGCTTCGGCGGCCAGGCTGGCCAGTTCTCGAAGAACCAGGTCTGGTCGCTCGGCGCAGGCTACAACAACGGCCCGCTGGTCCTTGGCGTCGGTTACTTGAACGCGCGCACGCCGAACCAGTTCGGCGGCATGTTCAACAACGGGTCGACGTCGTCGTCGGTCTCGTCGCCGATCTACGGTGCGTACGCGAACAACGCGAACACGTACCAGGTCATCGGTGCAGGCGGCGCATACACGTTCGGCGCAGCGACGATCGGCGCGACGTACTCGAACACGAAGTTCAAGGGCTTCTCGGCAGGCCCGTTCGTGAACCAGACCGCGACGTTCAACAACGGCGAAATCAACTTCAAGTACCAGTTGACGCCGGCGTTGATCCTCGGCGCAGCGTACGACTACACGCAAGGCAGCAAGATCAACGGTAATTCGGCAGCCAAGTACCACCAGGGCTCGCTGGGCGTCGACTACTTCCTGTCGAAGCGCACCGACGTCTACGTGATCGGCGTGTACCAGCACGCATCGGGCAACGTGCTCGATTCCAACGGCAACGTCCTGAAGGCAACGGCAGCGATCAACGGTCTGGCCGGGTCGAGCACCAGCAACCAGGTTGCAGCACGCGTCGGTATCCGTCACAAGTTCTAATCAGCTTGTCTGACAAGCCGCAGCATATTGAAGGCGCCTTCGGGCGCCTTTTTCTTTTCTGACGGGGCGGGACGTTGGCGGGTTGGCGGGTTGGCGGGTTGGCGGGTTGGCGGGTTGGCGGGTTGGCGAGTTGGCGGGTTGGCGGGTTGGCGAGTTGGCGGTACGCGGGTCGCGTACGCCGCCCCGAGCCGTCAGCCCGAAAACAAGGCTTGCCGCCGCCTCCGCACGAAACGAGCGCTCCGCCGCAGCCGCAAACGAAAAACCCGGCAACAGGCCGGGCTTTTCGTTCAACCGTATCGTTGCGTGCGTTACGCGCGTCCGTCGCGCAATTCGCGTCGCAGGATCTTGCCGACGTTCGTCTTCGGCAGCTCCGTGCGGAACTCCACCAGCTTCGGTCGCTTGTACCCGGTGAGCCGCTCCTTGCAGTAAGCAAGGATGTCTTTGTCGGTCAGCGCCGGATCCTTTTTCACGACGAACAGCTTCACGGCTTCGCCGGAATGCTCGTCCGGCACGCCAACTGCCGCCACTTCGAACACACCCGGATGCGAGGCCACCACGTCCTCCACTTCGTTCGGATACACGTTGAAGCCCGACACGAGAATCATGTCCTTCTTGCGATCGACGATCTTCACGTAGCCACGCGCATCCATCACGCCGACGTCGCCCGTCTTGAAGAAGCCATCCGCGAACATGACCTTCGCGGTCTCGTCCGGCCGGTTCCAGTAGCCGGCCATCACCTGCGGCCCGCGGATGCAGATCTCGCCGGGCTCGCCGAGCGCGACGTCATTGCCGGCATCGTCGCGAATCGCAACTTCGGTCGACGGCAGCGGCAAGCCGATCGTCCCGCTGTATTCGGTGGCCGTCACGGGGTTGCAGGTCGCCACCGGCGACGTTTCGGACAGCCCGTATCCTTCGATGATCGCAGTGTGGGTCTTTTCATACCACCGCTTCGCGACACCTTCCTGGATCGCCATGCCGCCGCCGTTGGCGATCACGAGCTTCGACAGGTCGAGCTGATCGAATTCGGGATGGTTCAGCAGTGCGTTGTACAGCGTGTTGACGGCCGGAATCGTCGAGATCTGGTAACCCTTCAGTTCCTTGATCATGCCGGCGATGTCGCGCGGGTTCGGGATCAGGACGCCCATGCCGCCCGTGCGCATCGTCAGGAAACCGCAGACGGTCAGTGCGAACACGTGATACAGCGGCAGCGCGACAACCGTCACGAATTGTTTCACGTCGGGGTACTTGTCGTGGGCCGGCTGATGCCAGGCGCCGGCCTGCAGCACGTTCGACACGATGTTCCGGTGCAGCAGCGTCGCGCCCTTCGCAACGCCGGTCGTGCCGCCCGTGTACTGCAGGAACGCGATGTCGTCGGGGCCGATCTTCTGCGGCTTGAACGCCTGTCGTGCGCCCTCCGAGAGCGCGGCCTTGAAGCGCGTGAATGACGGCAACTGCCACGCAGGCACCATCTTCTTCACGTGACGCACGACGTAATTGACGATCCATCCCTTGATGCCCAGCAAGTCGCCCATCGATGCGACGACCACGTGCTTGACGGCCGTATTGGCGATGACGGCCTGCAACGTCGACGCGAAATTCTCCAGGATGACGATCGCCTCCGCACCGCTGTCCTTCAGCTGATGCTCGAGCTCGCGCGGCGTATAGAGCGGATTGACGTTGACCACGGTATAGCCGGCGCGCAGGACCGCAGCGATCGTCAGCGGGTACTGCAGCACGTTCGGCATCATGATCGCGACGCGCGCCCCGCGAGCCAGGCCGCGGGACTGCAGCCAAGCGCCGAACTGACGCGACAGCCTGTCGAGTTCGCCGTACGTGATGCGCTTGCCCATGCAAACGAACGCGGTACGGTCGCGATACTGCCGGAAGCTTTCGTCGAGCAGGTCCGGGACGGACGGATAAGGAGAGGGGTCGATTTCGGCTGGAACGCCGGGTGGGTACGATTTCAGCCAAATTTTGTCCATACCGCGCGTCTCCTCACAGATTTTCGAATGGTCGTGCTAAAACGCATCGTAACGGCTCCCCCGCCCCGAGACAACAGGGTTAGATGTCCACTTCGAACTTGCGTGTCAATTTCGTCTGATCATACGGCGATATTCGATCAAATTCGCTCAACTTCCACAAGACAATCGTAAAACGTCGCCGAATTGCCCAGATCGGTCAGCGCCTGGCTCGTCACCTCATTCGCGTTCTTGCCGTCCGGTGACAGTTTCTTCCACCAGATCGACAGCCCGACGACGAGCCCGGCACGCGCGCGATCGGTGATTCGCGCGCGCGCCTGCATCGAGCCGCGGTCGTTGAAGATGCGGACGACGTCGCCCTCTGCGATGCCGCGAGCGCTGGCGTCGGACGGATGCATGTCGAGGTGCGGCTCGCCTTCCGTCGAACGCAGGCTGTCGACGTTTACGAACGTGCTATTCAGGAAGTGGCGGGCCGGCGGCGAAATCATCGCCAATGGATAGCGTGCGGCGAGCTCGGGCGCGGCTTCGGTGGATTCGAACGGCGGCAGGTAGTCGGGAACGGGATCCGTGCCCATCTGCTCGAGCCGCGGGCTGTAGAACTCGCACTTGCCGGAGGGCGTGCGGAAACCGCCATTCGCGAACGGCGCCTCCGGCAGCTTGAGCTTCAGCCAGCCGGCCCGCTTCAGCGTGTCCCAGTCGCTGTCGAGCGCCGGATCGTCCCAGCGAAGCGCCGCGCGCGCGACCTCTTCGTCGCTGTGATAGAGCGCGGGCTCGTCAAGGCCCATGCTGCGCGCGATCCCGCGAAAGATCTCCGTGTTCGGCCGCGCGTCTCCCACCGGCGGAATCGCCGGCAGGTTCGCCATCACATAGGTATGGCCATACGATTTATGGACATCCAGATGTTCGAGCTGTGTGGTTGCCGGCAATACAATGTCGGCGAAATCGGCCGTATCTGTCTTGAAGTGCTCGAGAACGACCGTGAACAAATCGTCGCGCGCGAAGCCCGCGGCGACTTTCGACGAGTCCGGCGCAACCGCCACCGGATTCGAGTTGTACACGATCACTGCTTCGACTTTCGGCCCGAACGTCGCGTCTCCCGGATGCAGCAGCGCGTCGCCGATCGCGTTCATGTTGATGATACGAGGCAGCTTGTGCGGCCAACCCGGCATCAGGTCCGGACGCAGCAGCGCCGCCTGATTGACGGGCGCCGATTCCGACGACGACAGCAGCAGGCCGCCTGCCCGATCGCGCCACGCCCCCGTCAGCGCCGGCAGGCTGGCAATCGCGCGCACGGCATTGCCGCCGCCGCGAACACGCTGCATGCCGTAGTTGAGGCGGATCGCTGCCTTCCGGGTAGCGCCGTAGCGACGCGCAAGATCGATCAGCACCGACGCATCTATGCCGCAGATCTCCGCCACGCGTGCCGGCGGATAGGACATCGCGCGCGCCTTGAGCGCGTCGAAGCCGAGCGTGTGGTCGGCGATGTAATCGTGATCGAGCAGGTTTTCGGTAATCAGCACATGCATCATGCCGAGCGCAAACGCACCATCGGTACCGGGTTTCAGTGCGATGTGCTGATGGCATTTCTCTGCGGTCAGCGAACGATATGGGTCGATCGCGACAAGACGCGCGCCACGGCGCTTCGCTTCCTGCGCGCGGGTCCAGAAATGCAGGCTCGATGCAATCGGATTCGCGCCCCATATCAGAATCAGCTCGCTTTCCTCGAAGTATTCAAGGTGCATGCCGACACTGCCGCCGTATGTGTATCGCAGCCCCGCTGCGCCGGCTGCCGCGCAGATCGTCCGCTCCAGCCGCGAGGCGCCGAGCGTGTGGAAGAAGCGCTGGGCGATGCCTTCGCCTTGCACGAGCCCCATCGTTCCCGCATAGCTGTACGGCACGATCGCTTCCGGCGCGCGTGCGGCGATTTCACCGAGGCGGCGTCCGATCTCGTCGAACGCCTCACTCCAGCTGATCGGCATGAAGCGCCCTTCTCCCTTCGGGCCGACCCGCTTGAGCGGGACAGTGAGGCGATCGGGGTGATGAACGCGATCCGCGTATCGGCTGACCTTCGTACACAACACACCCTGCGTCGGCGGATGGTCGGGATCGCCCGTGACCTTGATTGCCTTGCCGTTCTCGACGGTCACTCGCATGGCGCACGTGTCCGGACAATCATGCGGGCAAACAGCCCGGGCTACCTGGGTGGCGGCGTTCATCGTTTTGAATGCAGAGATGGGGATTCGCAAATTTTACGTGGCCCCGCCGAATAAAGCGCCCATTTCGCACCGATTTTGGATTACCTGACCGAAGACGGGGCGAGGTGCCCGGCTCCAGGAAGTGGAGCTGGTCGCACAATCGCGCTTGACGATACGTTGCGGAGGGCAAGTTGCGATCTTGATCGAAGATGCGATCAATAATCGATTGAATCGCTGGAGATAGGGGCGATTGAGGGGATTTGATGTTGCGATTGATGCGGTAGTGATTTCCGCCGCACAAATGCAAAAACCCCCGCCTGGTCGGGCGGGGGTTCGGCTTAGGGAGCCTGACGATTACCTACTTTCACACGGGAATCCGCACTATCATCGGCGTGGAGTCGTTTCACGGTCCTGTTCGGGATGGGAAGGGGTGGGACCGACTCGCTATGGTCATCAGGCAAAGAGGGTTGTTGCGTTGCTTCGCAGCGCAACCAATCTTGGAAGAAGCAGTAATCAGGTTGTGTGTATCGCACACGAGAATCAACAAGTTCTGCTAAGACAGACTTGTTATAGGATCAAGCCTTACGGGCAATTAGTATCGGTTAGCTGAACGCATTACTGCGCTTACACACC